>NZ_JAMHIU010000006.1:0-269286 GCF_023896895.1 Micromonospora sp. CPM1
CCGGGCATTACGGTGGGCCATGAGACCTCCGGTTCCGTGTGGGCGTCAGCACCTCACACCTCGCCGGAGGTCTCGCCTCGTCTCAAGCCGCCACGCCGTCAACAACCCTCATGGGCATTACAGCTAGTGCGAGGCCGCCGAGCACGAGGTATGCCGTCGACCGGTCCGCCCGTTCGGCGGGCGGGCTGAGGAGGTTCGCCAGGAACGCGATGCCGGCCAGCAGGACCGTGGACCAGGTCGCAGCGAAGAATCCCACCAGCAGGATCGCCGAGACGAGCGCGTTCTGAAGTAGCCAGAGATGCCGTGCGTGGTAGCAGTGACGCAGGATCGGCTCCAGGTCGTACCCGATGGTCGGCACGACGGCCCGATGGCCCTCGTCGATCAGTTCGGCGATTACTCCATCGGCGAATCGCTCACTGCGGTATGCCGCTCCGCACAAATAGCGGGTGGTCGGCGACATCGGAGCCTGTTGTCGTTCGCGCGGCGGATTATGCGTGAAGAATCGCGTCGTTTCTGTCGGGTTCCTGTCACCGTCGATCGTGCTCGTCATGTGATCACCAATCGATGACGATGTTCCGGGGTCAGCCACGTTATGAGTTCCCGCCCTCTGCGGGAAAGTGGCCGTAGGTACCGCTCGCCGGGCTCGACGGGCCGATCCGTTCGTACGGCCGGACGGAGTTGCGGTCGAACAGGACACAGTCGCGATTCGGTGTTGCGCGACGACAACCGTTTCCGATTCACTCGGGCGAATTCTTTCTCCCGAGGACGCGGGGAGCTGCCGATGTCTGTTCGAGAATGCGCGGAATGCGGTTCGGTCGTTCCGTCTGCCGCGTCGCTCTGCCCGGTCTGCGCCGCGCCTTTCGCCCCGTTGGAAAGCGGCAGGTCCAAACCGGTGGGCCGTGACGAGCCCACGACGTCCGAGAGCGACGGCACCGCGCCGGCCCGGAGCCCCGGCACCGTGCTGGGCTTTGGCCCCGAGCCGGTCGAATTGCCGGTGCCCGTCGACGACGAGCGGGTCGCTGTGACCGGACCGGAGGTGGTGATCGAGCCGGACCGGGTCGCCGAGCTGGATCGCCTCACCGAGCCGGACGACGGCCACGGGTCGGACGGTCCCAGTACCGGGCCGGAACCGCGGCGGGCGTTCCTGCGAGCCATGCTGGTCGCCGCCGTCGTCAGCCTGGCGATCGCACTCGGGGCCGGTGGCGTCCTGTGGTTGGTGCGGGACGACGCCGACGTGCCGGGCGCCGACCCGTCGCCCGGGCAGACGCACAGAATTGAGGACGACCCGGGGGCAGGCACGGATGCGCCCTCGTCCGACCCGGCGAGCGCCGATCCGTGGGAGCTGACGCCGTCCCCTTCGGAGTCACCGGCCGTGGTCGGCCTCGTGACGATCGAGGCGGGCGTGGTGGACGCGCGAGCGGCTGAGGTCGCCCGCACCTTCGACGCCTACTTCAGCGCCGTCAACAACCGAAACTATCCGGCGGCCGCGGCCATGTTCGATCCGGCCGGGGACGTCCTCGACCCGGACGACGGCGGGGCCGTGGAACGGTTCGGGCGTCAGCTCGTCACCACGCACGACTCCGACGTGGTGCTGCGCTCGCTGACCGACGCCGGCCAGGCAGTGGTCGCGGCCGTGGTGACCTTCCGGAGCACTCAGGACCCCGGCTACGGGCCGAAGAACCGCCCGCAGGAGACCTGCACGCTGTGGCAGGTCCGGTACGAGCTCTCGACCACCTCGTCCGGGACGTACCGGATCCTGCGGAGCAAGTCCGCGGTGCCGTCGCGGCCCTGCGCGGCGTAGCCGGGGCGGCAGCCGGCCCCGGCGCCGCCCCGGCTGCGCCCGTCAGGCCGGCAGTACCTTCTCGATCGCCGCGCGCAGCTCGGGGTCCTCGGGCGTGACCTGCGGGCCGAACCGCGCGGCCGGCGTGCCGTCCGGCGCGACGAGGAACTTTTCGAAGTTCCAGCGCACGTCGCCGGTGTGTCCCTCGGCGTCCGGCGTGGACACCAGCTCCGCGTAGAGCGGGTGCCGGTCCGGCCCGTTGACATCGACCTTCTCCGTCAGCGGGAACGTCACGCCGTAGTTGACCTGGCAGAACTCCTCGATCTCGGCGGCGCTGCCCGGCTCCTGGCCGGCGAACTGGTTGCACGGCACCCCGAGCACCGTCAGCCCGCGTCCGGCGTACGTGTCGGCGAGTTCCTGGAGGCCCGCGTACTGCGGGGTGAGGCCGCAGCGGGAGGCCACATTGACCACGAGCAGGGCGCGGCCGCGGTAGCGGCCGAGGTCGGCCGGGTCGCCGGTGAGGGCGTCGATCTGGACGTCGAAAACGGTCATGGGACGAGGCTACGGGCCCTCGTGCCCACCGTCCCGCGTCACCCGTGAAATCGATGCATCTACATCTTGACGAAGTGGTGACGGCGTGAGTAGCGTCTCAGCAATCAATTTGGAAAGTTTCCTAACTATTGGAGGGACGCCGTATGAAGAGATCGCTCCGCCGGGCCCTGTGGGCCACCGGCGCCGTGGTCGCGCTCGCGGTCGCCGCGGTGCCCATGACCACCGCTTCGGCCGCCGGCAGCGTCACCGCCACGTTCGCCAAGGTGCAGGACTGGGGGACCGGCCACGAGGGGCGGGTGACAGTCACCAACGGCACCAGCTCCACCGTCAACGGCTGGCGCATCGAGTTCACGCTGCCCTCCGGCACCTCGATCAGCAGCTCCTGGGACGCCGACATCACCCGCAGCGGTGACCGCTACGTGGCGGTCAACAAGAGCTGGGCCGCGACGCTCGCCCCCGGCGCCAGCTTCAGCTGGGGCTACAACGGCACCGGCGCGTACAAGGCGCCGGTGAGCTGCACGATCAACGGTGGCTCCTGCACCGGCGGCGGCACGCCGACGACCACCGCGCCGACCACGGCGCCGCCGACCACGGCGCCGCCCACGACTGCGCCGCCGACGACCGCGCCGCCGACCACGCAGCCGCCCACCACGCCGCCGCCCGGTGGCAAGAAGGTCGTCGGCTACTTCGCCGAGTGGGGCGTCTACGCCCGCAACTACCACGTCAAGAACATCCACACCAGCGGCTCGGCCGCCAAGCTGACCCACATCCTGTACGCCTTCGGCAACACCACGGGCGGCCGGTGCAGCATCGGGGACAGCTACGCCGACTACGAGAAGGCGTACACCGCGGCGGACAGCGTCGACGGCGTCGCCGACACCTGGGACCAGCCGCTGCGCGGCAGCTTCAACCAGCTGCGCAAGCTGAAGAAGATGTACCCGAACCTGAAGGTGCTCTGGTCCTTCGGCGGCTGGACCTGGTCCGGCGGCTTCACCCAGGCCGCGCAGAACCCGGCCGCGTTCGCCGACTCCTGCTACTCCCTGGTCAAGGACCCGCGCTGGGCGGACGTCTTCGACGGCATCGACGTCGACTGGGAGTACCCGAACGCCTGCGGCCTCCAGTGCGACAGCAGCGGCCCGAACGCGTTCAAGAACGTGGTCTCGGCGCTGCGGAGCAAGTTCGGCTCCAGCTTCCTGGTCACCGCGGCGATCACCGCCGACGGCAGCAACGGCGGCAAGATCGACGCCACCGACTACGCCGGCGCCGCGAACAACCTCAACTGGCTGATGCCGATGACGTACGACTACTTCGGCGCCTTCAACGCGCAGGGACCGACCGCGCCGCACTCGCCGCTCTACTCCTACGCCGGCATCCCGCAGCAGGGCTTCTGGTCGGACGCGGCGATCCAGAAGCTCAAGTCCAAGGGCGTACCGTCCAGCAAGCTGCTGCTCGGCGTCGGGTTCTACGGACGCGGCTGGACCGGCGTGACCCAGGCCGCACCCGGCGGCAGCGCCACCGGCGCGGCCCCGGGAACCTACGAGGCGGGCATCGAGGACTACAAGGTGCTCAAGAACAGCTGCCCGGCCACCGGCACCGTCGCCGGCACGGCGTACGCCAAGTGCGGCAGCAACTGGTGGAGCTACGACACCCCGTCGACCATCGGCGGAAAGATGAGCTACGCCAACAGCCAGGGCCTCGGTGGCGCGTTCTTCTGGGAGCTCTCCGGTGACACCAGCAACGGTGAGCTGATCGGCGCCATCAAGGGCGGTCTCGGCTGAGCCGAGGGCCGACGCACCACCCACCCGGCGGGGAGGGGCCGCACCGGCCCCTCCCCGCCCGCGTGCCGTCCTGGCCGAGCGCGCCGATCCGGGTCAGGATGGGGAGTCACCCGGCCGCCCGGGCCGGATGTGGCACACTCGCCGCTCGACGAGTCCACGCGACGGGAGGACAGATGGGTCGCAGCCACCGGGGCCGGTTCGCCGGGCTCGCCCTCCTCGCGCTCCTGCCGGCGGCCCTGACCGCCTGCGGCTCGGGCGGCCAGGGCGGCGACACCCCGCCCAGCGGGAAGGCGCCGGCCGAGGAGGCGGCGGTCAAGAGCCGGGAACGCGTGCAGGCGTACCTGGACGCGCTGACCGCCCGCGACGCCGCCGCCGGCCGCAGCCAGCTCTGCGCGCCCATGCACGCCGCCTTCGACTCCGCCGCCACCGGCCCGAATGGCGACTTCGCCGACCACTTCACGGTGCCCGAGGCGACGATCACCGAGGTCCGCTCCGGCCCGAACGGCCAGGAGGTCAGCGCCTCGATCACGGTTGCCGCCGGCTCGCGCAAGGCCGCCCGGTCGCTGCTGTTCACCGTCACCCGTAACGGCGCGGACTGGTGCATCTCCGGCGAGGCGCCCGGCGAGCGCGCGGTCGAGCCGACCGCCGACCCGGCGGGGCCACCGCCGCCGGCGATGGCGCCCTCACCGGTTCCCTCCCAGTGACCGGAACCATCCCCCTCGGCGGTGAGTGATCGCGACGGTCGCCGTACGCTTTCCTTCATGCGCCATGAGTGGCATCAGCTGAGTCACCCCGCCGTGGGTAGCCCTGGTCTGCAGACCAGCCGACCGACCGCCGACTCCGCCGAGGACGCGGCCCTCGGCCTCGACCGCTGGCGGGAGCTGCCGCGCGCGCAGACCCCGCCCTGGGACGACCCGGCCCAGGTCGCCGAGGTCTGCCGGGTGCTGGACACGGTGCCCTCCGTGGTCGCGCCCTACGAGGTCGACCAGTTGCGGCAGCGGCTCGCGCTGGTCTGCGAGGGCAAGGCGTTCCTGCTCCAGGGCGGTGACTGCGCGGAGACCTTCGCCGACAACACCGAGAGCCACCTGCTCGCCAACGCCCGCACGCTGCTCCAGATGGCCATCGTGCTCACCTACGGTGCGTCGCTGCCGGTGGTCAAGGTCGCCCGGGTCGCCGGCCAGTACACCAAGCCCCGGTCGCTGCCGACCGACGCCCGCGGCCTGCCCGCCTACCGCGGCGACATGATCAACTCCCTGGAGGCCACGCCGGAGGCGCGGGTCGCCGACCCGCAGCGCATGATCCGGGCGTACGCGAACTCGGCCGCCGCGATGAACATGCTCCGCGCATACCTGGCCGGCGGGCTGGCCGACCTGCACGCCGTGCACGACTGGAACAAGGACTTCGTCCGGCGGTCCCCGGCCGGCGAGCGCTACGACGCGATCGCCCGCGAGATCGACCGGGCGCTGGCCTTCATCCGGGCCTGCGGGATGACCGACGACGAGGCGCTGCGCACCGTCACGCTGCACTGCTCGCACGAGGCGCTCGCGCTGGAGTACGACCGGGCGCTGACCCGGATCTCCAACGGCAAGGCGTACGGCCTGTCCGGGCACTTCCTGTGGATCGGCGAGCGGACCCGGCAGATCGACGGGGCGCACATCGACTTCATCTCCCGCATCGCCAACCCGATCGGGGTCAAGCTCGGCCCGACGACCACCCCGGACGAGGCGATCGAGCTCTGCGAGAAGCTCAACCCGGACAACATCCCCGGCCGGCTCACGCTGATCAGCCGGATGGGCAACCACCGGGTCCGGGACGCGCTGCCGCCGATCGTCGCCAAGGTCACCGCCGCCGGCGCAAAGGTCGTCTGGCAGTGCGATCCGATGCACGGCAACACGCACGAGTCCTCCAACGGCTACAAGACCCGGCACTTCGACCGGATCGTCGACGAGGTGCTCGGCTACTTCGAGGTGCACCGCGGCCTGGACACCCACCCGGGTGGTCTGCACGTCGAGCTGACCGGCGAGGACGTCACCGAGTGCCTCGGCGGCGCCCAGGGCATCGAGGACCTCGACCTGCCCGACCGGTACGAGACGGCCTGCGACCCCCGGCTGAACACCCAGCAGTCGCTGGAGTTGGCGTTCCTGGTGGCGGAGATGCTCCGTGGCTGACGCGAGGAGTGAGCTTGCGAGCCCCGCAGTCGGCAGCCGGAGGGGGCACAGTGGCTGACGCGAGGAGTGAGCTTGCGAGCCCCGCAGTCGGCAGCCGGAGGGGGCACAGTGGCTGACGCGAGGAGTGAGCTTGCGAGCCCCGCAGTCGGCAGCCGGAGGAGGCACCGTGGGTGAGGTCATCGATCTGCGGACGGACACCGTGACCCGGCCGACGCCGGGGATGCGGGAGGCGATGGCCGCCGCCGAGGTGGGCGACGACGTCTACGGCGAGGACCCGACGGTCACCGCGCTGGAGGCCGAGGTGGCCGCGCTGTTCGGTCATGAGGCGGCGCTGTTCGCCCCGAGCGGTTCGATGGCCAACCAGATCGCGCTCCAGTTGCACGTACCGCCCGGCGACGAGCTGCTCTGCGACGCCGACGCGCACGTGGTCACGTACGAGGTCGGTGCCGCCGCCGCGTACGGCGGGATCTCCTCGCGGACCTGGCCCGCGGTGGGCGCGGAGCTGGACCCCGACGTGGTCGCCGGGATGATCCGGCCGGACGGCTACTTCGCGGTGCCCACGCGGGCGATCGCCGTGGAGCAGACACACAACCGGGGCGGCGGTGGGGTGATCCCGCTGCCGACGCTGCGCCGGATGCGTGCGGTCGCCGACGAGCACGGGGTGGCCCTGCACTGCGACGGCGCGCGGATCTGGCACGCGCACGTGGCCGACGGGGTGCCGCTGGCCGGGTACGGCGTGCTGTTCGACACGCTCTCGGTCTGCCTCTCCAAGGGCCTCGGCGCGCCGGTCGGCTCGCTGATCGTGGGCAGCGCGGAGAAGATCGCCCGGGCGCGGTTCCTGCGCAAGCGGATGGGCGGCGGCATGCGGCAGGTCGGCATCCTCGCCGCCGCGGGCCGGTACGCGCTGGCGCACCACGTCGAGCGGCTGGCCGACGACCACGTCAAGGCGGCCCGGCTGGCCGAGGCGGTCGCCCCGCACGGGGTGCTCGCGTCGGTGGTGCGGACCAACATCGTGCCGCTGGACCTGACCAAGCACCCGCTGGACGCGCACGCGCTGGCGGCGGCCGCGCGGGCGGAGGGGCTGCTGATCTCGGTGCTCGGCCCGCGTACCGCCCGGCTGGTCACCCACCTGGACGTCACCGACGCGCAGATCGACCGCGCCGCCGCCATCCTGAACACCGCCCTGCGCGCCTGACCCACCCCGGGTCGGCGGTGATCAAGGAGTTCGTGTCCGAATCCGCGCCGGAGCGGGACACGAACTCCTTGATCACCGGAGTCACGCGGGGAGGGGAGCGAACCCCGTCAAGGGTGGAGGCGCTTGAGGGTGGCTATGTCGGCGGCGTGGCCGATGTGCTTCTCCGTGGGGGTCTCCACCAGCACGGGCACGCCGGCGGTCGCCGGATGCCGCATCAGCTCGGCGAACGCCGGCTCGCCGATGGTGCCCTTGCCGATGTTCTCGTGCCGGTCGCGGGTGGAGCCGCACAGGTCCTTCGAGTCGTTCGCGTGCACCAGCCGCAGCCGGTCCGCGCCCACAGTGGCGACCAGCGTGTCGAGCGTGGCGGTCATGCCGCCCTCGGCGGCCAGGTCGTGACCGGCCGCCCAGGCGTGACAGGTGTCGAAGCAGACCCCGAGCATCGGGTGCCGGTCGACCGCGTCCAGGTAGGGGCCGAGGTGCTCGACCCGGGACGCCAGCGACCGCCCGCCGCCGGCGCTCGGCTCGACCAGCAGCATCGGCCCGCCGGCGGCCGCGATCTCGTCGAGCAGCGGGAGCAGCGCCTCCCGGACCTGCCGCAGGGCCGCCTCGTCGTGACCGGCGTCGACCGAGCTGCCGGCGTGGAACACCACGCCCTCGGCGCCGATCGCCCGGCCCCGCCGCAGCGCGTGGGCCAGCGTCTCCGTCGACCGGGTCACTGTCGCCGGGGTGGGGGAGCCGAGGTTGACCAGCAGCGACGCGTGGATGAACACGGGCAGCCCGCGCTCGCCGCAGCCGTCGCGGAACAACGTGTCCTGCGCCGGGTCACCGGCCGGCAGCGCCCAGCCGCGCGAGTTCGAGACGTAGACCTGCACCACCTCGGACTCGGCCGCGTCCGCGTACGGCAGGGCCGCCCGGGCCAGGCCGCCGGAGGTGGGGGTGTGCGACCCCACCCGCCGGCGCCCGTCACACGCATTCACAGGCACGTCACCGTGACCGTCGTACCCGGCGGCACAGGCGTGTTCTCGGCCGGGTTCTGGAGCCGGACGATGCCGTTCGGGTTGAGCTGGACGTTGACCGGGAAGCCCTGGCTCTCCAGCGTCTGCTTGGCCTGCTGGCAGGGCATGTCGATCACCCGGGGGACGGCCACCTGCGGCGGACCCTTGCTGATCTCCAGCTTGACCTGGGCGCCCTTCTCCACGCCGGTGCCGTCGGCCGGGCTCTGGCCGAGGATCTCGTCCTTCGGCTTGTCGGAGTCCTTGACGTTCTCCACCGGCTTCAGCCCGAGCTGCGCGAGGATGGTGCGCGCCTCGGTGAGGCTCTTGCCGACCAGGTTGGGCACCGTCACCGGGGCGCGGCCCTTGCTGAGGATCACCGTCACCTTCGCCCCGGGCTTGACCACTGTGCCCACCTTCGGGTCGGTGGCCAGCACCACACCCGCGGGCAGCGTGTCGTCGTACCGGGAGGAGCCCTTGACCACGACCAGGTTGGCGCCCTCCAGCTCGGCCTGGGCCAGCGCGTAGTCCTTGCCCACCACGTCCGGCACCGGCAGCCGCTCCGGACCGAGCGACAGGGTCAGCGTGATCGTGCCGCCCTTGACGATCCGCGCGGCCGAACCGGGCGACTGCCCGAGCACCGTGTCCTTGGGGACCTGCTCGTCGTGGCGCGGGGTGGCGTACTTCAGCGTGAAGCCGCCGCGCTGGGCCTGCGCCTCCGCGTCGGCCTTGGTCAGGCTCACCATCTGCGGCGCGACCGTGTAGCGGCCCACGCCGAACCACCAGCCACCCACCGCGGCGACCAGGCCGAGCACCACGACCGCCGCGGCGACGGCCAGCCGGCCGCGCGGCGAGCCCATGATCCGGGTACGCAGAGCGGCGAACCCGGTCCCCGGGACGTCCTCCTCGACGGCGCGGCGCCGGTGCGGGCGCTGTGCGGCGCCGCCCTCGGGCAGCCGCGCCCACGCCGGGCGCTCGACCGGCTGGAGCGCGGCCACCATCTGGGTCGGCTGGCTCAGGACCGCGGTGTCGTCACTGAGCTGCGGCAGCACGGTGGTGTGCGCGTGCGGGTCGCCCAGCTGGTCGCGGACCGCCTGCACCTCGCTCAACAGCGCCGCGGCGTCGGCCGGGCGGCCGGCCGGATCGCGCCGGGTGGCCCGCGCGACGAGCGCGTCGAGAGCCGGCGGCAGCGTCGGCACCAGCGTCGACGGCGCCGGTACGTCCCGGTCGACGTGCTGCCACGCGACCTCCACCGGACGGTCGCCGTCGTAGGGCACCCGGCCGGTGAGCATCTCGAACAGCACGATGCCGGCCGAGTAGACGTCGGTGCGCGGGTCCGCGTGGCCCTGGGTGACCAGCTCCGGCGCCACGTACGCCACCGTCGCCATGAGCTGGTTGCCGTTCTCGTCCTCGGCGCTGGCCTCGACGGCCCGGGCCAGCCCGAAGTCGGCCACCTTGACCACGCTGTCGACCAGGTTGCGGCTGCCGCCGGTGGGCACCTCGGCGACCAGCACGTTCTCCGGCTTGACGTCGCGGTGCACCAGGCCGGCCCGGTGCGCGGCGGCGAGCGCGGCGAGCATCTGCTCGGTGATCGCGAGCGCCTCGTCCGGGTTGAGCCGGCGGCGCTCGGCGAGCACGTCGCGCAGCGTGCGGCCGCGGACGTACTCCATCACCAGGTACGGCAGGCCCGCGTGGATGCCCTGGTCGTAGACCGCCACCACGTTCGGGTGGGTGAGCCGGGCGATGGTCTTGGCCTCGTCGGTGAAGCGTTCGACGAAGCCGGCCATCCGGGCCTTGGCCTGCGGCGCCTGGGTCGGGTGAATGATCTTGACCGCCACGGTGCGCTCCAGGCGCTCGTCGGTGGCGGTGTACACGGTCGCCATGCCGCCTCGGGCGACGCGCCCGCGAATGCGGTAGCGCCCCTCGATCAGCGAGCCCAGCAACGTGTCGGCGACCTGTGTGTCCATCGGCAGGCAGTCTATGTGTCGGAAGGATGAAGGTAGAACAGGATGCTACCGCCGGGTTGCGACACGGGGGGACCGCCGCGCTCCCGGCGGTGGTGCGGGGTGCCGTGCACCGGGCCCGGCGGGCACGTGGCAGGGTGGTCGGGTGACCGATTCCGTACCCGCCGAGACCGGCCCCGACCTGGCCGGACCGGCCGACCCGGCCGGCTGGCTGACGCTGCCCGACGTGGCCGAGCGCCTGGACCTGTCGATCAGCAAGGTGCACCAGATGATCCGCGACCGTGAGCTGATCGCGGTGCGCCGCGACGGCGTCCGCCGGATCCCGGCCGACCTGGTGGCCAACCACACCGTGCTCAAGCACCTGCCCGGCGTGCTCAACCTGCTCGCCGACGCCGGTTACGACGACGAGGAGGCGCTGCGCTGGCTCTACCGGGAGGACCCCAGTCTTCCCGGCACCCCCGCCGTGGCCCTCGGCGGCGACCTGGCCCGAGAGGTCAAACGCCGAGCCCAGGCCGTCGCCTTCTAACCCACCCCGCCGCTGAGCCCGTCGATCATGAAGTTGGCGGCACGATCGGAGATCGACTTCGCCGCCAACTTCATGATCGACGCCCGCAAGGGGCGAGGGGCGGTCAGGCGGGGCGGCGGGTGGCGGCTATGGCCAGGTCGACCAGGGCCTGGCGGGCCTCGGTGTCCAGGTCGACAGCGGTGAGCGCGGCCAGGGCGCTCTCGGTGAGCGCGGCGATGTGCCGCTCGGCCCGATCCAGCGCGCCGCTGCTGGTGATCAGCTCACGCAGCCGGTCCACCCCGGCCGCGTCCAGGTCCGGTACGCCGAGCCCGGCCAGCAGCGCCTCCCGGCCGGCCGGGTCGAGCGTCTCCAGGGCGGCCGCCACCAGGTACGTCCGCTTGCCCTCGCGCAGGTCGTCGCCGGCCGGCTTGCCGGTGCGCTCCGGGTCGCCGAACACCCCCAGCACGTCGTCGCGGAGCTGGAACGCCTCACCCAGCGGCAGCCCGTACGCCGAGTACGCGGCGTGCACCTCGGCCGGCGCGCCGGCCAGCGCGGCGCCGAGCAGCAGCGGGCGCTCGACCGTGTACTTCGCCGACTTGTACCGGGCCACCTTGGCCGCCCGGTCCAGCGAGGTGTCCCCGGTGGCCTGGGTCAGCACGTCCAGGTACTGCCCGACTGTCACCTCGGTGCGCATCTCGTCGAAGACCGGCCGGGCGCGGGCCACTGTGGCCGGCGGCAGGCCGGATGAGTGCAGCAGCTCGTCGGACCAGACCAGGCACAGGTCGCCCAGCAGGATCGCCGCGGCGTCGCCGAAGGAGTCCGCGTCGCCGCCCCAGCTCGCCGCGCGGTGCCGGGCGGCGAACCGCCTGTGCATCGCCGGCTCGCCGCGCCGGGTGTCCGACCGGTCCATCAGGTCGTCGTGGATCAGCGCGCTGGCCTGCACGAACTCCAGCGCGGCCAGGGTGGCGACGACCTGGTCGGAGTCGACCCCGCCGGCGCCCCGGTAACCCCAGTAGCCGAACGCCGGGCGCAGCCGCTTGCCGCCGCCCAGCACGAACGCCTCGATCGCCTCGGCGACGGGCAGCAGGCCGTCGTCGACGGCGGTCAGCCAGCCGCGCTGGCCGGCGAGGAACTCGGTCAGCGCCTTGTCGATCCGCTGGCGCAGGCCGGCGCGATCGACGGGGGATACGGGAGCAGCGTGGGTCACGCCACGACGCTAGCGGTTCGCACCCGCTCTCGTCGTGCCCGGCGTCCCGGCGTGCCTCGTGCGTCACCGGGACGGACGGTCGCGCAGGTGGCGCGGCACGCCGGACGGCAGGTACGGGCGGGCCGTGGTGAGCGCTCGCGCGTACCCCCGGGTGGCCGGACCGGGCGGCGCGTGCGCCAGGCCGCGGCGGAACGCGGTGAGCTGGCCGACGGCCCGGTGGGAACCGGACCGGACCGCGTCGAGCAGCGCATCGCCGGCCACCGCGCACGCCTCGGGCACCGCGCCCAGGCCCAGGTGAGCGCGGGCCAGCCAGCCGCCGTACACGGCGGACCGGCGCGGGCGGCCCCGCGCGCCCACCGCGGGCGTCAGCAGCGGCACGGCGGCGGCCGGACGGCCCAGCGCGACGAGCGTGCGCCCGGTCATCGCCGCCAGCTCGGCCGCGTCGAGCCAGTAGAGCCAGGGCGGCTCCCGGCCGGGCTCCGGCGTGCCGGCCCGATCCGCCCCGGCCAGCGCCTGCCCGGCGGCGCGGGGACGCCCGGCGAGCGCGGCGGCGAGCGCCACCCGGTGCAGCAGCAGCGCCCGCAGGCCGGGTGAGGCGCCGGCGCGGCCGGCGGCGTACCCGATCCGGGCCAGGACCAGCGCGCCGGCCGCGTCGCCGGCGTCGGCCAGCAGGTGACTGGCCGACGCGAGCACGTACCCGGCCAGCGGCGGCTGCCCGGCGGCCACCGCCGCCCGCAGCGCCAGCCGGTACGCGACCAGGCCCCCACCGGGGTCGCCCGCGTCGGCGGCCAGCCAGCCGGCGAGCTGCGCCGACTCGGCGAGCGCGGGCAGCATCGCCCGCCGGCCGGCGGGCCCGGCGCGCCGGTAGCCGCGGACCGCCCGCCGCAGCCGGCGGGCGCCGTGCCCGGCGAGGTCGCCGCCGCCGAGCAGGTCGTCCCAGCGCCGCAGCGTGGCGAGCGTCACCCCGTCCGCCGGGTGACCACGACCGGAACCGCCTCCGGCGGGCTCGTCGTCCGGGCCGCTCGGGACGTCGGCGCCGAGCGGCCAGGGTTCGTCCGCGACGGGCCTGCGTGGGCCGCGGCGAGCGGTCCGGTGCTCGCCGTCCCGCCCGGGACGGCCGGGCCGCGGCGGCGGTGCGGCGGCGAACGGGCCGGCCGGCGTGCGGCCGCCCGGGTCGGCCGCCCAGCGGTACGCGAGCGTGAGCAGGGCCAGCCGGGCGCGGGATCCGGCCGGGTCGACCGCGGCGGGCGCCACGCCCAGCCGGCGGCTGCGGGCGGCGGCCCCGGCCAGCAGCTCGCCCGGCACCCCCAGGACCGTCGCCAGCCAGGCGGACCAGAAGTCGCCGGGAAGCCGCAGCTGGCGTTCCCAGCGGGACACCTCGTTTCGGGTCAGCGTGGGCACCCCGGAGGCGGCACACAGCTCGGCGGCCATCCGCTGCTGGCTCCAGCCACGGGCGGCCCGCAACTCGGCCAGCAGCGGCCCGAGCAGGCGCGGGCCGGGCGGCGGGGACGGGATCATCGGAACCTCCGGGGCGATGGCGCGGATGGCGACGCGGACGCCCGGCCAGGTGGTGGCGCCGGCGCGTCGCCGTCGTGGCGACCCCCGCGCGGGCCCCCGGGACGGCCGTCGGCCGCCCCACCGCGCTGCCGTAGTTCTACCCCCGGGGTACGACGTCGCGCCGGGGCAGGTGTTCGCGGGCTGGGAAGATTCCCGGTGCGGCGTGCCGTCCCGGTTACAGTCGGTCCGTGGCGCTCGGTCTTCCCTCGGTCCTTCCCAATCCCCAGCCGGCCATCGGGGAGCTGATCCGTGACGGCCGCCCCACGTTCTCCTTCGAGTTCTTCCCGCCGAAGACCCAGGCCGGGGAGAAGCTGCTCTGGCAGGCCATCCGCGAGCTGGAGTCGCTGCGTCCCTCGTTCGTGTCGATCACCTACGGCGCGGGCGGCTCGACGCGCGACACCACGGTGGCGGTGACCGAGCGGATCGCCACCGAGACGACGCTGCTGCCGATGGCGCACCTGACCGCGGTGAACCACTCGGTGGCCGAGCTGCGGCACGTGATCGGCCGGCTGGCCTCGGTCGGGGTGCGCAACGTGCTGGCCGTGCGGGGCGACCCGCCGGGCGACCCGGGCGGCGAGTGGATCGCCCACCCCGAGGGCGTCCGGTACGCCGAGGACCTGGTCCGGCTGGTCCGCGACAGCGGCGACTTCAGCGTCGGCGTGGCCGCCTTCCCGTACAAGCACCCGCGCTCGCCGGACGTGGACAGCGACACCGCGCACTTCGTCCGCAAGTGCCGGGCCGGCGCCGAGTTCGCGATCACCCAGATGTTCTTCGACGCCGACGAGTACCTGCGGCTGCGCGACCGGGTGGCCGCCGCGGGCTGCGACACGCCGATCCTGGCCGGGGTGATGCCGGTGACCCAGATCGGCACCATCGAACGGTCGGTGCAGCTGTCCGGCGCGCCGTTCCCGCCGGCGCTGGCGGAGCGGTTCGAGCGGGTGGCCGACGACCCGGAGGCGGTCCGCCGCCTCGGCGTCGAGCAGGCGAGCGAGATGTGCGAGAAGCTGCTCGACGAGGGCGTGCCGGGGATCCACTTCATCACGCTCAACCGGTCCACGGCGACCCGGGAGGTGTGGCAGCGGCTGCGCGCCGCCGCGCGGGTGTGACCACCCGCCACACGACACCCGCGCCGTGCTTCTACGGTTGATCCGTGGTGGGCACACAGCTGAACTGGGACCAGTACGCGACCGCGTGGGCGCGCTTGCACGGCGGCTTCGATCCGCGTACCGCCGCGCCGGTGGTGCGCGCCTGGCTGCGCTTCGCCTACCACGTGGGCTACGTGCTGGGCCGGCTGCGCGTCGGCCCGACCCCGGTGACCGTGTTCGGGGTGCTGCTCTGCTTCTGCGTACCCCTGTTCGTGGAGCGGCCCGGCAACGGGCCGTTCCTGGGCGCGTTGTTCGTGCTGCTGGCGGCCGTGGCCGACAGCGTCGACGGCGCGGTGGCGGTGGCCACCGGCCGCACCACCCGTCTCGGGTACGTGTACGACTCGGTCGCCGACCGGCTCGGCGAGGTGGCCTGGCTGGTCGCGTTCTGGCTGCTCGGCGCGCCGGGCGCGCTGGTGGCGGCGGCCGGCGGCCTGTCCTGGCTGCACGAGTACGTGCGGGCGCGCGCGGTGTCGGCCGGCATGCGGGAGATCGGCGCGGTGACGGTGGGGGAGCGGCCCACCCGGGTCTGCGTGGCGCTGGTCGGGCTGCTGGTCGCCGGGCTCACCGGCCTGATCGACGCCGACCTGACCGCCGGCACCATCACCATGGCCACCACGGTCTGGGTGCTGCTCGCCGGGTTCGGCCTCGGCCAGCTGCTCTCCGCCGTCCGCCGCGCCCTGGCCGACGCCGGCTGACCGCCGCGCCCCCGGGCGGCGGCACCTCACCAGGCCGGGCCGACCGCCTCCGCGACGATCTCCGCGGACAGCGTCACCATGGGCAGGCCGCCGCCCGGGTGGCTGGAGCCGCCGACCAGCCAGAGCCCGGCCACCGGGCCCCGGTTGGCCGGGCGCAGCAGCCCGCCCGCCGTGCCGTAGATCGCCCCGCCCGGCGCGCCGGTGGCCGCGTCCAGGTCCGCCGGGGTGCGGATCTCCCGGAACACCAGCCGGTCCCGCACGTCGGCCCCGCGCTCGGCCAGCACGTCGAGGATCCGGTCCGCGTACGCCTCGGCCAGGCCGGGCCGCCGCCAGTCCACGGCGCTCGCGGCGGTGCCGTGCCGGGGCGCGTTGACCAGCACGAACCACGCCTCGTGGCCGTCCGGCCGGACCGCCGGGTCGTCGGCGGCGGTGACGAACACCGTCGGGTCGGGCGCCGGGCGGGCCCGCACCCCGCGACCCGGGTCACCGAACACGGCGTCGAACTCGGCGTCGTAGTCGCGGGGGAAGAAGACGTTGTGGTGGGCCAGCCCGGAGTCGCCGCGCACGCCCAGCAGCAGCACGAACCCGGCCAGGCTGCGGTCGGTGAGCGCGGCCAGCCGGCGCGGGTCGGGCAGCAGGTCCCGGTAGACGGTGAGCGCGTCCACGTTTGCCACCACCACGTCGGCGGGCACCGGCGCGGCCGTCCCCGTCACGCGTACGCCGTGCACCCGCCCGCCCGCGGCGTCGATCCGGGTGACGGTGGCGCCGGTGCGTACCACCACGCCCAGGTCCAGGCAGCGCGACAGCAGCGCGTCGGCGAGCGTGCCCAGCCCGCCGCGCAGGTACCAGCCGCCGTACGCCAGCTCCGCGTAGGGCACGGCGACGAGCGCGGCCGGGGCGCGGCGCGGGTCCGCGCCGGTGTACGTGGCGTACCGGTCCAGCAGCATCCGCAGCCGCGGGTCGGACAGGTGGCGGCGGCCCAGCCCGCGCAGCGTACGGCCGGGGCCGATGGCGGCCAGGTCGCCCAGCCGCCAGGCCAGCGCGGCCAGGTCGCGGGGCGAGTCGACGGTACGGCGCAGGATGTCCCGGTGCGAGGCCGACCACACCCGGCCGGCGCGCCGCCACAGCCCGCGCCAGTCGGCGGCGGACCGGTCGCCGAACGCGGCGCCGATCCGGGCGGCGAACTCGTCCGGGTCGGCGCAGGAGTCGAGCGCCTGCCCGCCGCCGGGGAAGACGTGCCGCACGATCGGGTCCAGCGGGACCAGATCGAGGTATTCGTCGAGCTTCGCCCCGGTCGCCTCGAACAGGTCGTGGAAGACCTGTGGCAGCGTGAACAGGCTCGGCCCGGTGTCGAAGTGCCACACCCCCTCCGGGGTGTGGTGGGCGTACCGGCCGAGCTTGCCCCCGACCGTGCCGGCCCGTTCGAGGACGGTGACCTCGTGCCCGGTGACCGCGAGCCGGGCGGCGGCGGCGAGCCCGCCCACCCCGGCGCCGATGACCACGATGCGCGCCATGGCGTGCCCCTCCTAGGTGACCGGGCGACCCCGCCAGGTGAGCCGGTGTCGCTTCCGCAGATGGTACGACCGGACGGTCAGCCAACCGAGGACCACGACCGACACGGGGTGGCCCAGCGCGTCGGGCCACGCCCGCCCGCCGGTGGCGCGGGCGCTCACCACCCGCCCGGCGACGCCGGCCAGGTAGGCCAGGAACGCCACAGCGGCCACCGCCGGCGCGCCGGCGAGCAGCGCCCCGGCGGCCAGCAGCGGCGGCGCGACGTAGAGCGCGAACAGCAGCGCCAGCACGGCCGCCGCGGCGGTGGGATGCCCGAACGTCGCCCACAGCGACTTGGTGTAGCCGTCGCGCAGCTGCGGCCAGGTGTCGTACATCCGGCAGGACGCCAGCCGGGACCCGTCGGCGAGCGCGATCCGCCCGCCGGCCCGCTTCACCGCCCGGGCCAGCTCGATGTCCTCCAGCACCTTGTCGGCCACCGCCGCGTGCCCGCCGGCCCGCAGGTAGCCGGCCCGGTCCACGACCAGGAACTGCCCGCCCGCCGCGGCCAGCGAGGGCCGCCGCGAGCGTTCCATCGCGCGCAGCGGCAGGAACGTCAGCCACAACCACTGCAACAACGGCTGCACCAGCCGGTCGGCCGCCGTCCGCACCACGATCCGGGGGTACGGCGACAGCAGCGCCGCGTCCGCCGCGCGCAACTCGGTCACCGCCGCCGCCACCGCGTACGGGGTGAGCACCACGTCGGCGTCGACGAAGGCCAGCACGGCCGGTTCCGGGCCGGTCCGGGTGGCGAGCTGCCAGCAGGCGTGCGGCTTGCCCAGCCAGCCGGGCGGCGGGGCGACGCCGGTGAGCAGCGTGACCCGGGGATCGTCACCGGCCACCGCGCGGACCACGTCGGCGGTGCCGTCGGTCGAGCCGTCATCGAGCACCACGATGCGCAGGTCCGGCACGCCGCGCTGGGCCAGCAGCGCGCGCAGGCACGGGGTGACCCGCTCGGCCTCGTCGCGCAACGGCAGCAGCACCGCCACCGGCTCGGTCACCTCGGCCGGGCCGGCGGTGGGGCGGCGCAGCCAGGCGTACGCGTTGACGAGCGTGTGCCCGGTGAGCGCGGCGACCGCCACGGCCAGCGCGAGGGCGGCGATCATGCCGGGGCGTCGACGCGCGGCGCCGGCTGCGGCTCGGCGGCCGGGTCCCGGCGGGCCCGCCACAGCGTCACCGCCAGCGGCACCGCCGCCACCGCCATCCCGGCCGCGCCCCACAGCGCCGAGGCCGGCAGCCGCAGGAACACCGCGTGCGCCAGCACGCTGGAGGCGTACGTCCAGAGGTAGAGCGCGAACATCGGGGCGTCCCGGCCGTCGACCCGGTCCGCCGACGGCCCGGCGAGCGGGCGCAGCGCGACGGCGAGCAGCACCGCGAAGCCCAGCCACCCCAGGTAGTTGCTGATCGGGATGCCGGGTAGCCCGGGCAGCGCCGGGGTGGCGTCGAGCCAGGTCCAGTAGCCCTCGGCCACCATCTGCGGGTCGAGGAACAGGTCCCAGGCGGCCAGCCCCACCGCGGAGAGCGCGATCCGCGCGACCCGGGAGCGGACCAGCCGGACCGCGGTGAGCCAGGCCGGCCAGGCCATCCAGGTCCAGGCGAGCGGGATGATCAGCGGCACCCCGGCCAGCTTCGGGCCCAGCTCGCCGGAGTAGTCGTAGCTGCCGAACGGGAACCCGGTGGCCACGCCGATCGCCTCCACCGCGAACCCGCCGCCGGTGACGACAGCGACCAGCGCGGCGGCGGCACGGACGCCCCGGGTGAGCAGCGCGTGGCCGACCGAGAGCAGCCAGCCGAGCACCACCGTGGCCACCGTGAGCCCGGCCCGGGTCGCGCCGCCGGTGAGCGGGTAGCAGATCTGGGCGAGCACCAGCACGGCCAGCAGCGCCCAGGGCAGCCGACCCTTCATGACACGTCCGGCGGGGGCAGCGGCAGGTCCCGGCCGAGCACGCCGAACGGCCGCTCGTCGCCGGGGAAGTGGAAGTGGCGCAGGACGTCGACGAAGCCGAACCGGCGGTACAGCCGCCAGGCCCGGGACTTCTCCTCGTCGGCCTCCGGCGTGGACAGCAGCGTGGTGTCGCCCTCGGCCACGGCGAGCAGCGCGCGCAACTGGCGGGCGCCCAGGCCGTGCCCCTGCGCGGGCGGGCGGACGTGCAACTCGACCACCTCGAACGGGTGGGCCAGCCAGCGCTGCCGGTCCTGCGCGTTCAGCGCCCGGTGCACCTGGTCGTGCCACCACTGCCCGGTGGCGCCCCGGTAGCCGTACCCGAAACCGGCCAGGTGCCCCTCGCTGGTCAGGCTGGCGACGGCGCGGAAGCCGGGCCGGCGGACGTGGGTGGCGATGTAGCCGCGGCGGGCCTCCAGCAGGTCGGGCCGGTAGCCCATCGCCTCGCCGTAGACGGCCACCACGTCGTCCAGCCGCCGGACCAGGTCGTCCGGTGTCCACCGCACCAGCCTCATGCGTACCCTCTCGATGTTTCCGGGTCGCCGTCGGCGGCGGCCCAGCCGAGCACCGTACGGTCGCCGACCACGTCGCCCACCGCGAACCGCGCGAACAGTTCCTCCGCGTACCAGCCCTCGGTGGGGGTGCGGGTGATCGCGGCGCGGTGCTCCGGGGAACGGTACGCGAACGCGACCAGGTCCGCCGGGTCGCGCCACACGCTCACCGTGCCCTGCCAGCCCAGCGGCGCCTCGCCGACGCCGAACCGGGCGAGCAGGCCGGGCGCGGTGTGCAGCTCGGCGGCGACCGGCGGGATCGCGCGCCAGAACGTGGCCGCCCGGCGGGCCCGCAGCCGGGCCCGGGTCAGCGCCAGCACCGGCCCGGTGACCCGCCCGCCCGACGGCGCGCCGAACGGCTCCCGGCCGGACCACCGGCCGCGGCTGGTCAGCGGGCGCAGGTCCACCCGTACCGAGGCGTGGGCGATCCGGGCCCAGGAGCGGGCGACCGGGGAGGCTTCGAAGCCGTCCGCGTCGGCGGGGGAGTCCCAGACCACGAGCGCGGCCCACCGGGTCAGGTCGGCGTCGCCGGGGCCGAAGCCGGTGCCGGTCCCGGTGCCGAGCAGCTTGGCGAAGCGCACGCCCGGCAGCCGGCGCAGCCGTGCCGGGTGGGTGGCCATCCGGGCCGGCACACCGGGTACGGCCCGGCGGGGCACACGCCATACGTGCAGCGTGACGAGTCCGGGGTTCACGCCACCTCGGCCGGGGTGCCGGCGGTGATCCGCAGCAGTTCCGCGTACGTGGTGGGGAACACCGCCCGGGGCACGCCGCCGGCCGCCCACACCTCGTCGTACCCGGCCAGTGCGGTGTCGACGACGGTCCGCAGCGGCGCGGGGTGGCCGACCGGGGCGACGCCGCCGATCACCTGCCCGGTGTGCCGCTTGACGAACTCCGGGGTGGCCCGGCGCAGGTGGGTCACGCCCAGCGTGGCGGCCAGCCCGGCGGTGTCCACCCGGTGCGCGCCGGAGGTGAGCACCAGCAGCGGCGCGTCGTCCGCGTCGAAGATCAGCGAGTTGGCGATGGCGCCGACGGCGACGCCGAGCGCCTCGGCCGCCGCGGCCGCGGTGTGCACCGCCTCGGGCAGTAGCCGGACGAGGCTGGCCTCGCCCGATCCGTTCCGCGCGCCCGCGTCGTCGAGCGCGCGCTGCACCGCCTGCACGTTCGGGTGTGGCTGCATGCCCCCATTCTTCCCTCACCCCGGCGCGGCCCCGCCGGGGGCCGTCGCCCTCCCGTGCGTCCCCGGCGCGTCACACGTTGCGTTTTCGTCGGTGGGGAGGTGTACTGTCAGGGTAGTTAGAACGAGTGTTCGATTCCGGCTCGAATGGCAAGCGGCTCAGCTCCCCGGCTGGCCCGGCCTGATCCGAGCCGGTCGCGCACCCGTCGAACGCTCCGGAAGCGGTGTTTCGCGGCACCGGCTTCCGGGAGGTGCGGCACCGCGGGCCGCACCGGGTCTCGGACAGTCGCGAGTCCGGGCCCGTCAGGCAGGTCGTCGCCCGCCGCCCACGACCCCCGGGCGGCGGGCGACGGACCCGCCGGCACGCCGGCCGGGTGTGGGTGTGGGGAAGCGTCCACATCCGGCCGGCCGCCACCTGAAAGGGTGCGTCTTCCTCCGCACCGACCGTTCCGGGCAACCGGGCGACGTTCCCCGTCGCGCGACCGCCCGCCCCGGCCACACGCGGAGGAGAGACCCATGCCGACCAGTCCGGCCCAGGCACCCACGGTGCCCGCGCACGTGCTGCCGCACCGCACCCCCGCCCAGTTGCTCGCGGTGGCCCGCGACGGGCTGGCCGAGGCCGCACGCACCCGCCCCGACGGCCTCCGGTACGCCGCCGCCCACCTCGCGGCGCTGCGCGCCGCCGCCGCCGTGCTCGCCGCCCGGGCCCGCCCCGCGCCCACCCGCCGGCACCGGATCACCAGCGTCTGGGTGCTGCTCGTCACCGTCGCCCCCGAGTTGGACGAGTGGGCCGCTTACTTCGCCGCCGGTGCGAGCAAGCGGGCCGCCGCCGAGGCCGGCATCCCCCGCGTGGTCACCGCCCGGGAGGCCGACGACCTGCTGCGCGCCGCCGAGGAGTTCGTGACGGTGGTGGAGACCGCACTCGGCCTGGCACACCAGCCGGCGCTCGACGGCCTGCCCCGCCCGCTGCGGCTCGGCGCCTCCGACTCCCCGCCCGGAGCAGCCGCCGCCTGATTCGTGGCGCCCGGCCACCACCGGCGGGACCCCGGGTGGCCGGGCGCCGCACCCACGGCACACGCGTGCCGCGCACGACAAGATCCACAGCACCATCCACGGGTGAGGCCCGTGGCGAAACACGACGGGGGGTTGGTCCGATGGCGGGCCGCATGGTGGTCGGTTCCGCCGCCCTGGCCGATCTGGTCCGGCCGGCGAGCGCACCCGACCCGGCCGGCGGCCACCGGGTGCTTCCCGTCCGGGCCGAGCTGACCGGGCTGCTGCCCAACCGCGGCCTGCGGCGCGGCAGCACCGTCGCGGTCGGCGCCGGGCAGCCCCGGCGCAGCGGTGCCACCTCGCTGATCCTCGCGCTGCTCGCCGAGGCGTCCCGGGCCGGCTCGTGGTGCGCCGTGGTCGGCGTACCCACCTTCGGGGCCGGCGCGGCGGCCGAGGCGGGCATCGCCCTGGACCGGCTGGCCCTGGTGCCCGACCCCGGGCCGGAGTGGCCCACTGTGGTCGCCGCGCTCATCGACGGGGTCGACGTGGTGGTCACCGCCGTGCCGGCCACCGTCTCCGCCTCGGTCGCCACCCGGCTGGCCGCCCGTGCCCGGCAGCGCGGAAGCGTGCTCGTCCCGTACGGCCGGTGGGACGGCGCGGACGTCACGCTCCAGGTGGTCCGGGGCGTCTGGCAGGGGCTCGGCCCCGGTCGCGGCCGGCTGCGCCGCCGCGAGGTGACCGTCTCGGCCCGGGGCCGGGGCGCCGCCGCCCGTCCCAAGGAGATCAAGGTGTGGCTGCCCGGCGACGAACTGACCCGGGTGATCCCCCGCTCGGCCGGGCTCGGCGCCCCGTCCGCCACGCCGTCACGCCGGCTGCGCGTGGTCGCCCCACCCGCCCGTACGCTCGCCGCGGCCGGTCCGGCGTGAGCGGCGTACCGCAGCGGACGCTGCTGCTCTGGTGTCCGGACTGGCCGGTCCTCGCCGCCGAGATCGTCGACGGGGTGCCCGCCACCGACCCGGTCGTGGTGCTGCACGCCAACCGGGTGATCGCCTGCTCCGAACGGGCCCGCGCCGAGGGGATCCGGCGCGGTCTGCGCCGCCGCGAGGCGCAGGGGCGCTGCCCGCACCTCACGGTGGTCGACCACGACCCCGGCCGGGACGTGCGCGCGTTCGAACCGGTGGTGGCCGCCGTGGAGGAGGTGGTCGCCGGCGTCGAGGTGATCCGGCCCGGCGCCTGCGCCACGGCGGCCCGGGGGCCGAGCCGCTACCTCGGCGGCGAGGAGGCGGCGGCCGAGCGGATCGTGGAGCACGTCGCGCAGAGCTGCGCGGTGGAGAGCCAGGTCGGCATCGCCGACGGGGTGTTCGCGGCCGGGCTGGCCGCCCGGGAGGGCCGGATCGTGGCCCCCGGCGGCACCCGCGAGTTCCTGGCCGCCCGGCCGGTCGAGGCGCTCGGCCGGCCCGCCCTGGCCGACCTGCTGCGCCGGCTCGGCGTCCGCACCCTCGGCGACTTCGCGGCGCTGCCGGCCGGGGACGTGCTGGCCCGGTTCGGCTTCGACGGGGCGCTGGCGCACCGGCTCGCCGGCGGCCGGGACGACCGCCCGCTCGCGGTCCGGCAGCCACCCGCCGACCTCACCGTCACCGCCGACTACGACGAGCCGATCGACCGGGTCGACGCCGCCGCGTTCGCCGCCCGCACGCTCGCCGAACGGCTGCACGAGCGGCTGGCCGGGTACGGGCTGGCCTGCACCCGTCTCGGCATCGAGGCGGTCACCGCGCACGGCCAGGAGCTGCACCGGGTCTGGCGGCACGACGGCCTGCTCACCGCGGCGGCCATCGCCGACCGGGTCCGCTGGCAGCTCGACGGCTGGCTCTCCGGCAGCAACGGCCGGGGCGGGACGCGTCCGGCCCGCCCCACCGCCGGGATCGTCCGGCTGCGACTGGTGCCCGACGGGGTGCTCGCCCAGGCGGGCCTGCAACCCGGGCTGTGGGGGGAGACCGGTGAGGAGCGGGAGCGGGCGCACCGCGCGCTGAGCCGGGTACAGGGCATCCTCGGCCCCGAGGCGGTGGTCACCGCGGTGCTCGGCGGCGGGCGGTCCCCGGCCGACCAGGTGCGCCTCGTGCCGTGGGGCGACGAGCGGGTGCCCGCGCGCCCCGGCCCGCCACCCCTGCCATCCGTGGCAGCGCCTCCGGCTCCGGCGCCCGCCTCTGCCGTCGTACCCGCTGGGAGTGGTGCGGGGCGACGGGCCGGCCGGGGCCGGGCGGCGCCGGAGCCGCCGTGGCCGGGGCGGATCCCGCCACCGTCGCCGGCCGTGGTGCTGCCCACCCCGTTGCCGGCCGACGTGCGCGACGCCGCGGGGGAGCCGGTCGTGGTGAGCGCCCGGCTGGCGGTCAGCGCGGCGCCGGCCCGGCTCACCGTCGGCGACGGCCGCCCGGCCGAGATCACCGGGTGGGCCGGCCCGTGGCCGGTGGACGAGCGCTGGTGGGCGCCGGCCGAGGCGTGCCGCCGGGCCCGGTTCCAGGTGTGCCTGGCCGACGGCGCCGCCCTGCTGCTCGCGGTCGAGGGCGGGCAGTGGCTGGTGGAGGCGATCTATGACTGAGCGCCGGGGAAGATCTTGGTACGAGAGCGCCCCTCCGAGGGCCGTCTCGTACCAGGATCTCGGGCGGTCGGGTGCAGGGCGAGGCGGGCGCCGGTGAGCTTCCACAACCCGAAGATGCCGTGGTCCAAGCTGGAGCAGGTGCTCTCCGGGCGGGCCAAGGGCGAGCGGCACCTGCACGTGGTGGAGCCGCACGTGGTCGACCCGCTCGCGGTCGACGCCGACGGGGGCGACTCACCGGCCTGGAGCCGCAAACGCCAGGAGTACCGGCCGCCGGAGCTGGCCCGCCCGGACGGCGTGGTGCCGTACGCGGAGCTGCACGCGCACTCAAACTTCAGCTTCCTCGACGGGGCCAGCCACCCGGAGGAGCTGGCCGAGGAGGCGGCCCGGCTCGGGCTGACCGCACTCGCCGTCACCGACCACGACGGCTTCTACGGCGTGGTGCGCTTCGCCGAGGCGGCCCGCGCGCTGCGGCTGCCGACGATCTTCGGCGCGGAACTGTCCCTCGGGCTGCCCGGCCCGCAGAACGGTGAACCCGACCCGCTCGGCCGGCACCTGCTGGTGCTCGCGCACGGCCACGAGGGGTACGCGCGCCTGGCCGCCACCATCTCCCGCGCCCAGCTGCGCGGCGGGGAGAAGGGCCGCCCGGTCTACGGCGAGCTGGAGGAGATCGCCGACGAGCTGCGCGACCACGTGCTGGTGCTCACCGGCTGCCGCAAGGGGCACGTGCCCGCGGCGCTGCTCACCGAGGGCGTCGACGCGGCGGCCCGCGAGCTGGACCGGCTCACCGCGCTGTTCGGCGCGGAGACGGTGGCGGTGGAGCTGACCGACCACGGCCACCCGGTCGACGCCGACCGCAACGACGCGCTCGCCGAGCTGGCCGCCGCGGCCGGGCTGCCCACGGTGGCCACCAACAACGTGCACTACGCCACCCCGGGACGGCGGCGGCTGGCCACCACCGTCGCCGCGGTGCGGGCCCGGCGCAGCCTCGACGAGATCGACGGCTGGCTGCCCGCCGCGGCCACCGCCCACCTGCGCAGCGGCGCGGAGATGGCGGCGCGGTTCGCCGCGTACCCGGGGGCGGTGGCGCGGGCCGCGGAATACGGTGCGGAACTCGCCTTCGACCTCCAGCTCGTGGCGCCGAAGCTGCCGGCGTACCCGGTGCCGCCCGGGCACACCGAGATGAGCTGGCTGCGCCGGCTGACCATGGACGGCGCCCGCGAGCGCTACGGCCCGCCCGAGGCGCACCCGGAGGCGTACGCGCAGCTGGAACACGAGCTGCGGATGATCGAAGACCTCGGTTTCCCCGGCTACTTCCTGGTGGTCTACGACATCGTCGCGTTCTGCCGCGCGCAGGACATCTACTGCCAGGGCCGGGGGTCGGCGGCCAACTCGGCGGTCTGCTACGCGCTGCGCATCACCAACGTGGACGCGGTCCGGCACCGGCTGCTGTTCGAACGGTTCCTCGCCCCGGAACGCGACGGCCCGCCCGACATCGACGTGGACATCGAGTCCGACCGCCGGGAGGAGGTCATCCAGCACGTCTACGCCCGCTACGGCCGGGAGCACACCGCCCAGGTCGCCAACGTCATCTCGTACCGGCCCCGGTCGGCGGTGCGCGACGTGGCCAAGGCGTTCGGCTTCTCGCCCGGCCAGCAGGACGCCTGGAGCAAGCAGATCGACAGGTGGGGTTCGGTCGCCGCGGTCGACGTGGCGGACATCCCGGAGCAGGTGGTCGCGTACGCCAACGAGCTGCAGACCTTCCCCCGGCACCTGGGCATCCACTCCGGCGGCATGGTGATCTGCGACCGGCCGGTGATCGAGGTGTGCCCGGTGGAGTGGGGCCGGATGCCCGGCCGCAGCGTGCTCCAGTGGGACAAGGACGACTGCGCCGCCGTCGGCCTGGTCAAGTTCGACCTGCTCGGCCTCGGCATGCTCTCGGCGCTGCACTACGGCTACGACCTGATCGGGTCCAGCCTCGACCTGGGCGACATGGACCTGGACGACCCCGAGGTCTACGACATGCTCTGCCGGGCCGACTCGGTGGGCGTGTTCCAGGTGGAGAGCCGCGCCCAGATGGCCACGCTGCCCCGGCTCAAGCCCCGCGAGTTCTACGACCTGGTGGTGGAGGTGGCGCTGATCCGGCCCGGCCCGATCCAGGGCGGCTCGGTGCACCCGTACATCCGGCGCAAGAACGGCCAGGAGCCGGTCACGTACGCGCACCCGCTGATGCGCAACGCGCTGGAGAAGACGCTCGGCGTACCGCTGTTCCAGGAGCAGCTCATGCAGCTCGCCATCGACCTGGCCGGGTTCGACGCGGCCGGCGCCGACCAGCTGCGCCGGGCCATGGGGGCGAAACGCTCGGTGGAGCGGATGGCGCAGATCGCCGACCGGCTCTACGCCGGGATGGCCGAGCGGGGCATCACCGGCGAGCTGGCCGACGACGTCTACCGCAAGCTCACCGCGTTCGCCAGCTACGGCTTCCCGGAGAGCCACGCGATGAGCTTCGCCTACCTGGTGTACGCCAGCTCGTGGCTCAAGCGCTACCACCCGGGCCCGTTCCTGGCCGCGCTGCTCAACGCCCAGCCGATGGGCTTCTACTCGCCGCAGACGCTCGCCGACGACGCCCGCCGGCACGGCGTCGAGGTGCGCCGGCCGGACATCAACGCCAGCGGCGCCAAGGCGGTGCTGGAGTCCACCCCGCAGACCCGGTGGGGCAGCGTGCCGGGCGAGCCGCCGCACGCCTGGGGACTGGGCGGCCCGGCGGTACGGCTCGGGCTGGGCAGCGTCCGTACCCTCGGCGAGGACGTGGCCGAGCGGATCGAGGCGGAGCGGACCGCGCACGGGCCGTACCGGGACATGCCGGACCTGGCCCGCCGCGTCGGTCTCACCGCCGCGCAGCTGGAGGCGCTGGCCACCGCTGACGCCTTCGCCTGTTTCGGGCTGACCCGGCGGCAGGCCCTCTGGGCCGCCGGCGCGGCGGCCCAGGACCGGCCCGGCCGGCTGCCCGGCACGGTGACCGGCGCGGACCCGCCCACACTGCCCGGCATGGCCGCGGTGGACCGCCTGGTCGCCGACGTCTGGGCCACCGGTCTGTCCCCGGAGAGCCACCCGGCCCGGTTCATCCGGGACCGGCTCGACGAACTGGGCGCGGTGCCGATCGCCCGCCTCGGCCAGGTGCCGCCCGGGCAGCGGATCCGGGTCGGCGGGATCGTCACCCACCGGCAGCGTCCGGCGACCGCCGGCGGCGTCACGTTCCTCAACCTGGAGGACGAGACCGGGATGCTCAATGTCACTTGCTCCCCGGGGTTGTGGCAGAGATACCGTCGAATCGCCCGCACCAGCGGAGCACTGGTGGTGCGGGGCCGGCTGCAGCGGCACGAGGGCGTCACGAACCTCACCGCGGACCGGCTGGACGCGATCGAGCCCCCCGTCACACCGGCATCCAGGGATTTCCGTTGATGGAGTGATCCACATTACGGTTTCCGTGAGCCGGAGGCGGGAGACTCCCGACGCGGGTGGGCAGAGTGGCCCACCCGGGGTATGGGGGATGAACAGATGACCTTTCACCGCACGTACGCCGGTGGCGTAGCAAACGCCCGACGGACCCGCCTCGGCGCCGACTGGGCGCCCACCCACGAGGCCGAGCCGCGGGAATACCAGGTGACCGACGGCCCGGTGGCCAACCACCAGCGCTCCCGCGCCGAGGACGACCCCGCCGGCGGCGGCGAGTCCTGAACCCGGGCCGGGGGGTGACTAGGCTCGGCGCGTGGAGCAGATCCGAACCCTCACCCCCCGCACCGCCGTCATCTGGTCGGTGCTCCGGGCCGAGCTGGACCGGCGGGCCGGCGAACGACTCTCCGTGCTCGACGTCGGCGGCGGGACCGGCGGCTTCGCCGTCCCGCTCGCCGAGGCCGGTCACCGGGTCACCGTGGTCGACGCCAGCCCCGACGCGCTCGCCGCGCTGACCCGCCGGGCCGCCGAGGCCGGGGTCGCCGATCGGGTACGCGCGACGCAGGGCGACGCCGACGCGCTCACCGGACTCGTCGAACCGGCCACCGTGGACCTGGTGCTCTGCCACTCCGTCCTCGAAGTGGTCGACGACCCGGAACCGGTGATGTCCGCGCTGGTCACCGCGTTGCGCCCGGGTGGCGCGGCGAGCGTGCTCGTCGCCGGCCGGGCCGCCGCCGTGTTCGGCCGGGCGATGAACGGGCAACTGGACGCCGCCGCCGCGCTCGCCGCCGACCCGCGCGGCACCACCGGCGGCCGGGACACGCTGCGCCGCCGCTACGACACCACCGACGCGAGCGCGCTGCTCACCGCCGCCGGCCTCGTCGTGGAGGAGATCCACGGGGTACGGGTGCTCGCCGACCTGCTCCCGGCCGCGGTCGCCGACGGGCAGCAGGCCGCCCTGGTGGAACTGGAGCGCGCCCTGGCTGCCCGGTCCCCGTACCGCGATCTCGCCGCCCAGCTGCACCTGTTCGCCCGCCGCCCGGCATGACCGGCCCGGCCCCCGATCCGGCTCCCGGCCCGCTGGACCGGGTGGCGCCCCGCTACGACGGCGGCGGCCTGACCGACGTGCTGCCCAGCGCGCTGGCGCTGCTCGGCGTGCCGGGCGCGGCCGACCGGCTCGGCCTGGCCCCGCGCCTGACCGGGATACGCCGGATCGCGGTGCTGCTCGTCGACGGCCTCGGCTGGTACCAGATCCCCACCGCCGCCCCGTACGCCCCGACGCTCGCCGGCCTGGCCGCCACCGTCGGCCGGCCACTCACCACCGGCTTCCCGTCCACCACGCCGACCAGCCTGGTCAGCCTCGGCACCGGCACCGGGTCAGGCGCGCACGGCGTACTCGGCTTCACGGTCCGGGTGCCCGGCACCGACCGGGTGCTCAACCACGTCGACTGGGCCGGCGACCCGGACCCGGCGAGCTGGCAGCCGGTGCCCACCTGGTACCAGCGGGCGCGTGCCGCCGGGGTCGCCGTGACAGTGGTCAGCCGTCCCGAGTTCGCCGGCAGCGGCCTGACGCTCGCCGCCAACCGGGGCGGCGACTACCGGGGCGCGGCCGGCGTCGACGCGCTCGCCGCCCGGATGCTGGCGGCGCTCGCCGCCGGGGACGGGCCCGCACTCGTCTCCGGCTACCACCCCGACCTGGACCGGCACGGGCACCTCAGCGGCGTGGACTCCGCGCCCTGGCGGGCCGCCGCCGCCGACGTGGACACGCTGCTGGCCCGGCTCGTCGACGGGCTGCCGCCGGACGCCGCGCTGCTGGTCACCGCCGACCACGGCCAGCTCGACGTGCCCGCCGCGCACCGGATCGACCTGGACACCGACCCCCGCCTGCGGGCCGGGGTACGGGTGGTCGCCGGTGAGCCCCGGGTCCGCTACCTGCACGTCGAGCCGGGTGCCGAGGCCGACGTGACGGCCGCCTGGACCGAGGTGCTGGGCCCGGCCGCGCACGTGCTGACCCGGGCCGAGGCGGTGGCGACCGGCTGGTTCGGGCCGGTGCCCGAGGCACACCTGACCCGGATCGGCGACGTGGTGGTGGTCTGCCGGGACACGTACGCGGTGGTCGCCACCCGCTCCGAGCCGCCGATGGCGTCGCGGCTGGTGGCGTACCACGGCGCGGACACCGCCGCCGAGATGACGATCCCGCTGCTGGTGGTCCGCGGCTGACCCCGGTTCGTCTGTGCCTCTGCGCTGTCTCCTGGGTTGGCCCCGCCTCGTCCGGGGCCGGCGGGCGGTCGCCGTGGGGTTGTCGGACCGGCGGGCTAGCCTGCTGACATGGGCCGTAGCCAGTCGTTGCCCCGAGGCGGTGACCCGCGCTTCGGGCCGGACGCCGACGACACCGGCTGCACCGTCCTGCACGTCGACATGGACGCGTTCTACGCCTCGGTGGAGGTCCGCCGCCGGCCCGAGCTGCGCGGCCGGCCGGTGGTGGTGGGCGGCGTCGGGCCGCGCGGCGTGGTCAGCTCCGCCAGCTACGAGGCCCGGCGGTACGGCGTCCGCAGCGCCATGCCCACCGCCCGCGCCCGCGCGCTCTGCCCCGGCGCGGTCTACCTCCCGCCCGACTTCACCGCCTACACCGAGGCGTCGCGGGCGGTCATGCGGATCTTCCGGGACGTCACGCCCCTGGTCGAGCCGCTCTCGCTGGACGAGGCGTTCCTCGACGTGGCGGGCGCCCGCCGGCTGTTCGGCCGGCCCGCCGACATCGCCGCGCTGATCCGCCGCCGGGTCGCCGAGGAACAGCGACTGACCTGCTCGGTCGGCGTGGGGCCGAGCAAGTTCGTGGCCAAGCTCGGCTCCACCCGGGCCAAACCCGACGGCCTGCTCGTGGTCCCGGCCGCCCGGGTGCTGGAGTTCCTGCACCCGCTGCCGGTGTCCGCGCTGTGGGGCGTGGGGGAGCGTTCCGCGGACGCGCTGCGCCGCCTCGGCCTGCGTACCGTGCGCGACCTCGCCGAGGCACCGGCGGGCCTGCTGCGCCGGGCGGTGGGCGAGGCGTCCGCCACCCACCTGCACGAGCTGGCGTGGGGGCGTGACCCGCGCGCGGTCACGCCCGAGCAGGTGGAGAAGTCGATCGGCGCGGAGGTCACGTTCGACACCGACGTGAGCGACCCGGACGAGATCCGGCGGTCCCTGCTCGCCCTTGCCGACAAGGCCGGCGCTCGGCTGCGGGCGGCCGGACAGGTGGGCCGCACCGTGTCGCTCAAGGTCCGCTTCGCCGACTTCCGGACGGTCAGCCGCTCCCGCACGCTCGCCGTGCCCACCGACACCGCCCGGGAGATGTTCGACACGGCCTGGGCGCTGTGGGGTGCGCTGGCCCCGGGCGAGCCGGTTCGGCTGGTCGGTGTCCGGATGGAAGGTCTCGCCCCCGCAGGGGAGACCCCGCAGCAGCTCACCCTTGGTGCGCCCGAGCGCGGCTGGCGCGAGGCGGAGGCGGCGGCCGACGCCGCGGCTGCCCGATTCGGGCGGTCCGTCATAGGTCCGGCCAGTCTTCTCGGCCGTCGTGATACACGACAAGTCGAAAAACCGACCCGGCCGTAGGTCGTCCCGCTTTCCGACGCGCGGGGGCCCTCGTAGACTTGCGGGTAAGCAGCCGGTTGGCTGCCACGGTCTGTCGGCCCGACCGGGCCGACCAACGTGACCGGGGAGGAGTGCCGTGCCGCTCTCGGAGCACGAGCAGCGGCTGTTCGAGCAGATCGAGCGGTCGCTTGCCGAGGACCCCAAGTTCGCCTCGGCCGTGCGCGCCAGCGACCCGCGTTTCCATGCGCGGCGTCGCGTGCTCGTCGCTGCCGGCGTGGTCGTCGCTGGTCTGGCCCTGTTGATCTACGGTGCCGTGATCAAGATTCCTGCGGTGGCCGTGGCGGGTTTCGTCGTCATGCTGGCCTCGTTGGGCTACGCGGTGCAGTCGCACCGCCGATCCCAGTCGCCCGACCTGCACGTGGTCGGCGGCACAACGAGCCGGCGTCGTCCCCGTGGCCGCAGTGGTGGTGGCGGTGGTGGTGGCCGTCGGGGCTCCTTCCTCGACCGGATGGAGGACCGCTGGCGGCAGCGCCCGGAGGGCCACCGCTGACCGCGTCCCGCCCCTGAACCGGGGGCGGGAAACCGGCGGCGCCTCCGTAGCAGGTCGGCAAGCGCCGCCGGGGCGACCTGCTGCCGGTCGCCGCGGCACACGCGGGCGAGGGCGCTCGCTCAGTCGTGCCCGAAATCGAGTTCACCGTCCCGCCGCGGCGGGACAACCTCCCGGTACGCCTCCCGTGGACACCGCCGCGCCTCCGTCAGCGCGTTGATGCGCGCCCGGTTCGCACCCCGCCCGGGCTGTCACCGTAGAGCCTCCCCGCCTCAACGTGACACCACCTGCCCGAGCTGCCCGGCCGTCACCCAAGCCCTCGCTCCCCACGCGATCTTGCACTTCCGGCCCGAACCGTGCCCCGAATGCCTCCCTCGCGTGGCTTCTCCCGCGCGATCTTGCACTGCCGGCCCGCGCCGCCCCGATGTCTCCCGCACGATCTTGCACTTTCGGCCCGATCTGTGCCCTGAATGTCCCGTTCGCCCGGGCCCGGACTGCAAGATCGCGGATCACCACGGACTGGGCGAACAACGCGCTCACCGCCACCGCGGCGGCGGCGGGCTGCCCAGCCCGTCCGCCCCCTCAATCACGCGCCGCCCGGCAGGCGGGATTCGCCGCCCGTATCCCGGGCGCCGCCGTAGATCTTGGTACGAAAGCGCCCCTATGGGGTCCGTTTCGTACCAAGATCTCGCGTGCGTCCGCGCGGGGCAGCGGCCCAGAAGCGGTGATCAAGGAGTTTGTGTCGTCGGCGGGGCTGGAACTGGACACAAACTCCTTGATCAACGATGAGGGCGGGGCGGGCAGGCGGGCGGGAGGGAGGGGGTCAGCGGGCAGGGCGGCCGGCCAGGAGGCGGCGAGGGCTCCAGCGCGTCATCTGCTGCCGGACCTGACCGCTCGTGGTGACCACCCGGGCCGACCGCTCTGCCAGACCGGTACGCCAGCGTTGCAGCACCGACGGGGGCAGCAGCGCGGCCAGCAGCCGGGTGCGGCGATCCGCGCCCGCCGCCAGCGCGCCCCGGACCGTGCGCAGCGCCGCCGGCAACCCGGCGTCGGTCAGCGGGTCACGGGCGTACCGGGCGCGTTCCTCGGCCCGGCCGAGCAGGCGTACCCCGGTCGCGGCGTCCCCCCTCTCGGCGAGCGCCTCCCGGGCCAGCCGCTCGGCGGTGGCCCGTGGGGTCTCCGTGGGGTCGACGCGGACGTGGAAGTCGACGAGCGTGTCGAGCAGTTCGTCCCAGGCGGCGTGCGCGTCGGCGCGGGCCGCCTCGGCGTCCACGCCGACCACGACCGGCCGTGTCTCGCCGCGCTGGCCCGGCACCGGCAGCGCGGTGGCCGCGGGCGCGACCGCGCGGACGCGCCGGCGGCGGCGCAGGGCGGAGCGGCGCAGGGCCGGTACGGCGAGCAGCGCCAGCAGCACCAGCACACCGGCCAGCCACCACGGCCAGACCGGGCTCTCCTCGGCGGGGCCGCCCTGGTTCAGCGCCAGGCCCTGGTCGGTGTCCTTGTCGAGCCGGTCCGCCTCGTTCGGCCCGGCCGACGGTCCGGCCGCGTCGGGAGCGCTGGTGCTGCCGGTCGAGGGGGTGGTCTCCTCGGGGGCGTCGATGTCCGGCGCCCACGCCGAGCGGACCGAGCCCGGCACGGCCGCCGCCGGGGTGGCGTCGAACGGCACCCAGCCGATCGCGGGGCCGAAGTTGACCTCGGTCCAGGCGTGCAGGTTGCGGTTGGTCAGCACGTACGCGTCGCCGTCGGCCTTGCTGCCGTTGCTGAACCCGACCGCGACCCGGGCCGGGATGCCGGCGGCCCGGACCAGCCAGGCCATCGCTGCGGCGTACTGCTGGCAGTAGCCGACCTTGGTGGCGAGGAAGTCGGTGATGTCCTCCCCGCTGCTGCCGTTGCGGGTGGACAGCGAGTACGTGAAGCCGTTCTCCACGGAGAAGTAGTCGTAGATCGCCCGGACCTTGTCGTAGTTGTTCGACTTGCCCTTGACCAGCTCCGCGACCAGCTCCTCGACCGCCGGGACGGACGGCCGTTCGGTCTGCTGCCGCATCACCGGGCTGTCCGAGGGCAGGGACGGGGCCGCGCGCAGCGCCGCCGGGCTGAAGGTGGACCGGACGTAGTCGAACGAGTAGCTCTTGCCGCGGGCGTTGTCCCGGTTGGAGAAGACGACCTGCTGGTTCGGGTCGTACAGCCAGTTGCCGTTGAGGTCGTCGGTCTTGACCGGCTCGGCGTAGACCGGCAGCAACGGCATGTTCAGGTTCTTCGTCACCTCGACGGTGGCGCGGTAGCGCTGCCGGTCGACGCCGCGCGGGGCGTCGTCGCCCGGGTCGGCCAGCGCACGGGCGACCGACCTCCCGGTGGGCACACGTGCCTGGAAGCCGCTGGGCCGCAGGTCGTCGACCACGCCCAGGCGCAGGTAGAACGGGGTCGTCTCGTTGGTGCTGACCTTGACCAGATCGATCACCTCGCTCTGGTTGAGCTGGCCGCTGAGCGCCGCGAACAGGTCGACCCGGCCCGAGCTGCCGCCCTGGCCCGGCCGTCCGTTGCCCTCGCCGGGCCCGGCGCCGACGTTGTTCAGCAGCCCGCCGGTCATCCCGGGCACTGCGAGCGGCAGCGCCACCGCCACGATCACGCCGACCACGGCGAGCCGCCGGCCGGCCGCGGCCAGCGGGGACGCCTCCCAGACGTCCACGTCGCGTCCCTCGCCGGTGAACCGGCGGCCGAACCGGCGTACCCGGTCGACGTTGTCGGTGACCAGCAGCCAGAGGTAACCGGCGGCGCCCACCACGAACGGGGTGGCCGGGACGCTGTCCACGTACACCGCGACCGGCACCGAGTAGATGGCGAGCATCGGCAGGCCGGCCAGCGCGGGCCGGCGCAACCCGACCGCGAGCACGTCCACCACCACGGCGACCGCGCCGATGCCGAGGACCGCGAGGAACAGCAGCGAGTCGACGTCCGGCACCTTCACGCCGTACGAGCGCATGTCCTGCAACGACGTCTGGAGCAGGTCGCCGAAGTGCCCGAACGTGGCCGGGGTCGGCACGAACGCGAGCAGCTCGGTGCCACCGGGGAAGACCCACGTCAGGCCCAGGGTCAGCCCGGCCAGCATGGCCAGCACCTGCCCCCACAGCGGCATCCGGCCCAGCCGGCTCAACGCGGCCGAGCCGGCCACCACGGCGACCACGACGGCGGCCTGGATCAGCCAGGTCCAGCGTTCGAAGATCGCCGACAGCGGGGCCGCCGCCAGCAGCGTCGCCGCCGCGGCGACGAAACCGATGTTGCGGTGCGGGGTCACAGGACCATCCTTCCGGTCATCGCCGTCCGCCGGCCACCGTCTCGGCCATGGCCGCCCGCAGCGCGAAGCCCTGCGAGCCCCGCCCGGCCTGCGGCCACAGCATCGGCAGTCGGGTGCCGTGCTCCACCCCGATGACCCGCCAGCCGCTCTGCAGCAGCGCGAGCGCGGCGGCACCGTGCGCCCGCTCCGCCTCGGTCCGGGCGTTCGGCGGGAGGTTGAGCCAGGTGTTGCTGTCGAGCAGGAACGCCACACAGGTGGCGCCGGTGCCGCGCAGCCCGGCCAGCAGCTCCGCCTCGGCGGTGCCGAGCGTGCCGAGCAGCGCGATGATCAGACCGCCGTCGGCGCGCTGCCGGACCTGCTGCACCAGCGCGGTGATCTCGCCGCGCCGGTCCAGGTGCACGTCGGCGAGGTGGTCGAGCAGCAGTCCCTCGCCGCCGGCCTCGGTGGCGCCGACGTCGGCCCCGTTGCCGGTGACCAGCCGCAGCTTGTAGCCGGCCTCGCGCAGGTGCACGGCGATGCTGGCGGCGGCCGAGACCGCCCACTCGAAGCTGGCCGTCGGGCCCTCGCCCCGGTGCCCGGCGGCGCGGGTGTCGAGCACCACCGTCGCCCGGCTCTCCCACGGCTGCTCCTCGCGGCGCACCATCAGCTCACCGGTGCGGGCGGTGGACTTCCAGTGCACCCGGCGCAGGTCGTCGCCCATCCGGTACTCCCGCGTGGCGGCGTCGTCCTCGCCGTGCACCGCCACCGAGCGGGCCCGGCTGTCGCCGCTGCCGGCGTACTCACCCGGCAGCCGCACCGCGGGCAGCGGGGTGACCTGCGGGATCACCGTGAGGTGGTCGGTGCTGGGGAACGACCGGGTCAGCTCGCACAGCCCGAACGGGTCGGTCAGCCGGATCACCAGCGGCCCTACCTCGTAGCGGCCGCGCACGTCCGCGCGGACCGTGTACGCCACGGAGCTGGCCTGGTGCGCGCCGAGCCGCTCCAGCACCACCCGGGGCCGGCTGCCCAGCGCGTACGGCAGGCGGTCCTCCAGCAGCAGCGTGCCGGTGGGCAGCCGGGACAGGTTCTGCAGCCGCAGCACCACCCGGGAGCTGGCGCCGACCGGCACCCGGTGCGGCTCCAGCGACCGGTTGCAGGCCAGCTTGTACCGGCTGCGTCCGACGTACGCGGCGGCCAGCAGCGGCAGCACGGCGAGCAGGACCGCCACCCGGAGCAGGTCCTTCTCGCCCAGGATGCCGGCGGAGATCGCCGCGGCCACCGCGGCCGCCAGGAAGGAGCGGCCGCGGGTGGTCAGCCCACGCAGGCCGTCACGCACGTCACGGCCTCCGCGGCTCGTACGGCCCGCGGCCGTTGTTGCCGCCGCCGGGCCGGGTGTCGTACGGCGAGCGCTGCCGGTCGTGCGGCAGCGGCAGGCGGTGCACCAGCTCGGAGACGATCGCGTCGGTGGTGCGCCGGGCCAGCTGGGCGTCCGCGGTGGGGATGATCCGGTGCGCCAGCACCGGCACCGCGAGCACCTGGAGGTCGTCCGGCAGGACGTAGTCGCGGCCCTCCAGGGCGGCCACCGCGCGGGCGGTGCGCAGCAGCTGGAGCGTGGCACGCGGGGACGCGCCGAGCCGCAGGTCGGGCGCCTCCCGGGTGGCGGTGACCAGGTCGATCGCGTACTGCTTGACGGCGTCGGCGACGTGCACCTGCCGGACGTGGCCGATCAGCCGGCGGACGGTGGCCGCGTCGGAGACCGGCCGCAGGCCCGGCAGCGGGTCGGTGGCGCCGTGCCCGTCGAGCATGGCCAGCTCTGCGCGCGGGTCCGGGTAGCCCATCGCGATGCGGGCGGTGAACCGGTCGCGCTGCGCCTCGGGCAGCGGGTAGGTGCCCTCCATCTCGATCGGGTTCTGCGTCGCGATCACCATGAACGGCGTCTGCAACTGGTAGGTGACCCCGTCGACGGTGACCTGCCGCTCCTCCATGCACTCCAGCAGCGCCGACTGGGTCTTCGGCGAGGCCCGGTTGATCTCGTCGCCGACCACCAGGTTGGCGAAGACCGCGCCGGGGCGGAACTCGAAGTCGTGCGTCTCCTGGTTGTAGACGCTGACGCCGGTGACGTCGCTGGGAAGCAGGTCGGGGGTGAACTGGATCCGCCGGACCGAGCAGTCGATGGACCGGGCCATCGCCTTGGCGAGCTTGGTCTTGCCGACGCCGGGCACGTCCTCGATGAGCAGGTGACCCTCGGCCAGCAGCACCGCCAGGGCGAGCCGGACGGTGGCGGTCTTGCCCTCGATGACCTGCTCGATGTTGGCCACGATGGCCTCGCTGGCGGCGCGGAACTCGTCGTGCGGCAGCAGACCGCCCACCTCGTCCCAGGTCTGTTGTGTCACGGGCCTCCTCCTCGTCGCCTGGACGGCAGCTCTTTATAGAGCACCTGGACCCGCCGTTGGGTTCGCGACGCCGAGCCTCGTCTGCCGCAGAAATCTCATTGGTATCTCAGGCTAACCATGTTTGTCGTTACTGCCGACTCCCGCAGGTGGTCGGTCGGTTACGCCCGGAATATTCGCCGGACCGGGGGACCGGCCGCCGCGGGTGGAACGGGCGCGCCGCCGCCGAGGGGTGCGAGGTACACTGCCTGCATGGCCGGGTTCTTCCTGCTTCTTACCGAGCCGTGTTGATGCGCTGAACGCGCGACAGCACGGCCGCCCCTCCTGCGCGAGGGGCTTTTTTGTGCCCGCAGCAGACCGCCCACAATTTTTTCGAATCGATCCGCGCCGAGGAGACGCCATGAGTGAGGCAGCCGCACCGGCGACCGACATCCCCCCGTTCCGGTACACCGCCGCCCTGGCCGACGAGATCGAGCACCGCTGGCAGGACACCTGGGAGCGGGAGGGCACCTTCCACGCGCCGAACCCGGCCGGTCCGCTGGCCGACCCCGGCCACCCGCGCGCGGGCGCCGAGAAGCTGTACGTGCTGGACATGTTCCCGTACCCGTCCGGCGCCGGCCTGCACGTCGGCCACCCGCTGGGCTACATCGGCACCGACTGCTACGCCCGCTACCAGCGGATGGCCGGGCGCAACGTGCTGCACGCGATGGGCTTCGACGCGTTCGGCCTGCCCGCCGAGCAGTACGCGGTGCAGACCGGCACCCACCCCCGGACCACCACCGAGGCCAACATCGAGCGGTACCGGGCGCAGCTGCGCCGGCTGGGGCTGGGCCACGACGAGCGGCGTTCGGTGGCGACCATCGACACCGACTTCTACCGCTGGACCCAGTGGATCTTCCTGCAGATCTTCAACTCCTGGTACGACGCGGACGCGAAGAAGGCCCGGCCGATCGCCGAGCTGATCGCCGAGTTCGAGGGCGGCACCCGCGCCACCCCGGACGGACGTCCGTGGGCCGAGCTGTCCGTGGGGGAGCGGCGGCGGATCGTCGACGACCACCGCCTGGCGTACGTCTCGGAGGCGCCGGTGAACTGGTGCCCGGGGCTGGGCACCGTGCTGGCCAACGAGGAGGTCACCGCCGACGGCCGTTCCGAGCGCGGCAACTTCCCGGTCTTCAAGCGCAACCTGAAGCAGTGGATGATGCGGATCACCGCGTACGGGGACCGGCTGCTGGAGGATCTGGACACGCTGGACTGGCCGGAGCCGATCAAGCTGCAGCAGCGCAACTGGATCGGCCGGTCGACCGGCGCGCACATCGACTTCCCGACCGACGCGGCCCCGGTGCGGGTGTTCACCACCCGGCCGGACACCGTCTTCGGCGCCACCTACATGGTGCTGGCGCCCGAGCACGAGCTGGTCGACGTGCTGACGCCGGCCACCTGGCCGGAGGGCACCCGGGACGCCTGGACCGGCGGGCACGCCGGCCCGCGCGAGGCCGTCGAGGCGTACCGGAAGGCCGCCGCGGCCAAGACGGACATGGAGCGGCAGGCGGACAGCAAGGAGAAGACCGGCGTCTTCGTCGGCGCCTACGCCACCAACCCGGTGACCGGCGGGCAGATCCCGATCTTCATCGCCGACTACGTGCTGGCCGGATACGGCACCGGCGCGATCATGGCGGTGCCGGCCCAGGACGAGCGGGACTGGGACTTCGCCGAGGTCTTCGAGCTGCCGATCGTGCGGACCGTGCAGCCGCCGGCGGGCTTCGACGGCAAGGCGTACACCGGTGACGGCCCGGCGATCAACAGCGCCGCGCCGGAGCGCGGCATCGACCTGGACGGCCTGGGCGTGACCGAGGCCAAGGCGCGGATCATCGAGTGGCTGGAGGCCAACGGGTACGGCGCCGGCGCGGTCACCTGGCGGCTGCGCGACTGGCTGTTCTCCCGGCAGCGCTACTGGGGCGAGCCGTTCCCGATCGTCTACGACGAGACTGGGGCGCCGATCGCGCTGCCCGAGTCGATGCTGCCGGTCGAGCTGCCCGAGGTGGAGGACTTCTCGCCGAAGACGTTCGACCCGGAGGACGCCGACAGCAACCCGGAGACGCCGCTGTCGCGGCGGCGCGACTGGGTCGAGGTCGAGCTGGACCTGGGCGACGGGCCCAAGCGCTACACCCGCGAGACCAACGTGATGCCGCAGTGGGCCGGCTCCTGCTGGTACGAGCTGCGCTACCTGGACCCGACCGACTCGCAGCGCTTCGCCGATCCGGAGAACGAGGCGTACTGGATGGGTCCGCGCCGCGACGGCGACTGCGGGGGCACCGACCTGTACGTCGGCGGCGCCGAGCACGCCGTGCTGCACCTGCTGTACGCGCGCTTCTGGCACAAGGTGCTGTTCGACCTGGGCCACGTCTCGTCGTTCGAGCCGTTCCGCCGCCTGTTCAACCAGGGCATGATCCAGGCGTACGCGTTCGTCGACCCCCGTGGCGCGTACGTGCCCGCCGAGGAGGTCGTCGAGGTCGACGGCCGCTGGTTCCACGGCGAGACCGAGGTCCGGCGCGAGTACGGCAAGATGGGCAAGTCGCTGAAGAACGTGGTCACCCCGGACGACATGTGCGCGGCGTACGGCGCGGACACGTTCCGGGTGTACGAGATGTCGATGGGCCCGCTGGAGGTGTCCCGCCCGTGGGAGACCCGGGCGGTCGTCGGCTCGTACCGGTTCCTGCAGCGGGTCTGGCGCAGCGTCGTCGACGAGCAGACCGGTGAGCTGCGGGTCACCGACGAGCCGGCCGACGAGGCGACCCGGCGGCTGCTGCACAAGGTGATCGACGGGGTCCGCGCCGACATGGACGGGATCCGGTTCAACACCGCGATCGCCAAGCTGATCGAGCTGACCAACGGCCTGACCCGGCTGGCGCGTACCCCGCGCGAGGTGGCCGAGCCGCTGGTGCTGATGGTCGCCCCGTTCGCCCCGCACGTGGCCGAGGAGCTGTGGCGCAAGCTGGGCCACGACACCTCGCTGGCGTACGCCGACTTCCCGGTCGCCGACCCGGCCCTGCTGGTGGCCGAGTCGGTCACGTACCCGGTGCAGGTCAACGGCAAGGTCCGCGGCCGGGTCGAGGTGCCGGCCGACGCGACCGAGGAGACCGTCCGCGCGGCGGCGCTGGAGGCGGTCGCCGGCACGCTGGGCGGCAAGGAGCCGCGCAAGGTGATCGTGGTGAAGGGCCGGATGGTCTCGGTCGTCGCCTGACCCGGCCGGTGGGCGTGTCCACATCGGGGACGCGCCCACCGCCGGTCATGCCGGCTCGGACCGGCGCCGCCGTTCCGCCCGCCACCAGCGGTGGATGATCAGCACGCTGGCGATCAGGCCGAGGCTGGCCGGCGCCGCCGCGTACCAGTTGATCGAACCGGGCGTGGTCACGGCCGCGCCGAGCGCCGCGTAGCCGATGGCGGTCGGGGCGGAGGCGATCACGCTGCCGGCCAGGAACGGCAGCACCCGGGCGGCGGTGGTGCCGTAGCCGTAGCTGACCAGCCCGAACCCGGCGATCGGCAGCAGCCGTACGGTCACCACGCCGAAGACGCTCTGCCGGGCGAACCAGCCGTCGAGGCGGGCCAGCCGTCCGCGTACCCGCTCGGCGACGAAGTCGCGGCCGAGCATCCGGCCCACCGTGAAGCCGATGGCCGCCGCGAGCAGTGCCGCGCCGAGCGCGTACGCGGCGCCCTGCACCGGGCCGAAGATCGCGCCCGCGGCCAGCGTGACGAACGTCCGCGGCACCAGCGCCACCAGCAGCAGCGCGCCGCCGACCACCGCCGCGGGCGGACCGTAGCCGCCGAACGAGTCGGCGAGCCGGGGCAGGTCGGCCGGGTCCGGCCGGGGCACCAGCAGCAGCGTCACGCCGAACCCGGCGAGCAGCAGCAGGAGCAGCCCGAACCGGCGCGCCGAGGGCTGCCGCAGCAACCCGGCGAGCCGGCGGGCCACCGGTCGCCGCCCCGGCCGGGCGGCGTCGGTCACGGCCTCGGTGCGGCGGCCACCGCGGCGCGGCGCTCGGAGCGGAGGCGGTCGGCCCAGGTGTCGTCGAGCGGGGGGAGCTGGTGGATGCCGGTCGCCCAGCGCAGCAGCAGGTCGGCCAGGTCCGGGTTGCGGGCCAGCGCCGGGCCGTGCGAGTAGGTGCCGAGCAGCTTGCCCCGCCACGCGCCCTCGGTGGCCCCGTCGTTGCCGACGCCGGTGGTGACCCGGGCCAGCGGGGACACGCCCGGGCCGAGGTGGGTGCGGCCGCCGTGGTTCTCGAACCCGGACAGGTGCGGGATGCCCAGCCGCGGGTCGACCTCACCGGCCAGCTCGCCCACCGCCCGGGTGGGGCCGCGGTCGGAGGAGAGGTCGAGCAGCTCCAGACCGGCGCAGCGGGTGCCCTTGGCGAAGAAGGAGGTGCCGAGAAGCTGGTAGCCGGCGCAGACGCCGAACACCACCGACCCCTGGGCCACCGCCCGGTGCAGGCCGCCGTCGGCGATCAGGCGCTGGGCGCCGAGCGCCTGCGGGCCGTCCTCGCCGCCGCCGATCAGGTAGATGTCGGCGGTGGCGGGCAGCCGCTGGTCGGAGCGGACCTCCAGCACCTCGACCGGCATGCCGCGCAGCTGGGCCCGGCGGGCCAGGATCAGCGCGTTGCCCCGGTCGCCGTACGTGGACAGCAGGTCGGGATAGATCCAGACGATGCGCAGGCTCTCAGTTGACACGGTCCAGCTCCGCTCGGATGTCCTGGAAGGCGGTGTAGTTGGCGATGACCTCCAGCCGGCCGGGCGGCACGGCGCGGACGGCCTCGTCGAAGCTGCGTACGTGCTGGAACGGCACGCCGTTGACCTCCAGCCGCACCGCCAGGTCGTACGCCCGGTCGCCGGTGATCAGCACCTGCCGGCCGGTCAGCGGGGAGAAGTCCACGTCGAACAGCCAGGAGGTGTCCAGCCCGTCGGGGTCGCGGGCGTTGATGGACAGCAGTGTCGGCGCGACGTCGGCCATGTCGAACGCCTCCAGCCAGCTCGCCGGGTTCTTCGCCAGCAGCAGCCGGATGTTGCGCCCGTCGCGGTCCACCTGGGCGTAGCGGCCGGCCACCGAGGTGACGGTGCCGAGCCGGGACACCGCGTCCACCGGGCGTACGCCGAACTCGGCGGCGACGGCCAGGGCGGTGGCCGCGTTGCCGAGGTTGACCTTGCCGGGGAGCTGGAGCCGGATCTTGTGCCAGGCGCCGGTGGGGTCGAGCACGCCGTCGTCCTCGACCGTCCAGTTCGGCTCGGGGCGGCGCAGCGGGCAACCGGTGCACCACCACTGCTCGCCGGAGCGCTGGATGGTGGAGCCGCACTCGGGGCAGACCCAGGAGTCGTCGTGCCAGCGCTGCCCGGCGCTGAACCAGGTGACGTGCGGCGGCACGTGACCCTGGGCCGGGTCGGCCGGCGGGCAGGCGGCCCACACCACCATCGGGTCGTCGGCGTTGGCGACCACCCGGATCCGCGGGTGCCGGACCAGGGCGGCGCGCCAGAGCTGCGCCATCATGGCGACCTCCTTGGCGCGGTCGAGCTGGTCGCGGGAGAGGTTGAGCAGCGCCACCACGTGCGGCTCGGTCGCCTCCAGCACCTGGGCGAGGTAGTGCTCGTCCACCTCCAGCACCGCGTACGGCGTGCTGCCGGCCTTGGCGAGCGCCGAGGTGTGGCCGGTGGGCATGTTCGCGCCGAAGGAGTTGGTGGCGACCCGGCCCAGCACCCCGACCGCGGCGGTGGTGAGCCGGGTGGTGGTGGTCTTGCCGTTGGTGCCGGACACCAGGGCGATGGCGCGCCCGGCCGAGAGATGGGCGAGCAGGTCCGGGTCGATCTTGAGGCCGATCCAGCCGCCGATCACCGAGCCGTCGCCACGACCCGCGGCCCGCGACAGCGCCGCGGCGGTGCGCGACACGGAGCTGGCCACCTTTGCCCGCAAGGGCATCTTCGCGTCCGTCACCCGAGCGAGGTTACCGGACCACCACCTCCGCCAGATCGCCGCCGACGGCGAACCGTTCGGCCGGGGAGGACCCGGCGGACGGCCGGAGCGCGCGGGGCCGGACGGCGGCGGTCGATGTCGGGTAGCGGACGGTGTGGGGCGCGCCCCACCCCCTCCACTCCGCCCCACCCGCGTTGACGTGCGGTTTTGCGCGCGGAAACGCCACGCCGCGCGGGCGATTCTGGTTGCAGGTGGAGGGAAGTGGAGTAGAGTGGGGCGCGATGGTGAGGCCGGGAGGGCCACACCGGCCCGGGGGGTCAGCGGCGCCGCGAACGCCGCTCAGGGCGAGGGGGTTGGGCCGATGTTCCTCGGCACCCACACTCCGCGCCTGGACGACAAAGGCCGGTTGATCCTGCCGGCGAAGTTCCGGGACGAACTGGCGGGGGGTGTCGTGATCACCAAAGGGCAGGAGCGCTGCCTCTACGTCTTCCCGATGCCCGAGTTCCAGCGGATCGCCGACCAGTTGCGCGCGCAGCCGATGACGAGCAAGGCGGCCCGGGCCTACAGCCGGGTCTTCTTCGCCAGCGCGCACGACGAGGTGCCGGACAAGCAGGGGCGGGTCACCATTCCCGGCCACCTGCGGTCGTACGCGGCACTGGACCGGGATCTGGTCGTGATCGGAGCGAGCACCCGGGTGGAGATCTGGGACAAGGCGGCCTGGGAGGCCTACCTCGCGGAGAGCGAAGACGACTTCGCCGACATCGAGGAGGGGGTGCTGCCCGGCGGTCTGTAGGGCGTGACGGCGCCCGACGTACTGCGAGATCTCCAGCCGCTTTCGAGTTCCTGGCACCCCTTCCCCGGTGCCAGGCGCACGATCCGACACGGAGGGCCGCGGCCTCCGGCGGGCGGGAGCGGATGGGGATCTGGCGGTATGGCGAGGCGTCGTGGCGACGACGGACACATGACGGAACGGTTGGCGAACGGGGTGGGGGTCGAGATGGGGGAGCTACGCGGCACGCACGTGCCGGTGCTGCTCGAGCGGTGTCTCGAGCTGCTGGCCCCCGCACTGGGCCGGCCCGGTCGCACCGTGCACGTCGACGCCACGCTCGGCCTGGCCGGGCACGCCGAGGCGGTGCTCTCGGCGCATCCGGACACGGTGCTGATCGGCCTGGACCGGGACACCGAGGCGCTCGCCCACGCGCGGGTCCGCCTGGCCCGGTTCGCCGACCGGATCCACCTGGAGCACGCCGTCTACGACGAGCTGCCCGAGGTGCTCGACCGGCTCGGTTACCCGGCGATCGACGGGGTGCTGTTCGACCTCGGCGTCTCGTCCCTGCAACTGGACGCGCCCGACCGCGGGTTCGCGTACGCGCAGGACGCGCCGCTGGACATGCGGATGGACCAGACCCGGGGGGTGACCGCCGAGGAGGTGGTCAACACCTACTCCCACCCGGACCTGGCCCGCCTGCTGCGGGTGTACGGCGAGGAGAAGTTCGCCGGGAAGATCGCCTCGGCGATCATCCGGGAACGGGAGCGCGCCCGGATCACGTCGTCGGCCCGGCTGGCCGAGCTGGTGCGGGACGCCATTCCGGCACCGGCCCGACGAACCGGTGGACACCCGGCAAAGAGAACGTTTCAGGCTTTGCGGATCGAGGTAAACAGAGAACTGGCAGCGCTGGAGACGGCGCTGCCGGCTGCTTTGGACAAGCTCACAGTGGGCGGCCGCATGGTGGTCCTGTCCTACCACTCGCTGGAGGACCGGCTCACCAAGCAGGCGCTCGCCGACCGGGTCCGCAGTAAGGGCCCGGTCGACCTCCCGGTCGAGCTGCCCGGGTCGGGCCCGACGTTCCGGCTGTTGAGCCGGGGCGCCGAGCTGCCCGGGGAGGCGGAGGTGGCCGCGAACCCGCGTGCCGCCTCGGTGCGGCTGCGGGCCGCGGAACGGCTTGATCCGGAGGCGGCCCGGCAGGGGCGTACCGACCGCGAACGGTACCGCCGCCGGGTGAAGGCGATGCACCAACCGGGGACGGGGTCACCGGGGTCCGGCAAGGATCCCGCGTCGGCCCCGGGGGACGCGAACGGGACGGACGAGGAGGGGGAGGGGACATGAACGTCGAGAAGCGCGACGGCCGGGGAGCCGTCGGGCAGCGCGCACCGCGGTCGGGGGGCCGGACCGCGGCGCAGCGCACCACGCGGGACACGACAGCGACCGACCGCCGGGAGGCGACTCGCGCCCGGGGGACGCGCGAGTTCCCGACGCAGGGCAGCGCCGCCCTGCGGCCGGCCGAGCGTACCCGGGTCACCGGTGCGCCGGCGCCGCGCCTGCGGGTCGCCCCGCCGGCGCCGATCCGGGTGCCCCGGGCTCCGTTCGTCGCGCTGATCCTGGTGCTGGTGGTCGGTGGGGTGCTGGGCATCCTGGCGGTCAACACCAAGATCAACGAGAACGCGTTCAAGCTGGAGAAGCTCCAGCAGCAGCAGGCCAAGCTGGACGTGGACGAGCAGGAGCTGAAGAAGGAGATCGCCGAGCAGAAGGCGCCCGGCAACCTGACCGCCAACGCCCGGCGGCTCGGCCTGGTCGAGTCCGAGGACCCGGCCTACATCCGGCTGCCGGACGGGCAGACCATCGGGGTGCCGCACCCCGCGCAGGGCGCCCCGTCGGTCACCAGCCAGCAGGGCAACGGAGGCTGAGTCATGCCGCCGAGATCGGATGATCCGCGCCGGGACGCCACGGGCTCCCGGCGCGGATCGTCGCGGGGGTCGGAGCCGCGCGAGCCGGGCCTCGGCGGGATCTCCGACGCCCGCGCGTACACCCCGCGTGGGCGGACCGTGCGCGAGGGCGGCGCCGAGCAACGGCGTACCCCCCGCAGCAACCGGTCCGGCGACCCGTTCCGGCCCGCGTTGCAGGTGCTCGACGGCGGCCGGGCCGGGCGGGCCGGCACGCGCGAGCCCGCGACCGACGGCGCCCGGTCCGGCCGCCGGTCCACCGCCGCGGGCGGCCGGGCCGGCGTGGTGCGGACCGTCTCGTCCCGGCCGGTGCGGGAACCGTTCGACGACGACGAGGACGCGCCGCCGCCGCGCCGCCGGTCCCAGCCGCGCCGCCCCGCCGCCCAGCCCCGCCGCCCGGTACGCAAGCCGCGACGGCCGCCGCGACTCGGCGACCCGCGCCGGCGGCTGCGGCTCGGCACCGTGCTGGCGCTGGCGTTGTTCGCCAGCATCGGCGTGCGGCTGGTCTACCTCCAGACCGTGGACACCCCGGCGTACGCCGACGGCGGGCTGCCCAACCGGCTCGCCGTGGTCGAGTTGCCCGCCCCGCGCGGGGCGATCCTCGACCGCAGCGGCGAGCCGCTGGCGCACAGCGTCGAGGCCCGGTACGTGTTCGCCGACCCGACCCGGGTCAAGGACCGGTTCGCCACCGCGCGTCTGCTCTCCCCGCTGCTCGGCGTGCCCGTGTCCGACCTGGCCGAGAAGATGCGCAAGCGCACCCTGCCCGGCACCGACACCCCGTTGCAGTTCGTCTACCTGGCCCGCGGTGTGGAGATCGCGACCGCCAAGCGGATCATGGAGCTCGACCTGGCCGGCATCAACGTGCACCGCGACGAGCGGCGCGAGGTGCCCGGCGGTGACCTGGCCGCCAACCTGATCGGCTTCGTCAGCCAGGACATGAACGGCCTGGAAGGGCTGGAGGCCAAGTACGACGACGTGCTGCGCGGGCAGGCCGGCAAACGGACCTACGAGGTGGGCCTCGGTGACCTGGCCGCGCCCATCCCGGGCGGCTACAGCCGCACCACCCAGCCGCAGCCGGGCAGCTCGCTGAAGCTCACCGTCGACCGGGATCTCCAGTTCATGACGCAGCGGATCCTGGCGAAGCAGACCGCCAAGGTGAAGGGCAGCGTCGGCGCCGCGGTGATCATCGAGATCCCCAGCGGCGAGGTGCTGGCCCAGGCCAGTCAGCCGACGTACGACGCGGCCAACCCCACGAAGGTCACCTCGCCGTCGGACCGCGACGACGCGGCCACCACGTTCGTCGTCGACCCGGGCTCGATCCACAAGGCGATCACCTTCGGCGCCGCGCTCCAGGAGGGCGTGATCACCCCGGACACCGCGTTCCCGGTCCCCAGCACGATCGACAGGGGCGGGGTCACCTTCCGCGACACCCACCCGGTCGACGGCCGCACCATGAGCATCCCCGGCATGCTCGCCTTCTCCTCGAACGTCGGCACCATCGAGATCGGCGAGAAGCTCGGCAAGGAACGGCTCTTCGACTACCAGAAGCGGTTCGGGCTGGGCCAGGTGACCGGCGAGGGCATGCCGGGCGAGGCGGCCGGGCGGCTGCTCCCGCCCGACCAGTGGAGCGGCTCGGCGTACGGGTCGGTGCCGATCGGGCACAGCGTGGACGCCACGCCGCTGCAGATGGCCGCCGCGTACGCCACCATCGCCAACAACGGCACGTACGTGCAGCCGCACCTGGTCAAGGAGACCATCGGCGCGGACGGCGAGCGCAGCCCCGCCGCGGCGCCCACCACCCGTTCGGTGCTCAGCCCGGCCAACGCGGCGGCGCTGCGCCGGATGATGGAGGCGGTCACCACGGTCGACGGCCCGGACGGCCGGGCGACCGGACTGGCCGCGGCCGTGCCCGGCTACCGGGTGGCCGGCAAGACCGGCACCGGCCTGCGCTACGACGGCGGCAAACAGCAGCCCGGCGAGGTCGGCTCGTTCATCGGCATGGCCCCGGCGGAGAACCCCCAGTACGTCGTCGCGGTGTTCGTGTGGAGCCCCGGCGGCGGAGGCGGCGCGGTCGCCGCGCCCGCGTTCCGGGAGATGATGGGCTTCACTCTCCGCCACTACCGGGTGCCCCCGTCGCTCACCAACAAGTCCCCGAAGTTCGAGGTCTTTCCGCGCTGAGCGGGGACGGCGGGACATCATCGGTGAGTGGCGACGAACCACCGGGGCGGCTGTGCGGTCGGAACCGGACGACCGGGTAGGGTCTGACGCCGTGCCCGGCAATCCACGTCCCACAACCGTGCGTCCCGTACGGCTCGGCGACCTCGCCGCCCGCGTGGCGGCGACCCCGCCGGAGGAGGCCGCCGAACTGGCCGTCACCGGCGTGACCCACGCCTCCCAGGAGGTACGCCCCGGCGACCTGTACGCCGCCCTGCCCGGCGCCCGGCGCCACGGCGCGGAGTTCGCCGCGGCCGCCGCCGAGGCGGGCGCGGTGGCCCTGCTGACCGACCCGGCCGGCGCGGCGCTCGCCGCCGGGACCGGCCTGCCCGTGCTCGTCGTCGACGACCCGCGCGACGCGCTCGGCGAGGTGGCCGCGACCGTCTACGGCGACCCGACCGCCGCCCTGACCGTGATCGGGGTGACCGGCACCGCCGGCAAGACCTCCACCAGCTACCTGGTCGAGTCGGGGCTGCGCGCCGCCGGGCACGTCACCGGGCTGATCGGCACCGTGGAGACCCGCCTCGGCGACCTGGTGATCGACAGCGTCCGGACCACCCCGGAGGCCACCGACCTGCACGCCATGCTCGCGGTGGCCCGCGAGCACGGGGTGGACACCGTGGTCATGGAGGTGTCCAGCCACGCCCTCGCCATGGGCCGGGTCGGCGGCGTCCGGTTCGACGTCGGCGGCTACACCAACTTCGGCTCCGACCACCTGGACTTCCACGCCGACGAGGCGGACTACTTCGCGGCCAAGGCCAAGCTGTTCGACGGCCGCTGCCGGGTCGAGGTGCTCAACCACGACGACCCGGCGCTGCGTCCGCTGCACAAGCCGGGCACCGTGACCTACTCGGCGGCCGGCGACCCGGACGCGACCTGGTGGGCCGACGGGATCGACGGCGAGGGCTACGCGCAGCGCTTCACGCTGCACGGGCCGGACGGTCTGGCGCTGCCCACCGGCGTGGCGCTGCCCGGCCGGCACAACGTCGCGAACGCGCTGCTGGCGGTGGCGCTGCTGGTCGCCGCCGGAGTGGACGCGGAGACCGCGGCGCGCGGCGTGGCCGCCTGCGGCGGCGTACCCGGCCGGCTGGAACTGGTCAGCGGCGACGCGCCGGTACGCGGGGTGGTCGACTACGCGCACAAGGCCAACGCGATCGAGGCGGTGCTCATCGCGCTGCGCGACCTGACCGAAGGCCGGCTGATCTGCGTGCTGGGCGCCGGCGGCGACCGGGACCGGGGCAAGCGGCCGGTGATGGGCGGCGTGGCCGCGCGCGGCGCCGACGTGGTGCTGGTGACCGACGACAACCCGCGGACCGAGGACCCGGCCGCGATCCGGGCCGAGGTGCTGGCCGGCGCGTACGCCGCCGCGACCCCGGCCCGCGTCATCGAGGTGCCCGGGCGGCGGGCGGCGATCGAGGAGGCGGTCCGGGTGGCCGAACCGGGTGACGTGGTGGCGGTGCTGGGCAAGGGCCAGGAACGCGGTCAGGAGATCGGCGGCGAGGTGCTGCCGTTCGACGACCGGGTGGAGCTGGCGGCGGCGCTGCGCGCCCGCTTCGGCGACCTGGTGGGTCAGCGGTGATCCCGCTGACGCTGGCCGAGGTGGCCGCCGCCGTCGACGGCCGGCTCGTCGGCGCCGACCCGGACGCCCGGGTCACCGGCACCGTCGAGTTCGACTCCCGCAAGGTGAGCCCGGGTGGGCTGTTCGTCGCCTTCCCCGGCGAGCGGGTCGACGGCCACGACTACGCGGCCGGTGCGATCTCGGCCGGCGCGGTGGCGGTGCTCGGCACCCGGGAGGTGCCGGGCGTGCCGATGGTGCTCGTCGGCGACGCGCTCGACGCGATGGGCCGGCTGGCCCGCGCGGTGGTGGACCGGCTGCCCGGGCTGACCGTGATCGGGCTGACCGGCTCGTCCGGCAAGACCACCACCAAGGACCTGATCGCCCAGCTCGCGGTGCGGCTCGGCCCGACGGTGGCGCCGCCCGGCTCGTTCAACAACGAGCTGGGGCACCCGTACACCGCGTTGCAGGCCACGCCGGAGACCCGCTACCTGGTGATGGAGAAGGGTGCCCGCGGAGTCGGGCACGTCCGCTACCTGTGCGACGTGGTGCCGCCGCGGATCTCCGTGGTCCTCAACGTGGGCGTGGCGCACCTGGGCGAGTTCGGCTCGGTGGAGACCATCGCGCTCGCCAAGGGCGAACTGGTCGAGGCGCTGCCCGACGACGGGCTGGCGGTGCTCAACGCCGACGACCCGCGGGTCGACGCGATGGCGTCGCGTACCGGTGCCCGGGTGGTGCGCTACGGCGAGTCGGAGCGCGCCGACGTGCGGGCCGTGGACGTGACGCTCGACGGCCGGGGACGGCCCTCGTACACCCTGGTCACGCCGGAGGGCAGCGCGCCGGTGCGGCTCGGGCTGACCGGCCGGCACCAGGTCTCCAACTCGCTCGCCGCCGCGGCTGTCGGCCGGGAGCTGGGCCTGCCGCTGCCCGACCTGGCGGCGGCGCTGAACGAGCTGGGCCTGGTCTCGACCCGCCGGATGGACGTCTTCGAGCGTCCCGACGGGGTGACCGTGATCGACGACTCGTACAACGCCAACCCGGCGTCCACCGGCGTGGCGCTGCGGGCGTTGGCCAGCATGCGCGGCGACGGGCGTACCGTCGCGGTGCTCGGCTACATGGCCGAGCTGGGTGACTTCGAACGGGAGGGGCATCAGCAGGTCGGCCGGCTCGCGGCCGAACTGGGAGTGGACCGGCTGCTCGTGGTGGGCGAGCCGGCGGCGCCGATCCACGAGGGCGCGACAGCGGTAGGTAATTGGGGAGGAGAGTCGGTGCTGCTCACCGATCAGGCGGCGGCCGTCGAGGTGCTGCGGAGCGAGCTGCGTCCGGGAGACGTGGTGCTGGTGAAGGGCTCCCGGTACCGGACCTGGGAGGTGGCCGACGCGTTGCGCGCGGACGCCCGTGAGGGTGCGACGGAGGGCGGCGCCGCATGAGGGCGGTCATCGTCGCCATCGGGGTCGCGTTCCTGATCTCGCTGTTCTGCACCCCGATCGCGATCAAGGTGTTCGCCCGGCTGAAGGCCGGCCAGCCGATCCGATCGAATCTCGGGCTCGCCAGCAACGAGGGCAAGAAGGGCACGCCGACGATGGGCGGCGTGGTCTTCATCCTGGCCACGGTCATCGCGTACGTCGCCGGGCACCTGGCCCTGACCACGCTGCCGGACGCGCAGATCGCCCAGGTCGAGCCGACCATCACGGCGCTGGTGCTGCTGGGGCTGATGGTGTTCTCCGGCGCGGTCGGCTTCATCGACGACTTCCTGAAGGTGCGCAAGCGGCACAGCGGCGGCCTCAACAAGCGGGGCAAGCTGGCCGGGCAGATCCTGGTCGGTGCCGTGTTCGGCGCGGTGGCCGTCTACTTCCCGTCGAGCATGACCGACGCCGGCGGCAACGCGACGAACACCGAGACGGTGGGCAGCACCACGCTGAGCTTCATCCGGGACATCCCGGCGCTGGAGATCGGCAAGATCGGCGCGGTGATCGTCATCATCATGGTGGTCATGGCGGCCACCAACGGCGTCAACCTCACCGACGGCCTGGACGGCCTGGCCACCGGCGCCTCGGTGATGGTGCTCGCGGCGTACGCGCTGATCGCGTTCTGGCAGTACCGTCACTGGTGCGCCGACCCGAACTACACCGAGTCGTACTGCTACACGGTGCGCGACCCGCTGGAGATCGCGCTGATCGCCGGCGCGGCGGCCGGGGCCTGCGTGGGCTTCCTGTGGTGGAACACGTCCCCGGCGCGGATCTTCATGGGTGACACCGGCGCGCTCGGGCTGGGCGGCCTGATCGCCGGCATGGCGATGTCCACCCGGACCATCCTGCTGCTGCCGATCCTGGGCGGCCTGTTCGTGATCATCACGATGTCCGTGGTCATCCAGGTCATCTCCTTCCGCACCACCGGCAAGCGCGTGTTCCGGATGTCGCCGTTGCAGCACCACTTCGAGCTGGCCGGCTGGAGCGAGGTCAACATCGTGGTCCGGTTCTGGATCATCGCCGGTATCGGCGTGGCCATCGCGCTGGGACTGTTCTACAGCGAGTTCCTCGCCGCGGTGAGCTGACCGCACCACCGCGTCACGGCGGGGCTCCCGATTGTCACCGGGGCCCCGCCGTCTCACGTTCCGACACGCCGACCGGGCGGTTGCGCCACGGGCGGGCGGGTCGAACGGCCATGATGGGCCTGTGGGGGAGGGACGAGACATCCAGGTGACCAGCGACCCGCCGGCCCGCCGTGCCCCGGCTGCCACGCCTCCGGCCGACCCGCCCGCGGCGCGCTGGGATCCGGCCGGTGGCCTGGCCGCGCTGCGCGGCCTGCTGGCCCGGCCGCTGGCCTCGTACTACCTGCTGCTGTCCAGTGCCGGCCTGCTGCTGCTGATCGGCCTCACCATGGTCTTCTCCGCCACGAGCGTGAAGGACTTCGCCGAGGGCGGCGACGCGTCCGCGTCGCTGACCAAGCAGGCGGTGTTCGCGGTGATCGGCATCGGCGCGTTCTGGGCCTGCCAGCGGCTGCCCGCGCGCACGTTCCGGGCGGTGAGCCGCCCGGCGCTCGGCGTGGCGGTGGCGCTGCTGCTCACGCTCAACCTGTTCGTCGCGCTGAACTCGCTGTTCGGGGTGACGGCGATCGGGCCGCTGCGGGCCGAACTCCTCTCGCTCTCCCTCGGCCCGATCTCGCTGCAACCGGTCGAGGTGGCGAAGTTCGCGCTGGTGCTGTGGGCGGCGCACGTGCTGGCCCGCAAGGGCGCCGCGCTGGGCTGGTGGAAGGAACTGGCCACCCCGCTGTTCCCGGTGGTGGGCCTGCTGTTCGTGCTGGTCGGCTTCAACGACCTGGGCAGCATGCTCTGCCTGCTGGCGCTCGTGGTCGGGCTGCTCTGGGCGGCCGGCGTGCGGGGCCGGGTCTTCGCCGCGCTCTCCGCGATCGGCCTGGCCGGCATCGGCCTGCTGGTGGCCGCCGCCTCGCTCGGCGCCGGCTCCGGCTCCCGGGACGCGGACAACTACCGGCTCGGCCGCCTCACCATGTGGCTCGACCCGCCGGACCCGAAGACCTGCTTCGAGCAGAAGCTGGACTACTGCTATCAGCTCGTGCAGGCCCGCTACGCGATCGGCAACGGCGGCTGGTTCGGCGTCGGCCTGGGCCAGAGCTCGCTGAAGTGGAACTACCTGCCCGAGGCGCACAACGACTTCATCTTCGCCATCGTCGCCGAGGAACTGGGCGTGGTCGGCTGCACAGTGGTCCTGACGCTGTTCGCCGTGCTCGCGTACACCGGGATGCGGATCGCCCGCCGGGTCGAGGACCCGTTCCGCCGGCTCGCCGCCGCCGGCGTGACCGCCTGGCTGGTCGGCCAGGCCGTCATCAACATCGGTGGCGTGACCGGCCTGCTGCCGCTGACCGGCGTACCGCTGCCGTTCATCTCCGACGGCGGCAGCGCCCTGGTGGTGACGCTCGCCGCGATCGGCATGCTCGCCTCGTTCGCCCGCGCGGAGCCGGACGCGGCGCGAGCGCTGCATGCCCGTCCGCCCGCCCGATGGGTCCGACTAGTGTGGGCCCCGTTGCCGCCGCTTCCCGGCCGGCGCCGCAAGCCGGCGCCGCCCCCGGCCGACCGAGGGTCCGTGCCCCGGTCCCGGCAGCGGCGGCAGGACGATCAGGCCGCGCCCCGCGGCGCCCGGCCCGACCGGGCGCGCTCCGGCGCGGCGAGCGAGAGGAGACGCTGATGGGTCCGCTGCGTTCGGTGGTGCTCTGCGGAGGGGGTACGGGCGGGCACATCTACCCGCTGCTCGCCTTCGCCGACTGCCTGCGCCGACACGACCCGAGCGTCCGGATCACCTGTCTGGGCACACCGAAGGGGCTGGAGAACGAGCTGATCCCGCCGGCCGGCTACGACCTGCGGCAGATCCCGGCCTACCAGCTTCCCCGGTCGGTCAACATGAGCCTGGTGCGTACCCCGGACCGGATGTGGAAGGCGGCGCGCGCGGCGGGCAAGGTGATCGACGAGGTCCAGGCCGACGCCGTGGTCGGCTTCGGCGGGTACGTCTCGGTGCCCGGTTACCTGGCCGCGTGGCGGCGGGAGCTGCCCATCGTCATCCACGAGGTGAACGTGCCGCCGGGTGTGGCGAACCGGCTCGGGATGAAGTTCACCAAGAACGTCGCTGTCGGCTTCCCGCACCAGCCGGCCCAGGCCGAGGCGCTGCGCGACGCCCGCGTGGTGGGCGTGCCGCTGCGCCGGGGCATCGCCGGGCTGGACCGGGCCGCGCTGCGCGACGCCGCCCGCGCCCACTTCGGACTCCGCCCCGACCTGCCGGTGCTGTTCGTCGCCGGCGGCTCGCAGGGCGCCCGCTCGATCAACCTGGCCGTCTCCGGCGCGGCGAAGGAGCTGGCCCGCAACGGTGTGCAGGTGCTGCACGTCATCGGCGCCCGCAACGAGCCGGTCTCCGTGCCCACCGACCTGCCGGTGCCGTACGTCACGCTGCCGTACCTGTCCGAGATGGAGCTGGGTTACGCCGCGGCCGACCTGATGCTGGCCCGCGGCGGCGCGATGACCTGCGCCGAGGTGGCCGCGATCGGCCTGCCCACCGTCTACGTGCCCTACCCGCACAGCAACCAGGAGCAGAAGCGCAACGCGCTGCCGGTGGTGGAGGCGGGCGGCGGCCTGCTGGTCGACGACGCCGAGATGACCCCGGCCTGGGTGGAGCGGACGGTGATCCCGCTGATCCGGGACCCGCAGCGCCTGTACGCGATGAGCCACGCCGCAGCCGGCTACGGCCGCCGCGACGGCGACGTGGCGTTGCTGAACTTCGTCTACGAGGCGGTTTCCCGCTGATGAGGGCAACCGCGACGGGAAGGTACGTCTGATGAACACCGCGCAGTTCACGCCCGCCGGCACGATGACGGCGGAGGACCTGGGCCGGATCCACCTGATCGGGGTGGGCGGCGTCGGGATGGCCGGGCTGGCCCGGCTCTTCCTGACCCGGGGCCTGCCGGTCTCCGGCAGCGAGCTGCGGGAGTGGCCGTCGCTGGCCGGCCTGCGCGCGCTCGGCGGCACCATCCACTCCAGCCACGAGGCGTCCAACCTCGACGGGGTGGACACGGTCGTCTACTCCTCGGCCATCCCGCAGGACCACCTGGAGATGGTCGAGGCGCGCCGCCGGGGTCTGCGGGTGCTGCACCGCTCCGAGGCGCTGGCCGCCGCGATGACCGGCCGCCGCACGGTGGCGGTGGCCGGCACCCACGGCAAGACGTCCACCACCTCGATGGTCACCATGGTGCTCCAGCAGGCCGGCACCGACCCGTCGTTCGTGATCGGCGGCGAGATCTCCGAGGTGGGTTCCGGGGCGCACCACGGCACCGGCGAGCACTTCGTGGTCGAGGCGGACGAGAGCGACCGCTCGTTCCTCATCTACCGGCCGTTCGTGTCGATCATCACGAACGTCGAGGCGGACCACCTCAACACCTACGGCGACCTGGCCACCCTGGAGGCGGCGTTCGCCGAGTTCGCCCGGCTCACCGACCCGGCCGGCTTCGTGATCACCTGCGCCGACGACGCGGGCGGGCGCCGGCTGGCCGAGACGCTGCGCGCCGAGGGCCGCCGGGTCTGGACGTACGGCGAGTCCGCCGACGCGGACCTGCGGATGAGCGAGGTCGTGTCGTCCGCGCACGGGGTGCGCTACCAGGCCGAGGTCGAGGGCCGGCCGCTGGGTGAGATCCGGCTGCCCGTACCGGGCCGGCACATGGCGCTCAACAGCGCCGCCGCGGTGCTCGCCGCGTACCTGCTGGACCTGCCGGTGGCCGCGGCGGAGGCCGCGCTCGGCGCGTTCCCGGGCGTGCGGCGCCGCTTCGAGCGCAAGGGCGCCGCGGACGGCGTGCTGGTCTACGACGAGTACGCCTACCACCCGACCTCGATGACGCTGGCGTTGCAGACGCTGCGCGAGGTGGCCGGCGACGGCCGGCTGATCGTGGTGTTCCAGCCGTACCGGCTCTACCGCACCCGCGACAACCAGGCGGAGATCGCCGCCGCGCTCGGCATCGCCGACGAGGTGGTGCTGCTGGAGGTGTTCGGCCCCGGCGAGACGCGCCGCCCCGGCGAGGGCTCGGCCGCGCTGATCCAGGAGGTGTCGCTGCCGGCCGAGCGGAAGGTGTTCGTCGAGTCGTGGGACGACGTGCCGGCCGAGGTGGCCCGGCGGGCGCGGACCGGCGACGTGGTGGTGACCATGGGCGCCCCGCCGATCTCGCTGATGGGTGACCAGTTGCTCGACGCCCTGCTCGCCCGCTCCGCCGGGGGCACGGGGATCGGCGCCGGCGTCGACCCGGACGGCGCGGCGACCCCGGCCGGATGAGTCCCGGTCCGGCCCGCGGCCGTACCCCCGGACCGGACGGCGGCGGCGGGCGGCGCAGCCCGGCCCGGCGCTGGCAGCTCGTGCGGGCGAACGCGGACGCCGTGCCGCCGTCGACCCGCCGGTTCATGGCCCGGGCCCGGCAGCGGCGGATGCGGGCGGCGCTGCCCTGGGCGGTCGCCGCCGCGGTGCTCGCCGTCGCGGGCCTGGTCGCGTGGACGGTGCTGGGCACCGGCCTGTTCGGCGTGCGCGAGGTACGGGTGGTCGGCGCGCGGCTGGTCACCCCGGTGCAGATCCGCGACGCCGCCGCGGTGCCGGACAACGCGCCGCTGGCCCGGGTGGACCTGGACGCGACCGCGCGCAAGGTCGGCACGCTGCCGCCGGTGGCCCGCGCCACGGTGGAGCGCCAGTGGCCGGACACGCTCGTGATCCGGGTGCAGGAGCGCACCCCGGCGGCGGCGGTGCCGCAGGGCGAGGGCTTCGTGGTCGTCGACGGCTCGGGCGTGGTGTTCCAGCGCCTGGACCGGGCGCCGGACGGGTTGCCGCTGGTCAGGGTGGCCCGGCCGGGCCCCGACGACCCGGGTACGCGGGCCGGGCTGGCGGTGCTCGCCGCGCTGGGGGAGAAGCTGCGCGCGGAGCTGGTCGCGGTGGACGTGGCCGGGCTGGCCCGGATCACGCTGGTGCTGCGCGGGGAGCGTGAGGTCTTCTGGGGCGACGCCTCCCGCGGCACCGACAAGTCGACAGTGGCCACCGCGTTGCTGAGCCGCAAGGCGGACCGGATCGACGTCAGCGCGCCGGACGTGGTCACGTTCGAGTGACCCGTGGCTCAGCGAGCGGGTGATGTGTCCCCTGTCGCTCGGTCGGCGACACGCCGGAACAGGTCCTTGGCTCCTGGCGCGGCGGCGCATACGTTGCCCCGAAGAGATCAGTGGTTGACATAACTCTAAGCCTCTAGTAGAGGGTGAGGGTTCAGCCGTCGGAGGCCGCTGATCCGGCCAAGCCGTGTGGGGTCGGCCCATGCCAATCTCGAAGGGAAAGGACCGGAGATGACACCTCCGCACAACTACCTGGCGGTCATCAAGGTCGTCGGCATCGGGGGCGGCGGCGTCAACGCCGTCAACCGGATGATCGAGGTTGGGCTCAAGGGCGTCGAGTTCATCGCGATCAACACCGACGCGCAGGCGCTGCTGATGAGCGACGCCGACGTCAAGCTCGACGTGGGCCGGGAGCTGACCCGGGGACTGGGCGCGGGCGCCAACCCGGACGTCGGCAAGAACGCCGCCGAGGACCACCGCGACGAGATCGAAGAGGTCCTCAAGGGCGCCGACATGGTGTTCGTGACCTGCGGCGAGGGTGGCGGCACCGGCACCGGCGGCGCGCCGGTGGTGGCGAACATCGCCCGCAAGCTCGGCGCGCTCACCATCGGCGTGGTCACCCGGCCGTTCTCGTTCGAGGGCAAGCGCCGGCAGGTCCAGGCCGAGGCGGGCATCGAGGAGCTGCGCAACCAGTGCGACACGCTCATCGTGATCCCGAACGACCGGCTGCTCGCGCTCGGCGACCGCAACATCTCCATGATGGACGCGTTCCGCACCGCGGACCAGGTGCTCCTCTCCGGTGTCCAGGGCATCACCGACCTGATCACCACGCCGGGTCTGATCAACCTGGACTTCGCCGACGTGAAGAGCGTGATGAGCGGCGCCGGCAGCGCCCTCATGGGCATCGGCAGCGCCCGGGGCGAGAACCGCGCCGTCGAGGCGGCCGAGGCGGCCATCTCCAGCCCGCTGCTGGAGCAGAGCATGGACGGCGCACGCGGCGTGCTGCTGTCCATCGCCGGCGGATCGGACCTCGGCCTGTTCGAGATCAACGACGCGGCGCAGCTGGTCACCGACGCGGCCCACCCGGACGCGAACATCATCTTCGGCGCGGTCATCGACGACGCGCTCGGCGACGAGGTGCGGGTCACCGTGATCGCGGCGGGCTTCGACGGGGGCGCGCCGGCGTACAAGGCGGTGGAGCCGCCGCGCAAGAGCAACCAGAACCCGCCGGCCCAGCCGAACGCGCCGGTGAGCCCGCCGGCCACCATGCCGGCGCCGCAGCAGCCGTCGCGCCGGGTGCTCTTCGACGACGTCGACGTGCCCGACTTCCTCAAGAACGGGTCCTGAGCCGCGCCGATGACGGAGTCACAGACGGCGGTGCGGCCCGAGCGGCGCGCCGAACTCGCGGCCGGCCTGGCCCGGGTGCGGGCCCGCATCGCCGACGCCTGCGCCGCGGCCGGGCGGCAGCGCGACGAGGTCACACTGGTCGCGGTGACCAAGACGTACCCGGCGGCGGACGTGGTCGCGCTGGCCGGGCTCGGTGTGACCGACGTCGGGGAGAACCGCGACCAGGAGGCGGCGCCGAAGGCGGAGGCGGTGGCCGCCGCCGGGGCGGCGCCGCGCTGGCACTTCATCGGCCAGTTGCAGCGCAACAAGGCCCGCTCGGTGGTCCGGTACGCCGACGTGGTCCAGTCGGTGGACAGCGTCCGGCTGGCCGCCGCGCTGGACGCCGCCGCCGGCGCGGTCCGGGACCGGCCGCTGGACGTGCTGGTGCAGGTGAGCATCGACGGCGACGCGGCCCGGGGCGGGGCGCTGCCCGGCGCGGCCGATCCGCAGCGGGGGCTCGACCCGGTGGCCGCGGCGGTGGCCGGCGCCGACGGTCTGCGGCTGGCGGGCCTGATGGCGGTGGCGCCGCTGGGCTGGGAGCCGGACCGGGCGTTCGCCCGGCTGGCCGAGGTGGCGGCGGCGCTGCGGGCCGACCATCCGGGTGCGACGGTGCTGTCGGCGGGCATGAGCGGAGACCTCGAGAGCGCGATCGGTCACGGCGCGACACATGTCCGTGTCGGCAGCGCGTTGCTCGGAATGCGCCCTGCGCTGCGGTAGCCTCACCACGACGGAAGCAAATTACATCAGTGTTGTTCAGGACGGCGTTCCCGTAGCCGGGGGCCGTGACGGGCGGACCGCGAACCGCGCGTCAGGGGATTGCCGATCCGGTCCGGTGGGCATGATCGTCCACTCGTGATCAAGCGACACGGCACGGGGGCGCGTGCCGCACGGCGGACGGAAGGGCGCGGGGATGGGTGCACTGCGCAAGGCGGGGGTCTGGCTCGGTCTCGTCGAGGAGGACGACGAGCGGGCGTACGAGGACGGTGGCTACGACAAGGGTGGCTACCGGGACTCGTCGCGCTACCGGTCGAGCCGGTACGCCGAGGAGTTCGCCGACGAGGACGACGACGAGGCCGAGGAGCCGCCGACGACGCGGAGCCGGCTCGGCGACCGGGGCCGGCTGTCCGAGCGCGCCTCCAGCCGCGCGGTCGACGCCGACCGGGCCGAGTCCGAGCGCCCGGAGCGGGCCGAGCGGTCCAGCGTGCGGTCGATCACCCGGTCCTCCGCCGGGGACACCTCGGGCGCCCTGACCTACCACACCCGCGACAACCTCGCGCTCGCGCCGCAGACCCAGCCGCGGGAGCGGGAGCGTGTGGCGCCGGAGGACGAGCAGCGCTACCAGATCACCACGCTGCACCCGACCACGTACCGCGAGGCGCGGACCATCGGCGAGCACTTCCGCGACGGCGTACCGGTGATCATCAATCTCACCGAGATGGACGAGGCGGACGCCCGCCGGCTCGTCGACTTCGCCGCCGGGCTCGCGTTCGGTCTGCGCGGTACGATCGAGCGCGTGACCAACCGGGTGTTCCTGCTCTCACCGGCCAACGTCCAGGTCACCGCGGAGGACAAGGCCAAGATCGCTGAGGGCGGCTTCTTCAGCCTGAGCTGAGCCGCACGACCGAGGGACGTCGCCTGCCGTGTTGTCGATCCTGTTCCAGGTGCTCTACCTGCTGCTGTACATCTTCCTAATTGTCCTTTTGGCGCGATTTGTTCTTGGGGCGGTACTGGCCTATGGTCGCCGCTGGCAACCGGGACGGGGAGCGTCGGCGGGACTGGAAGTCGTGTGGAGCGTCACTGATCCGCCCCTGCGAGCGTTGAGGCGTGTGATCCCACCACTGCGAATTGGTACCGTGAGCATCGACCTGGCCTCCCTTGTGCTCCTGGTTATCCTGTTCGTGCTGATGGAGTTCGTGTTTAGGCGCCTGATCTTCGCGTTTGCCTGACCAGAGCGCTTTCGCGGCCGCAACTGACCCGAGGAGTTTCGATGCCGCTGACCCCGGCCGACGTCCACAACGTCGCCTTCAAAAAGCCGCCGATCGGCAAGCGGGGGTATGACGAGGAGGAGGTCGACGCCTTCCTGGACGAGGTCGAGCGCGAGCTGGCCCGTCTGATCGAGGAGAACAACGAGCTGCGCGCCCAGGTGGAGCGCGGCGGTCGGGGTGGCGCTCCCGCCGGCCCCGGCGGCGACGCCCGCCTCGCGGCGGAGCTCAACGACGTCAAGGCCCAGCTCGACCGGGTGCAGCGCGACAAGGCGGCCGCCGAGCAGGCGGCCCGCGCGATGCAGGCCGAGCTGGAGCAGGTCCGCACGCAGGGCGGCCCGGCCGGCGTGACCGGTGACGGCGAGCAGCAGGCGCTGCGGGTGCTCATGATGGCCCAGCGCACCGCCGACGACCACGTCTCCGACGCTCGTCGCGAGGCCGACCAGCTGCTCTCCGAGGCCCGTTCCAAGGCCGAGGAGGTCACCCGGGAGGCGCGCGCCAAGGCCGACGCCCTGGAGCGGGACGCCCGCCAGCGGCACCAGGAGGCCATGGGCGGCCTGGACGCCAAGCGCACCGCGCTGCAGAAGCACATCGAGGAGCTCAAGCAGTTCGAGCGCGAGTACCGCACCCGCCTCAAGGCGTACCTGGAGAGCCAGCTGCGTGACCTCGACGGTCGCGGCCAGGGTCTCGAGGTGGAGATGAACCGCTCCGAGGGCAACCGCGCCACCGGCAGCAACGGACACGACGCGGCCGGGGGTGAGCCGTGGTAGCCGCCAGCATCCTGCTCATCCTCGTCGCGGTCGTGCTGCTGATCGCCGGCCTCGCCGGCGGATCCAGCCTCCTGCTCATCGTCTCGATCGCGGCCAGCCTGCTGTCCGCCGTCGCCTTCGTCGCGTTCGCCCGCCAGGCAGCCGCGGCACGGGCCACGGCCGGCCGGGAGGCCGGGCCGCGACCGCGGACCGCGCACACCGTCCCGTCCCCGGACGAACCGGTGAGCCCGGTCCCGCACCACACGTCCACGGTCGGCGCCGGCGGATCCGGGTGGCGGCAACCGCCCGGATCGCCGGTGACCGAGCCGGACGACGTCCCGCCGCCGGCCGCGTACTCGCCGCCGGCCGAGCCGTTCGACGGGCCGTACGAGCCGGTCACCGGGACGCTCGACACCGAGGCCGCCGCGGGGCCGTACACGACGGCGTTCGACGCCGAACCCGCCGCCGGGCCGTACACGGCGCCGGACCCGGTGGTCGCGGACTCGGCGCCCTACTCGCCGCCCGGCCCGCGGACGCCGGAGACCGCGCGGCCCACCTCGCCCGCACCGGGCGAGGCGTTCGACGGCGACCCGCCGGCCGAGTTCCTCTCCACCGGTGAGGTCGCCCGGCTGGTCCGGCTGCCCGGCGAGGTCCTGGTGGTCGACGGCCACCCCCGCTTCCACCTGCCCGACTGCCCGCACCTGGTGGGCCGGGAGGACGAACCGCTGCCGGTCGCCGAGGCGGTCGCGCTGGGCTTCACCCCGTGCGCGCACTGCGCCGCCGCCACCACCCTGCTCGCCGAGGCCCGGCCGCGCTGACCATGACGATCGCGGACGACACACTCACCGTCGCGGTGCGGGTGAAGCCCGGGGCGGCCCGTGCCCGGGTGGGCGGGCGGTTCGACGGGCCGTACGGTCCGGCGCTCGTCGTCGCGGTGCACGCGCCCGCTGTGGACGGCCGCGCCACCGAGGCGGCCCGGCGCGCGCTCGCCGACGCGCTCGGCGTCCGGCCGGCGACCGTGTCCCTGCGGTCCGGCGCGGCCAGCCGCGACAAGCTCTTCCTGGTCGAGCGCCCGCACGACGGGCTGCCCGAGGTGCTGCGCCGGCTGCGCGACGGCAGCACGGCGTGAGGTCCGGTCGGGCCGGCCGGCGATGACCCCGGGGCTCGACGTCGCGCTGCTCGTGGGCGCCGCCGTGCTGCTGGTCGCGGTGGGCGCGGTGCGGTTCTCCACCCGGCTCGGCGTACCCAGTCTCCTGGTCTACCTGGCGCTCGGCGTGCTGCTCGGCGAGGCCGGCCTGGGCATCCGGTTCGACGACGTCGAGCTGACCCGGGTGCTCGGCTTCTGCGCGCTCATCGTGATCATCGCGGAGGGCGGCCTGACCGCGCGGTGGAGCACGTTGCGGCCGGTGCTGGGCCTGGCCGCGGCGCTGTCCACGGTCGGCGTCGTGGTCAGCATCGTGGTCGTCGGCGTGGTGGTGCACCTGCTGCTCGGCCTGGACTGGCGGCTGTCGCTGCTCTACGGCGCGGTGCTCTCCTCGACCGACGCCGCGGCCGTGTTCGCCACGCTGCGCCGGTTGCGCCTGCCGCCCCGGCTGGTGGCCGCGCTGGAGGCCGAGTCCGGGGTGAACGACGCCCCGGTCGTGCTGCTGGTGCTGCTGCTGTCCCGCGCCGGGGTCGAGGCCCACCACCCCTGGTGGTACGAGGTGCTGCTGCTCGGCTACGAGCTGAGCGCCGGCGCGGCGGTCGGGGTCGGCGCCGGGCTGGCCGGCCGGTACGCGCTGCGCCGGGCCGCGCTGCCGTCGGCCGGCCTGTACCCGATCGCGGTGGTCGGCTTCACCGTGCTGGCGTATGCGGCCGGCTCGATGCTGCACGCCTCGGGTTTCCTCGCCGTGTACGTCGCGGGCGTACTGCTCGGCAACTCGCGGCTGCCGCACCGCCAGGCCATCCTCGGTTTCGCCGACGGGCTGGCCTGGCTGGCCCAGATCGGCCTGTTCGTGCTGCTCGGCCTGCTGGTCTCGCCGAGCCGGCTGGACGCGGCGGTGCTGCCGGCCGTGATCACCGGGCTGGCGCTGCTGCTGCTCGCCCGGCCGCTGTCGGTGGCGGTGTCCGCGCTGCCGTTCCGGGTGAACCTGCGCGAGCAGCTGTTCCTGTCCTGGGCCGGGCTGCGCGGCGCGGTGCCGGTCGTGCTGGCGACCATCCCGCTGTCGCTGCACGTGCCGGGGGCGGACCGCCTGTTCGACGCCGTCTTCGTCCTGGTGGTGATCTTCACGTTGCTCCAGGCCGGGACGCTGGCGCCGGCGGCGCGCCGGCTGGGCGTGACCGCGCCGGCCGAGGCGAGCGAGATCCTGCTGGAGACCGCCCCGCTGGAACGGATGCGCGCGGACCTGCTCCAGCTGGAGGTGCCGGCCGGGTCGCGGCTGGCCGGGGTGCACGTGGACGAGCTGCGGCTGCCGGTCGGCGCCGCGGTGACGCTCGTGCTGCGTGACGGCGTCGGTTTCGTGCCGGGCGCCGACACCCGGCTCAAGGTCGGGGACAGCCTGCTCATCGTCGCCACCGCCGGCGTTCGGGACGAGACCGAGCGGCGGCTGCGGGCGGTGAGCCGCCGGGGTCGGCTGGCGAGGTGGTTCGGGGAGTACGGCGAGGAGCAGGCCCGCTGATCTGCTACCGTTCCTTTTGCCCCGATTGATGGCAGTCCGGGGCGGATACGTGGGACGACGGTGCGGCACGTTGTCGGACGCCTGTACGTTCCGTATTCTTGCCAACCTCCGGAGTGCACGGCGGACCCGCTCGCCGTGCACCCTTCCGTACGCGGACGACGCCGACGACGGCGTCCCCGCCCACGTACCGCTGACCGCCGCGCCACGCGGCTGAGGGAGCTGACATGGCGAAGCCAGCCGACACCAGGACCGCCGGCCGCAAGCCCGCGCCGAAGGCCACCCGCAGCGCCGCGGAGACCGAGAAGATCCGGGCCGCCCTGGCGGCACGGCGGGACGAGCTGAACGCCGAGTACGATCAGACGCTGAGCGAGATCACCGAGCTGCAGCGCGACCGGCTGACCGACTCGGCCGGGGACGACCAGGCCGACACCGGCACCAAGACGTTCGAGCGTGAGCAGGAGATCTCTCTCGCCAACAGCATCAAGGAACGGATCACGCAGGTCGAGCGCGCGCTTGAGCGCCTCGACGAGGGTGGATACGGCTGGTGCGAGCGGTGCGGCAACCCGATCCCGGTGGAGCGGCTCGCCGCGTTCCCGTCGGCCACCCTCTGCGTGACGTGCAAGCAGCTGGAGGAGCGGCGCTGATCACCGCTCCCCGGCGGCCGTACGGCAGACGGTGACCACACCGTCGCGAGCGTCGATGGGGAGCAGATGACCGCAGCACCGCCCGCCGGGGCCGGCACCACCGAGTCGGGCGCCGGCGCGCCCCGCCGTAAGGCCGTCGGCCTGCTGCTCGGCGTGTCCCTGTTCTCGCTGCTGGCGGATCTCGGCACGAAGCAGCTCGCGCTCGCCGAGCTGACCGGCCGGGAGCCGGTGTCGCTGCTCGGCGGCGCGGTCTACCTCAGCCTCACCCGCAACAGCGGCGCGGCCTGGAGCATCGGCTCCGACCACACCTGGGTCTTCCCGATCATCACGTTCGTGGTGATCGGGTGGATCGCCTGGATGGCGTTGCGGCTGCGCTCGCTGCCGTGGGCGGTGTCGCTCGGCCTGGTGCTGGGCGGCGCGCTCGGCAACCTGATCGACCGGATCTTCCGCGCGCCCGGGCACTTCGTCGGCCACGTGGTCGACATGATCAGCCTCTTCGACCCGTACGGCCAGGTCTGGCCGGTGTTCAACCTGGCCGACAGCTCGCTGGTGTGCGGCGTGGTGCTCGCGGTCTTCCTGGAGTTGACCGGCCGGCAGCGCGACGGCTCCCGGCTGCGCGACGAGAAGCGCGACGACGCCGCCCCGGCCGAGCAGCGGGAGACCGCGTGACCTCCGCGTTCGCCGCCGGCGGCGACACCCGTTCCCTGCCCGTGCCGGACGGCCTCGACGGCATGCGCCTGGACCAGGCCGTGTCCCGCCTGTTCGGGCTCTCCCGCACCGCCGCCGCCGGCCTGATCGACGCCGGGGACGCGCTCGTCGACGGCGTGGCCCGGCCCAACTCGCACAAGGTCAAGGCGGGGTCGTGGCTGGAGGTCACGCTGCCCGCGCCGCCCGCCCCGCCGACCGTGGTGCCGCAGGCCGTGCCCGGCCTGACCGTGGTGTACGCCGACGACGACATCGTGGTGGTCGACAAGCCGGTCGGGGTGGCGGCGCACCCGAGCCCGGGCTGGACCGGCCCCACCGTGATCGGCGGGCTGGCCGGCATCGGTCACCGGATCTCCACCAGCGGCGCCGCCGAGCGGCAGGGCGTGGTGCACCGGCTCGACGTGGGCACCACCGGGATCATGGCGGTGGCCAAGAGCGAGCGCGCGTACACCGCGCTGAAGCGGGCGTTCAAGTTCCGCGAGGTGGAGAAGCGCTATCACGCCGTGGTGCAGGGCCACCCGGACCCGCTGAGCGGCACCATCGACGCGCCGATCGACAGGCATCCGCACCACGACTACCGCTGGGCGGTGGTCTCCGGCGGCAAGCCGAGCATCACGCACTACGACACGATCGAGGCGTTCCCCGCCGCCAGCCTGCTCGACGTGCGGCTGGAGACCGGGCGTACGCACCAGATCCGGGTGCACTTCTCCAGCATGCGGCACCCCTGCGTGGGCGACCTGACCTACGGCGCGGACCCGACGCTGTCCGCCCGGCTCGGGTTGTCCCGGCAGTGGCTGCACGCCCGCTCGCTGAGCTTCGCGCACCCGGGCACCGGCGACGAGGTGACGTTCGTCAGCGAGTACCCGGACGACCTGGCCCGGGCGCTGGAGATCCTGCGCGACTGACGTGAGCGACGATCCCGCGCCACCGCGCCGGTCCCGGTCCGCCGCGCTGACCTGGCTCGCGCTGGCCTGCGCGCTCGTGGTGCTGGTGGTGGCGGTGGCGCAGCGGCGGGACCGCCCGGTGAGCGACCGCACGGTCGGCGAGGTGACCCGGGTCGGCGTGACCGACGGCGCGAGCATCCCGGCGTACCTGCGCGCCGCCGGGGACGAGCTGGCCCGCCTTGACGCGCCCGACGGCTACGCGCTCGTGTCGTTCGGCGACTACCTGACCCCGGCGCGGGCGGCCGCCGCGCTGGACGGCGCGCGGGTCTCGGCGGTGGTGGCGCGGGTGCCGCTGCCCGGCCGGCAGACCGAGATCGTCCGGATCGCGGCACTGCGCCTGCCGCAGGACGTGGTGGCCGGGATGGCCGGCGTCGCGACCCGCAAGGACCGGGAGGCCGCGGACTACCGGTCCCGCGCCGCCGCGACCACAGCCGATCCGGAGCTGCGCCGGGTGTACGACAGCGGCGCCGAGGTCGCCGCCCGCGAGGCGCAGGCGTACCGGGCGGGCTGCGCCTGCGTCTACGCCGCAGTGGTCGGTGCCGCGCCGGACGCCCTGCGCGCGCTCGCCGGTCGTCCGGGCGTGCGGGTGGTGGACCCGGCGCCGGAGGTGACCCGTCTGGACCGGACCGTGTTCACCCCGCCGCTGCCCGAGCAGCGTGACGTGGTCCGGCCGCCGGCCGACACCGGGCCGGCCGGGGCAGGCGGAATGGGCGATTCGTCGGAAGCCGCACGGACGGTGAGCGAACCTTCACCCACCGCCCCCGCGTCCGTCGCCGGCTCCGGGACACCCAATCCGGCTCCCACCTCCTGAGACACCGGGGCACGCGGCGACCGGGCCGATCCCATGGTGCGGCGGGCCACCGGGCGATGTGCGGCGCGGGGAGTGGTCCGAATAGGGTTTCGTTCGTAGCCTGTCAGGCGGAGATCGATGGGCTGGGGGAGGGCGAATCCTTGGACGGCAGCGAGACCGGCTGGGGTCGGCAGGGCGAGCCGGCACCGCGGTGGCGGGCGCTGCTCGACCGGGCCCGGCTCGGCGGTCGCGGCGCGGAGCACGCCGACGCCGACCGGCACGTCGAGGAGCAACCGGCGCCGCCGCCCGACCCGCTGCCCCGCCGTGGCGCGGGCACCGGGTGGACCGGCCGCGCCACCGCCGTCGGCCGCGCCCCCGACGGGTCGTACGGCGCCGAGCCCGGTTACCGGGCCGAGGCCACGTTCCGGGTCGACCCGGCCTTCCGCGCCGATCCCCGGCACGACGGCGAGCCGGCCTACCGGGCCGAATCGGCGTACCGCAGCGACCCCGAGCCGTCCTGGCGCGCCGGGCCGCCCTACCCGCCCGAGCCGTCCTGGCGCGCCGACCCGGCGCTCGCGCCCGACCCGTCGTTCCCGCCCGACCCGTCGCTCGCACCCGAGCAGCCCTTCACCGCCGAGCCGCGCCCGGAACCGTCCTGGCGACCCGAGCCGGCCCGTCCGGAGCCGCGCGGCCGGGCCGAGGCGCCGGCCGAGTCCCGGTACTCCCTTCTCGACGGCGGCTACCGGCCCGCGCCGCCGCCGGCCGAGTCCCGCTACGCGCTGCTCGACCGGGGCCGCTACCGGCCGGACACGCCGCCCGCACCGGAGCCGGTGGTGCCCGCGCCCCGCCGCCCGCTGGAGGGCCGCTCCGGCCGGGTCGACGCGGCCCAGGTGCAGTGGCGCGCCCCGGAGCCGGACCCGGAACTCGAACGGGCGACCAGCGTGCTGCGCCGCGAGCTGGGCACCCCCCGGGTGCTCGCCTTCGCCAACCCCAAGGGCGGGGTGCACAAGACCACCGCGACGGTGCTCGCCGCCGCGACGGTGGGCAGCGTACGCGGGCGCGGCGTGCTCGCCTGGGATGACAACGAGCTGCGCGGCACGCTCGGTCTGCGGGCCGGCAGCGCCCGGCACGCCCGCACCATCCGCCACCTGGTCCACGACCTGGCGCAGATCGAGATCCTCGAGGGCAACACGCTGCTGTCGCACCTCGACGACTACCTGCGGCACGCCTCCGACGGCTCGTACGACGTGCTGGCCGGCGAGGAGAGCCCGCGCTTCGCCCAGCGGCTCGACCAGTTCACCGTCAAGCGGGTGCTGGAGCTGCTGCGCCGCACCCACGAGGTGGTCTGCGTGGACACCGGCAACAACGTGGAGAGCCCGAACTGGCGCACCGTCATGCAGGCCGCCGACCAGCTCGTGGTGACCACGGTGCCGCGCGAGGACGCGGCGTTCAGCGCGGACTGGATGCTCGACCTGCTGCACGAGGTGGGCATGGGCGAGCTGGCCGACAACGCGGTCACGCTGATCTCCTGCCCCACGCCGGGGCGTACCTCGTTGCAGGACGACCTGGAACGGCACTTCGCCACCCGGACCCGCGCGGTCGCCGTGGTGCCCTACGACCCGGCGCTGGAGACCGGCTCCTCGATCGAGTACCACCAGCTCCAGGCCGAGACCCGCAACGCCTGGCTCAAGGCGGCAGCGGTGATGCTGGAACCGTTCGCGCGCTGAGCGCCGACCACCGCCCCGCGCCGTGCCCGGGCCTGAGAGGATCAACGGGTGAGTCCGGACACCCCTGAGCCCGAGCGGGCGCGCGAGCGCACCGACGGCAGCGACGCGCGTACCGGCGACGCCCCACGGCCCGGCGATGCCCCGCGTCCCGGCGGCGCGTGGCCCGCGCGCGAGCAGCCGCCCGGCTGGCCCGGTGGCCTGCCGGTGCCCGCCGGCACGCCGGTCACCGCGCCCGGCGCCGACCCGCTCGCCGGGCATCCCGGCGTGGTGGCGGAGCTGCCCGGCGCCACGCGGTCCGGCCGCCCGCTGCTCACCACCCTCGGCGTGGTCGCGCTGCTCACCGCGCTCGGCGTGCCGCTGGGGCTGCTGTGGGCGTGGGCGGCGCCCGAGACGCCGGTACGGCAGACCCCGGCCGGCGCGGTCTACGCGACCACGCAGCCGGAGCAGCCGATCGCGGCGGACGGCTGGTTCAGCCTCCTGACGCTCGGCTTCGGTGTGCTCGCCGCCGTCGCCCTGTGGGTGCTGCTGCGCCGCCGGCGCGGCCCGGCCGGTCTGCTCGCGGTGACGCTCGGCGGTCTCGGCGCGGCGGCGGTGGCCTGGCAGGTCGGCCGCCGGATCGGGTTGTCGACGTTCCAGCGGCTGGTGGAGACCGCGCCGCCGGGCACCGCGTTCACCAAGCCGGTCGACCTGCGCGCCGGCGGCGTCGACTGGTACGGCCCGCTGCCGTTGCCGCACGGGAACCTGCTGCTCGCCGCGTTCGGCGCGGCAGTCACGTACACGCTGCTGGCGGGCTGGTCGCGGTGGCCGTCGCTGCGGCCGGAGCCGGAGCCCGACGCGGCCTGGCCGCCCCCGCCCGGGTTCAGTTCGGCGCCGGGGGACCAGCCAGCTCGCTGAGCGGCACCGGCACCGCGCGCACCTGCCGCAGCAACGCCGTCTCCCGGTTGAGCAGGCGCAGCTCGGCACGCAGCCGGCCGGCGGTGTCGTCGACGGCGAGCAGCCGCTGCCGGTCGGCGACGGTCAGCGCGGCGGTCGCGGCGACCAGGTGCGACAGGACCGTCGGGTCCTCCGGCAACTGCTCGGTGATCTCCTGCTGGTCCGGCCGGATCAGGCCCAGGTACTGCCGGAACACCGAGATCACCCGGGCCGCCAGCAGGTCGGAGACCTCGTCCGGGCCGTCCGGCTCCGGCAGCCACTCCACCTCGGCGGTGAGGTACGGCTCGGCGGAGTCGTCGACCTCGGCGACCCGGAACCGCCGCCGCCCGACTGTGACGATGTCGAAGCCGCCGTCGGCCAGCTCGGTGACCTGCCGCAGCTCGGCGGTGCAGCCGACCTCGTGCAGCGTCACCTCGCCGCCGGCCGGCCCGGAACGCCCCGGCGGCCCGGCCGGCGCGACCTCCCAGCCGGCCTGGATCGCCACCACGCCGAACTCGCGCGGCGCGCCCTCGGGCAGCCCCACGAGGTGGCGCACCAGCGCCTTGTAGCGCTCCTCGAAGATGTGCAGCGGAAGGACCAGCCCGGGGAAGAGGACGGTCCCGAGCGGGAACACCGGCAGCCGTGCGCTCACGTGATCGAGCGTATCGCCAACCCGCCCGCCCGCGCGTGTCCCGGCTCACCGTCCCGGCGTGCGGGCGGGCCCGGCCGGTGACACCGGCGGCGGCCTAGACTCGCAGGCGTGCTGAATCGGATCGACCTGCGCGGCGGGGCCCGTGACCCGCGCCGCCTGCTGCCCCGTGCCCAGCTCGACGTCTCCGTGGCGGTCGAGCGGATCCGCCCGCTCGTGGAGGCGGTCCGGGACCATGGGTACCCGGCGATCCGGGAGGCGAGCGAGCGGTTCGACGGCGTCTCCCCGGAGCGGCTGCGGGTGCCGGTCGAGACGATCCGCGCCGCCGAGGACGAGCTGGACCCGCAGGTCCGCGCCGCGCTGCTGGAGTCGATCACCCGGGCCCGCAAGGTCCACGCCGACCAGCGCCGCACCGACCACACCACGACCGTGGTGCCGGGCGGCACGGTGACCGAGCGGTGGGTGCCGGTCGACCGGGTCGGTCTCTACGTCCCCGGCGGCCTGGCCATGTACCCGTCGACGGTGGTGATGAACGTGGTCCCGGCCCAGGCGGCCGGGGTGCGCTCGCTGGTGGTGGTGAGCCCGCCGCAGAAGGACAACGACGGGCTGCCCGACCGGCGGGTCCTCGCCGCCTGCGCGCTGCTCGGCGTGGACGAGGTGTACGCCGTCGGCGGCGCCCAGGCGGTCGCCATGCTCGCGTACGGCGCGGGCGTCGACCCGGCCGGCGACGAGCGCTGCGAGCCGGTCGACATGATCACCGGTCCGGGCAACATCTGGGTCACCGCCGCGAAGCGGCTGCTGCGCGGCGTGGTCGGCATCGACGCCGAGGCCGGCCCGACCGAGATCGCGATCCTGGCCGACGACACCGCCGACCCGGCGCACGTGGCCGCCGACCTGATCAGCCAGGCCGAGCACGACCCCCTCGCGGCGAGCGTGCTGGTCACCCCGTCCACCGCGCTGGCCGACGCGGTCGACGCCGAGCTGGCCCGGCAGGCGCCGGCGGCCAAGCACGCCGAGCGGATCGGCACCGCGCTGCGCGGCGAGCAGAGCGGCGTGGTCCTGGTCGACGACCTGGAGGCGGGGCTGCGGGTGGTCGACGCGTACGCGGCCGAGCACCTGGAGATCCAGACCGAGAACGCCCGCGAGTGGGCGCTGCGGGTGCGCAACGCCGGTGCGGTGTTCGTGGGCGCCTGGTCGCCGGTGTCGCTCGGCGACTACTGCGCGGGCTCCAACCACGTGCTGCCCACCGGCGGCTGCGCCCGGCACTCCTCCGGGCTGTCCGTGCAGTCCTTCCTGCGCGGTGTCCACCTGGTCGAATACACGCAGGACGCGCTGCGCGAGGTGGCGCCGCACGTGGTCACGCTGGCGACGGTGGAGGACCTGCCCGCGCACGGCCAGGCGGTCAGCGTCCGCTTCCCCGAGGGCGGCGCGTCGTGACCACGCTCGACGATCTGCCGATCCGCGACGACCTGCGCGGGCGGACGCCGTACGGTGCGCCGCAGCTCGACGTGCCGGTGCGGCTGAACACCAACGAGAACTCCTACCCGGTGCCCGAGCCGGTGGTGGAGGCGATCGGCAAGGCGGTCGCCGCCGAGCTGCGCGACCTCAACCGCTACCCGGACCGGGACGCGGTGGCGCTGCGCGCCGACCTGGCCGCCTACCTCGGTCACGGTCTCACCGCCGGCCACGTGTGGGCGGCGAACGGCTCCAACGAGATCCAGCAGCAGCTGCTCCAGGCGTTCGGCGGTCCCGGGCGCACGGCGCTCGGCTTCACGCCGGCGTACTCGATGCACCCGCTGCTGGCGCTCGGCACCGGCACCCGGTGGGTGCCCGCCCGGCGCGGCGAGGACTTCGGGCTCACCGCCGGCGAGGCGGTGGCCCAGGTCCGCGAGCACGGGCCGGACGTGGTGTTCCTCTGCTCGCCGAACAATCCGACCGGCACCGCGCTCGACCCGGCCGTGGTCGCCGCGGTGCTGGACGCGGCGCCCGGGATGGTGGTCGTGGACGAGGCGTACGCCGAGTTCGCCCGGCCCGGCACGGTGAGCGCGCTCGCCGTGCTGCCCGGCCACCCGCGGCTGGTGGTGACCCGCACCATGAGCAAGGCGTTCGGGTTCGCCGGCGGCCGGCTCGGCTACCTGGCCGCCGACCCGGCGGTGGTGGACGCGGTGCAGCTGGTCCGGCTGCCGTACCACCTGTCCGCGCTCACCCAGGCCGCGGCCCGTGCGGCGCTGGCGCACCGGGACGCCCTGCTCGGCACCGTGGCCGCGATCAAGGAGCAGCGGGACCGGATCGTCGCCGAGCTGCGCGCCCGGGGTCACCGGGTGGCCGACAGCGACGCCAACTTCGTGCTGTTCGCCGTCGAGGGGGACCAGGCGGTGGCCTGGCGTACCCTGCTCGATGCCGGCGTGCTGGTGCGCGACGTGGGCCTGCCCGGCTGGCTGCGCGTCACCGCGGGCACCCCGACCGAGACCGACGCCTTCCTCACCGCGATGGAGACAGTTTCATGAGCCGGATCGCCCGGATCGAGCGGGTCACCAACGAGACGAAGGTGCTCGTCGAGATCGACCTCGACGGCACCGGCAAGGCCGACATCGAGACCGGCGTCGGCTTCTACGACCACATGCTCAACCAGATCGCCCGGCACGGCGGCTTCGACCTGACCGTGCACACCGTCGGCGACCTGGAGATCGACGCGCACCACACGATGGAGGACACCGCGCTCGCGCTGGGCGCCGCGTTCGACCGGGCGCTGGGCGACAAGGCCGGCATCCGGCGGTACGGCTCGGCCACCGTCCCGATGGACGAGGTGCTGGTCCGGGCCGCCGTCGACCTGTCCGGCCGCCCGTACGTGGTGCACGACGAGCCGGCGCTGGCCCCGTACATCGGGCCGGTCTACCCGACGAGCATGACCCGGCACATCTGGGAGTCGTTCGGTCAGTCGGCCCGGATCACGCTGCACGTGGACGTGCTGCGCGCGGCTCGTCCCGGCGGCCACCCGGACGCCCACCACGTGGTCGAGGCGCAGTTCAAGGCCGTCTCCCGCGCGCTGCGCGAGGCCACCGCGATCGATCCGCGTAACGCGGGCGTAGTGCCGTCCACGAAGGGCGCTCTCTAATGAAGGTGCTGCCCACACTTCTGTTGATCCTGGCCGGCCTGCTGGTCGGCGGGACGTGGTCGCTGCTCAAGCAGGGCGCGCCCCGCGCCGCCGTGGTGATCACCGGCCTGCTGGCCGTGCTGGCCACCGTCGCCGGGGTGCTCTGGCTGCTGCCGGGGGAGAGCTGATGGCACGGGTGGTGGTGCTCGACTACGGCTCGGGCAACCTGCGCTCGGCCGAGCGCGCGGTGGCGCGGGCCGGCGCCGAGGTGACTGTCACCGACGACCTGGACGCCGCCGCGTCGGCCGACGGTCTGGTGGTGCCGGGCGTGGGCGCGTTCGCCGCGTGCATGGCCGGGATCGAGGCGCTGGGCGCCGGGCCGGTCATCGCCGACCGGGTCGCCGCCGGGCGGCCGGTGCTGGGCATCTGCGTCGGCATGCAGATCCTGTTCGGGCACGGCGAGGAGCACGGCGTGGTCACCAAGGGGCTCGGGCTGCTGCCGGGCGGCGTGACCCGGCTGCCCGCGCGGCGGCTGCCGCACATGGGCTGGAACACCGTGCGGCCGCCGGCCGGCTCGACGCTGTTCGCCGGGCTGCCGGACGACACCCGGTTCTACTTCGTCCACTCCTACGGCGTGACCGACCCGGCGGCGCTGGCCGAGGCGGGTGCCGCGGTGACCACCTCGCACCACGGCGCGGACTTCGTCGCGGCGGTGGAGCGGGGGCCGCTGTCGGCCGCGCAGTTCCACCCGGAGAAGTCGGCCGACGCCGGTGCCGCGCTGCTGCGCAACTGGCTCGGCACGCTGTGACCGGACCGGTCCGGGGCACGCGGGCGGGGCGTCCGCGAGTGTTCGCGTGAGCAAGGAGCGGGCCCGCCGCCGCGCGGCGCGCGAGGCCGAGCAGGAGCGGGCGCGCGCCGTCCGCGCCCGCCGGGTGGCGCGCCGGGAGCGGCGTCGTTCCCTGGTACGCCGGCTGACGCCGTCGCTGCGGCGCGGCCGTACCGGCCGGCTGCGCCGGCACACCCGCCGCGAGCGGGCGACGATCCTGGTGCTCACCGTGGTGGCGGTGGTCGCCATCTGGAATCTGGTGGACGACCTCGCGCTGCGGCTGGTGCTGGTCGTGTTGTTGTTGCTGGTCCTGCCCGCGGTCGTGGTGATCGCGCTGGACCGTCGTTGAGGATCCGAGGAGAGATGCGTTGAGCCTCACCCTGTTGCCCGCCGTGGACGTCGCCGACGGCCAGGCCGTCCGGCTCGTGCAGGGCGCCGCCGGTAGCGAGACCGCGTACGGCGACCCGCTGGACGCGGCTCTGGCCTGGCAGTCCGACGGCGCGGAGTGGATCCACCTGGTCGACCTGGACGCCGCGTTCGGGCGGGGCTCCAACGCCGCGCTGCTCGCCGAGGTGGTCGGCAAGCTGGACGTGAAGGTGGAGCTGTCGGGCGGCATCCGCGACGACGAGTCGCTGCGGGCGGCGCTCGGCACCGGGGCGGCCCGGGTCAACATCGGCACCGCCGCGCTGGAGGACCCGCAGTGGTGCGACCGGATCTGCGGCGAGTACGGCGACCGGGTGGCGATCGGGCTGGACGTGCGCGGCCGTACCCTGTCGGCGCGCGGCTGGACCCGCGACGGCGGTGACCTCTACGAGGTGCTGGCCCGGCTCGACGCCGCCGGAGCGGCGCGGTACGTGGTCACCGACATCACCAAGGACGGCACCATGCGCGGGCCCAACCTGGACCTGCTGCGCGAGGTGTGCGCCCGCACCGACGCCCCGGTGATCGCCTCCGGCGGCGTGTCCACGCTGGACGACCTGCGGGCGCTGGCCACGCTGGAGCCGGTGGGTGTGGAGGGTGTGATCGCCGGCAAGGCGCTCTACGCGGGCGCGTTCACAGTCGCCGAGGCGCTGGCGACGCTGCGGGCCGGCGCGTGACCGCCGAGCCGGTCCGGACGCCGGTGGACGCCGGGGTGGTGACCCGGCTCGGCTCGGGCGGCCCGTGGGAGGCGCTGTACGGCTACTCCCGGGTGGTCCGGGCCGGCTCGCTGGCGATCACCGCCGGCTGCACCTCCACGGTGGACGGCCGGGTGGCGCACGCGGGCGACGCGGCGGCGCAGACCGCGCAGGCGATCCGGATCGGCCTGGACGCGCTGGCCGAGGTCGGCGCCGGGCCGGGTGACGTGGTGCGGACGCGGATGTACGTGACGGACCGGATCTACGCCGACGAGGTGGGCCGGGCGCACAACGCGGTGTTCGGCCCGGTGCGTCCGGTCGCCACGATGGTGGTGGTGGCCGGGCTGATCGATCCGGATCTCCTGGTCGAGGTCGAGCTGGAGGCGTACCTGCCGGACCGCTGACCGGTCCCCGGCGCGGTCGGCGCCGGCCGTCTCGCGGCCCGATAAGTTGTGCACAACTTGATTGCACGCTACGGTTCAGGGCGTGACCGATGATCTGGTGCTGCGCCGGCAGGTGTGCTTCGCGCTCTACGCGGCGTCGCGCGCCCTGACCGACGTCTACCGGCCCATCCTCGACGAGCACGGACTGACCTACCCGCAGTACCTGGTGCTGCTGGTGCTCTGGGAGCGCGACGACGACGCCCCCACGGTCTCCGAGCTCGGCGGTCAGCTCCGGCTCGACTCCGGCACGCTCTCCCCGCTGCTCAAGCGGCTGGAGGCGGCCGGTCTGGTGGTGCGTACCCGCTCGGCTGCCGACGAGCGCCGGGTCGAGGTGGGCCTCACCGACCGGGGCCGGGCGCTGCGGGAGCGGATGGGTGACGTGCCGCGCCGGGTGGCCACCGCGACCGGGCTCACCGAGACCGAACTGGTCTTCCTCCACGGCATCCTCACCCGGGTCACCGAGACGATCCACCGACAGAAGGAGCAGTGACATGCAGGTGCTCTACACCGCCTCCGCCCGCGCCACCGGCGACGGCCGCGACGGTCACGTCCGGACCTCCGACGGCACGGTCGAGCTGGACCTCGCCGTACCGAAGGAGATGGGTGGCGCCGGCGGCGCGGCCAACCCGGAGCAGCTCTTCGCGGCCGGCTACGCGGCCTGCTTCCACTCCGCGCTGCGCGTGGTGGCCCGCCAGGCCAAGGCGGACGTCTCCGGCTCGGTCGTCGAGGCCGAGGTGGGCATCGGCCCGAACGGCAGCGGCGGCTACGGCCTGGCCGTGACGCTCGTGGTGGACCTGCCCGCTGCCGAGCGCGCCGCCGCCGAGCAGCTCGTGGACGCGGCCCACCAGGTCTGCCCCTACTCCAACGCGACCCGGGGCAACGTCGAGGTGACCCGCACGGTCCGCGCGGCCCTGTGAGCACGATGAGCGAGGCGAGCGTCAACCGGGAGATCCACCTGGCGTCCCGGCCGGAGGGCTGGCCGACCCCGGAGAACTTCCGGCTGGTCACCACCGAGGTGCCGACGCCGGGCCCGGGACAGGTAGTGGTCCGCAACCGGTTCATGTCCGTCGACCCGTACATGCGCGGACGGATGAACGACGTCAAGTCGTACGTGCCGCCGTTCGCGCTCGACGCACCGCTGGACGGCGGCGCGATCGGTGAGGTGGTGGCCGGCGAGGCCGGCGGCGTCAAGCCCGGCGACACGGTGCTGCACGGGTTCGGGTGGCGCGAGTACGCGCTGGTGGACGCCAAGGGCGTGCGCAAGGTCGATCCCGGCCTGGCGCCGGTCACCGCGTACCTGGGCGTGCTCGGCATGACCGGGCTGACCGCGTACGCCGGGCTGCTCGACGTGGCGGCGATGAAGCCGGGGGAGACGGTGTTCGTCTCCGGCGCGGCCGGCGCGGTGGGCAGCATGGTCGGCCAGATCGCGAAGCTGCGCGGCGCCGGGCGGGTGATCGGCAGCGCCGGTTCCGCGGCGAAGGTGGAACGCCTCACCGCGCTCGGGTTCGACGCCGCCTTCGACTACCACGACGGCCCGGTGTACAAGCAGCTGCGGGCCGCCGCTCCGGACGGCGTCGACGTGTACTTCGACAACGTCGGCGGCGACCACCTGGAGGCCGCGATCGGGGCGATGAACCTGCACGGCCGGGCCGCGATCTGCGGCATGATCGCGCAGTACAACGCCACCGAGCCGCCGGCCGCGCCGCGCAACCTGGCGCTGGTGATCGGCAAGCGGCTGACGCTGCGCGGATTCCTCGTCGGTGACCACGGTCACCTGCGGGAGCAGTTCGTGCAGGAGGTGGCGGGCTGGCTGCGCGAGGGCCGGCTGTCGTACGACGAGACGATCGTGGACGGCATCGAGCAGGCCCCGGAGGCGTTCCTCGGCCTGCTGCGCGGCGAGAACCTCGGCAAGATGCTGGTCCGTCTCTGACCGGCGCGAACCACTCCACCGCGGGCGGTGGTGACCGGCCTCACCGGCGGGTCACCACCGCCCGCGCGTTCGTTAGGCTCGGGGCATGACGGTGGCGGTACGGGTCATCCCGTGTCTGGACGTGGACGCCGGGCGCGTGGTCAAGGGGGTCAACTTCCTCGACCTGCGCGACGCCGGCGACCCGGTGGAGCTGGCGGCGGCGTACGACCGGGCCGGCGCGGACGAGCTGACCTTCCTCGACGTCACCGCCTCGTCCAGCGACCGGGGCACCATGCTCGACGTGGTGCGGCGCACCGCCGAGTCGGTCTTCATCCCGCTCACCGTGGGCGGCGGCGTACGCCGGGTCGCCGACGTCGACACGCTGCTGCGCGCCGGTGCGGACAAGGTGGGCGTGAACACCGCCGCCATCGCCCGGCCGGAGCTGATCGCCGAGATCGCCGACCGGTTCGGCCGCCAGGTCCTGGTGCTCTCGCTCGACGTGCGCCGCGCACCGGACGGCACGACGCCGAGCGGCTTCGAGGTGACCACCCACGGCGGCCGGCGGGGCACCGGGCTGGACGCGGTCGAGTGGGCGGCGCGCGGCGCCGAACTGGGCGCGGGCGAGATCCTGCTCAACTCGATGGACGCCGACGGCACCAAGGCCGGGTTCGACCTGCCGCTGATCCAGGCGGTCCGTGAGGTGGTCGACGTGCCGGTGATCGCCAGCGGCGGCGCGGGCGAGGTGGCCCACTTCCCGCCGGCGATCGGCGCCGGGGCGGACGCGGTGCTCGCGGCGAGCGTCTTCCACTTCGGCGAACTGACGATCGGCGAGGTCAAGGACGCGCTGCGCGGCGCCGGGCACCCGGTGCGCTGAGGCGGCGGTCACTGCCGGCCGGAGTGCCCCTCGGGGGAGCGGCGCGGCATCGGGATCGACCGGACCACGTACTCCTGCACGGCGGCGGCGTGGTCGTCCTCGTCGAGCTGCCACTCGGACTCGGCGGGCGGGTGCCGCCGGGTCAGCACGCCCTGCACCGTGTCGACAGTGGTGCCGAGCCCGGCGCTGGGCCGGGTGCGCCAGAGCCGCTCACCGTCCGGGGTGACCCGGAACCAGCCGTCGGCGACGCTGACCAGGCCTGCGCCGACGAGCCGCCGGACCGCCCCCTCCACCTCGTGCCGCTCCGGGATGGCCTGGTTGAGGTGGTCGGCGGTGGAGAGGACGTCGGCCAGCCGTACGCCTTCGGGGCGGCGTGTCGCGGCGGCCCGCCGGTGCCGGCCGGCGCCACTGGCGATGACCAACGCGACGAAGATCCAGGCGTCGCTCCAACGCCATCCGTTCTCCCCCATGCAGGAATGATGCCCGGCGGCGACGGCGGAGGAAACACCTGGTTTCCCGGTTCTGCGTCGTCGCAGCTCAGCGCGTTGCGGCTCGGGCCGGGCCGTGGCGGTCGGCCCGGCCGTGGTCACGTAGCGTAGGCGCCGGCCGCCGGTCGTGCGGGCAGCGCGAAGACCGGGATGAAGAACTGGGCCAGCGGGCCGATGGTCAGCGCGTAGGCCACCGTGCCGAGGCCGACGGTGCCGCCGAGCAGCCAGCCGAGCGCCAGCACGGTGATCTCGATGACGGTGCGGACCAGCCGGACCGAGAACCGGGGGTGGCGGGCGACGAAGCCGGTCATCAGGCCGTCGCGCGGGCCGGGGCCGAGCCCGGCGCCGAGGTAGAGGCCGGTGGCGGCGCCGTTGGCGACGATCCCGGCAACGAGCAGCGCGACGCGCGCCGGCATGCCCTCCCCGGGCGGCAGCACGGCCAGGGTGGCGTCGACGACCAGTCCGATCACCACGACGTTGCTGACCGTGCCGAGGCCGGGCCGCTGCCGCAGCGGGATCCAGAGCAGCAGCACGAGGGCGCCGACGGCGATGGTGACGGTGCCGAAGGACAGGCCGGTCTGCCGGGCGAGCCCCTGGTGGAACACGTCCCACGGGTCCAGGCCCAGCTCCGAGCGGATCATCAGCGCCATGCTCACGCCGTACAGGACCAGCCCGGCATAGAGCTGGGTGAGTCGTCGCGCGGGCCGGTGCCGGAGATTGCCAAGCGGTGCCATGCATGCCACCCTAGGGGCCAATCGCGGTCATCAAGGGTGCCAATTTCGGAGGTGTGGCCATGACCAGCCAGGTGCGCGGCGTCCAATTGGCGCGACTCCTCGGCCAGTGGCACGCCCTGCCGGGCCGCCGGCGCAGCCCCGACTACGCCGCGCTCGCCGGCGCCGTCCGCGGGTTGCTCGCCGACGGGCGGCTCCCACTCGGGGTACGCCTGCCGGCCGAGCGGGAACTGGCCGAGGCGCTGCGGATCAGCCGGACCACCGTCACCGCCGCGTACCGGGAACTGCGGGAGAGCGGCCACCTGGCCAGCCGCCGGGGCGCGGGGAGCTGGACCATGCTGCCCGGCGGGCACCGGGTGGCCAGCACCGGGCTGTGGACGCCGCTGGACGACCGCGACATGATCGACCTGGGCGTGGCCGCGCTGTCCGCGCCCCCGCAGCTCGTCCCGGCCGCCCGGGCCGCGGCCGAGGACCTGCCCCGCTACCTCGGCGGCGCCGGCTACCACCCGACCGGCATCATCGAGCTGCGCGAGGCGGTGGCCCGCGCCTACACCGAGCGCGGTCTGCCCACCAGCCCGGAACAGATCATGGTCACCAGCGGCACCCAGCACGCGCTGGACCTGGTGCTGCGGCTGGCCCTGTCGCCCGGCGGCGCGGTGCTCGTCGAGTCGCCCACCTATCCCAACGCGCTGGCCGCGCTGTCCGCCCGGCGGGCCCGGATCGCCACGCACGGCCTGTCCGACGACGGCTGGGACGCCGAACTGCTGCTCGGCAGCCTCCGGCAGACCCGGCCGAAGCTCGCGTACGTGATCCCCGAGTTCCAGAACCCGACCGGCCACCTGATGGCCGCCGACCTGCGCGAGCGGCTGGTCGGGACGGCCCACGCGGCCGGCACCGACCTGGTGGTCGACGAGTCCTTCGTCGATCTGCCGCTGGACGACACCACGCTGCCGCCGCCGGTGGCCGTCTTCGACCGGCACTCCCGGGTGATCAGCATCGGCGGCATGAGCAAGCCCTACTGGGGCGGGCTGCGGATCGGCTGGGTACGCGCCTCCGCGCCCCAGGTGCAGCGGCTGGCCGCGGCCCGGGTCGGGGTGGACATGGCCAGCCCGGTGCTCGACCAGCTCGTCGCCGTGCACCTGCTCACCGAGGCGCCGGCCATCGTGGCGGCCCGCCGGGCGCAGCTCGTCGCCCAGCGGGACGCCCTGGTCGCCGCGCTCGCCGACCGGCTGCCCGACTGGCGGGTACGGGTACCGAGCGGCGGCGTCACGCTCTGGGCCGAGCTGGACGGCCCGATCTCCAGCGCGCTGGCCCGCGCGGCCGAGGAGGTCGGCGTACGGCTGGCGCCCGGACCCCGGTTCGGCCTGGACGGGACGCTGGAGCGCTTCCTGCGGCTGCCCTTCACCCTGCCCGCCGACGAGCTGGTGGAGGCGGTCGGGCGGCTCGCGGCGGTCCGCTACGACCTGGACCGGACCAGCCGCCCGCAGTGGCGCGAGCCGAGCGTCATCGCCTGACCCGGCCCGGCTGCCCGATCCGGTGGTGATCGGCCCGAAGCGCGGCTCCGGACGGGCGGGTGCCCGCAGACTGCCCGGGTGGGGAACGGGAGGGGAGTCCGGTGGTCGTGGACGGTGCGGCGCAGCGCGCCGGGCTCCCGGACCACCCGGCTGGAGCTCTTCTACGACCTGGTCTTCGTCTTCGCGTTCCTGAGCGTCACCACACTCACCGCCACGGTGCTCACGCCGGTCAACCTCTACCGCTTCCTGCTGGTGCTGGCGTTGCTCTGGTGGTCGTGGACCGGCTTCGCCCGGATGGGCAACGCGTTCCGCGCCGACCAGGGGATGCTGCCGCTGGTCGGCTTCGTCACAGTGGCAGCGACGTTCCTGCTCGTCCTCAGCACGCCCAGCGCCTTCACCAACCGCGGGGGCTGGCTGCCCGGGCCACTCGTCTTCGCCGGGTGCTACTTCGTGATCCGGACCGCCCAGCTCACCGTGTTCGCGTGGGCCGACCGCGCCGACCCGGACCGGCGGCGAGGGCTGCGGATGCGCTTCCTGGCGCCGACCGTGGCCACGGTGCTGCTGGTCGTCGCCGGCACCCTGCCCGGCCGGGTGCCGGAGGAACGGATCGCGGTGTGGCTGCAACTGGCGCTCTGGACGACGGCGCTGGTCGTCGAGTACGTCGCCGGGACGACCCTGGGCCAGCAGTGGTGGGTGGTGCTCTCGGCCGGGCACTGGGCGGAACGGCACGCGCTGATCGTGCTCGTCGCACTCGGCGAGTCGATCATCGCGCTCGGGCTCGGTCCGAAGCGCGGGCTGCCGCTCACCGGCCCGGTGGTGATCGCCGCGTTGCTCGGCATCACGATCGTGGCGGCGCTGTGGTGGGCGTACTTCGACACGCTGGCGTTCGCGATGGAACAGGCCCTGCACCACGCCCGGGACCGGGCCGCACGGCTGCGGCTGGCCCGTACCGCCTACACGTTCCTGCACCTGCCGATGGTCGCCGGGATCATCCTCTACGCGCTCGGCCTCAAGGACCTGCTGGCCGAGGCCGTAGAGCCCAACACGCCCTCCTGGGGGCTGCCGCTGGGCGACTTTTGGGGCTCGATCCTCTTCGGCGGAGTCGCGTTGCACCTGCTCAGCGTCGCCGGGTGCTGGTGGGTGGCCCTGCGCGAGGTCCACTGGCGGCTGCTGGTCACGGTGGCGGCGCTGGCCGTGGCCGGCCCGTTCGTGTTCCGCATCCCGGAGCTGGTCGCGCTGATGGCGCTGGCGGTGCTCACCTGCGCCGGCATCGCCTGGGAGACGCGGGGCGAGGACGGCCACCGGCGCCGGGTACGCGAACTCGCGCTGGAGGAGCAGATCGCCGCCGAGGCCGAGCAGAGCCACTGGCGGCAGCAGCACCTGTGAACGGCGCGCGGCCGTGCCCCGGGACGGTGGGGCACGGCCGGCGCGACAGTGTGGCGGTGCGGCTACAGCTCGGCGAGCGTGCCCTCGTACATCTTGTCGATCTCGGAGGCGAAGTTCGTCTCCACGCTGCGGCGCTTGATCTTCAGCGACGGCGTGACCTCGCCGTCCTCGATGGTGAGGTCACGGGGGAGGATCGACACCTTCTTGATCGTCTCCCAGCGGTTGAGCTTGGCGTTCAGCTCGGCCACGTATCCCTCGACCATCTCCCGCGCCTGCGGCGAGGTGACGATCGTGGTGTAGTCGCTGCCCTCCAGCGCGGTGCCGGCGGCCCAGCCCTTGATCGCGTCCGGGTCCAGCGTGACGAGCATGGTGCAGTAGTTGCGCGCCTGCCCGATCACCACTGCCTGCGAGGTGTACGGGCACACCGCCTTGAACATGCCCTCGATGTGCGACGGCGCGACGTACTTGCCGCCGGACGTCTTGACCAGGTCCTTCTTCCGGTCGGTGATGCGCAGGTAGCCGTCGGCGTCGAGCGTGCCGATGTCGCCGGTGCGGAAGAAGCCGTCCTCGGTGAACGCGGCGGCGGTCTCCTCGGGCAGGTTGTGGTAGCCGCGCATGACCGGCTTGCCCCGCAGCAGGACCTCGCCGTCGGTGTCGATCCGGCACTCCAGGTCGCCCATGGCGCGGCCCACGCTGCCGATCTTCAGCCCGTCCGGCGGGTTCACGAACGCGCCCGCGCTGGTCTCGGTCAGACCGTAGCCCTCCGAGATGGGCAGGTTGGCGGCGGCGAAGAAGGTGGCGATCTCCTTGCTCAGCGGCGCCGCGCCGGAGACCAGCACCCGCATCCGGCCGCCGAGCCGGGCCTGGAGCTTGCTGAACACGAGCTTCTCGGCCAGCGCGTACTTCATCCGCAGGCCGGCCGGGACCGGCTTGCCGGCCTGCTCCAGCGCGACCTTCTCCTTGCCGACCCCGACGCCCCAGGCGAAGATCTTGGCCTTGGCGCCACCCGCGCCCTGCGCGGTGGTGACCGCCTTGTTGTAGACCTTCTCGAAGACCCGGGGCGCGCCGCACATGAGCGTCGGCTGCACCACGCCCAGCAGGTCGACGAGCTTGTCCACCCGGCCGTCGACGTACGTGGGCAGGCCGACGTGCGTGGCGCCGCAGAGCAGCGTCTTGCCGAACGAGTGCGACAGCGGCAGCCACAGGTACTGCAGGTCGTCGACGCGCAGCAGGCCCAGCTCGGCCTGCGCCACGCCCTCCCAGCACCAGCCGCCGTGCAGCAGCTCCACGCCCTTCGGGCGGCCGGTGGTGCCCGAGGTGTAGATCAGCGTGGCCAGGTGGTCCGGGCCGATGCCGGCGACGAGCATGTCGATCAGGTCCGGTTCGGCGCTCAGCGCGGCGGCGCCGCGCTCCTCCAGCTCGGCCAGGGTGAGCTGCGGGACGGCCGCCGCCGGGTCGGGCGTGCCGTCGAAGAGCACGACGTGGGTCAGCGCGGGCAGGTCCGCCCCGGCGATCTTCGCCGCCTGGGCCGGGTTCTCCGCGAACAGCACCTTCGAGCCGGAGTCGGCGATGATGTAGACCGCGTCGTCGGGTTCGGTGGTGGGGTAGACGGTGGTGGTCGCCCCACCGGCGCACATGATGCCGAAGTCGGCGAGCACCCAGTCCAGGCGCGTGTTGGCCAGGATCGCGACCGGGTTCTCCAGGCCGACACCGAGCCCGTGCAACCCGGCGGCGATCGCCTTGGCGCGCTGCCCGACCTGCTCCCACGTCAGCCAGACCGGGCCCGAGTCGTCGGGTGCGGGGTGGGCGAAGGCGTGCCGGTCGGGGGAATCCGCCACGCGCTTGAGGAACATGTCCGGTACGGAACGGTACGGTACATCGAGAGCCATCGCTGTAGCCGCCTTCAGGGGTGGAGGGACGTGACGGGGGTCACGCCGGTCTGCGGTTACCGAAGGGTATTGCCTGCACCCGGCCAGCGGCTAGCCCCGATCGGTCGAGTCGCCACCGGTCCCGCCTGCTGGAACCGCTCAGGCGTACCGGCTGGCCGCGCGGGACCAGTCGTAGGTGGCCCTGATCCAGTCCCGGCGGGTGTCCAGGAAGACCCGCATCCCCTCGTCGGCCACGACGCTCAGCGCCGCGTCCCGCTCCGCGTACGTGGCGAGGGCCTTGTTGAACCGGTCCGCCGCCGCGTACAGCGCCGCCGACTCGTCCTGCCCGGTCTCACCCGCGATCGTGGTGACCAGGTTGTGCGCCTCCGGGGCGGCGCCGCGCTCCTTGCCGTAGGAGAACAGGTCGTTGCACCAGCAGACCAGGTCGGTGGCGAGGGTGTCCAGGGCGGTGAGCGCCGGCGCGACCCGCTGGTCGGCGCGGGGCGCGGACGGGCGGGCCAGGTCGGTCACCGTGAAGCTGGGGCGCACCCCGCCGGTGTGGCGGCGCATCTGCGTGTACTCGGCCACCCCCGGCACCCGCCGGCGCTCCCGGTTGGCGGCCTCCCAGAGCAGCGCCAGCAGGTACTCCCGCAACTGGCTGACCAGGCGCAGCAGGTGGGCCGGCCGGCCCCGGCCGCGGGCCCGCCGGCACAGGTCGTGCAGCGCCAGGGCGATCGGCCCGCCGTCGGCGGGCGCCGGCGCGTCCGGGTCGCCGTGCCGGTCGAGCACCGCCAGCAGCGCGGCGAGCGTCGGCGCCAGCAGCGTGGGCGTCGCTCCGAGCCCGTCGTCGTCGCAGGCGTCGTCCACCACGAACAGCCAGTTGATCAGGTCGGTGAGCAGGCGCAGCCCGTACGGCGACGCCTCGGGGCAGGCGCGAGCGGCCAGCTCCGCCGCGTGCGCCCCGGCCAGCCGCCGGCGGCCGGCCTGGTCCTCCACCAGGCCGAAGTCACGTACCCAGGCGGCGCTCTCCGCGGCCGCCTGGTCGGCGGCGGGGTGGCGCCGGGAGGGAAAGGGCGGTTCGTGCAGTGCCGAGAGGGCGAAGTCGCGCATCGTCGTCCCCCTGTCCGCCGCCCCGCGGGGTCGGGCCGGTGCGCAGGAGCGTACGGGAGGACGTAACCGTTATCGACGTTCGGGTGTCCACTGTCCACTGTCAGCCGGCGATCGGCTGCACACCCTCGGTCACAAGCCCAGCTCGGCGGTACGCAGACGTTCGGCGCGATCGGCCGGACCGTCCACCTGGACCCGGGCCACCCGCTGCCGTCCGGTGAGGAACAGCACCAGCTCGCCCGGCGCGCCCACCACCCGCAGCCGTTCGCCGCCGGCGCCGGCCCGCAGCTCGCCGTGCCCCGGGGCCTGCACCAGCACCTCGGCCGGGAACCGCCGCAGCGCCATCCGGGCCAGCAGGGACGCCCGCTTCCACAGCACCGCCTGCTGCCCGGCGGGCAGGTCGCGCGGGTGCCAGCCCGGCCGGGCGCGCCGCACGTCCTCGTGGTGGATGAAGAACTCCATCCCGTTGGCCAGCTCGTCGGTGAGCGGGTTGCTGACCGGGCTCCACACCGGGGGACGGCGTACCCGGGCGATCAGGTCGGCGTACGGCCCGGCGGCGATGCGCCGGCGGACCGACTCGCCGTAGCCGCGCAGCGGCGGCAGCAGGATCCCGCCCGCCGCGTCCGGCCGGCGCTCCCGCACCAGCAGGTGCGCCGCCAGGTCACGGGTGGTCCACCCCTCGTTGACAGTCGGTGCGTCCGGTCCCAGTTCCAGCATCAGGTCGGCGAGCGCCTCGCGCTCCGCTCGGGCGTACCGCGGCATGGCCCGATCGTAGGCCCGTTCCGGCCGATCGGCGCGCCACGCCCGGCGGGACCGCGCCGCCGGGCCGGTTCCGGCCGCCCTCCAGCCGGGTCCGGCGGGAACGTGACGGCGGACATATCCCGGCCGGGTCGGCGGGACCGGCGGCGAGCGGTAAGGATGGGGGAGAAAACTGCGGCTTACGGCGGGGGAGAGCGTGGCGAGCGGGACAAGTCGGGACGTGCTCGGCAGGGGGCTACGGGTGCTCGGCCGGGCCATCCGGGAACAGCCGCGGATCTTCGCGGTCGCGGTCAGCGGCAGCGTGCTGTTCGGCCTCCTGGTGATCGCCAGCGCGTACGTGGTCGGGGGGGTGGTCGGCGACGTGGTCGTGCCGGCCGTGGAGCGCGGCGAGGTGGCGGAAGGGGCGCTGGCGCTGGCCGCGACGGCGCTGTTCGGCATCAGCGTGCTGCGCGTCGTCGGCATCTTCGGCCGCCGGCTCGGCGCCGGTTACATGCAGTACCGGCTCCAGGCCGCCTACCGTCGCCGGGTCACCCGCCGCTACCTGGAACTGCCGCTGGCCTGGCACCACCGCAACTCCACCGGCACGCTGCTGTCCAACGCCAACTCCGACGTGGAGGCGGCCTGGTACCCGATCGCGCCGCTGCCGTTCGCGGTCGGCACGCTGGTGATGCTCGTCGGCGCGGTGGCCTCGCTGTTCTTCACCGACTGGGCGCTGGCCCTGGTCGGCCTCGCCGTGTTCCCCGCGCTGTTCGCGCTCAACGTGGTCTACTCCCGCCGGATGGCGCCCCGGCAGGCCCGGGCGCAGCGGCTGCGGGCCGAGGTCAGCGGCATCGCGCACGAGAGCTTCGACGGCGCGCTGGTGGTCAAGACGATGGGCCGCGAGGCCCAGGAGACGGCCCGCTTCGCCTCCCGCGCCGGTGAGCTGCGCGACGCGCTGATCTCGGTCGGCCGGCTGCGCGGCGTGTTCGACCCGCTGCTGGAGACGCTGCCCAGCCTCGGCACGCTCGCCGTGCTGGTGGTCGGCGCGATCCGGTACCGGCAGGGCGCGATCAGCGTGACCGAACTGGTCAGCGTCGCGTTCCTGTTCACCGTGCTGGCCTTCCCGGTCCGCGCCATCGGCTGGGTGCTGGCCGAACTGCCGCGCAGCGTCGCCGGCTGGGACCGGGTCCGCCGGGTGCTGGACGCCACCGGCGAGATGCCGTACGGCACGAGGACGCTCGACCCGGCCACCCGCGAGCCGGCCACGCTCGCCTTCGACGACGTGCACTTCGCGTACGAGCCGGCCGAGGCGCACCTGCCCGGGGCCCAGGTGCTCGGCGAGGTGACGTTCACCGTGCCGGCCGGGAAGACGGTCGCCCTGGTGGGGCCCACCGGCGCGGGCAAGTCGACGATCGCGTCGCTGGCCGTGCGGCTGGTCGACCCGGGCGCCGGACGGGTCACGCTGGACGGCGTGGACGAGCGGGAGCTGACCGCCGCCTCGCTCGCCGGCACGGTGGCGCTCGTGGCGCAGGTGCCGTTCGTCTTCGACGACACGGTCCGGGCCAACATCGCGCTCGACCGCGCCGGCATCGGCGACGACGAGGTGTGGGCGGCGCTGCGGCTGGCCGAGGCGGACGGCTTCGTGGCCGCGCTGCCGGACGGGCTGGACACCATGGTCGGCGAGCGGGGCACGTCGCTGTCCGGCGGGCAGCGCCAGCGGCTCACGCTCGCCCGGGCGCTCGCCGGACGCCCCCGGCTGCTGGTGCTCGACGACGCCACGAGCGCTGTCGACCCGCGCGTCGAGGCGGCCATCCTGGCCGGGCTGCGCGCGCCGACCGACGGCGGCGCCCCGGCGTCGATCCTGGTGGTGGCGTACCGCCGGGCGACCATCGCGCTCGCCGACGAGGTGATCTACGTGGAGCAGGGCCGCGTGGTCGCCCGCGGCACCCACACCGAGCTGCTGGCCACCGTGCCCGGCTACGCCGACCTGGTCACCGCGTACGAGCAGGCCGAGCAGGAGCGCGAGCAGAATCGGACGTACGACGAGGTCACGCCGTTGACCTCGGGCCTGGAGATCGAGGTGGACCGGTGAGTACGACCACGGGGGAGAACACCGAGAGCACCGAGACCACCTGGCAGACGCTGCGGCGCGGGCTGGCGCTCTCCCCGGAGCTGCGCACCGGCCTCGCCGGCACGCTGGCGCTGGCGCTGGTCTACATGGTCGGCCGGGTCGCCGTGCCGGTGGCGGTGCAGCGCGGCATCGACCACGGCATCGTCGGCGGGCTCGACCTGGACGTCATCTCGCTCACCGTGGCGATCACCGCCGGGGTGCTGGTGGTCACCACCATCTGCGGCTACCTGATGATGCGCCGGCTGTTCACGGTCAGCGAGACCGCGCTGGCCGGCGTGCGCACCCGGGCGTTCCGGCACGTGCACGACCTGTCCATGCTGCACCAGCAGTCCGAGCGGCGCGGCTCGCTCGTCTCCCGGGTCACCAGCGACGTCGACCAGATCACCCAGTTCCTCCAGTGGGGCGGCGTGATCCTCATCGTCAACCTGGGCCAGCTGCTGGTCACCACCGCCGTGATGCTCGCGTACTCCTGGCAGTTGACGCTCGTGGTGCTCGTCGCGTTCGCGCCGGCGGTGCTGGTGATCCGGCAGTTGCAGCGCCGCCTCGCCGGGGCGTACGGGCTGGTGCGGCAGCGCACCGGCACGCTGCTCGGGGCGATCGGCGAGAGCGTGGTGGGCGCGCCGGTGATCCGGGCGTACGGCATCGCCGGGCGCACCGCGCGGCGGCTCGACACGGCCATCGACGGGCAGCGGGTGGCCCAGCAGCGGGCGATCCGGATCAGCATCATGGGCAGCTCCGTGGGGGAGCTGGCCGCCGGGCTGGCGCTGGCCGGCGTGGTGGTGGTCGGGGTCAGCCTGGGCGTCGACGGCACGCTGTCGGTCGGCCAGCTCACCGCGTTCCTGTTCCTGGTCACGCTGTTCATCCAGCCGGTGCAGATCGCCACCGAGGTGCTCAACGAGGCGCAGAACGCGATCGCCGGCTGGCGCCGGGTGCTGGACGTGCTGGACGTCTCCCCGGACGTGGCCGACCCGGGCGAGCAGGGGCGGGAGCTGCCGCCGGGGCCGCTGGACGCCCGGTTCGCCGGCGTGACGTTCGCCTACCCGGGCGGGCCGCCGGTGCTGCACGAGGTGACGCTGGACATCCCGGCCAAGAGCCGGGTGGCGGTGGTGGGCGAGACCGGAAGCGGCAAGACCACGTTCGCCAAGCTGCTCACCCGCCTGATGGATCCGACCGAGGGCGCGGTGCTGCTCTCCGGGGTCGACCTGCGGCAGGTGCGCTTCGACTCGCTGCGCTCCCGGGTGGTGATGGTGCCGCAGGACGGCTTCCTGTTCGACGCCACGGTCGGGGAGAACGTCCGCTTCGCCCGCCCCGACCTGACCGACGAGCGGCTCACCGCCGCCTTCGGCGAGCTGGGCCTGTCCGACTGGCTGGACGGGCTGCCGTCCGGGCTGGACACACCGGTCGGCGAGCGCGGGGAGGCGCTGAGCGTCGGCGAGCGGCAGCTCGTGGCGCTGGCCCGGGCGTACGTCGCGGACCCGGACCTGCTGGTGCTGGACGAGGCGACGAGCGCTGTCGACCCGGCCACCGAGGTCCGCCTGCAACGGACGCTCGACGCGGTGACCCGGGGCCGGACCACGCTCGCCATCGCGCACCGGCTGTCCACCGCGCAGGCGGCGGACGAGGTGATCGTGGTGGACCGGGGCCGGATCGTGCAGCGCGGCCCGCACGAGGAGCTGGTCCGCGACACCGACTCGGTCTACGCCCTGCTGTACGCCTCCTGGCTGGAACAGACCCGCTGATCTTGGCGGGTCCGCCAGGGCTGGAGCAGACCCGCTGATCTTGGCGGGTCCGCCAGGGCTGGAGCAGACCCGGTAACCGGTCAGCGGGAGTAGAACTCCACCACGAGCTGCTCGTCGCACACCACCGGCACCTCGTGCCGGGCCGGTTCGCGCACCAGCGTGGCGCGCAGCTCGGCCGGCTGCGCCGACAGGTACGGCCGGGGCTGGGCGTCGGCGTGCGCGCCGGCGGCGGCGAGCTGGAACGGCGGCAGCGCGCGGCTGCGCTCGCGTACGCCGACCACCTGGCCGGGACGCAGCCGGTACGACGGCCGGTCGACCTTGCGCCCGTCGACTGTGATGTGGCCGTGCGCGACGAGCTGACGGGCCTGGTAGACGCTGCGCGCCAGCCCGGCCCGCAGCACCACCGCGTCGAGGCGCCGCTCCAGCAGCGCGACGAGCGTCTCGCCGGTCTTGCCGGCGCCCCGGGCCGCCTCGTCGAACAACCGGCGCAGCTGGGCCTCGCTGACGTTGTACTGGTGGCGCAGCCGCTGCTTCTCCAGCAGCCGCACCTGGTAGTCGGAAGTGGTGCGGCGGGACCGGCCGTGCACGCCCGGGGGATAGGGGCGCCGCTCGAAGTACCGCACGCACTTGCGGGTCAGCGGGATACCGAGGGCGCGGGAGAGCCGGGCCTTGGGCCGGGGGTGGTTCACGTCGACGTCTCCGATCGTCTAGCCTGCTTCTTAGGTAAGCCTAACCTATATTGAGGAGGTCGGGATCATGCGGCCCAGCCCGGCGGAGATCGTGCGAACCCTGGTCGCGGGCCGGTTGCCCGCCCTCGTCCACCTGGCCCGGCATCCCGGCCCGCACCAGGTCCGGCACGCCGTCGACCCGGACGGGCGGGTGCTGCTGCTCGTACCCGTGGTCAGTGACCTGGCCGCGGCGCTCGTGCCGCCGCCGGGCGACACCGACGTGGCCACCGTGCTCGACGTGCTCGACCTGCCGCCCGCGGCCGGGGCGCCCTCGCTCGGCCGGGCGTGGGTTTCCGGCTGGGCCGCCCGGCTGGACGGGGACGAGGCGCGCGACGCGGCGGTCGACTTCGCCGCCACCGACCCGGTCGGCGACCTGCTCGACGTGGGCCGCCGGTTCCACCTGCACCGCTTCGAGGTGGCCGAGGCCCGCTGGGAGCGCGCCGGGCGCGTGCGCCGGGTCGACCCGGAGGCGTTCGCGGAGGCCGAGCCCGACCCGCTGCACCCGGTCGAGGCCGACCTGCTGGCCGACCTGGCCGACCACCACACCGAGCAGGTCGGCGACTACCTGCGGCGGCGGCTCGCCCTGCCCGGCGACCAGGTTCCCCGGGTGGTCCGGATCGACAGGTACGGGCTGCTGGTCGCGCACGGGCGGCCCGGCGCGACCCGGCGGGCCCGGCTCGCCTTCCCCCGGCCCGTCGCCGACGTGGCGGAGCTGTCCCGCCTGCTGCACCCGATGCTCTGCCCCCGGGCGGCGGCCTGAGCGGCGCCGTCCCGGCTGCCGGAGCCGGCGGCCGGCCGGCTCAGGTGATGTCGCCGGTCAGGTACCGCTGGACCGTCGGGCCGATGGCGGCCACCAGCGTCGCCGGCTCGGCGGTGGCGACCGCGTCGAGACGGAGCACGTACCGCATCATGGCCAGCCCGGCGAGCTGCGTGGCGACCAGCCCACCGCGCAGCGCGCGTTGCGCCGGGTCGACGCCGAGGTGGTCGAGCACCCGGCGCAGCACCTGCGTGACCAGGAACTCGCGCAGCAGGCGCGCGGTCCAGTCGTTGCTGACGGCGGAGCGCAGCAGCGCCACCGCCGCCGTGCCGGTGGGGGAGTCCCAGACCTCCAGGAACACCCGGACCATCCGCTCGCCGGCCGCGTCCGGGCCGCCGGCGAGCACCGCCGGCAGCAGCCGCCCCGGGTCGGCCGGGAAGGCCGTGGCGGCCCGGAACAGCTCCTCCTTGCCGCCGAAGTAGTGGTGCACGAGCGCCGGGTCCACGCCGGCCGCCGCGGCGATGGCCCGGATCGACGCGGCGTCGAAGCCGCGCTCGGCGAACGCCTCCCGCGCCGCGGCGAGGATGGCCTCACGGGTGTCCGGGCTGCCGGGCCGCCGCCCGGTGCGCCGCGCGTTCACCCGCTGCGCCGGCGCAGCGTCGCGGCGGCCAGCACCAGCGCCGCCACCGCCGCCCCGGCCACGATCGCCACGTCCCGCCACATCGTTCCGGTCGGCTCGGCGTGCGCGCCGACCTCCTGGAGCGCCTCGACCGCGTACGACAGCGGCAGCGCGTCGCTGACCGCCTGGAGCCAGCCGGCCATCTCGTCGCGCGGCACGAACAGGCCGCACAGCAGCAGTTGCGGGGCCACCACCACCGGCATGAACTGGACCGCCTGGAACTCGGTGCGGGCGAACGCCGAGCAGAACAGCCCGAGCGCCACCGCGAGCACCGCGTTCACCCCGGCGATCAGCACGACCAGCCACGCGCTGCCCGCGGTCTCCAGCCCGAACACCCGGTACGCGACGACCGAGGCGACAGTGGACTGGAGCACCCCGGCCAGGCCGAACGCGATGCCGTACCCGAACAGCAGGTCGAGCTTGCCCAGCGGCGTGGTGAGCAGGCGCTCCAGCGTGCCGGTGGTGCGCTCGCGGAGCATGGCGATGCTGGTCACGAGGAACATGATGATGAACGGGAAGAAGCCCAGCATGATCAGGGCCACCCGGTCGAACGTGCTCGGCGCGCCGGGCGGGGCGGGCTGGTCGACGTACATGAAGTAGACGAGCGTGAGCAGCACCGACGGCACCACCACGAGCAGCGCCACGGTCCGCCGGTCGTGCCGGAGCTGGCGCAGGATGCGCCCGGTGGTGGCGGCCAGGATCCGTCCGTTCATCGCGCCTCTCCCTCGGCGTCGCGGATCAGGCGCAGGAACGCCTCCTCCAGGTCGTCGGTCCCGGTCGCGGCGCGGACCGCGGCCGGGGTGTCGTCGGCGACCAGCCGGCCCTCGCGGATGAGCAGCAGCCGGTCGCAGCGGGCAGCCTCGTCCATCACGTGGCTGGAGACCAGCAGCGTGGTGCCGTTCGCGGCCATGGCGTGGAACCGGGCCCACAGGTCGGCCCGCAGCACCGGGTCCTGGCCGACAGTCGGCTCGTCGAGGACCACCAGCTCCGGTTCGCCGACGAGCGCGCAGGCGAGTGAGGCGCGGCTGCGCTGGCCGCCGGAGAGCGTGCCGACGAGCTGGTCGGCCGCGCTCGCCAGGCCGACGTCGGCCACCGCGCGGTCGGCCTCGGCGCGGCCCCGGCCCTGGAGCACCGCGAAGTAGCGGGCGTTCTCCCGCACCGTCAGGTCGGCGTACACGCTCGGCGCCTGGGTCAGGTAACCCACCCGGCGGCGCAGGTCGGCCGAGCCGGCGGTGCGGCCGAGCACGTCCACCGCGCCGGAGCCGACCGTCTGCACGCCGACCACCGCGCGCATCAGCGTGGTCTTGCCGCTGCCGCTGGGCCCGAGCAGCCCGGTCACGGTGCCCCGGGGCACCCCGCAGGTGATGCCGTGCAGCACCCGCCGCCCGCCCCGGTCGACCACCAGCTCGCGGACCGACACCGCGTCGTCCATGCTCGCCTCCGTCAATTCATCACCCGTTGAACTCAACGGTAGGTGAATTCCTCCCCGAGGGCAACGGGGACTTGACTTCGAGTGCGCTCGAACTGGAAGCCTGGAGGGCGTGGACATCAGCACGCGGGAGATGAGCCTCACCGTGGGTGAGGCGGCGGAACGGGTCGGCCTGACCACCTACACGCTGCGCTGGTACGAGCAGGAGGGCCTGGTGGGCCGCGTCGGGCGGGACTCGTCCGGCCGCCGGCGCTACACCGAGTCCGACGTCAACTGGCTGTTCCTGCTCACCCGGCTGCGGCGTACCGGGATGCCGGTGCGAGACATGCGCCGCTATGCCGAACTGGCTCGGCACGGGGACGGCACGCTCGGCGCGCGGCGGGCGCTGTTCGAGGCGCACCGGGCCCGCGTCCTGGCCCGGATGGCCGAGCTGGAGGAGGACCTGAAGGTCCTCGAACACAAGATCGACGCGTACCGCCGGGCGGAGGAGGAATCCGGCTGAACGCCCCAGTGGCGGACACGGGGTCCGGCAACGGTCATTGCGGTGAAGATCGGATTTCGGCACCATGGCGCCGTGGGTCCAGCGCAGTTGCCCGACACCGCGTTCCTCGACGACTGGGCCGCCCGCCTGCGGCAGGCCGCCGACCGGCCGGTCGTCGGGATCATGCTGCGCGGCAGCCATGCCCGGCGGGCCGCCACCGAGCACAGCGACGTGGACGTGGACGTGCTCGTGGCCGCCGACGACGGACGGCCCGCCGGTGCGGGCGCCCGGCAGGCCACGTCCCGCCGCGGCACGCCGTACGCGGCCCGGCGGGCGTACCTGACCGAGTTCGCCGGTCGCCTCGTGCACGTGTCGGTGGCCGCCCGCGACGTCCGCTCCTGGGTACGCCGCCTCGGCCAGCCCGCCGACTGGGCGTTCGGGCTCCCGGTCACCGCGCCCGCCCGGCTGCTGTGGGCCGTACCGGAATGGCGCCGCCTGATCGACCTGCCGGTGCTCTGCCAGCCCGCCGACGAGCCGCGACTGGAGGAGCTGATCGCGACGCTGGGCAAGGTCGCCGCGGCCCGCGTGGCCGACGACCCGGTCGGGGTCCGGCTCGCCGCGGCCGACCTGGCCCGGCTCTGTCCCTCGGTGCTGCGGCCGGCCAACCCGACCGTGCGCGTGGTGTCCCGCCGGGCCGCCCTGACCGCCGCGCTGGACCTGCCGGTCGCCCCGCCCGGTTACCGCCACGACATGCTGCTCTGCCTCGGCCTGCGCGCCGGTGACCCGGCCGAGGTCGGCGCCGCCGCCGGACGGCTGGTCACCGGCATCCTCCCGCTGATCCGCCCGTACGCCGGCGAGATCGCCGCCACCCACGGCGCGGACCTGGCCGAGGCGCTGGTCGACGGCCGGGTGGACCGCTACCTCGCCCGGCTGGGCCGGGCGCTGGGCACGGTGACGACCGCCTCCCGGGACACGTCGGCGGTGCCCGGACCGCGTGCGGGAGAATGGTCAACCGTGCCCGCCCCTGACGCGCCGCTGACCGGCGCCCCCGCTCCCGGACCGGCCCGCCCGTCCCGGCTCGACCCGGCCATCGCGGCGAAGCTCCGCCGCACCCCGGACGGCCTGGTCGCCGCCGTGGTCCGCGCCCACGACTCGGGCGAGGTGCTGATGGTCGCCTGGATGGACGACGAGGCGCTGCACCGCACGCTCACCACCGGTCGGGCCACCTACTGGTCGCGCAGCCGCGGCGAGTACTGGGTCAAGGGCGCCACCTCGGGCAACCACCAGTACGTGCGCTCGGTGGCCCTCGACTGCGACGGCGACGCGCTGCTGGTCAGCGTCGAGCAGGTCGGCGCGGCCTGCCACACCGGGCAGCGCACCTGCTTCTTCACCGAACTGCCGGTCAGCTCCCCGGAGGCGACCCCGTGACCGACGGCACGGTCAGCCCGGACCGGTCCACCTTCGCCGACCTGGCCGCCCGCTGGCGGGTCGTGCCGGTGACCCGGCGGCTGCTCGCCGACGCGGAGACGCCGGTCGGGGTCTACCGCAAGCTGGCCGGCGGTCCCGGCACGTTCCTGCTGGAGTCCGCCGAACAGGGCGTCGGCTCGGCCGGCACGGCCTGGTCGCGCTACTCGTTCATCGGCGTCCGCAGCAGCGCCACGCTCACCGAGCGCGACGGCGCGGCGAGCTGGACCGGCACGCCACCGGCGGGCGTGCCCACCGGTGGCGACCCGGTCACCGTGCTGCGCGAGACGGTCGCCGCGCTCGCCGGGCCGGGCTGGGATCCGGCCGGTGACATGCCGCCGCTGACCGGCGGCCTGGTCGGCTACCTCGGGTACGACCTGGTCCGCCGCTTCGAGCGCCTGCCCGAGCTGACCGAGGACGAGCTGGACGTGCCCGAGCTGGGCATGATGCTCGCGACCGACCTGGTGGTCCTCGACCACTACGAGGGCTCCGCGATCCTGGTCGCCAACGCGGTGCTGCCGCCGCTGGACGACCCCGACCGGGCCGGGCGGGTCGAGGCCGCGTACCACCACGCCGTCGGCCGCCTCGACGCGATGACCAGCGCGTTGTCCCGGCCGATTCCGCCCATGGTCTCGACTGTGGGCCGGCCCGGCGTCGGCGAGGTGGTCAGCCGCACCCCCGAGGGCGGCTACCCGCAGGCGGTGGAGGCGGCCAAGGAGGCGATCCGGGCCGGCGAGTGCTTCCAGATCGTGCTCAGCCAGCGCTTCGAGCGCCCCACCGACGCCGACCCGCTCGACGTCTACCGGGTGCTGCGCACCACGAACCCCAGCCCGTACATGTACCTGCTGCGCTTCGACGGCTTCGACATCGTCGGCTCGTCACCGGAGGCGCACCTCAAGGTCAGCGCCGGCCCGGACGGGCGGCGCCGGGCGCTGCTGCACCCGATCGCCGGCACCCGGCCGCGCGGCGGCTCCCCGGACGGCGACGCCAAGCTCGCCGCCGAACTGCTCGCCGACCCCAAGGAACGCGCCGAGCACGTGATGCTCGTCGACCTGGGCCGCAACGACCTGGGCCGGGTGTGCCGCCCGGGCACCGTCGAGGTGCCCGAGTTCGCCACCATCGAGCGCTACAGCCACGTCATGCACATCGTCTCCACAGTCGTCGGCGAGCTGCGCGACGACCGCACGGCGTTCGACGCGCTGGCCGCGACGTTCCCGGCCGGGACGCTCAGCGGCGCGCCAAAGGTGCGCGCCATGGAGATCATCGAGGAGCTGGAGCCGGTGCGGCGCGGCGTCTACGGCGGCACCGTCGGCTACTTCGCCTTCGGCGGCGACCTGGACATGGCCATCGCCATCCGTACCGCGCTGATCCGCGACGGCCGCGCCTACGTGCAGGCCGGCGCCGGGATCGTGGCCGATTCCGACCCCGCCGCCGAGGACCAGGAGACGCGCAGCAAGGCCGCCGCCGTCCTCGCCGCCATCGCGGCCGCCGAGACGCTGCGGGCCGCCCGGTGAGCGCGCCCGGCACCACCGCGCCGACCGCCCGCGGCCGGCGCGAACTCGCGTACGCGGTGCTGCTCTGCCTGGCCGGCGCGGGCCTGGCCTGCTGGGCGGTGACCCGTACCTGGTCGGTCGAGGTGACCGCCCGGGGATCGCTGCCGTCCGGCCGGGCCGGGCGCACCGGTACGGAGCTGCTGCCCTGGGTGCTGGCGCTGACGTACGTGGGACTCGCCGGCGGCGGCGCGGTGCTCGCCACCCGGGGCCGGCTGCGCCGGCTGCTGGGTGTGCTGCTGGCCGGCGTCGGCCTGGCGGTGGCGGTCGGCGGCGGGATCGGCCTGACCGAGACCGGCGTAAGCCGGCAGTGGCCGGCGCTGGTGCTGGCCGGCGGCCTGGCCCTGGCGGCCGGCGGCGCGTTCACCGCGCTGCGCGGCGACGGCTGGCCGGCGATGGGCGCCCGGTACGAGCGGCGGTCCGCCCCGGCGGACGAGCCCGGCCGGCCGGCGGTCGAACGCGGCACCCGGGACGCGTGGGACGCGCTGGACCGGGGCGAGGACCCGACGGTCAGCTGACCGGCTGCGCCTCGCGGGCGTCGCGCCGCTGCCGGGCCGCGGCCCGCGCGGCGGCCAGCTCGGCCACCAGCCGCTCCAACTCGCGGCGCTGGGCGGCGCGGGCCCGGTCGGCGCAGACCGCCTCCCAGGCGTTGCCCCTGGCGGTACGCATCCGGCCCTCACCGGCCATCGCGCGTTCGAGCGTGTGCACCACGCCGACGGCGAGCGAGGCGACGGTACGGGAGATGGTGGTCAAGCCGATGGTCTGGGTCGGCCCGTTGGCGCTCATGGTCACCCCATGCGAGATCGTTGGCGACGGTCGGCAGCCGCCGGCGTCGAGTGTGCCCGACGACGATGCTTCCGGGTGGACGTTTCGCCGCCGTGAAGCACAGGTCAACGCTGTCGCACCGGGGTCGACCTGGGCAGGGCCGGAGGTCCTTGAGCTTGGTCACAGCCCACCGCCGGAACCCGTCCTGCGGGCCCGGAACGATCGTGGTGAGATAGGGGATGGGTGACGGTCGATGCCAGCGGTGGCGCTGCGTGACATGGCGTTCACCGGAAGTCGGCCATCATGCCACAGCCCATGTCGTGAGGTGCGCCATACCCCCCGGCACTCGTCGCCAGGTGGCGCCCCCTAGCATCGGCCCATGACGCCCGGAGAGGGGAGTCCGTTGGTGACTGCTGAGCATGCGCACGCGGAGGGGGACGACGCCGGAGCGGCGCCGTCCGCAGGGGTGCTCGACGAGATCCTGGCCGGCGTGCGCGAGGACGTGGCCCGGCGCCAGGAGCAGGTTCCGCTGGAGCGGATCCGGGAACGGGCCGCCGCCGCGCCGCCACCGCTGGACGCGTACGCGGCGCTGCGCCGCCCCGGCGTGGCCGTGATCGCCGAGGTGAAGCGTTCGTCGCCGTCCAAGGGGCGGCTGGCCGAGATCGCCGACCCGGCCGACCTGGCCGGGGACTACGCCGCCGGTGGCGCGCGGGCGATCAGCGTGCTGACCGAGGGCCGCTGGTTCGGCGGGTCGCTCGACGACCTGGCGGCGGTGCGGGCCGCGGTGAACGTGCCGGTGCTGCGCAAGGATTTCGTGGTCTCCAGCTACCAGGTGCACGAGGCCCGCGCGCACGGCGCCGACCTGGTGCTGCTGATCGTCGCCGCGCTGGAACAGAACGCGCTGGTCGGGCTGCTGGAGCGGATCGAGTCGCTCGGCATGACCGCGCTGGTCGAGGTGCACACCGAGGAGGAGGCGGACCGCGCCCTGGAGGCCGGTGCGCAGGTGATCGGCGTGAACGCCCGCGACCTGCGTACCCTGGAGGTCGACCGCTCGGTGTTCGAGCGGATCGCTCCCGGCCTGCCGAGCAGCGTCGTCAAGATCGCCGAGTCCGGGGTGCGCGGTCCGCACGACCTGATCCGGTACGCCTCCGCCGGCGCCGACGCCGTGCTGGTGGGCGAGGGCCTGGTCACCCAGAAGAGTCCGCGTGAAGCGGTCGCCGAGCTGGTCAACGCCGGTAACCACCCGGCGACGCCCCGCCCGGTCCGCTGAGCCGCCGGGCACCCGATCCGAGAGGACGCCCGCGATGAGCGCCGCACCCGCAGCCGGCCAGGTTCCCGACGCCGCCGGTCACTTCGGCCGGTTCGGCGGCCGGTTCGTCCCCGAGGCGCTCGTCGCCGCGCTGGACGAGCTGGACGCGGCGTACCGGAAGGCGATGGGCGACGAGGACTTCCTCGCCGAGTTCGACGCGTTGCTGCGCGACTACGCCGGCACGCCCTCGCTGCTCTACGAGGCCCGGCGGTTCTCCGCGCAGATCGGCGCGCGGGTCCTGCTCAAGCGCGAGGACCTCAACCACACCGGCGCCCACAAGGTCCGCAACGTGCTGGGCCAGGCGCTGCTCACCAAGCGGATGGGCAAGCGGCGGGTCATCGCGGAGACCGGCGCCGGCCAGCACGGCGTCGCCACCGCCACCGCCGCCGCGCTGTTCGACCTGGAATGCGTCGTCTACATGGGCCAGGTGGACACCGAGCGGCAGGCGCTGAACGTGGCGCGGATGCGGATGCTCGGCGCCACCGTCGTCCCGGTGACCACCGGCTCGCGCACGCTCAAGGACGCGATGAACGAGGCGATGCGGGACTGGGTCGCCAACGTCGAGGACACCCACTACCTGATCGGCACCGCCGCCGGCCCGCACCCGTTCCCGGAGATGGTCCGGGACTTCGTGCGCGGCATCGGCGAGGAGGCCCGCCGGCAGTGCCTGGACCTGACCGGCGCGCTGCCGGACGCGGTCGCGGCCTGCGTCGGCGGCGGCTCCAACGCGCTCGGCATCTTCCACGCGTTCGTGCCGGACACCGGGGTCCGGCTCTACGGCTTCGAGGCCGGTGGCGAGGGCGTCGACACCGGCCGGCACGCCGCCAGCATCACCGGCGGCTCGTCCGGCGTGCTGCACGGCACCCGCACGTACGTCCTCCAGGACGCCGACGGGCAGACCATCGAGTCGCACTCGATCTCGGCCGGCCTGGACTACCCGGGCGTCGGCCCGGAGCACGCCTGGCTGCACGACACCGGCCGGGCCACCTACCTGCCGGTCGACGACGCGGACGCGATGGCCGCGTTCGAGCTGCTCTGCCGCACCGAGGGCGTGATCCCGGCGATCGAGAGCGCGCACGCGCTGGCCGGTGCCCGCGCGATCGCCCCCCGGCTCGCCGAGGAACTGGGCCGGGAGCCGGTGATCGTGGTCAACCTGTCCGGCCGGGGCGACAAGGACGTGCACACCGCCGGCGCGTACTTCGGCATCCTCGACAAGGAGTGACAGCGTGAGCCGCATCGGGGTCGCCTTCGACAAGGCGCGGGCGGACGGGCGGGCGGTGCTGGTCGGCTGCATGCCGGCGGGCTTCCCGACCGTCGAGGGCAGCATCGCCGCCATGAAGGCCATGGTCGAGGCGGGCGTGGACGTCATCGAGGTGGAGATCCCGTACTCCGACCCGGTGATGGACGGCCCGGTCATCCAGAAGGCGAGCGACATCGCGCTCGCCGGCGGTGTCCGCGTCGCGGACGCGCTGCGCGTCGTCGAGGCGGTCGCCGCGACCGGGGCCAGCGTGGTCACCATGACCTACTGGAACCCCATCGAGCAGTACGGCGTGGACGCGTTCGCCCGCGACATGGCCGCCGCCGGTGGCACCGGCCTGATCACGCCGGATCTGATCCCGGACGAGGCCGCCGAGTGGCTGGCCGCCTCCGACGCGCACGGCCTGGACCGCACGTTCCTGGTGTCCCCGTCCTCGACCGACGCGCGGCTGCGGATGACCGTCGAGCACTGCCGCGGGTTCGTCTACGCCACCGCGATCATGGGCGTCACCGGCGCTCGCGCGCAGACCTCCGAGGCGGCCCCGGTCCTGGTGTCCCGGCTGCGCGAGGTCACCGACATCCCGGTCGGCGTCGGGCTGGGCGTGGGCACGGGCGCGCAGGCCGCCACCGTCGCCGGGTACGCCGACGCGGTGATCGTGGGCAGCGCGCTGGTCCGCTGCGTGCTGGACGCCCCGGACCAGGCCGCCGGCCTGACCGCGCTGCGCAAGCTCAGCGCCGAACTCGCCGAAGGCGTCCGCAACCCGGCCCGCTGACCGCTCCTGGCCGCCCACCTGCTTGATCGACTCCATTTCGCCGAGGTGGCGTGGTCGGGGCCGCCGGGATGCCGCCACTTCGCCGATCTGGTGTCGATCATGCGCGAGCGCGCTGGCCGGGCGGGGTGGGCTTCGCGTCAACGGGCTTCCCGTCGCCGGGTGGCATGAGCGCGTCGGCGGCGGTCGTGTGCCGCAGCACGCCGGCGCGGCCGGCGAGCGCGTCCGCGATCGCCGCGCGCGTGGTGGGGGTCAGCACGTCGGGTAGCTCCTGCGGCGGCCACCACCGCGGCAGGCACCCGGCCACCGGCTCGCCCGCCGGTTCGACGTCGGCCGGCCCGGCGCGGAACACGTGCACCAGCACGTCGGGGCGGGCGCCGCACCGCCCGGCCGGGAGCGAGGGCGCCTGCGGACCGGTGACCCGGTAGAGGCCGACCAGGTCGGTCAGCTCCACCGCCCAGCCGGTCTCCGCGCGGACCGCCCGGACGGCGGCGTCCGCCGGGCTCTCGTCGTGACGCAGCCGCCCGCCCGGCAACCCCCAGCGGCGGGCCCCCTCGGTCCGGCGGCAGAGCAGCAGCCGGCCGGACCCGTCGGTGACGACAGCGGCGACCGCCCAGGTGAGCGGGCTCATGGACAAAGAGCCTACGACCGTGCAAACCAGAAGTCATCCGACCCGCGCGGCAGGCGGCCCGGGGTGCCGCACACACGGTCCGCACCGGTACCGTGTGCACCCGTGACCCTCGCCCCGATGACCCCACTGGCGGCCATGCCCAGCCCCAGCACCGCTGTCTGGCAGCTCGGTCCGGTTCCGATCCGGGCGTACGCGCTCTGCATCATCCTCGGCATCGTGGTGGCCTGCGTGGTCACCGAGTACCGGCTGCGCCGTCGCGGCGTGGCGCCGGGCGCGGTGCTCGACATCGCCGTCTGGGCCGTGCCCGCGGGCATCATCGGCGCGCGGATCTACCACGTGATCACCTCGCCGGAGAAATACTTCGGCGCCGGTGGTGAGCCGATCAAGGCGCTCTACATCTGGGAGGGCGGTCTCGGCATCTGGGGCGCGGTGGCCGGTGGCGCGGTCGGCGCGTGGCTCGCCGCCCGGCAGCTCGGCATCCCGTTCGCCGTCGTCGCCGACGCGCTGGCGCCGGGGCTGCCCCTGGCGCAGGCCGTCGGCCGCCTGGGCAACTGGTTCAACAACGAGCTGTACGGCGGGCGGACCACGCTGCCCTGGGGCCTCGAAGTGCACGTGATGGACCCGGACAACCCGGGTCACGCGCTGCGCGACGACGCCGGCAACCCGGTGCTCCAGCCGGGGCTCTACCACCCGGCGTTCCTCTACGAGGCGCTCTGGAACATCGGCGTCGCCGCGCTGGTGCTGTTCCTCGACCGCAAGCTGCGGCTCGGTCGCGGTCGGGCGTTCGCGCTCTACGTGATGGGCTACACGGCGGGCCGGTTCTGGATCGAGCTGATGCGTACCGACGAGGCGAACCTGATCCTCGGCGTACGCCTCAACGTCTGGACCGCCGCGCTGGTCTTCCTCGGCGCGCTGGCCTACTTCATCCGGGTCCGCGGTCCCCGCGAATACCTGGTGCCGGTGGGCGAGCCGGCTCCCGTGGCCGGCCCGGCCGGCGACGTGTCGCAGGTCGACCTGTCCGCCCGGGAGGCCGCCGCGCGGCCGGTCGCGCCCGAGGGCTACCGGGTGGTGAGCGAGGAACAGTTCGACGCGTACCGGGAGACCGGTGTGCTGCCCCCGGAGCCGGACGACGAACCGGCACGGGCCGAGTCCGCCGCCGACGACGCCGCGACGGGCGGCACGGACGGCGACGACAGCGCGAACGCCGACCGGGCGGACGGCGACGACACGGACCCGGAGCGGGCGGACGCGGAGCGCACGAACGCCGGCCGGGCCGACGGCGGCGGGCGCCCGGCGGACCGGGACAGCTGAGCGGGGGAGTCATGCGCAGCGCGGTGGTGGTCGGCGCCGGCCTCGGCGGAATGGCGGCGGCCGGTGTGCTGGCCCGTTCGGGCTGGCAGGTCACGCTGCTGGAACGCGCCGACCGGGTCCGCCCGGAGGCGACCGCCGTGGTGCTCTGGCCCAACGGGGTGCGCGCGCTGCGCGCCCTCGGGCTGGGCGACGGGCTGGACGCGATCGCCACCCCGCTGCCCGACGGCGGCGTGCGCCGGCCGGACGGGCACTGGCTGGTGCAGGCCCGGTCCACGCCGGCCGAGCGGATGCCGGTGGTGGTGCACCGGGAGGACCTGCACGACGCGCTGATCGCCGGCCTGGGCGACCGGGTCGAGCTGCGTACCGGCGTCACCGTGCGGACGGTGCGCGCGGCGTCGGGCGAGCGCCCGGCGGTGGGCGACGGCCGGCACACCTACGAGGCGGACCTGGTGGTGGCCGCCGACGGCACGGACAGCGAGATCCGCCGGCACCTCGCACCGGAGACCGCGGTGGTCAGCTCCGGGTGCGCGGCCTGGCGTGCGGTGATCCCCTGGTACCGGGCCCCGCAACTGCCGGACGACCAGCCGGTGCACGGCGAGACGCTCGGCGCCGGATACCGCTTCCTGGCCGCCTCGCTCGGCGAGCGGGGCACCGCGGGTGCGTCCCGCCGGGGCGGCGTCTACTGGGTCGCCACCGCCGCGGGGGCGCCCCGGCCGGAGCCGCCGGAGATCCAGCTCGCGCTGCTCAAGCGCTGGTTCGCGGGCTGGCCCGCGCCGATCGGCACGCTGCTGGAGGCGACCGACCCGGAGGACGTGGTCCAGCAGGAGATCCGCGAGCTGCGCCCGCTGCCCAAGGCGTACGGCTTCCCGGCCGGCCCGGGCGGCGTGGTGCTGCTCGGCGACGCCGCGCACGCCATGCCGCCGCACCTCGGGCAGGGCGCCTGCCTGGCGTTCGAGGACGCGGCGACGCTGGCCGGGCTGCTGCGGGAGTCGCGACTGCCGGACGCGGTGACCGCGTACGACAGGTTGCGCCGCCCCCGCGCGGCCACGATGGTCCGGCAGACCCGGCGGATGTCGGCGGTCCTGCAGGCCCGGGGCCGGCTGGCGCTGCGCGCCCGGGACGCCGCCCTGGGCACGATCAGCCCGCGGCTGCGCAACACCGCCGCCGCGGCCGCCGCCGCCTGGCAGCCGCCGTCCTGACCGTCCGCGCGCGGGCCCGTCCGCGTGCGGCCGTCCCTCGGGCGGCACGGCTTCCCGGCGGCCCGGCCCTCAGCCGGCGCGATCCCCGGGCGACCGGCCGGGCCCGGCCCGGTCCGACAGCCGCGCCGGTGCTCAGATGACGGCGGCGGGCTCGGCGATGCAGGCGGTGCCCACCCGGCGGAACCCGACCCGCAGGTAGACGCGGGCGATGTCCTCGCTGCCGGCGCTCAGGAAGATCAGGTCGGTGCCGGCGGCGCGCAGCTCCCGCGCGAGCGTGGCGGTCACCGCCGCGCCCAGCCCGCGCTGCCGGGCGGACGGCAGCGTGGCCACGCCGGCGATCTCCGCCACGTCGTCGACCCGCATCGCCATCCCGCTGGCGAGCGCGCCCGCGTCGGGCGTCCCGGCGAGCACCGAGATGCGCCGTCCCTCGGCGACCCGGGTCGCCTCCTCCTCCAGCGCGGCCACGTCCAGCTGGGCGAGGGCGGCGTCCCGCTCGGCCGGTCCGGCGTCGCCGCGCGCGGTGCCGCCGTTGGCGAAGCCGACCGCCGCGACGGCCCGCCGCAGCGCGATGTCCGCCGCGAAGCCGGGTTCGGCGGGGTCCAGCACCCGCACCGGTACGTCGCTGAACGTCCCCGGGTCGGGCAGCCGCTGGGGTTCCAGCAGCATCAGCGGCGCCTCCAGCACGCTGAGCCCGGCCGAGCGGGCCACCGCGAGCAGGTCCGGCTGGTGCTCGTGCACCCACTCGAACGCCTCCGGCAGGCCCAGTTCCCGCTGCCGGGCGCGGACGGCTGTGACGTCGGCGAGCGTGGGCGCCTCGTCGGCGCCGAGCCGGGGCCGGGCGTAGAACGGCCATCCGGCGCCGTCCCGGACGAACAGCACCAGGGCGCCGTAGTCCTCGGTCCGGGCCCCGTCGCGGGGCACCGCGTCGTAGAACCGCTCCAACCGGTCGAGTACGTCAGCGCGTGCGAGATCCACCGCGCGAGACTACACGTCCCAGCATCTGGAAGTGTGATCAATCTGAACTGGCCTTGCGCCGGAAGCCCTAACGTAGACTCAATAAACCGCAGAGGGCCGACGTCGTCCCCATCATGATCCATCCTGAGTGACGACAGGAGGCCCGGTGGCCTTTCCGTACCCTCACAGCCCGCAGTCGGCCCCACCGGCGACCGGGCTCTACGACCCCGCGTACGAGCACGACGCCTGCGGCGTGGCCTTCGTGGCCGACCTGCACGGGCGGCGCTCGCACCAGGTCGTCGCGAACGGCCTCGGGGCGCTGTGCCGGCTGGACCACCGGGGCGCCCGGGGCGCGGAGCACAACACCGGGGACGGCGCCGGCATCATGATCCAGGTGCCGGACGCGTTCCTGCGCGCCACCGTCGACTTCCCGCTGCCCCCGGCCGGCCAGTACGCCACCGGCCTGGTGTTCCTGCCCGACGACGACGCGGCCGAGGCCCGTGCCCGCCAGGTGGTCGGCAAGTACGCGCTGGTCGAGGGCGCCGACGTGCTCGGCTGGCGGGAGGTGCCGACCGACCCGTCCGGCCTGGGTGAGACCGCGCTCGCGGCGATGCCCCGGGTCCGGCAGCTGTTCGTGGCCGCGCACCGGCTGACCGGCTCGCCGGACGGCCCGGCCGGCTCCCCGCTGACCGGGCTCGACCTGGACCGGGTGGCGTTCTGCCTGCGCAAGCAGGTCGAGCGGGAGACCGCCGAGCGGGGCGTGCCGGCGTACTTCCCGTCGCTGTCCGGCCGCACGATGGTGTGGAAGGGCATGCTCACCCCGGACCAGCTCCCCGCGTTCTACCCGGAGCTGACCGACGAGCGGGTGGTGAGCGCCATCGCGCTGGTGCACTCGCGCTTCTCCACGAACACGTTCCCGTCCTGGCCGCTGGCGCACCCGTACCGGTTCATCGCGCACAACGGCGAGATCAACACGATCCGCGGGAACCGGAACTGGATGCAGGCCCGCGAGGCGCTGCTGCGCAGCCCCAGCATCCCCGGCAACATCCGCCGCGTCTTTCCGGTCTGCACCCCGGCGGCGTCCGACTCGGCCAACTTCGACGAGGTGCTCGAACTGCTGCACCTGGCCGGCCGGAGCCTGCCGCACGCGGTGCTCATGATGATCCCCGAGGCGTGGGAGAACGACCCGGACATGCGCGCCGACAAGCGCGCGTTCTACCGCTTCCACGCCAGCCTGATGGAGCCGTGGGACGGCCCGGCGTCGGTCGCGTTCACCGACGGCGAGATCGTCGGCGCGGTGCTGGACCGCAACGGCCTGCGCCCGGGCCGCTGGTGGCACACCGCCGACGGCCTGGTGGTGCTGGGCAGCGAGGCGGGCGTGCTCGACCTGGACCCGGCCACCGTCGTCGCCAAGGGCCGCCTCCAGCCGGGCAAGATGTTCCTCGTCGACACCGTCAACGGCCGGATCGTCTCCGACGACGAGATCAAGACCGAGCTGGCCGCCGAGCAGCCGTACCAGGAGTGGCTGCACGCCGGCCTGATCGAGCTGGACGACCTGCCGCCGCGCGAGCACACCGTCTACACCCACGACTCGGTGCGCCGCCGTCAGCAGACGTTCGGCTACACCGAGGAGGAGCTGAAGATCCTGCTCGGCCCGATGGCCCGCAGCGGCGCGGAGCCGATCGGCTCGATGGGCACCGACACCCCGATCGCGCCGCTGTCCACCCGGCCGCGGCTGCTCTACGACTACTTCCATCAGCTCTTCGCCCAGGTCACCAACCCGCCGCTGGACGCCATCCGCGAGGAGCTGGTGACCAGCCTGGCGTCCACCATCGGGCCGGAGGGCAACCTGCTCGACCCGGGCCCGGCGAGCTGCCGGCAGATCGTGCTGCCGTACCCGGTGATCGACAACGACGAGCTGGCCAAGATCCTGTCCATCGACGAGGACGGCGACCTGCCCGGTTTCAAGGCGGTCCGGGTCTCCGGCCTGTACCGGATCCGCGACGGCGGCGCCGGCATCAAGGCCCGGCTGACCGAGATCTGCCGGCACGTCTCCGAGGCGATCGAGGACGGCGTGCGCATCCTGGTGCTCTCCGACCGGGACTCCAACGCCGACCTGGCCCCGATCCCGTCGCTGCTGCTCACCGCCGCGGTGCACCAGCACCTGGTCCGCGAGCAGACCCGTACCCAGGTGGCGCTGGTCGTCGAGTCCGGCGACTGCCGCGAGGTGCACCACGCGGCGGTGCTGATCGGGTACGGCGCGGCGGCGGTCAACCCGTACCTGGCCTTCGAGTCGGTGGAGGACATGATCTCCACCGGCGTGCTGACCGGCGTCGACCGGGTGAAGGCCGTCCGCAACTACGTCAAGGCGCTCGGCAAGGGCGTCCTGAAGATCATGTCCAAGATGGGCATCTCGACCGTGTCCTCGTACTGCGGCGCGCAGGTGTTCGAGGCGGTCGGCCTGGACACCCGCCTGGTCCACAGGTACTTCCGCGGCACCCCGAGCACCATCGGCGGCATCGGCCTGAACGAGATCCACGCCGAGGTGGCGGCCCGGCATTCGCTGGCCTGGCCGGCGCCGGGCGCGCAGGCCAGCGACCGGCTGGAGGTCGGCGGCGAGTACCAGTGGCGCCGCGAGGGTGAGCTGCACCTGTTCAACCCGGAGACCGTCTTCCTGCTCCAGCACGCCACCCGCAGCCGCCAGTACGACGTGTTCCGGCAGTACACCGCGAAGGTCGACGAGCTGGCCGCGCAGGCGGGCTCGCTGCGCGGGCTGTTCCGGCTGCGCACCGGCGTACGTCCGGCGGTGCCGCTGGACGAGGTCGAGCCGGCCACCGAGATCGTCAAGCGCTTCGCCACCGGCGCCATGTCGTACGGGTCGATCTCGGCGGAGGCGCACGAGACGCTCGCGATCGCGATGAACCGCCTCGGCGGCAAGTCCAACACCGGCGAGGGCGGCGAGGACGTCGAGCGGCTGCACGACCCGGCCCGGCGCTCCGCGGTCAAGCAGATCGCCAGCGGCCGGTTCGGCGTGACCAGCGAATACCTCGTCAACGCCGACGACCTCCAGATCAAGATGGCGCAGGGCGCGAAGCCCGGCGAGGGCGGGCAGCTACCAGGCAACAAGGTCTGGCCGTGGATCGCCCGGACCCGGCACGCCACCCCCGGCGTCGGCCTGATCTCCCCGCCGCCGCACCACGACATCTACTCCATCGAGGACCTGGCCCAGCTCGTCCACGACCTCAAGTGCGTCAACCCGGCCGCCCGGGTGCACGTCAAGCTGGTCAGCGAGGTGGGCGTGGGCACCGTCGCGGCGGGCGTGGCCAAGCTCAAGGCCGACGTCATCCTGATCTCCGGGCACGACGGCGGCACCGGCGCGTCTCCGCTCAACTCGCTCAAGCACGCCGGCACCCCGTGGGAGATGGGCCTGGCCGAGGCGCAGCAGACGCTGCTGCTCAACAAGCTGCGCGACCGGGTCACCGTACAGGTCGACGGCCAGCTCAAGACCGGCCGGGACGTGCTGGTCGCGGCGCTGCTCGGGGCCGAGGAGTTCGGCTTCGCCACCGCGCCGCTGATCGTCGAGGGCTGCGTGATGATGCGGGTGTGCCACCTGGACACCTGTCCGGTCGGCATCGCCACCCAGAACCCGGTGCTGCGCGAGCGCTTCACCGGCAAGCCGGAGTTCGTGGAGAACTTCTTCCTGTTCCTCGCCGAGGAGGTCCGCGGCTACCTGGCCGAGCTGGGCTTCCGCAGCATCGACGAGGCGATCGGCCACACCGAGCTGCTCGACGTGGCCGGCGCGATCGACCACTGGAAGGGCCACGGGCTCGACCTGAGCCGCGTGCTGCACCTGCCGGAGCTGCCCGAGGGCGCGGCCCGCCGGGGTGTACGCGCCCAGGACCACGGCCTCGACGCGGCGCTGGACAACCGGCTCATCGAGCTGGCCGGGCCGGCGCTGCGCGACCGTACCCCGGTCCGGGTCGAGGTCGAGGTCCGCAACGAGCACCGCAGCGTCGGCGCGATGCTCGGCGGCGAGGTGACCCGCCGCTTCGGCGGCGCCGGCCTGCCCGACGACACGATCGAGTTCCGGCTGCGCGGCACCGCCGGTCAGTCGTTCGGCGCGTTCCTGCCGAGCGGGGTCACGCTGCGCCTGTACGGCGACGCCAACGACTACGTCGGCAAGGGACTGTCCGGCGGCCGGATCGTGGTCCGGCCGGACGCCGACGCGCCGTTCGTGGGCGTGGACGCCGCGCCGGGCGGTCGCGCCGAGGACCAGATCATCGCCGGCAACACCATCCTGTACGGCGCCACCGGCGGCGAGGTGTTCCTGCGCGGCCGGGTGGGGGAGCGGTTCGCGGTGCGCAACTCCGGCGCGGTCGCGGTGGTCGAGGGCCTCGGCGACCACGGTTGCGAGTACATGACCGGCGGCACCGTCGTGGTGCTCGGGCCGACCGGGCGCAACTTCGCCGCCGGCATGTCCGGTGGCACCGCGTTCGTGCACCGGCTCGACCGGCGGCTGGTCAACGCCGAGCTGGTCGACCTGTCGCCGCTGCGCGACGAGGAGCGCGACCGGCTGCACGAGCTGGTCCAGCGGCACTTCGCCGAGACGGACTCGGCGGTCGCCGAAGATCTGCTCAAGCGGTGGCCGCAGGCGGTGGAGGAGTTCACCGCTGTGGTGCCCCGGGACTACCGCCGGGTCATGGAGATCATGCGGGCCGCCGAAGCCGCCGGCCGAGACGTCGACGACGCGGTGATGAGCGCCCTCTCCCCGGCGCCGTCCGCGCCCCTGCCGCCCGCGCCCCGGGCGGTCGCCCAGGAGGTGGCTCGTGCCTGACCCGAACGGTTTCCTGCGCTACGACCGGCGGCTGCCGGCCCGCCGTCCGGTGCCGGTGCGCATCTCCGACTGGCGCGAGGTCTACCCGCCGGCCGGCGAGGAGCTGATCCGCGAGCAGGCCACCCGGTGCATGGACTGCGGCATCCCGTTCTGCCACGACGGCTGCCCGCTGGGCAACCGCATCCCGGACTGGAACGACCTGGTCCGCACCGGCAACTGGGACGCCGCTGTGGAGTCGCTGCACGCCACGAACAACTTCCCCGAGTTCACCGGGCGGCTCTGCCCGGCGCCGTGCGAGGCGGCCTGCGTGCTCGGCCTCGGCGGCCAGCAGCCGGTCACCATCAAGCAGGTCGAGGTGGAGATCGCCGACGCGGCGGTGGCCCGCGACGGCCTGCGGCCCCGGCCCGCCTCCGCCCCGACCGGCCGGTCGGTCGCGGTGGTCGGCTCCGGCCCGGCCGGGCTGGCCGCCGCGCAGCAGCTCGCCCGCGCCGGTCACACGGTCACCGTGTACGAGCGCGACGACGCGATCGGCGGCCTGCTCCGCTACGGCATCCCCGACTTCAAGCTGGAGAAGCAGCACATCGACAAGCGGCTGGCCCAGCTCACCGCCGAGGGCGTGCGCTTCCGGACCGGCGTCGAGGTCGGCGTCGACGTGACCGCCGAGCAGCTGCGCGCCGAGCACGACGCGGTGCTGCTGGCCTGCGGCGCGTTGCAGGGCCGGGACACCCCGGCCACGCCCGGCCGGGCGCTGCGCGGCGTGCACCAGGCGATGGCGCACCTGGTGGCCGCGAACCGGGTGGTGGCCGCCGCCGGGAACGGGCGGCCCGCGCTGGCGACGCTGCCCGACGGTACGCCGATCGACGCCGCCGGCAAGCACGTGGTGATCATCGGTGGTGGCGACACCGCGGCGGACTGCCTCGGTGTGGCGCACCGGCAGGGCGCGGCCGGCGTACACCAGCTCGACCTCTACCCGCAGCCGCCCACGGAGCGCGACGCGGCCCGCGACCCGTGGCCGACCTGGCCGTGGCTGCTGCGCAGCTACCCGGCGCACGAGGAGGGCGGCGAGCGCGTGTTCGCCGTCGCCGTGCAGGAGTTCGTGGACGACGGCACCGGCCAGGTCCGCGCGGTCCGGATCGCCGAGGTGACTGTGGAGAAGGTGGACGGCCGCCGCATCGTCACCCCGCTGCCCGGCTCCGAGCGGGAGATCCCGGCCGACCTGGTGCTGCTCGCCATCGGCTTCGAGGGCACCGAGGAACAGCCCTTGCTGGCCCAGTTCGGGGTGGCCCGCAACGCCCGCGGCGCTGTCGACTCAGCCCCGGACTGGCAGGCCGCCGACGGTGTCTTCGTCGCCGGCGACATGCACCGGGGCGCCTCGCTGATCGTCTGGGCGATCGCCGAGGGACGCGCCGCCGCGGCGGCGATCCACGCGTACCTGGGCGGGGTGGGCGAGCTGCCCGCCCCGGTCGACCCGGCCCGCCAGCCGCTCGCCGCGCGCTGACCCCGCACCGGCCGGGCCGCCCCCGTCGTAGGGAGTGGCCCGGCCGGCGCCGGTCAGCGGCCGAGCAGGTCGTGCGCCGCCCGGATCTTCGCCCACGAGGCGGGCTGCGCCGGTGCGGCGGTCGTCCGCGCGGCGGTGGCCACGTCGGGCCGGCCGGGGGTGAACAGCCAGGTGGTGAACACCGCGTCGAGATCCCGCCCGGAGATCCGCTCGGCGAGCGCCTGGAACTGCCCGACGGTGCCGGTGCCGTACTGCCGCTTGGCCGTCCAGGTGCGCAGGATGCGGAAGAACGCCGCGTCGCCGACGGCGAGCCGGATCTGGTGCAGCGCCATCGCGCCCCGGTCGTAGACGGCGTCGTCGAAGATCCCGCTCGGGCCCGGATCGCCGGGGCGCACCTGCCAGAACTCGGAGTCGGCCGGATAGCTGTCGTAGGTGAAGTCGAACAGCTCCTGAGCGGTGCCCTCGCCCTGCTCCTCCGACCAGAGCCACTCGGCGTACGAGGCGAAGCCCTCGTTGAGCCAGATGTGCCGCCAGTCGGCCACCGACACCGAGTCGCCGAACCACTGGTGTGCGTTCTCGTGCACCACCACGTACGTGTTGGCGCCGCGCCGCCAGAAGCCGGGGCCGTACACCGGGCGGGTCTGCGTCTCCAGCGCGAAGCCGATGCCGTCGACCGGCCCGGCCACGCCGCCCTGCGCCTCGAACGGGTACGGGCCGAACAGCCCGCTCTCCCAGTCGACGATCTCGGCGGTGCGTTCGATGCTGGCCCGCGCGGCCGGCAGGCGCTCGCCCAGCGTGGTGCTGTACGCGTTCACCACCGGCTGCCCGTTCGGCGCGACGTCGGTGACGATGTCGTACTGACCGATGGCCAGGAACGCCTGGTAGGTGGCACCGGGCTTGACGCTGCGCCAGCTCCACCGGGTGCGGTTGCCGGCCTCGGGCAGCGGGTCGCGCGGCTGCACGCCGTTGCTGATCACCTCGACACCGGTGGGCACGGACACCGAGACGTCCCAGGTGGCCTTGTCCTTCGGGTGGTCGTTGCTCGGGTACCACCACCAGGCCGACTCGGGCTCGTTGACGGCGAGCGCCCCGTCGGCGGTACGCGTCCACGCGGTGTAGCCGTAGACGGTGGTCTGGGACGGCACACCGGCGTACTTCACCACGACGGTGAGTTGCTGGCCCTTTGCCGGCGGCCGGGCCGGGGTGATCACCAGCTCGTGGTCGCCGGCCCGGGTGAAGCCGGCGACCCACCCGTTGACCCGCACCGACTCGACGTCGAGTGCGAAGTCCAGGTTGAACCGGGACAGGTCCTTGGTGGCGGTGGCGAGGATCGTGGTGGTGCCGCTGAGCCGGTCGGTGGCCGGGTCGTAGCGCAGCCGGATGTCGTAGTGGCCGACGTCGTAGCCGCCGTTGCCGTAGTCGGGGAAGTAGCTGTCGCCCAGCCCTGGACTGCCCGGCGTCGGGGTGGCCGCCGCGGGTTGCGGCCGGCCCCATCCGCCGGGGACGGCCTGGGCGGGCGCGCCGGTCACTGTGGTGCCGGCCGCGGTGAGGGTCAGGGCGGCGATGGCCGCCGTGAGTGCGCGTCGCACGGTGGGACTCCCTCCGTCGGGTGTCGTCACCGTCAAGCTAATCGACACATGTGAACATATCTGTCCCGCCCGGCCGATCTCGGCTATTCAATTCTTGCGAATGTTTCGATAGCATTACCGACCAGTAACAGCACCGATCCCTCGGCCACGCGCGCGGTCAACGGGCTCCACCACCCCTGCCCCGTGGAGGCTCTGTCATGTCCCGTCGCGTCCGTACCGCGTTCGCCGCCGTCCTGGCGGCCGTCCTCGGCGCCGTGCTCCTGCCCGGCGCCGCCCGGGCGGCCACAGTCAACTACGTCGCCCTCGGCGACTCCTACTCCTCCGGGGTCGGCGCCGCGCCGTACGACCTGTCCACCTGCCTGCGCAGCCAGAAGTCGTACGCCCCGCTCTGGGCCGCGGCCCATTCGGTCACCAGCTTCAAGTTCCCGGCCTGCGGCGGCGCGGTCACCGCCGACGTGCTGAACAACCAGGTCGGCCAGCTCAGCAGCAGCACCACGCTGGTCACCATCACCATCGGCGGCAACGACGCCGGTTTCGCCGACGTGATGACCAGTTGCCGCTTCGGCAGCACGTCGAGCTGCGAGAGCGCGGTCAACGAGTCCAAGGCGTTCGCCACCGCGACGCTGCCGGGCCGGCTCGACGCCACGTACGCCGCGATCCGCAACCGGGCCCCGAACGCCCGGCTGGTGGTGCTCGGCTATCCGCGGCTGTTCGAGACCGGCTCCTGCGGACTGCTCGCCATGAGCAGCTACAAGCGCACCATCCTGAACCAGGCCGCCGACACGCTCAACGGCGTCATCGCCGGCCGGGCCACCGCCGCCGGTGGCACCTTCGTCGACGCGCGGCCGTTCTTCGCCGGGCACGGCGTGTGCGCCGCCGACCCGTGGATCCGTGACGTCAGCGGCGTCATCGAGGCGTACCACCCGAACGCGAGCGGCTACCGCTACGGCTACCTGGCCGCGCTGACCGCCGCCATCGGCTGACAACAACGGCGAAGCCCCGCCCGGCACAGGCGCCGGGCGGGGCTTCTGTCCGCGTACCGAATGGGGTCAGCGGGCCGGGACCAGCTCCGGCGCCGGTGCCAGGTCCGGCACCGCCGGCCCGATGCGCCGCCGGGGCCACCGGCGGCGCCCGGAGGGTACGGCGAGCGCGGCCAGCGCCGCGGCCACCGAGATGCCGGTGAGCAGCAGGAATCCCGCCGTGAAGCCGGCCTCCCGGGGCAGCCCGCTCGGCTGCGGATTCGCGGTGATCACGGCACTGGCGAGCGCCGCGCCGATCGCGCCGCCGATGGTACGGATGTTGGCGTTCATGCCGGTCGCCGCGCCGGTCTGCCCGGCCGGCACGTTCGCCACGATCAGGTTGGCCATCGAGGCGAACGCCAGCCCGATGCCGAGGCCCACCAGGCCGCCGGCGACTCCGACCTGCCAGCGGGTGTCGTGCGCGACGGTCAGCATGGCGGCGGCCGCCACGTTGAACACCGCGCCGGTGCTCAGCTGCGCCTTGGCGCTGAACCGGGACTCCAGCCGCCCGGCCAGCAGACCGGCCACGAACATGCCGACGAGCATCGGCAGCATCAGCAGTCCGGCCTGGGTGACGCTGGCGCCGAAGCCGTAGCCGGCGCTGGTCGGGATCTGCGCGAACTGCGGCAGGAACGCGTAGACGGCGAACATCGAGGCGCCGTAGAGCAACCCGACGAGGTTCGTGGTCCAGACCGCCGGCAGGCGCATCATCCGCAGGTCGATCAGCGGGTTGGCGGCGCGGGCCTCGGTCGCCAGCCAGGCGACCGCGAGCACCGCTGCCAGCGCCAGCAGCCCGACCACGCGGCCGGAGCCCCAGCCCCACGCGGCGCCCTTGCTGACCGGCAGCAGCAGCGCCACCAGCCAGCCGGACAGGAGTACGGCGCTGAGCCAGTTGATCCGGCCCGGGGTGCGTACCGGTGAGCGCGGCACGAACCGGTGTGCGGCGAGCGCGGTCAGCCCGACCACCACCAGCGGGATCCAGAACAGCCACCGGTAGCCCAGGGTGGCCACGATCGGCCCGGCCAGCACCACGCCCAGCCCGCCGCCGACGGCCACGACCGCGGAGATCGAGGCCACCGCCGAGCTGACCCGGGCGGCCGGGAACTCGTCGCGGATGATGCCGAACGACAGCGGGAAGACGGCGCCGCCGATGCCCTGCACCACACGGGCGGCGATCAGCACGCCGATGCTGGGTGCCACGGCCGCCAGCAGGCAGCCCAGCGCCAGCGCGGCGAGCGAGAAGACGAGCGTCTTCTCCTTGCCGACCATGTCGCCGATGCGGCCGACGATCGGCGTGAAGACGGACGCGGAGAGCAGGTACGCGGTGAGCACCCAGGTCACCGTGTTGGGCGAGGTGTGCAGGTCGTGCTGGATGGTGGGCAGCACCGGCGTGATCAGCGACTGGAGCATCGCGAAGAATCCGGTGCCGGCGGCCAGCACGAGGAAGGTGATCCGGCGCGAGCCGCGCCGGGATGAGTGGATCATGTGGGACGACTCCCCGTTGTCGGTACGACTGTGGTGGCCGCTCGCGCGTGGTGCGGCGGTGGCGGCCGGGTTTCGCTGGTGCTCAGCGGTCGGCGGGCATGGTGGGACCTCCCGGGTCCGTGGGGGCGCGAGGATCGCGGGGCCGGAAGTCCGGAGTAAGCTATCCGGAGGGATGGCTCCGGTCAGTAACCGGAGGCGTGCCTCCATTAACCTAGCGGAGGGGTGCCTCCGGTTGCAAGGCGGAAGGGGTGACCCGCGTCATGGCCGACGCCGACGTGTCCGGTGAGGTCTTCGCGCGCCGCCCGAAACGGGCCGACGCCCGCCGCAACTACGACGCGCTGATCGCCGCCGCCCGCGAGGTCTTCGGCGAGCACGGCGCCGGCGCGTCGCTGGAGGAGATCGCCCGCCGGGCGGGCGTGGGCATCGGCACGCTCTACCGCAACTTCCCCCAGCGGCGGGACCTGTTCGAGGCGGTCTACGTCGAGGAGGTGCGGGCGCTCAGCGCCTCCGCCGACGACCTGGCCGACGAGCCGCCCTGGGATGCCCTGGTCGCCTGGCTGCACCGGTTCGTCGCCTACGTGGCCACCAAGCGGGCGCTGGCCGAGGAGCTGGTGCACGACTCCGAGGTGTTCCGCAGCTGCCGCACCGAGATCTACGCGACCGGCGAGCCGCTGCTGCGCCGCGCCCAGGCCGCCGGGGCCGCCCGGCCGGACGCCGGATTCGACGACGTGATCCGGCTGATCAGCGGCCTCGCCGCGTACCAGTTCCCGGACCCGGCCCAGCGCGACCGCGTCCTGGCCATCGCGCTGGACGGCCTGCGTGCGAGCGCCGGGGCGGAATCGACGCGGGCCTAGCCGAGGCGGAGGATACCCGCTTCCGTCGAGACGATCCCGCGTGGCGCAGCCCTCGGCCGGTGCGATCCGATAGCATGCTGGGTGTGACCGGACCGGTGAGCAAGAAGTCGTTCTCGCTGCCTGCGGATGTCGCGGAGCGTTTGGAGCGCGAGCCGAACGCCAGCGCATACGTCGTCGACGCTGTGCGGGCACGGATGCGCGCCGAGGACCTCGATGCCGAGTTCGCCCGACGCGGGATGACCGTTTCCGCCCAGGGTCGTGCACGAGCCCGGGTGCAGCGCGCGCAGGTGGAGCAGGAGTGGTCGCCCGGTCGCCGCCAGGCTCTGCGAGAGCGTTCGCGCCGGGCGGCACGGGAGATGGCCGGCGAGACCGACCCTCAGGCACCGGCGGCATGACCACTGAGGAGCCGCCGGTTCGCCTGGTGCTGGACCGGTCGGCGTTGGTCGGCTACGTGGCCGGTTCGATGCACGTGGCCGAGCCGCTGCACGAGGTCGCGCACGACGGGGTGCGCTTCGGCGTGCCGGCGGTCGTCGTGGCCGAGGCCTTGGCGGTGATCGACGAACCGGGCGACCGCGCGGTGCTGCACCGGCTGTTGGAGCGTCCCGCCTGCGCGGTCCTGCCGACCTGGGGCGAGGACTGGCAGGAGTTGGCCTACTGGCGCAGGATCACCGGCCGGGTCGACCTCGCGGCAGCGGTGATGGCCGTTCTCGACCACGACGCAAGTGTGCTGACCGGCGAGGGCAAGGCCTACGGCGACGGGGGAGACCTTCCCGTCATCGCCTTTCCCGGCTGACCGGATGTGTCGGCCGGCGGCTCCCACGCGAGAACCGCCGGCCGCTCGCTGTCCCGTCAGCGGTGCCCGTTGCTCGGCCGCCCCCACGGTCCGGTGATCGCGAACACGTACCCCGGCGACTGGATGTTGGCGAACAGCGTCCTCCCGTCCGCGCTGAACGTCGGCCCGGTGAACTCGCTGTCGTTGAGTTCGTTGCGGGCCAGCGGGTACGCCTTGCCCTGCTCGGTGACGCCGACCAGGTGCGACACGCCCTCGCCGTCCTCGGCCAGGATCACCCCGCCGTACGGCGAGACGGTGATGTTGTCCGGCCCGTCGTAGTTGCCGTGGTCGGCCTCCGGGTCGGTGTTCACCCCGAAGATGGTCTTCAGCGTCACCGTCTGCCGGCGCGGGTCGTAGAACCACACCTGTCCGTCGTGCTCGTTGGCGCTGCCGTCGTCGTGGCGGGCGTAGCTGGCCACGAAGTACGCGCCGCCGTCGCCCCACCAGGCGCCCTCCAGCTTGCGGCTGCGGGTGACCTCCGCATCGGTGAACTGCTTGCGTACCGACACGGTTCGGGCGTCGCGTTCGGGCACCTCGACCCACTCCACGCGGTAGCGGGTGCCGGGGGTGGTGGCCTCGGACAGGTCGGCCACGTGGCCGTCACCGTGCAGGCAGCGCATCGCGGCGAGGCTGCCGGCGGTGCCGCCGTCGGGGCGCTGGGCCAGCGCCCGCAGCGCGCCCTTGCCGCCCCGGAAGCCGGGCGGCGGCGTCCACCGGAAGTACAGGCCGTTGGGCCCGCTCGCGTCCTCGGTCAGGTAGATCGAGTGGGTGTACGGGTCGACCGCGACGGCCTCGTGGGAGTACCGCCCGAGGAACGTCAGCGGCACCGGGTCGGTGTTGGCGGACCGGTCGTGCGGGTCGACCTCGAAGACGTACCCGTGGTCCTTCAGATACCGCCCACCGGCCCGCTGCTCGGTCTCCTCGCAGGTCAGCCACGTGCCCCACGGGGTGATGCCGCCGGCGCAGTTGTTGTGCGTGCCGGCCACGCTGACGTACTCGCGCAGCCGCCGCCCGTGCCGGTCCACCTCGATGGTGGTGGTGCCGCCGCGGGCGCCCGGGTCGTAGGTCAGGCCGGGCAGCGCCGGCACCGGGTACGGCTCGTCGCCGCCGATCTCGTGGTTGTTCACCAGCACGGAGCCGTGCGGGCCGCGGAAGCAGCCGGTGCCGTCCGCGTCGCTCGGGGTGGGCTGCCCGGACTCCAGCAGCGTCGCGCCGGCCTGCGCGACGACCGTGTACGAGAAGCCGGGCGGCAGCGCCAGCAGGCCCGCCGGGTCCGGCACCAGGTCGCCGTAGCCGGCTGCCGGGCGGCACGCGGGCCGGGCCGCGGCGGGTCCGGCGATGGCCTCCAGGCTGCCGGCCACCACGATGCCGAGTCCGCCGGCCGCGCCGCCGCGCAGCAGGGACCGCCGGGAAAGAGGTGAGGTCACGTCGTCGCCTTCCTGTGCGCACGATTTGCTGACCGAAGGCAAGCCGGGCCGGGGGAACGGCGGGCGGCGCGCCCGTCCGACGCCGGGTGAACAGTGGACGAATCCCCGGTGCGGAGCGCCCCGTGCCGGTGCGGCGCGCGTCCGTTAGGGTTCCCCTCGATCGCAAACGTCGGAGGGCGGACGGTGGGCAGACTCGCGGCGGCGTACCGGCAGGCGGTCGATCGGCATCGACGGGCGGTGCGGCACTGGGAGACGGCCCGGCGGCTGCTGGGCGCCGCCGGCCCGGCGCCGGTGGGCAGCCCCGAGCTGGTCGCGCGGCTGGCCCGCCTCGGCGGTGAGCTGGCCGCCGCGGTGCCCGGCACGGCCCGCGTCGCGACCCACCCCGTTCCGGTACGCCTCGGCGCCGCGACCACAGTCGACGGCGCGTTCCCGGTGCTCGTGCCGGTGGGCGCGGGCGCGCACCTGGCGGTCGACGCGGACGCCCGCGACCCGCGCGTCGGCGAGCTGCTGCGGGCGGTGGTGGTGCGGCTGCTGACCGCCGCACCGGCCGGCGCGATCCGGGTGGCCGGCATCGACCAGGCCGCCTTCGGCGCGGCGTTCCTGCCGCTGCGTCCGCTGCACGACGCCGGGGTGCTCGCCGCGACGGCGACCACAGAGGCGGAGACGACGGCCCTGCTCGACCTGGCCGAGCGGCACGCGCGTACCGCCCAGCGGTCCGCGCCGGAGGACCGCGAGCTGCTGGTGGTGGTCGCCGCGTCCGCGCCGCCGCCCCGGGAACTCGCCCGCCTGGCCGCGCTCACCCACGCCGGCCCGGCCGCTGCGGTCTGCGTGCTGCTGGCCGGCCACCCACCGGCCGGGCCGACCGCCGCGCCGCCGCTGGGCGCCACCACCCAGCTGCGCGTCACCGAGCGGTACACGCTCGTCGGCGACCCGCCCGGGCGCCCGTTCAGCACCGACGGCAGCGGGCTGGCCGCGCCCGTGGTGCTCGACGGCGACCCGTCGCACGCCACTGTGACCGCGCTGGCCCGCCGGTACGCCGAGGCCGCCGGCCAGGACGGCGTCACGTTCGCCGACCTGCTGCCCGCGCAGCGCTGGGCCGGGTCCGCCGCCTCCGGGCTGCGTACCGTGCTCGGTCGGGCCGGCCGCCGGCCGCTGAGCGTCGCGTTCGACGACGCCACCCCGCACTGGCTGGTGGGCGGGCGGACCGGCGCCGGCAAGACCGTCCTGCTGCTCGACGTGCTCTACGGGCTGGCCGCCCGCTACTCCCCGGCCGAGCTGCGGTTGATGCTGCTCGACTTCAAGGAGGGCGTCAGCTTCACCGAGTTCGTGCCCACCGACCGTGACCCGTCCTGGCTGCCGCACGCCGACGCGGTGGGCATCGAGTCCGACCGCGAGTACGGCGTGGCGGTGCTGCGCGAGCTGCGCGCCGAACTGGGCCGCCGCGCCGACCTGCTCAAGCGGCACGGGGTCAGCCGGCTCGCGGATCTGCCGCCGAACGCCCGGCCACCCCGGATCGTCACAGTCGTCGACGAGTTCCACGTGCTGTTCGCCGGCAACGACGCGCTGGCCCGGCAGGCCGTCGACCTGATCGAGGAACTGGCCCGCAAGGGCCGCTCGTACGGCCTGCACCTGGTGCTGGCGAGCCAGAGCACCACCGGGATCGAGGCGCTCTACGGCCGGGCCGAGGCCATCTTCGGGCAGTTCCCGCTGCGGATCGCGCTACCAGGCGGCGACGCCGTGCTGGACCCGCGCAACGACGCCGCGCGCGGGCTCACAGTCGGCACGGCAGTGGTGAACACCGGCGCGGGCGCGCCCGGCGCGGACGTGGAGGTGCGGTTCCCCGACGCGCACGCCGCCTCGGCCGACCTCGCCGCGCTGCGCCACGAGCTGCACGCGGCCCGCCCGGCCGGGGCGCGCCCGCCGGCCGTCTTCCGGGGACACGAGACGCCCCGGCTCACCGGCGACCCCGCCTGGACGGCGCTGACGCCGGGCGCCGGCCCGCCGTACGCGCTCGTCGGCCGCGTGGTCGACGTCCCCGGCAGCCCGGCCGGCTTCGCGCTCGACGCCAGCCCCGGCCGGCACCTGGCAGTGGTCGGCACCTCGGCGGCCGGCGCGGACGTGCTCCGGTCGGCCACCCTGTCGCTGGCCCGCCAGCACGCACCCGGCGCCGCCCGGTTCCTTTTCACGCCGCTGGCGCCCGGCACCACCGACGCCGCCGACGACCTGGCCATGACGCTCGCCGCCGCCGGGCACCAGGTCCGGCGCCTGGACGCCGCCGCGCTGCGCGCCCAGCTCGCCGAGGCCGCGACCGGCGACGCCCCGGATTCCGGGCGCACCTACCTGGTGGTGTTCGGGATGGACGCCGCCGCCACGACGCTGGCCGCCTCCGACCCGGCGACGTTCCGCTCCGGGTACGACGACCTGCGCGCCGTGCTGCGCCAGGGCCCCGCGCGCGGGGTGCACGTGCTCGGCTGGTGGCGCGGGCTGCGCCGGCTCGCCGACGACCTCGGCGGCAGCGGGCACCGCGACGACGTGACGGGCCTGGTCGCGCTCAACGTGCCCGCCGCCGACCTGGGCCTGCACCTCGGCGTCCACGACCTCGCGTACGTCCCGCGTGAGGGCCGTGCCCTGCTCGTCGACCGGCACGAGCACCGCACCGCGCTGATCGTGCCGTTCGCGGCCGGGGGGGACAGCACATGAGTGGGTTCGACGAGTACGCGGCGCTGCTGCGGGAGCTGTCCACCCGGCAGCGGGGTGGGGAGCGGGAGATCGCCGCCGAGGCGGAGCGCCGCCGCGGCCTCCAGTCCGCCGTCGACACGCTCGGGCAGCGGCTCACCGCCCAGGGCCAGCACCTCGACCGGCTCGGGCAGGCGATCGGCGTGCCGATGACGTCGGTCCCGGCCGAGGCGCCGGCACCGGCGATGGTGGCCGGTGGGGGAGCGCCCGGTCCCGCGCCCGGACCGGGGGACGGGGTGCCCGGCGGCGCAGCCGACGCGCCGGGGCGGCCGGACGTCGGGGCGTACCCCTCGGGGGGTGTTCCGGCGCCGCGGGCCGGCGACCCGGCGGCGGAGCTGGCGGCGGCGGGCCGGCTGGCCGAGGAGGCCGACGGGTACGGGCAGCAGGCCGACGCGCTGGCCCGCACGCCGGTGTTGCTGCCCACCTGGTCCGCGTCGGCCCGGGCGGTGGTGGTGTACGCGGGCTGCGCGCTGGCTGGTTCGCTGCTGATGCTGATCGCGATAGTGGGTTCGTCGCTGCCGGTGACCGGGCTGGACCTGGTGGCGGCGCTGTCCTGCGCGGGCGTGCCGTTGATGTCCTTCGTGGCCGGTCAGGTCGTGCTCGCCCGCTGGGGCCGCCCGGTGGTGGAGGGCGAGGCGCCGCCGGCCGGGCGGTACGTGCCGCTCGGCTTCGTGATCTGCGCGCTGGTCTCCCCGTCCTTCTTCTGCCTCTACCTCCTCCTGTTCCGCCTCCTCCGCTGACCCCGGCCCTTCTCCTCCCACCCCGCCCTCACCCCACCCCGCTCCGTCGATCATGGAGTCACGGCCCCGAGGATGCGGCATTTGTGGCCTTCGGGCGGGCGGGGAGTGCAAGATCGCGAAGGCGGTGGGGCGGGACGGGGCGGTAGGCTCGCGGGGTCGGTGAGCTGGGGAGGGCGTGTGAGCGCGGCGGAGATCATCGCCAGGCTGGCGGCGGCGGCACAGAAGCTGGACGAGGCCAAGGCGCGCACCGCCGCTGCGGCGCAGGACGCGGCCGAGGCGCGGGCGCTGGTGGCGGGCGCGCTGGAGGGGGCCACGGCGGGCCCGTTGATCGGGGTCATCGACTCCTACCGGCAGGCGCTGGCGCAGGCCGCACAGGGCGGGGAGCCGGCCCGGCAGCACGTGCAGGAGACCATCGCGAAGGTCCAGGCGCTGGGCAACTGAGCCCGGTCCGGCATGCCGGTTTGCGCTGAGGGCGCCACAAGGGTTACCGGGGCGTAACTTTTCATTGACGTGTGTGAAATCGGACACGCATCATCGTGTCCACGATCGATCGGATCCCACCCGTCCCCCCGGCTCCGCCCGGGTACCTCCCCCCGGAGGTGCAGCCCATGCTGCTCCGAACGATCCTGGCCGCCACCACCGCCGCCACCGTCCTGCTCGTCCCGGCCGCCGCCCAGGCCGCCGCCCCGGAACCCGCAGCCCCGCCGACCACGGCCACCGTCGCCACCGCCGCGGAACGGGCCGCCGCCGCGGCCGCCGACCCGGTGATCGTGGTCGGCGGCCTGAGTGGAATCTCCATCGCGTACGAGCCGATCGCCGCCCGGCTGCGCGCCGACGGCTACCGGGTCTCGATCTTCCAGTTGCCGAACCTCGGCCTCGGCGACATCCGCGAGTCCGCCCGGGCGTTGTCGTCCTACGTGGACCGGGTGCGCGCCGCCACCGGCGCGGCCCGGGTCGACCTGGTCGGCCACTCCGAGGGCGGTCTGGTCAGCCGCTGGTACGTCAAGTACCTCGGCGGCGCGGGCACCGTCGACCAGTACGTCAGCCTGGGCAGCCCGCAGTACGGCACCTACGTCGCGAACCTGGTCGCCGTCCTCGGGCTGGGCAGCTGCGCCGGGGTGATCGCCTGCCAGCAGATGACCATCGGGTCGAGCTTCCTGGCCGACCTCAACGCCGGGGACGACACGCCCGGCCCGGTGCGCTGGGCCACCGTGCGCACCTGGCAGGACGAGCTGGTCCGGCCGGTCGACAACGCCGTGCTCGCCGACGGCGCCACGAACATCCTGGTGCAGGCGTGGTGCCCGTTGCGGGTCGTCGGCCACCTGGGGCTGGTGCTGGACGGCCCCACGTACACGGCGGTGCGCCAAGTGCTCGCCGGCGCCCCGGTCCAGCCGAACTGCTTCGCGGTCTGACACACGTGCCCGGGCCCGCCGCCGCGCAGGCCCGGGCACGTCCGGCCGCGCCGTCGCTCAGCCCGCGTCCCGTCCCGTGATCACGTCGGCGGCCCGCCAGGCCAGCGCGGTCACCGGGGCGCTGGTCCAGCCGGCCACCATCACCGGCAGCACCGACGCGTCGACCACCCGCAGCCCGTCCACGCCCCGCACCCGCAGTTCGGGGTCGACCACGTGCTCGTCGCCGGCGCCCATCGCGCAGGTGCCGATCGCGTGATAGCCGCAGTAGCCGCGCGCCACGGCCGCCTCGACGATCTCCGCGTCGGTCGTGGTCGCCGTCCCGGGCACCGTCTCGGAGCGGATGCGCTTCGCGATCGGGCCGGTGCCGAAGAACTCCCGCATCCGGCGGAACAGGTCCACCGCCACCCGCCGGTCGTGCCCGGTGGTGAGGTAGTTCGCCACGATGGCCGGCGGCGTACGCGGGTCCGCGTCGGTGATCGTCAGGCTGCCCTCGCTGTCCGGCCGCGTGACGGTGCCCAGGCACATCACGCCCGGCTCCCGTTCCAGTTCCAGCGCCTTGCCGGGCCGGGGCGGGGCGGCCGAGAACGGCGCCATCAGCAGGTGCGCGTCCGGACGTTCCAGCTCCGGGCGGGACTTGAGGTGGGCCGCCACGTCCAGCACCGGCAGGGCGAGCGGGCCGCCCCGGGTGAGCAGCCAGCGCAGCGTCGCCCGGGCCTGCCCGAGCGGGCTGCCGATGGTCATGTTGTGGCCGCCGGGCTCGGCGAGGCGGTACTGGAGCACGATCGACCGGTGCTCGCGCAGCCCGGCGCCGACCCGGGGCCGGTCCAGCAGCACCGGCACCCCTGCGGCGCGCAGCGTGTCCGCCGGCCCGATGCCGGAGACCTGCAACAGATGCGGTGTCGCGAGCGCGCCCGCGGCGAGGATCACCTCACCCGCCGCCCGGTACTCGATGTCCCGGCCGCCGTGCGCCGCCCGTACGCCGACGGCCCGGCCGCCCTCGACGAGCACCCGCAGGACCACGGCGCCGACCTCGACTGTCAGGTTGGGCCGGCGCCGCACCGGGTGCAGGAACGCGTCGGCGGCGCTGACCCGGCGTCCGGCGTGGATGGTGGCGGTGGGGTAGCCGATCCGTTCGTCGTCGTGGGCGTCCAGGTCGTCGGCGCGGCGCCAGCCCAGCTCGGCGCCGGTGGCCACCATCTCCTCGGCGAGCGGGTCGGTGCCGGTGGCGATGGACAGCCGCACCGGGCCGCCCGTGCCCCGGTGCGGCGCGGGCCCGAGCGGGTGGTCCTCCAGCCGCGGGAACACCTGCGACATGGCGGACCAGCCCCAGCCCAGCGGTGCGAGGGCGTCCCAGTCCCGGGCCGCGCCGCGGCTCCAGATCATGCCGTTGACCGACGTCGAGCCGCCGATCATCCGCCCGCGCTGCCAGATCTCCTGGCGGCCCGGCCCGGTGGTGGCGGGGTAGTGCCAGGCGGTGCGCCGGTCGTCCATCAGCCGGGAGAACGCCTTCGGCACCCGCACGTACGGGCTGCGGTCCCAGCCGCCCGCCTCCAGCAGCAGCACCCGTGTCCCCGGATCCTCGGTGAGGCGGTTCGCCAGCACGCACCCCGCCGCGCCGGCCCCCACGATGACGTAGTCGAACTCCTCCACAGCGGACCCCCACTCGTGAGAATCCCTCTGACAGTAGTTGTTCGATCACATTCCGCGAAAGGGCCGGGCGGCGTCCGGGTCAGGCGGCCTTGGCCAGCGCCTCGAACTCGTCGTCGGTCAGCTCCACCTCGGCCGCGGCCACGTTCTCCTCCAGGTGCGCCACCGACGACGTACCCGGGATCGGCAGCATCACCGGCGACCGGCGCAGCAGCCAGGCCAGCGCGAGCTGCGCGGGGCTGGCGCCGTGCGCGGTCGAGATCGCGTCGAGCGGGCCGCCGGCCCGGGCCAGGTTGCCGGTGGCGATCGGGAACCACGGGATGAACGCCAGGTCGTGGCGCTCGCAGTGCGCCAGCACGTCCTCCGCGCTGCGGTCGGCCAGGTTGTAGAGGTTCTGCACGGACACGATCGGCGTGATCGCCCGGGCCGCCTCGATCTGCTCGACGCTGACCTGGGACAGCCCGATGTGCCGGATCTTTCCCTCCTGCCGCAGCAGCGCCAGCTCGCCGAGCTGGTCGGCCAGCGGCACCTTCGCGTCGATCCGGTGCAGCTGGTAGAGCGGGATGCAGTCCAGGCCCAGGTGGCGCAGGCTCAGCTCGCACTGCTGGCGCAGGTACTCCGGGCGGCCCACCGGCCGCCAGTCGTCCGGACCGGAGCGGGTCAGCCCGGCCTTCGTCGCGATGACCAGGTCGTCGGCGTACGGGTGCAGCGCCTCACGGATCAGCAGCTCACTGACGAACGGCCCGTACGAGTCGGCGGTGTCGATGAAGGTGACCCCCAGCTCGTACGCGCGGCGCAGCACCCGCACCGCCTCGGCCGGATCCTTCGGGTCACCCCACACGCCGGGGCCGGTGAGCTGCATCGCCCCGTAGCCGAGGCGGTCGACCGGCAGGTCGCCACCGATCCGGTAGCTGCCCGACGCCTTGGCGGGCTGGGTGCTGGTGGCCATTCGCGGTCCTCCTGTGCTCGTTCGTGCCTCGCGGGGCGGTACTGCGCCCCGGCCCCTGGACATTCCCCGGATCGCGGCGGCGAAGCACTGGTAGTTGCGGCGAGCGGCCCCGGCGCACCGGGCCGCCGTGGGAGGCTGGGCGGGACGGTGGTCAGGAGGTGCGCATGGCCGCGACGCCACGGCTCGACTTCGCGCTGGACACGTACGAGTGCATCGTGCTCTACCCGGGGCCCTCCGGGCGGGCCCTGCCGGACGAGACCGTGCAGCGGCTGCAGGCCGAGCACCTCCAGCACATGCGGGCGCTGCAACGGCGCGGCATCGTGCTCGTGGACGGGTCCGTGGACGGCCCGGCCCGGGAACCCGACCCGCCGATCGGTTTCGGCCTGGCCCGCACCGGCTCGGTGGACGACGTCCGCAGCGTCATGGAGGCCGACCCGGCGGTGCAGGCCGGGCTCTACCGGGTCGAGGTGCTCACCTTCCTCTGCCCGGCCGGCTCGCTGGAGTTCCCGCTGGTCAAGACGGAGAGCTGAGGCTCCTCGCGCGCCCCTGCGACGACACCGCTCGCTGCCGCGTACCCAGTGCTCGCCGACGGCCGGACGGCCGGGCGCGACGGTCCCACAGTGCCCCGGGCCGACCCGTGACGGGGAGCGGTACGATTTCTCACCGCGCGGTCGCCGATGCCCGCCACACGACGTTCCGGTGCGGTACGCCTACCGCCCGCCCACGCGGTTGACGCGCGTCGTTGGACAAATGTTCCGCAGTCCGCAAGGGGTCGGCCGGGAGGCCGATCCGGAGGAGAGACTAGCCTGATGGGCGTGACACGCCGCGCGAAGATCGTCTGCACTCTCGGCCCCGCCACCTCGTCCCCGGAGCGTATCCGGGGACTCGTCGAGGCAGGCATGAACGTGGCGAGGCTCAACTTCAGTCACGGCAGTCACGAGGATCACGAGTCGGTCTACCGGCTGGTCCGCGAGGCGGCCGAGGCGTCCGGCAAGCCGGTCGCGGTGCTCGCCGACCTCCAGGGCCCCAAGATCCGCCTGGGCAGGTTCGCCGACGGCCCGCACGAGTGGCGCACCGGCGACTCCGTCGTGATCACCGGCGACGAGGTGGTGGGCACCAAGGAGCGGGTCTCCTGCACCTACCGCAAGCTGCCGCAGGAGGTGAAGCCGGGCGACCGGCTGCTGATCGACGACGGCCGGGTCGCCGTCGAGGTCAGCGACGTCACCGGCAACGACATCCGGTGCCTGGTCACCGAGGGCGGTCCGGTCTCCAACAACAAGGGCGTCTCGCTGCCGAACGTCGCGGTGAGCGTCCCGGCCCTGTCCGACAAGGACGCCGAGGACCTGCGCTTCGCCCTCGGCCTCGGCGTCGACCTGGTCGCGCTCTCCTTCGTCCGCTCGCCGGAGGACATCAAGCTCGTCCACTCGATCATGGACGAGGAGGGTGTGCGCCGCCCCGTCCTGGCCAAGGTCGAGAAGCCGGAGGCGGTCGACCACCTGGAGGCGATCGTGCTCTCCTTCGACGGAGTCATGGTCGCCCGCGGCGACCTCGGCGTCGAGCTGCCGCTGGACCAGGTGCCGCTGGTGCAGAAGCGTGCCGTGCAGCTGTGCCGGGAGAACGCCAAGCCGGTCATCGTGGCCACCCAGATGCTCGACTCGATGATCGAGAACTCCCGCCCGACCCGCGCCGAGGCATCCGACGTGGCGAACGCGGTGCTCGACGGCGCGGACGCGGTGATGCTCTCCGGCGAGACCAGCGTCGGCAAGTACCCGGTGCTCACCGTCAGCACCATGGCGAAGATCGTCACCACCACCGAGGCCGGCTCGATCGCCGTCCCCCGGCTGCAGCACGACCCGCGTACGCACGGCGGCGCGCTCACCGTCGCCGCCTCGTCGATCGCCCGCGCCATCGGCGCCAAGGCCATGGTCGCGTTCTCGCAGACCGGTGACACCGTCAAGCGGCTGGCCCGGCTGCACTGCGACCTGCCGCTGCTGGCGTTCACGCCGGTGCCGGAGGTGCGCAACCAGCTCGCGCTCTCCTGGGGCGTGGAGACGTTCCTGATGCCGTTCGTCCAGCACACCGACGACATGTTCCGCCAGGTCGACCAGGCGCTGCTCGGCCTCAACCGGGCCAACCCGGGCGACTACGTGGTGATCGTGGCGGGCAGCCCGCCCGGCACCCCGGGCTCCACGAACACGCTGCGCGTGCACCAGTTGGGCTCGCTGGTCGATGCGGCCTCGGCCCGGGCTCTCCAGTGAGCGCGAGGAGTGAGCCGGGTTTGCGAGCCCCGCAGTCGCGAACGAAGGTGACGCGGTGAGTGGTGTGGCCACCGGGCAGGCGGCGGTCGACCAGCTGCTGGAGGTGCTCGACCTCGCCCGTACCGGGGAGATGACCTTCCGGGGGATGAGCCCGCAGGTGGGCCCGCAGCGGGTCTACGGCGGGCAGGTCGCCGGCCAGGCCCTGGTCGCGGCCGGCCGCACCGTCGACGCGGAGCGGGCCGTGCACTCCCTGCACGGCTACTTCGTGCGCCCCGGCGACCCGGCCGAGCCGATCGAGTACCAGGTGGAGAACGTCCGCGACGGCCGGTCCTTCTCGGTGCGCCGCTCGGTGGCGTTGCAGCACGACAAGCCGATCTTCTTCATGTCGGCGTCGTTCCAGCGCCAGGAGGAAGGGCTGGACCACCACGCCCCGCTCCCGCCGGACGTACCCGGCCCGGACGACGTGCCGACCATGACCGACCGGCTCTCCCGCTACCCGGAGCGGCTCGGCATCTGGGGGATGATCCCGCGCCCGATCGACGTGCGCTACGTCGGCGAGCCCGGCTGGGTCCGACCCGGTGACCGCCCGGCCGAACCGCACCAGCGGGTGTGGATGCGCCTGGACGGCAAGCTGCCGGACGATCCGCTGCTGCACGCGTGCGCCCTCACGTACGCCTCCGACCTGACGCTGCTGGACTCGGTGCTGTCGGTGCACGGCGAGGTGTGGGGGCCGGGCGGTGTGGTCGGCGCGAGCCTCGACCACGCGCTGTGGTTCCACAGGTCGTTCCGCGCCGACGAGTGGTTCCTGTACGACTGCTGGAGCCCGTCCGCGTCCGGTGCCCGCGGCCTGGCCACGGGCCGGATGTTCACCACCGACGGCCGGCACATCGCCAGCGCCGTGCAGGAGGGGCTGCTGCGGCGCGTCGGCGGCTGAACGCCCGGCCGGTGATCGTCCGGGCGCGGGTCGGAGGGCCGGTCCGCACGGCAGCGGACTAACCTGGCCGTATGCGTCTCTCCGCCCGGGTCGACTATGCCCTCCGCGCGGCCGCCGAGCTGGCCTCTGTCGCGGACCGGGGGACCACCGGGCGGAGCCGGCCGGTGACCGCCGAGCAGATCGCCCGCGCGCAGGACATCCCGCCGAAGTTCCTGGAGAGCATCCTGCTGCAACTGCGCCGGGGCGGCATCGTGCACGCCCAGCGTGGCCCCGAGGGCGGCTACTGGCTGGCCCGGCCCGCCGGGGAGATCTCCCTGGCCGAGGTGATCCGCGTCATCGACGGTCCGCTCGCGCACGTACGCGGGCAGCGGCCGGAACAGCTCGGCTACCAGGGTGCGGCCCGCGCGTTGCAGGACGTCTGGATCGCGCTGCGGGCCAGCGAGCGGGAGATCCTCGAGCTGGTCACCATCGCCGACGTGGCCGCCGGCGCGCTGCCCGGCCGGGTCAACGAACTGGCCGCCGACCCGCGCGCCTGGAGCTGACGCCAGCTTCCGCACACCCCGGCACACCGTCCGGCGTCTCCTACCAACCGGATGGGGGACTTGACCCGGGGCGCCTCCGTGCCGCATTGTCGACCAAGTTGATAGGAGATACCGAAAAGTCAGGGGGCGCTCGTGCGCAAGCTGCTGGTCCTCGCCCTCGTCGGGCTCGCCGCGCAACTCGTCGACGGTGCGCTCGGCATGGCGTACGGACTGACCTCCTCGACGCTTCTCCTGTTCGCCGGCGTGGCGCCGGCCGCGGCGTCCGCCTCGGTGCACCTGGCCGAGATCGGCACCACGCTCGCCGCGGGCGTCTCGCACTGGCGTTTCGGCAACGTCGACTGGAAGGTGGTCGGCCGGATCGCGCTGCCCGGCGCGATCGGCGCGTTCGCCGGGGCGACGTTCCTCAGCTCCATCTCCACCGAGGCGGCGGCGCCGTGGATGGCCGCCATCCTGTTCACGCTCGGCGCGTACCTGCTGGTGCGGTTCTCCCGGCCGCTGCGCGCCAACCGCGCCGCCGGCCGGCTGCGCAGCCGCTTCCTCGCCCCGCTCGGCCTGGTCGCCGGCTTCGTCGACGCCACCGGCGGCGGTGGCTGGGGACCGGTCGCCACCCCGGCGCTGCTGGTCTCCGGCCGGATGGAACCCCGCAAGGTCATCGGCTCGGTGGACACCTCCGAGTTCGTGGTGGCCGGCGCGGCCAGCATCGGCTTCCTGATCGGCCTCGGCTCCGAGGGCTTCCTGCTGCCCACTGTGGCCGCGCTCCTGGTCGGCGGCCTGATCGCCGCGCCCATCGCGGCCTGGCTGGTCCGCATCGTCCCCGCCCAGCTGCTCGGTGCCGTGATCGGCGGCGTGATCGTGCTGACCAACGCCCGCACGCTGCTGAGCGCCGGCGGCGTGGGCGGCTCGGTGCCGGTGGTGGTGTACGCGCTGCTCGGCGCCGCCTGGCTGGTCGCCGTCGGGCTGGCGGTGCGGGCGCTGCGCCGTGCCCGCCGGGCCCGCGCCACCGTCGACGTGGCGCTGACCTCCGCGGCGCCGGCCGACGCCGCGATCGCCTCCGCGTCGCCGACGGGGGCCGCGATCGCCTCCGCGTCGCCCGCCGAAGCGGTGGAGCCCGCCGCGGCGGGGGAGTCCGTCGAGCCGGCGGAGGCCGCGAAGTCGGGGCAGGTCCGGGAGCCGGTGGCCACCGCCGAGACCACCGAGAACGCGGAGTCGCGGAAGCTCGCCGCCGCCGTCGAGGGCTGAGCCGCTCGCGGCCCTGGGCCGCGCCGTCGCCCGGCCGCGCCGTCGCCCGGGAGGGCTCTGTCTCGGCGTTTCGGCCATTCCTTCTCGCCGGCCGCCGCTCCACCGTTGTGCCGCGCTTGTGGGGGTGTCCGGCGGTGACCTAGGCTGACGGAGCGCGGAGCCGAATCACCGACGTCGATGTGTTGACGTCGCCCGTCGCGTCAGGGCACGTAACCGCCGGTCCGGGCAGACCGGCCCCGTCGCGTGCCTGACCTCCGCGAAAGGCATTCCCCGTGCACCCCACCACCCCACGCCGCCGGATCGCGCTGCTCGCCGCGGCCTCGGCGGTCACGCTGTCGGCCGGCGCGCTCACCACGATGACGGCCGCCGCGGCGGCCGTCGCCTGCCGGGTCGACTACCGGATCACCAACCAGTGGAGCGGCGGCTTCGGCGCCGACGTGACAGTGACCAACCTCGGCGACCCGGTCAACGGCTGGACCCTCGGCTGGAGCTTCGCCGCCGGCCAGCAGGTCGTCCAGGCGTGGAACGCGACGGTCAGCCAGTCCGGCGCGCAGGTCAGCGCCCGCGACGCCGGCTACAACGCGGCCATCGGCACCGGCGGCACCGCGAACTTCGGCTTCAACGGCTCGTGGAACAACGCGTCGAACCCGGTCCCGGCCGCGTTCACGCTCAACGGCACCGCCTGCACCGGCGCGCCGTCCACCAGCGCGCCGCCGTCGACGCCACCACCGAGCACACCCCCGCCCAGCACGCCACCGCCGAGCACGCCACCGCCGTCGACGCCCCCGCCCACCACGCCGCCGCCGACCACCCCGCCGGCCGGCGCGAAGCAGATGGAGGACCTCGACCGGGGCCTGGTCAGCGTCCGCTCCGGCAGCGGGAACCTGGTCTCCTGGCGGCTGCTCGGCACCGAGACCACGGGGGTTTCGTTCAACCTCTACCGGGGCGGCACCAAGGTCAACGGCAGTCCCATCACCGGCGCCACCACGTACCTGGACAGCGGCGCGGCGGCCGGATCGGCGTACACCGTGCGGGCCGTGGTGAACGGCGCCGAGCAGGCGGCGTCCGCCCCGGCGCTCCAGTTCGCCAACGGTTACCTGGACGTGCCGATCCAGCCGCCGCCCGGCGGCACCACCCCGTCGGGGGAGGGGTACAGCTACTCGGCGAACGACGCGAGCGTCGGTGACCTCGACGGCGACGGCCGCTACGAGTTCGTGCTCAAGTGGGACCCGTCGAACGCCAAGGACAACTCGCAGTCCGGCTACACCGGCAACGTCTACGTCGACGCGTACACGCTCACCGGCACCCGGCTGTGGCGCATCGACCTCGGGCGCAACATCCGCGCCGGCGCCCACTACACCCAGTTCCAGGTGTACGACTACGACGGCGACGGGGACGCCGAGGTGGCCATGAAGACCGCCGACGGCACCCGCTCCGGCACCGGCCAGGTGATCGGCAACGGCTCGGCCGACCACCGCAACTCCAGCGGCTACGTGCTCGCCGGCCCGGAGTACCTGACCATGTTCGACGGCCGCACCGGCGCAGCCGTGTCCACAGTCGACTACGACCCGCCGCGCGGCACCGTCTCGTCCTGGGGTGACTCGTACGGCAACCGGGTCGACCGGTTCCTCGCCGGCACCGCGTACCTGGACGGGCAGCGACCCTCGCTGATCATGGCGCGCGGCTACTACACCCGAGCCGTCGTCGCGGCCTGGGACTTCCGCGACGGCACGCTGCGCAAGCGCTGGACGTTCGACTCGAACGCCTCCGGCAACGGCGCCGCGGCAGGCCAGGGCAACCACCAGCTCTCCGTGGCCGACGTGGACAACGACGGCCGTCAGGAGATCGTGTACGGCGCCGCCACCATCGACGACAACGGCCGGCTGCTGTACTCCACCGGCAACGGCCACGGTGACGCCCTGCACGTCGGTGACCTCGACCCCGCCCGCTCGGGCCTGGAGGTGTTCAAGGTCGACGAGGACGGCAGCAAGCCCAGCTCCTGGATGGCCGACGCGCGTACCGGGCAGATCATCTGGCAGACCGCGCCCAGCGGCGACAACGGCCGTGGCGTCTCCGGCGACGTCTGGGCCGGCAGCCCGGGTGCGGAGTCCTGGTCGTCGGCTGTCGACGGGCTGCTCAACACCCGGGGGCAGAACGTCGGGCGCAAACCGTCGTCGGCGAACTTCCTGATCTGGTGGGACGGCGACCCGGTCCGGGAACTGCTCGACGCCACGAAGATCGACAAGTACGGCACCGGCGGCGAGACCCGGCTGCTCACCGGCAGCGGCGTCGCCTCGAACAACGGCACCAAGTCCACCCCGGCGCTCTCGGCCGACCTGCTCGGCGACTGGCGGGAAGAGGTGGTCTGGCGCACCTCCGACAGCACCGCGCTCCGCATCTACAGTACTCCGGTCACCACCGGCCTGCGCCTGCCGACGCTGATGCACGACCCGCAGTACCGGGTGGCAGTGGCCTGGCAGAACACCGCCTACAACCAGCCGCCGCACCCGGGCTTCCATTTGGGCGACGGCATGAGCACGCCGCCGGCGCCGAACATCTACCTGCGCTGAAACGGCAGGCACCGGGTCGCCGGCCGCGGAATCCGCTCCGCCGGCGACCCGGTGCACCACACCGCAGCATTCCCGACCCGTCCCGACCGGGAATGCCGTACCACCACCGGGGACAAAGTTATGCGTCCCACGCGACGGTGCGGTGACGTGGCTATGAAGAGCGTGTTTCAGCCCTCCCGGCGCAGCCCGCCCGCCACCTTCTCGGCGATCAGCTCGAACGAGCGGACCCGGTCCGCCACGTCGTAGACCATCGTGGTGAGCATCAGCTCGTCCGCGCCGGTGCGCTCCAGCAGTTCCCCGAGCTGCCGGGCCACCGTCTCCGGCGAGCCGGTCGCCTGGCCGTCGCGGCGCTGGGCGACGAACTCCCGCTCGAACTCCGAGTACGGGTACGCCGCCGCCTCCTCCGGCGTGACCAGCGGCTCCGGCCGCCCCGACCGCAGCTTCAGGAACGACAGCCCGGCCGGCCCGGCCAGCCACTCGGCCCGCTCGTCGGTCTCCGCGCAGACCGCGTTCACCGCCACCATCGCGTACGGCCGGTCCAGCCACTGCGACGGCCGGAAGTTCTGCCGGTAGAGCTGCAACGCCGGGATCGTGTTCTGCGAACTGAAGTGGTGCGCGAACGAGAACGGCAGCCCGAGCAGGCCCGCCAGCTGCGCGCTGAATCCGCTGGACCCGAGCAGCCACACCTGCGGCGACTGGCCACGGCCCGGCGTCGCGGTGATCCGACCCGGCTCGGCGCCGGAGAAGTAGTTCATCAGGTCGGCCAGCTCACGCGGGAAGTGCTCGGCCGACAGGCCCTCCATGGTGCGGCGCAGCGCCAGCGCGGTCACCTGGTCGGTGCCCGGCGCCCGGCCGATGCCCAGGTCGATCCGGCCCGGGTGCAGCGCCTCCAGCGTGCCGAACTGCTCGGCCACCACCAACGGCGCGTGGTTGGGCAGCATCACGCCGCCCGAGCCGAGCCGGATCGTGCTGGTGTTCGCCGCCAGGTGCGCGAGCAGCACCGCCGGAGCGGAACTCGCGATGGCGGGCATGTTGTGGTGCTCGGCCACCCAGAACCGGCGGTAGCCCAGCTCCTCGGTGCGGCGGGCCAGCTCCGTGGTGTACCGCAGCGCCTCACCGGCACTGCCGGTCGCCGCCACCGGGGCAAGATCAAGAACAGACATGGGTACGTCGATCACAGATAGGTGCAACCCGCGACGTGCCGGAATTGTTCCGCCGGGTGCGCTACCCCATACCCCGGGCCTGCTCGAAGATCAGGCTGGTCTGCGTGTGCTGCACCGCCGGATCGACAGCCAGATGATCGAGTACGAAGTCCCGCAGCGCGTCGCCCGACGCGGCCCGCACGTGCAGCACGTAGTCCTCCGCGCCCGCCACGTGGAACACCGACACCACCCCCGGCAACCGCACCGACCGGGCCCGGAACGCGTCCACAGCGGCCCGCTCGTGCGCGGTCAACCGCACCGAGACCAGCGCCTGCAACGGCAGACCCACCGCCGCCGGATCCACCTCGGCGTGGAACCCGCGGATCGCCCCGCACTCGCGCAGCGCCCGCGTACGCGTCAGGCACGTCGACGGCGCCACCCCGACGCGCTCGGCCAGCGCGTTGTTCGGCAGCCGGCCGTCGGCCGCCAGCTCGGTGAGGATCGCGCGGTCGGTGTCGTCCAGGCCGGCGAACGGCCGTACATCATTCGGTGCGGCAGGCATGTGACCATCCTTCACCGAATCACTGTCCGGCGAAAGCGTGATTACCAGAATGTTGTTCGCTGCTATTGCCTCCCGCCGTCGTCATGTTCGACGCTTCCGGCATGACTTCCGTGGACACCGCAGCCGTACACGCCGGGCGCGCCGACCTCGCCGGGCTCGGCGTCCACGTCCCGCCCATCGACCTGTCCACCACCAACCCGCTGCCCTCGGTCGCCGGCGGCGGTGACGACTACGAGACGCTGGCCACCGGCGGCACCCTCCCGGCCGGCGGCAGCGCCGTCTACCAGCGCCTCTGGAACCCCACCGTGGCCCGGTTCGAGACCGCGCTCGCCCAGCTCGAAGGCACCGCCGAGGCCGTCGCGTTCGCCAGCGGCATGGCCGCGCTCACCGCCACCCTGCTCGCCGCCACCCGCGACGGCAAGCGCCACGTCGTCGCCGTCCGCCCCCTCTACGGCGGCACCGACCACGTCCTCGCCACCGGCCTGCTCGGCACCGAGGTCACCTGGGCCACCCCCGCCGACGTGGCCGCCGCGATCCGCCCCGACACCGCCGTCGTCGTGGTCGAGACGCCGGCCAACCCCAGCCTCGACCTGGTCGACATCGCCGCGCTCGCCGACGCCGCCGGTGACGTCCCGCTGCTCGTCGACAACACAGTCGCCACCCCGGTGCTCCAGCAGCCCGCCCGCCACGGCGCCGCGCTCGTGCTGCACAGCGCCACCAAGAGCATCGGCGGCCACGGCGACGTCCTCGCCGGCGTCGTCGCCTGTGGACCCGAGTGGGCCGCCCGGCTGCGCCAGGTCCGCGCCGTCACCGGCGCCGTCCTGCACCCGCTCGGCGCGTACCTGCTGCACCGCGGCATCCAGACCCTCCCGCTGCGCGTCCGCGCCCAGCAGGCCGGCGCGGAGAAGCTCGCCGCCTGGCTCGCCGGGCACCCCGCCGTCGAGCGCGTCCACCACCCGTCGCTGCACGACCCGGCCGGGCTGGTCGGCCGCCAGATGTCCGGCACCGGCAGCCTGCTCGCCTTCGAGGTACGCGGCGGCGCGCCCGCCGCGGCCGAGGTCGCCGGCGCCTGCGAGCTGATTACGCACGCGGTGTCGCTCGGCGGCGTCGACACGCTGATCCAGCACCCGGCGTCGCTCACCCACCGGCCGGTCGAGGGCGACGCCAAGCCCTGCGGCGGGCTGCTGCGCGTCTCGGTCGGCCTGGAGGACCCGGAGGACCTGCGGGCGGATCTCGCGCGGGCACTGGCGCGGATCTGACGGCGGCCGGTCGCCCGCGGCGTCGTCGGGTCACGACTTCGGGCCGACGTGCCGGTCGAGGGCGGCTACCGCCTCCCGGCGGGCCACCGACAAGGAGTTGCGGCGGTTCATCCGCCAGGCGATGCCGAGCCGGTCGAGGGCCTGCTGGCAGAGGCCGATGATGTCGGCCGACTCGTTGTTGAACATGTAGCGGGGATAGACGTACTCCTTGCCCCGCACGACGACCCGGTTGGCGAAGCGGCACCCGTCGGAGTGGAAGAGGCCGCGCAGGAAGTCGCCCGCCTGGGCCTCGACGATGGGGCGCTGCCAGTCCGCGAGGACGATCGGACGCCGGTGCTTCCTACCGGGCCCGTGTTGCGGGAACAGGCACGGCCAGTGCCTGCCGTAGCTCTGCACGCTGACGCAGCCCGGATGCCGGACGCGCTGGACCTTCTCCGCCAGGACCCGTCGCATGGCGTCGTCGCACGCCTCGATCAGCCCGGGCCAGCTGTCACTGCAGGAGATCCGGAGCACCGGCACCCGTGCCCTGGTCACGAGATGCCCGTCGCCCAGGTAGAGCCCGAGGAGATAGGCGTAGGCCGCCGGGTCTGTCGGAACGCGGACACCCTCGCGGCAGCGGAAACACCGCAGCGCGGTGCCGTGCTGCTTCGGCTCCGGCCGATCCCTGCACCAGTGCCAGACGGTGCGGTAGTTGAGGCCCACCGCGCGGGCCGCCTCCGCGACGGTGGCCCCGGACAGGAAGGCCTGACGTGCTCGCGCGCGTATCTCGGGTGGATGCACGCGGACATCTTCGAACGCGCGTACGACAGTTTCGGTGTCCCCGGTGGGATTCGAACCCACACTGTCGGAGGTTTGAGCTCCGTTTCTCTACCGATTGGAATACGGGGACAGGCTCGCGCGACGCTCTCGCGTCGTGCCATAGGTTACCTACTACGCTAGGGGCGGCGACACCCGGCAGGGCGGGTGTCGGGCTCGAACCGGTGGGAGTGGCTCGTGGGCGAGATGCAGGCGGACGCCGAGCGCAAGCGCGTTCTGATCGCCGAGGACGAGGCGCTCATCCGGCTGGACCTGGCCGAGATGCTCGTCGAAGAGGGCTACGAGGTGGTCGGCGAGGCCGGTGACGGCGAGACCGCCGTCAAGCTCGCCGAGGAACTCAAGCCGGATCTGGTCATCCTCGACATCAAGATGCCGATCATGGACGGGCTGGCCGCCGCCGAGCGGATCGCCGGCGCGCGCATCGCCCCGGTGATCATCCTGACCGCGTTCAGCCAGCGTGACCTGGTGGAGCGGGCGCGGGCGGCGGGCGCGATGGCGTACCTGGTCAAGCCGTTCCAGAAGAGCGACCTGGTGCCGGCGGTGGAGATCGCGCTGTCCCGCTACTCCGAGATCGCCGCGCTGGAGTCGGAGGTCGCCGGCCTCACCGACCGGCTGGAGATCCGCAAGACCGTCGAGCGCGCCAAGGGCGCGCTGATGACCACGTACGGGATGACCGAGCCGCAGGCGTTCAAGTGGATCCAGCGCACCGCGATGGACCACCGGATGACCATGAAGGAGGTCGCCGAGCGGATCCTCGCCGAGACCGCCGGCGGCGAGGTGGAGCAGCCCGCGTCCTGACCTTCCGGGGAGGCATCCGATCGATAGGATCGGATCCATGTCTCCCGCGCGCGTCCGGCCGATCCTCGTCGCCGCCGTGCTGCTCCTGTCGGCCTGCCACGCCACTCCGCGACCGCTGCCCGAGCCCGCGCCGGTCCGCCCGCAGTGGCAGCCCGTCGAGCTGGCCCTTCCCGCCGGCGCCACCGGGCGTCCGGTCCTGCGCGACACCGCGCGGTGCGCCGGCCGGTGGTACGCGGTGGGCGGGCTGGTCGATCCGGCGGGGGAGACCCGGCCGGCGGCGTGGTCCTCGTCGGACGGCGTGACGTGGTCACCGATTCCGGTGCGCGGTCAGACGTTCTACGGCCGTCAGCACGTGCTCTACGCGGTGGCGTGCCGCGCCGACGGGATGGCGGCGCTGGGTGCGAAGACGGGTGGCGTGCACGGCAATCCGCGTACCGGGACGTGGGTGTGGCGTCCGGGCGGGCCGTTGCGGGAGGTGCCGGCGGCGTTCGAGTTGTTCGGCGGTCCGCGCGCGGTGAGCGCGTCGCGGCTGGCCGCGGGTCCGGGTGGTTGGCTGGTCGCCGGGTCGCGCGCGGACGGTGCGGCGGTGTGGACGTCGCCGGATGCCGAGGGGTTCGTGCTGCGCGAGGGCGTCGCGGAGCTGGCCGGCGACGGCCGGGGCCGGACGGCGGCGTACGACGTGGCGGCGGTGGGGTCGGGCTGGCTGGTGGTGGGGTCGTTGCTGCCGCCAGGCGGTACGGCCCGGACGCCGCTGTCGTGGTTCTCGGCGGATGGCCGGGTGTGGCGGCGGCTGGCCCTGCCGGTGCCGTCGGGGGCGGCCGGGGCGGCGGAGCGGGTGGTGCCGGCCGACGGCGGTCCGGTGGCGGTCGGCCCGCTGGGTGACCGCTTCGGGGTGTGGCGCGGGTGCGGCGAGTGTGGCTCGCCGTCCGCCGGTTCGGCGGGTGCGGCGCAGGGGTGGCGGCGGGTCGGCGGGTTCGGCTCGGCGGGCCCCGGGGTGTCGTCGGTGGACGCGCTCGCGGCGTCCGGTGGGCGGCTGGTCGCGGTGACCGGGGACGGGGCTCAGCGACGGCTCTGGATGTCGCGTGACGGTGGTGCGTCGTGGCTTCCGGTGATCACGCCGGTGCCGGTGCCGGACGGGGGCGACGCGGCGCTGGCGGTGGCCGTCCGCGACGACCGGCTGCTCGTGGTCGCCGATGACGGAAAGGTATCCCGTGCCTGGTGGGGGGCGTTGCCGACCGTCGATCGGTAGGGGGTGGGGAGGGCCTGGCCCGTTACCGAGGAATAGTCGGCGAAAGCCTTTGCGCGCCTTCGGTTCTTACGCCGATGGGCTTGAATCCGCCACGGCGTGTAACGGTTCGGTCAACCCCGCTTTCCAGGTCTTACGCCACCGCTCGCGGTGGGATAACGTCCCGCCCCAGACCGGCGACGACGGTCTTGGTTCGTCCACCCCGCAAGGGCCAATCAGCGGCGGGTGGTTCGGATCATGGACGGAGGAGGGTTCGGGCCTTGAGGCAGAAGCTCGCACGCGTGATCGGCGGGGTCGCCATGCTGGCGCTCGTCGCCGGTGGCACCGCTTGTTCCAGCGGCAGCGACGATGAGGGTTCCGGGGGCAGCGCCTGCGGGAGCAAGATCGCTTTCTTCGGCGCGCTGACCGGAAGCTCGGCCGCGCTGGGCATCAACGAGAAGAACGGCGTCAAGCTGGCCGTCGACAAGTACAACAAGGAGAACGCGGACTGCAAGGTCGAGCTCGCCGAGCTCGACTCGCAGGGCAGCCCGGACCAGGCGCCGGGTCTGGCCCAGAAGGCGATCGACGACACCAAGATCCTGGGTGTCGTGGGTCCGGCCTACTCGGGCGAGTCCGAGGCCGCCGGCCCGCTGTTCAACGAGGCCGGTCTGGTCACCATCACCCCCTCCGCGACCAACCCGACCCTGGCCACCAAGGGCTGGAAGACGTTCTTCCGTGCGGTCGGCAACGACCTGAGCCAGGGCCCCGCCGCCGGCGTCTACATGAAGAACGTGCTCAAGGCCGACCGGGTCTACGTCATCGACGACCAGTCCGCCTACGGCGCCGGCCTGGCCGACGAGGTCAAGAAGGTGCTCGGCCCCGCGGTCGTGGGCAGCGACAAGGTCCAGGGCGAGGGCAAGCAGACCGAGTTCTCCGGTGTGGTCACCAAGGTCAAGGCCGCCAACGTGAAGGCGGTCTTCTACGGCGGCTACTACCAGGAGGCCGGCCTGATCCGTAAGCAGCTCACCGCTGCCGGCGTCACCGCCCCGCTGGTCGCCGGTGACGGCGTGAACGACGGCGCCTACATCACCTCCGCCGGCCAGGCGGCTGCCGAGGGCACCATCCTCACCTGCCCCTGCCAGCCGTCCACCGAGGCGCGCGGCACCTTCGCGGCCGACTTCAAGGCGCTCAACGGCACCGACCCGGGCACCTACAGCGACACCGCGTTCGACGCGGCGAACATCCTGCTGGCCGGCATCAAGGCCGGTAAGACCACCCGTGCCGACCTGCTGGAGTTCGTCAAGGGCTACAACGGCGAGGGCGTGGCGTCGACCTACAAGTTCGTCGAGGGTGGCGAGCTGGACCCGGCGCAGGTCAAGGTCTGGGCGTTCAAGGTGCAGGGCGGCAAGGTCGTCCCGGACCAGGAGATCCCCAAGTCCTGATCGGTCGATCGCTGGGCTGGCGATTGAGTTGTGATCGCGGGTGCGGCCGGGAGCTGGCTCCCGGCCGCACCCTCTTTTTCTCTTGAGCGACGGAGTGTCCCTCCCTTGGACTTCGACGGCTTGTTCTCCAACTTCGGGGAACTCACCACGACCGGCTTGACGCAGGGCGCCATCTACGCCCTGGTCGCGCTCGGCTACACGCTTGTCTACGGCGTGCTCAGGCTTATCAACTTCGCCCACTCCGAGGTCTTCATCGCCGGCGCGTTCGCCGCGATCTGGACCTGGAACGGCTTCGGACTGGACCAGAACTCGCAGGTCAGCGGCGTCGGCTCGATCCTGTTCTACCTGCTGGTGGCGATGATCGTGGCGGCCATCGCCTCGGCGGGCACCGCGACGGTGATCGAACGGGTGGCGTACCGGCCGCTGCGGAAGCGCAACGCGCCGCCGCTGGCGTTCCTCATCACCGCGATCGGCGCCTCGATCGCGATCTCCGAGGCGTTCGGCGTCTACACGCGGCGTCTGCCGGAGGGTGCGCCCCGGCTGGTCAGCTCCGAGCCGCTGTTCCACATCGCCGGGGTGCCGATCGACGCGGTGCAGCTGCTCACGGTCGGCTCCGCGCTGGTGATGATGTTCGCGCTGGACCAGTTCATCAACCGCAGCCGTACCGGCCGCGGCATCCGTGCGGTCGCGCAGGACGCCAACACGGCGGCCCTGATGGGCGTCAACAAGGACCGCATCATCCTGATGGTCTTCATCGCCGGTGGCACCATGGCCGGTGTCGCGGGCCTGCTCTACGACGTGCGGATCCAGACGCTCACCTACAGCGTCGGCTTCCTGCTGGGTCTCAAGGCGTTCACCGCGGCGGTGCTCGGTGGTATCGGCAACCTGCGCGGCGCGCTGATCGGCGGCCTGCTGCTCGGCGTCGTGGAGAACTACGCCTCGGGTCTGTTCGGCAGTCAGTGGAAGGACTTCGCCGCGTTCGCGGTGCTCGTCGTGCTGCTGATGTTCCGGCCGACCGGTCTGCTCGGCGAATCACTGGGGAGGGCACGCGCATGACGACCACCATCGACCCGCCGGAGCGGCGGGAGACGGCGGCGGACAAGCTGCGGCAGGGCCGGCACGCGATCTCGGAGCGCTGGCGTCACGCACCGCGCTGGGTGCGCTGGGTGCTGCTCGCCGCGGTCATCGCGTTCTTCTACGCGCTGCCGAACAAGGAGTTCTACCAGTACCTCGGGCCGATCCCGACGCCCGGGGCGAACTTCACCCAGGTGCTGTTCACGGTCTCGATCTACGTGCTGCTGGCGGTCGGGCTCAACATCGTGGTCGGCTTCGCCGGCCTGCTCGACCTCGGCTACTTCGGCTTCTTCGCCGTCGGCGCGTACACGGTCGCGGTATTGACCTCGCCCAGCAGCAACCTCAAGACGCTGTGGCCGTGGCTGCTGGTGGTGCCGATCGCGATCGCCCTGACCATGGTCTCCGGCGTCATGCTGGGTACGCCGACGCTGCGTCTGCGTGGTGACTACCTGGCGCTGGTGACGCTCGGCTTCGCCGAGATGATCCGGATCGCGGCGGTCAGTTCCGAGTTCCTGCGGGGACAGCGGGGCTTCAGCGAGATCCCGCACCCGCCCGGCCAGTACGCCGACGGCCGGCCGTGGTTCGGCGTGCTCGACGCCCGCCCGTACTACTGGCTGGTGCTCACGCTGATCATCCTGGTGGTGATCGGGGTGCGGAACCTGACCCACAGCCGGGTCGGCCGGGCCTGGATCTCGATCCGCGAGGACGAGGACGCCGCCCAGCTCATGGGCGTGCCGACGTTCAAGTTCAAGCTGTGGGCGTTCGCCTCCGGCGCGGCCATCGCCGGCCTGGCCGGCGCACTGTTCGCCGGTAAGCAGAACTTCGTCAACTCGCAGAACTTCGAGCTGCTCAACTCGATCATCATCCTGGCCGCTGTCATCTTCGGCGGCTCGGGCAACATCGTCGGCGCGATCGTCGGCGGCGGCCTGGTGGCGTACATGATCGAGCGGTTCCGTGGCATCGAGCTGTTCGGCATCGAGCTGTACGAGTACCGGTTCCTCTTCTTCGGTCTGGTGCTCGTGGTGATGATGATCTTCCGGCCGCAGGGCCTGATCCCGAACCGGCGACGAGCGGCGGAGTTCAAGGACCGCCGCAAGGAGGTGATCGTCGGTGAGTGACACCGAGCAGAACCCGAAGGTTCCGGTCCAGGCGGCGGCCCCCGCCGTCGAGGCGGTCGGCAAGCGGGAGCCGTTGCTGGAGGTCGACCACGTCACGCTGCGCTTCGGCGGCGTGGTGGCCCTCAACGACGTGGACTTCACCCTCTACAAGGGTGAGATCCTCGGTCTGATCGGCCCGAACGGCGCCGGCAAGACCACCTGCTTCAACGCGATGACCGGCATCTACCAGCCCACCGAGGGGCAGATCCGGTTCCTGGGCCAGAAGATCAGTGGCAAGAAGCGCCACCAGATCACCCGGATGGGCATGGCCCGTACGTTCCAGAACATCCGTCTCTTCCCGGAGATGACCGCGCTGGAGAACGTCCAGGTCGGCGCGGACGCGCACCACAAGACCAGCGTGATCTCCGCCCTGCTGCGCCTGCCGCGGCACTGGAAGGAGGAGCGCGAGGGCCGGGAGAAGGCCGAGCGCCTGCTGGAGTTCGTCGGCATCCGCAACCGGATGCACGAGTTCGCCCGCAACCTGTCCTACGGCGAGCAGCGGCGGTTGGAGATCGCCCGCGCGCTGGCCACCGACCCGAAGCTGCTCTGCCTGGACGAGCCGGCCGCCGGCTTCAACCCGGCGGAGAAGGAGGAGCTGCTCCAGCTCATCCGGCAGATCCGGGACCAGGGCGTGACGGTGCTGCTGATCGAGCACGACATGCGCCTGGTGATGGGCGTGACCGACCGGATCGTGGTCCTGGAGTTCGGAAAGAAGATCGCCGAAGGGCTGCCCGCCGAGGTGCGGGACAACCCGAAGGTGGTCGCGGCGTACCTGGGGGTGCCGGACGATGCTGCTTGAGATCGAGGACGTGAGCCTGCTCTACGGGCGGATCCAGGCGCTGCACGGCATCAGCCTGACCGTGGACGAGGGGGAGATCGTCGCGCTGATCGGCGCGAACGGCGCCGGCAAGTCCACCACCATGCGGGCGATCTCCGGCATCCGGCCGGTCGCCTCCGGCAAGATCAAGTTTGCCGGTGAGGACATCACCAAGCTCCGGGCCGACCTGCGGGTCCGGCGCGGGCTGTGCCAGGCGCCCGAGGGCCGGGGCATCTTCCCCGGCATGTCGGTGCTGGAGAACCTCGACATGGGCGCGTACACCCGGCGCGACAAGGCCGGCATCGCGCAGGACCTGGCCCGGGTGCTGGAGCTGTTCCCGCGGCTGGCCGAGCGGCGTAAGCAGGCCGGCGGCACGCTCTCCGGCGGCGAGCAGCAGATGCTCGCGGTCGGCCGGGCGCTGATGAGCCGGCCGAAGCTGCTGCTGCTCGACGAGCCGTCGATGGGTCTCGCGCCGATGCTGATCCAGCAGATCTTCACGATCATCACGGAGATCAACCAGCAGGGCACCACCATCCTGCTGGTGGAGCAGAACGCCCAGCAGGCGCTGGCGCGCGCCCACCGGGCGTACGTGCTGGAGACCGGCCGGATCGTCAAGAGCGGCACCGGCGCGGACCTGCTGCACGACCCCTCGGTCAAAGAGGCCTACCTCGGCGTGGCCTGACCGGCCGACCCCTCGCAATAAGGAGTACAGCCATGTTCCACCCCAACCCCGGACGGCGGGCGGCGCTCGGCGTCGCCGGTGCGGCCGTCCTGCTGCTCTCCCTCGCCGCGTGCGGCGAGGAGGAGAGCACCGACCAGCCCGGCGGCGGCCCCAGCGTCTCGTCGTCGGTCGACGCCGCGCTGGCCGCGAAGGTCCCGGACGCGATCAAGTCGGACGGCAAGATCGTGGTGGGCACCGACTCCACCTACGCCCCGGCGGAGTTCCTGGACAACGACGGCAAGACCGTGATCGGCTTCGACGTCGAGCTGTTCACCGCGGTGGCGGCCAAGCTGGGCCTCAAGGCGGAGTTCGTCTCGGCGCCGTTCGGCGACATCATCAACGGCGTCAACTCGGGCAAGTACGAGGCGGGCGTCTCGTCGTTCACCATCAACGACGACCGCAAGGGCCAGGCCAACATGGTCAGCTACTTCCAGGTCGGCACGCAGTGGGTGACCAAGAAGGGCAACCCGGCCGGGATCGCGCTGGACAACGCCTGCGGCAAGAAGATCGCGGTGCAGAAGGACACGGTCCAGGTCGAGGACATCCAGAAGCGCTCCAAGGCGTGCACCGACGCCGGCAAGCCGGCGATCACCGTCGACCAGTTCCCGGGCCAGGACGCCGCCACTGCCGCCGTCGTGTCCGGCAAGGACGACGCGATGCTCGCCGACTACCCGGTCGGCGTGTACGCGGTGACGCAGTCCAACGACGCCCTGGAGCTGCTGGACAAGCAGTACGAGGCGGCGCCGTACGGCTACGTGCTGGCCAAGGAGCAGACGCAGCTGGCCGAGGCGGTGCGGGACGCCACCAAGGCCGTGATCGCCGACGGCTCGTACAAGCAGGTGCTCGACAAGTGGAAGGTGGGAGACGGCGCGATCACGGACCCCGCGATCAACCCGTGACGACATGACCACCGAGGAAGCGACAACCGCGCGGGCACGGCCGGAACCGATCAAGGCCGTGCCCGTGCGGCACCCCGGACGATGGGTCGCCGTGGCGGTGCTCTCCGTCCTGGCCGCGATGTTCGTCCACCTGCTGGTGACCAACGAGGCCTTCAACTGGTCCTTCATGGTCGACAAGATGTTCCGGCCGCCGATCATCGAGGGCCTGCTGCGCGGCACCGTGCTGATGACCGTCAGCGCGATGCTCATCGGCGTCACGCTCGGCGTGGTGATCGCGGTGATGCGGCTGTCGGACAACCCGATCCTGCGCGGCGTGGCCTGGCTCTACACCTGGTTCTTCCGGGCCGTGCCCCGGCTGGTCCTGCTGGCCGTCTTCGGCAACATCGGCATCCTGTGGAGCCGGGTCGAGTTCGGGGTGCCGTTCGACACCCAGATCGGTCAGCTGTTCGGCATCGACAACCTGCAACTGCGGCTGTTCGGGTTCTCCTCCCGTGACATCCTCACCGGCTTCATGGCTGGTCTGCTCGGCCTCGCGCTCTCCGAGGCCGCGTACATGGCGGAGATCGTCCGGGCCGGCATCCAGTCGGTCGATCCCGGCCAGACCGAGGCCGCTCAGGCACTCGGCCTGAGCCGTGCCCAGCTACTGCGCCGGGTGGTGCTGCCGCAGGCGATGCGGGTGATCATCCCGCCGACCGGCAACGAGACCATCGCCATGCTCAAGGACACGTCCCTGTTGCTCTACGTGCCGGTGAGCGTGGAGCTGTTCTTCCAGCTCGACGCCGTCGGCAAACGGACGTTCCAGATCTTCCCGATGTACGTCGCGGCGTGCCTGTGGTACCTGTTCCTGACCAGCATCCTGCTCGTCGGCCAGTACTACCTGGAGCGCCACTTCGGCAAGGGATACGGCGTCACCGGGCGGGCCCGGCTGAAGCTGCGAGGGATGACTGCCGAGGCCGGTGGCGGCGCGGGGGTGGTGAAGTGACCGAGCTGATCGTGCCCGCGCAGGCCACCGCGCCCAGGGCCGGGTCCGGCCTGATGGTGCGGGCCGAGCAGGTGCACAAGTCGTTCGGGCCGCTGGAGGTGCTCAAGGGCATCGACCTGGAGGTCCGCGCCGGTGAGGTGTGCTGCCTGCTCGGGCCCTCCGGCTCCGGCAAGTCGACGTTCCTGCGCTGCATCAACCATCTGGAGAAGATCGACGCCGGCCGGATCTGGGTCGACGGCGACCTGATCGGCTACCGGGAGCGCGGCGGCAAGCTGTACGAGATGCGGGACAAGGACGTGGCCGCGCAGCGCCGTGCCATCGGCATGGTGTTCCAGCGGTTCAACCTGTTCCCGCACATGACGGTGCTGCAGAACGTCATGGAGGCGCCGGTGCTGCTGCGCCAGGCGAAGAAGGCGCAGGCCCGGGAACACGCCGCGCAGCTGCTAGACCGGGTGGGACTGGGCGACAAGCTCGGCGCGTACCCCGGTCAGCTCTCCGGCGGCCAGCAGCAGCGGGTGGCGATCGCCCGGGCGCTGGCCATGCGGCCGAAGCTGATGCTGTTCGACGAGCCGACCAGCGCGCTCGACCCGGAGCTGGTGGGCGAGGTGCTGGACACGATGAAGGACCTGGCCCGCGACGGCATGACGATGATCGTGGTGACCCACGAGATCGGCTTCGCCCGCGAGGTGGGCGACCACCTCGTGTTCATGGACGGCGGCGTGGTGGTCGAGCAGGGTGACCCGCGCGAGGTGATCTCGGCGCCGAAGCACGAGCGGACCAAGGCGTTCCTGGCCAAGGTTCTCTGACCTCGGCCTCCGGTGCGGCGCGCGCCGCACCGGAGGCCGGAGTTGTCGGGCGTACGGACTAGAGTCGCAGCCGTGACAGCTACGACGCCGCGCCTGCTCCTCGTCGACGGACATTCCCTGGCATACCGGGCTTTCTTCGCCCTGCCTGTGGAGAACTTCTCCACCACCACGGGGCAGCCGACCAACGCCGTCTACGGCTTCACCTCGATGCTGATCAACGTGCTGCGCGACGAGCAGCCGACGCACATCGTCGTGGCGTTCGACGTCTCCCGCCGATCCTTCCGCACCGAGAAGTACTCCGAGTACAAGGCCGGCCGCAGCGAGACCCCCACCGACTTCAAGGGCCAGGTCAGCCTGGTCAAGGAGGTCCTCGCCGCGCTGCGCGTGCCGGTGGTCGAGAAGGAGGGCTACGAGGCCGACGACGTCATCGCCACGCTCGCCTGCCAGGCCCGCGACCAGGGCATGGACGTGCTGATCACCACCGGCGACCGGGACGCGTTCCAGCTCGTCGGCGAGCAGGTGACAGTGCTCTACCCGCGCAAGGGCGTCTCCGACCTGGCCCGGATGGACCCGGCCGCGGTCGAGGCGAAGTACGGCGTCACCCCGGACCGCTACCGCGACCTGGCCGCGCTGGTCGGCGAGACCAGCGACAACCTGCCGGGCGTACCGGGTGTCGGCCCGAAGACCGCGGCCAAGTGGATCAACCTGTACGGCGGCGTCGAGGGCGTGGTGGCCCGCGCCGACGAGATCAAGGGCAAGGCCGGCGACAGCCTGCGCGAGCGGCTGGCCGACGTGATCCGCAACTACGAGATCAACTGCCTGGTCTCCGATCTGGAGCTGCCGGTCCGCCCCGAGGACGCCCGCTGGCAGGGCTGGGACCGCGAAGCCGTGCACCAGGTCTTCGACACGCTCCAGTTCCGCATCCTGCGCGACCGGCTCTACCAATACCTGGAAGCCGTCGAGCCGGAGGCCGAGGCGGGCTTCGACCTGGCCGGCGAGGTGCTCACCGAGCCGGGCGCGCTCGCGGGCTGGCTCGACACGCACGCCCCGGCGGGCGCCCCGGTGGGCCTGGCGGTCACGCTCGACACCGGCCCCAACCGCCGGCACACCGCCACGGTGACCGCGATGGCGCTGGCCACCGCCGCCGGCGCGGGCGCCTGGTTCGACCCGAGCGCCCTGGGCGCCGACGACGAGGCCGCGCTGGCCGGGTGGCTCGCCGACGCGGAGCGTCCGAAGGTGCTGCACGACAGCAAGCCGGCGGTGCTGGCGTTCGCCGCGCACGGCTGGGAGCTTCAGGGCATCGCCCGCGACACGCAGATCGCCGCCTACCTGGCCCGCCCCGACCAGCGCTCCTACGACCTGACCGACCTGGCGCTGCGTTACCTGCACCGGGAGCTGCGCGTCGACGCGCCGGAGACCGGTCAGCTCACCCTCGATGGGCTCGGCGACGAGGGCGTGGCCGAGCAGAACCTCATGCTCCAGGCCCGCGCCACGCTCGACCTGGCCGACGCTATCGACGCCGAGCTGTCCCGCGACGGCGAGCAGTCGGCCCGGCTGATGGCCGGCGTGGAGCTGCCGCTGATGCGGGTGCTCGCGACCATGGAGCGCACCGGCATCGCCGCCGACACCGACTACCTCTCCGAGCTGGAGGCGCACTTCGCCGCCGAGGTGAAGGCCGCCGCCCAGAGCGCGTACGAGGTGGTCGGCCGGGAGTTCAACCTCGGTTCCCCGAAGCAGCTCCAGGAGATCCTCTTCACCGAGCTGGGCCTGCCCAAGACCAAGCGGATCAAGACCGGCTACACCACCGACGCCGACGCGCTCCAGTGGCTCTACGCGCAGACCGAGCACCCGCTGCTGCACCACCTGCTGCGCCACCGCGACGTGGCGAAGCTCAAGTCGACTGTCGACGGTCTGCTCAAGTCGGTCTCCGACGACGGCCGGATCCACACCACGTTCAACCAGACCGTGGCGGCGACCGGGCGGCTGTCCTCCACCGAGCCGAACCTGCAGAACATCCCGATCCGCACCGAGGAGGGGCGGCGGATCCGGCGCGCGTTCGTCGTCGGCGAGGGCTACGAGTGCCTGCTCACCGCCGACTACAGCCAGATCGAGATGCGGATCATGGCGCACCTGTCCTCGGACGACGCGCTGATCGAGGCGTTCAACTCCGGGCACGACTTCCACGCCGCCACCGCGTCCTCGGTCTTCACGGTCGAGGTCGGCGACGTGACCGCCGACCAGCGCCGCAAGATCAAGGCGATGAACTACGGCCTGGCGTACGGGCTCAGCGCGTTCGGCCTGTCCCAACAGCTCGGCATCAGCGCCGAGGAGGCGCGCGGGCTGATGGAGAACTACTTCGCCGGGTTCGGCGGGGTCCGCGACTACCTCCAGGAGGTGGTGGCCCGGGCTCGCCAGGACGGCTACACCTCCACCATCCTGGGGCGCCGCCGCTACCTGCCCGACCTGGTCAGCGACAACCGGCAGCGCCGCGAGATGGCCGAGCGGATGGCGCTCAACGCCCCGATCCAGGGTTCGGCGGCCGACATCATCAAGGTCGCCATGCTGCACGTCGACAACGCGCTGCGTGACGCCGGGCTGCGCTCCCGGATGCTGTTGCAGGTGCACGACGAGCTGGTCTTCGAGGTCGCCCCCGGCGAGCGGGAGGCGCTGGAGGCGTTGGTGCGCAAGGAGATGGGCGAGGCGTACCCGCTGTCGGTGCCGCTGGAGGTGTCGGTGGGCGAGGGCCGCGACTGGAACAGCGCCGACCACTGACCCCACCGCGCCACCCCGCCCCGGCGGTGATCAAGGAGTTCGTGTCCCCGAAAGGACTCGGGAGTGACACAAACTCCTTGATCACCGCGCAAGAGGCGGCGGGGACGGCGAGAGGGCGGGGTCGGGGGCGGCGGCCTGGAGGGCGGCGGCCAGGCGGTCCCGGACGGCCACCTGGGCCGCGATCCGGGCGTCCAGCACGGCCAGCCGCTCCCGGCCGACCCGCAGCCCCGCCGGGGACGGCGGCGCCGACGCCACGTCCCCGTCCAGGCAGGGCAGGAAGACCCGCACGTCGTCCAGCGTCAGCCCGGCGTCGAGCAGGTGACGGATGTTGCGGACCCGGGTGACGACCGCGTCGTCGTACTCGCGATAGCCGTTCGCCGCCCGGGCCGAGGCGATGAGCCCGTGTTCCTCGTAGTGCCGCAGGGCACGCGGCGTGCAGCCCGTCGCCTTCGCCACCGCGCCGATCCGCACCGCCCCCACCGTCCTCTCACGCGACCACCGCGCCCCCGTCCACCGGCAGCACCACACCGGTGACGAAGTCCGCCTCCGGCTCGCACAGCCGCCGGATCGCCCAGGCTACGTCCTCCGGCCGGCCGATCCGGCCCGCCGGGGTGTGTGCGAGCTGCCAGTCCCGTACCGCCGCGCGCCGCTCGGGGGAGAGGCCACTGTGCTCGCCGATGGGAGTGTCGACCGCGCCAGGCGCCACCGCCACCACCCGGACGCCGAGCGGCGCGAGTTCCACCGCCCAGCTGCGGGTCAGCGAGTCCAGCGCGGCCTTGCCCGCCGCGTACACCGAACTGCCCGGCCAGGCGCGCAGGCCGACCGACGTGGTGACGTTGACGATCACGCCACGGGTCGCGGCGAGCGCCTCGACGGCGGCGTGCGCCAGCCGGATCGGCGCGAGCAGGTTCGTCTCCAGCTGCCGCCGGGCGGCGTCCTCGTCCAGCTCCGCCAGCGGCCCGCCGCCGGCCACACCCGCGTTGTTGACCAGGACGTCGAGGCGGCCGTACCGGTCGAGCGCGGCGCCGACGACCCGGTCCGGCCCGTCGGGAGCGGTGACGTCGGCCGTCAGCGGGGCGATACCCGGCCGGCCGGCGGCGGTCTCCGCCAGCGGCGCGGCGCGCCGGCCGACCGCGACCACTGCGTACCCGGAGGTGGCGAGGGAGCGTGCGGTGGCCCGGCCGATGCCGGTCCCCGCACCGGTGACCACGGCGACGCGTGGCGTGCGGCGTTCCATGCCGGCATCGTCCGACCCTGCCGCCTGCGGCAGGGTCAAGCGGACCGGTCAGAGACCGAGCAGGACCGGCATCGCGTTGACCGCGCCGTGCACCACGAGCAGCGGCCACATCCGGCGGTACCGCGACCACAGGTAGCCGAGGAACAGCCCGAGCGCGCCGTGGTTGACGACCACCGACGCCAGGTCGACGGCGGGCCGGCCGCTGCCCTGGATGGCCACGTGCCAGGCCGCCCACACCAGCGACGCGAGCACGATCGCCGGCCAGCGCCCCAGCAGCGACTCCCACCGGGTCTGCAGCCACCGCCGGTAGAAGGCCTCCTCCAGCAGCGCGTTCACCGCGAAGGCCACAAGCAGCGTGACGACCAGCTCGACCGGCGTGACGGTCCGCCCCCAGTCGCTCGCCGGCACGGACAAGGGCGTCGCGTAGCTGAGCACCAGCCACACCGCCACCGGCAGCGCCGGACCCCACCGGTGAGCGGCGTCCGCCGGGGCCGGCCCCGGCCGCCACCGTGGCGGCAGGCGGCGCGCGGCCAGGAACACCACAAGGGGTACGCCGAGCAGCAGCGCGAGCTTCCACACGGTGTACGCGGGTTCGCCCCCCAGCAGCGGCATGACGGCGGCGAACGCGATCCCGGCCAGCAGCAGCGGCACCGCCTCACGGTACGGCGCTACCGGGTCCGGCCACCTCGGGTCGGGCGCGGGCGGGATCAGGCGGATCAGCGCGATCGCGGCCAGCGCCGGTATCCAGCGGCTCCACATCGGCACGGTGCCGTCGTGGTCGGCGCTGTACCTGACGCCGGTGTTGCCGGTCGCCACCAGGAAGACTGCCGCGACGGCGATCAGGCCGAGGCCGGCCACGAGGACCACCCGCCCGGCGCGGGGATGACGGCCGGCGATCGATACGTCTGTCGTCATCGCCGGCACGGTACCAACGCCCGGCGAACGGACCGGCCGGCTCAGCCCTTGAGCGGGTCGTGGCCCCAGTTCATCAGCGACCAGCGCCACCTGGTGTCCCGGACGTCACCCGCGGGACGTTGCGCCAGGTGCCGGTGCACGTACCCGATCACCTTGCGCATGTGCTTGTAGTCGGCGGCGGTGAGGTCGGCGCGCTTGCGGCGCAGCAGGTCGACGATGCGCCGGCCGGAGTCGTGGCCGACCGACTCGCCGCCCTGGGTGCCCTTCTTGTGCCAGCCGACGTGTTTGGACTCCTCGCTCTCCAGCCAGCGGGACAGTTCGCCCGGCTTCATGTTCACCGCGTCGGTGAACTCCCGGTACGTCTGCTGCGGATCCTCAGCGCGACTCATGGCGAAGCACCTCCGGCCGGTGGGCGACGTCGCGGCCCGAGTCGTCGTTGGTGATCCGGTACTGCGGCTGCTCCGGTGAGGCGTTCACGGTGTGCCCGCGTACGTGGGTGCGCTCGGTCAGCTTCTCCTTGACGACGCCGTACGCCCGGCCGCTGTGGCTGGCCCAGGAGACGTGGTCCCCGGCGTGGGACTCTTTCTCGGCCATGCCGCCCGGTTACCCGGAGTGGATACCGAGTAACGGCGTCGTCAGGGCCGGATCTCCGCGATCGGCAGCTTGATCGCGAAGGGCTCGGGCAGCTCGATCACCTCGCTGCCGTCGTCCACCAGTTCGTACTGCCGCTCGCCGCCCGGGCCGAGCGGGGGGCGTCGTCCGGCAGGGTGAGCAGATCCTCCAGCGTGTAGTCCGCACGCTGCTGCCGCATCGGGTCCGGACACCAGGGGCCGGGTGATGCCGGGATGGGCTCGGCGCTCATGCGGCGAGCGTACCGCCGGGTGCGGAGCCCGTGTCGCACCGGACGTGCGACGCGCTCAGTCCGTCGGCTTCTCGGCGACGAAGATGGCGGTGCCGGGGAACAGCCGGCCGCGCAGCGGGCTCCACTGGCCCCAGATCCCCTCGTGCCCGGCCGGCCACTCCGGTTCCACCAGGTCCAGCAGGCGGAAACCGGCGCCGACCAGCTCCCGGATCCGGTCGCCCAGGGTGCGGTGCTGCTCGACGTACGTGGCCACGCCGTGCTCGTCCTGCTCGACGTAGGGGGAGCGGTCGAAGTACGAGTGCACGGCGGTCAGCCCGCCCTCGCCCGGGTCGTCCAGGAAGATCCAGCGCATCGGGTGGGTGACCGAGAAGACCCACCGGCCGCCGGGGCGCAGCACCCTCGCCACCTCGCGCATCGCCGCCGCCGAGTCGTCCACGAACGGGATCGCGCCGAACGCGGTGCAGACGGCGTCGAACGCGGCGTCGGCGAACGGCAGGGCGAGCGCGTCGGCCTGCACCAGCGGCACGCGTACCCCGGTGCGGTCGGCGGCCTCGGCGGCGTGCCGCAGCATGCCGGCGGACAGGTCCAGCGCGATCGGCCGGGCGCCCTGGGCGGCGAGCCAGCGGGCGGCGGCGGCCGCTCCGGCGCCGAGTTCGAGGATGCGCCGGCCGGTCACGTCGCCGAGCAGCCGGGCGTCGGCCTCGCGCAGCCCCTCGGGGCACCAGACGAAGTCGGCGTCGCCGAGGAACGCGCCGTGCTCGGCCTGGTACGCGTCGGCGTCGGTGTCCCACCATCCGCGGTTGGCGCGGCGGATCTCGCCGGCGTCGACCCGTCGGCGGGTCACCCTGTCGTCGTCCACCCGTCCACGCTAGGTCCGGCGGCGCCGGGCCGGTCGGGTGGGGTGGCGGTTGGGGCCGGTGTGACGGACGAGACAGCTGTGGCACCTTACCGAGCAAAATCTCCGCTTTCGCAGCGGATGAGTTCGCACGGACCCGGGAGGGCTTGCACGCTGTGGTAATGCAGCGGGTAGGCTAGACGATGCGCTCGCGGATCGTGTGCCTCGGCAGGGAGCAGGTGCGCGGTCACCGGAGCCACTAATGATCTTCTCGCGTCGATCGTTCGGTGTGCCCGGCGACGGATCCGCTGGCGCGGAAGAGTCACTGCGACACCCATGCCCGCTGTGACAACCCATCCGACCGGAGCAACCGCCCACATGACGAGCAGCATCGAGGCCACCTCGAGCGCCAACAAGGTCACCCACGACGACCTCGGCTCTGAGGAAGCTTTCCTCGCCGCGATCGACGAGACCATCAAGTACTTCAACGACGGCGACATTGTCGAAGGCACCGTCGTCAAGGTCGATCGGGACGAGGTCCTGCTCGACATCGGCTACAAGACCGAGGGTGTCATCCCCTCTCGGGAGCTGTCGATCAAGCACGACGTGGACCCGGCCGAGGTCGTTTCGGTGGGCGACCACATCGAGGCCCTCGTCCTCCAGAAGGAGGACAAGGAGGGTCGGCTGATCCTCTCCAAGAAGCGGGCGCAGTACGAGCGGGCCTGGGGCACGATCGAGAAGATCAAGGACGAGGACGGCGTCGTCCGCGGCTCGGTCATCGAGGTCGTCAAGGGTGGTCTCATCCTCGACATCGGCCTGCGTGGCTTCCTGCCCGCGTCGCTCGTCGAGATGCGGCGTGTGCGTGACCTGCAGCCGTACGTCGGCCGCGAGCTCGAAGCCAAGATCATCGAGCTGGACAAGAACCGCAACAACGTGGTCCTGTCCCGCCGTGCCTGGCTGGAGCAGACGCAGTCCGAGGTGCGCACCGAGTTCCTCAACAAGCTCCAGAAGGGGCAGGTCCGCAAGGGCGTCGTCTCCTCGATCGTCAACTTCGGCGCGTTCGTCGACCTGGGCGGCGTGGACGGCCTCGTGCACGTCTCCGAGCTGTCCTGGAAGCACATCGACCACCCGTCCGAGGTCGTCGAGGTGGGCCAGGAGGTCGAGGTCGAGGTCCTGGACGTCGACCTGGACCGCGAGCGGGTCTCGCTGTCGCTCAAGGCGACGCAGGAGGACCCGTGGCGTCAGTTCGCCCGCACCCACGCGATCCAGCAGATCGTGCCGGGTAAGGTCACCAAGCTGGTGCCGTTCGGCGCGTTCGTCCGGGTGGACGACGGCATCGAGGGCCTGGTCCACATCTCCGAGCTGGCCGAGCGCCACGTGGAGATCCCGGAGCAGGTCGTGCAGGTCGGCTCCGAGGTCATGGTCAAGGTCATCGACATCGACCTGGAGCGCCGCCGGATCTCGCTGTCGCTCAAGCAGGCCAACGAGGGCTTCGTCGAGGGCGAGGAGCACTTCGACCCGACCCTCTACGGCATGGCCGCGACGTACGACGAGCAGGGCAACTACATCTACCCGGAGGGCTTCGACCCGGAGACGGGCGAGTGGCTCGAGGGCTACGACAAGCAGCGCGAGACCTGGGAGCAGCAGTACGCCGAGGCGCGTCAGCGCTGGGAGGCCCACACCAAGCAGGTGCAGACCTCCCGCGCCGCCGACGCCGAGGCCGCTGCCAACCCGGCTCCGCCCGTCACCAGCGGCACCACCACCTCGACCTCGGCCCCGAGCCGTCAGGCCGAGGAGCCGGCCGGCACGCTCGCGACCGACGAGGCGCTCGCCGCGCTGCGGGAGAAGCTCGCCGGCGGCAAGTGACCGGACGCTGACGCGGGTTCGTCCCACCGGACGAACCGGCGACTGCCTCTGAACGACGGGCCCCGTCCCCGCGTTCCGCACCAGCGGAGCGCCGGGGGCGGGGCCCGCGTCGTACGCCGGGGCGGTTTGGCATGCCGACACCGGATCCGGTTGACTGTCCGGGTGCTGAAGGTGGGGCTGACCGGCGGAATCGGATCGGGCAAGAGTGCGGTGGCGAGCCGTCTCGCCGCGCTGGGCGCGGTGATCGTCGACTCGGACCGCATCGCCCGGGAGGTCGTCGCGCCCGGCACCGACGGGCTGGCCGAGGTGGTCGCCGCCTTCTCCGACAAGGTCCTGGACGCCGACGGGGCGCTGGACCGGGCCGCCCTCGGCGCGCTGGTCTTCGGCGACGAGGCCGCCCGCCGCACGCTCGAAGGGATCACCCATCCGCGGGTACGCGCGCGCAGCGCCGAACTGGTCGCCGCCGCTCCCGCCGACGCGATCGTCGTGAACGACGTACCGCTGCTGGTCGAGGTGGGACTCGCGCCGACGTACCACCTGGTGGTCGTGGTGCAGACGGCCGTGCCGACCCGGATGGCCCGGCTGACCCGCGACCGGGGGATGGCCGCGGCGGAGGCGCAGCGGCGCATCGCCGCGCAGGCCGACGACGCCACCCGCCGCGCGGTCGCGGACGTGCTGCTCACCAACGACGGCACGCTCTCCGAGCTGCACGGCGCGGTGGACGCCCTGTGGCGCGACCGCCTGCTGCCCTACGAGCGCAACGTCCGCGAGCGCCGCGCCGTCCCGCCCGACCCGGTGGCGCTCGCCGCGCCGGACCCGACCTGGCCCGAGCAGTACGCCCGGCTCGCCACCCGGATCCGCCACGCCGCCGGCGGTGACATCCGGGTCGACCACGTCGGCTCGACCGCCGTGCCCGGGCTCGCCGCGCCCGACGTGATCGACATCCAGGTGACGGTGTCCTCGCTCGACGAGGCGGACGGGCCGCTCGCGCAGCGGCTGGCCGAGGCCGGGTTCCCGCGGCTGCCGGGCGACTGGTGGGACGCGCCGCGACAGCCGGAACCGGTGCGCTGGGCCAAGCGGCTGCACGGCGGTGCGGACCCGGGGCGTCCGGTGCGCCTGCACCTGCGGGAGGCCGGTTCGCCCGGCTGGCGGTACGCGCTGCTGATGCGCGACCACCTGCGTGCCGACCCGGCACGGCGGGCCGACTACCTCCAGGTGAAGCGGGATCTGGCGGCGGCCGCGCCGGAGCACGCCGCGTGGGGCACTGTGACCGATCCCTGGTTCGACGAGGAGCACCTGCGCGCCGAGGAGTGGGCCGAGCAGACCGGCTGGCGGCCCTGACGGGCCGTCCCGCGAACGCGGCCCGTTCAGCGCGACGCTAGGCCGACGACCCGCCGCTGCCCGCCGCGCGCCCCGGGGTGAGGTCGAGCCGGATCCACACGCCCGGCCCGGTCCGCAGTTCCATCCGGCGCGGCAGACCACCGCGGTCCAGCCACAGGCGGCGGCCGCCCGGCAGCTCGAACACGTCGACCGTCCGGTCGCCCGAGCGGTCCTCCCGAACGCGGACGACGTCACCGGCCGGCGGGCGCCGGGCCGCCCGCAGTGCCGCGTCGAGCAGCCGGTCCAGGTCGTCGCCCGGCGGACGCGCGGGGGCCGCGAGCAGCGCGGCCGGCACCGGCGTCGGGGGCGTCGCGGGTCCGTCGGGGGAGCGCTGCACCTGCGCCATCCGTCCCGGCCGGGCCCAGCGGAGGGTACGCCGGCCGCTGCCCTCCTCGATCACCGTGACGTACGCCGACGGCGTCGTCCAGTTCACCGTGCCGGTGGCCCGCAGGTCGGCCGACGGGGCGAGCGGAGCGTCCACCGCCACCGTCGTGCCGCGCAGGGCCCGGAGCCGGGCGGGCAGCGCGGCCAGCCGGGCGGCCTCGTCGTCGGTGAGCGCCCGGGGCTGCCCGGGCGGTCCGCCGAGGACGTCCACCGGGTGCACGGTAGGCCGGTCGGCGCGGGTCAGGTCGACGGTGACGGGTGTGCCGTCGGCCAGCCGCCCGGTGAGCCGGTGCAGCCGGGCGTCCGCGTCCACCCACAGCGTCGGCGGCGGGTCACCAGCCGGTGCGAGGGGCGCCTGGAGCACGTCCACCGGGACTCCGCCGACCCGGTCGTCGCGCAGCCACCGGCCGTCGGTGGCGGGCCGGTCGACCCGGTCGGCGCCGAGCCCGATCAGCAGGTCGCGTACCGCGCCCAGGCCGTGCCCGCCGGCCGCCTCCCGCATCCGCCACCGGTCCGCCGGCGGCACCAGCGGGGGCCGGGCCGGGGTGGGGAGCGCGCCGGGGTCGGGCCGCACCAGCAGCGCGGACGCGGTGGCCTGGACCAGGCCCCGGTCGGCGCCCGCGCCCGGGCCGCCGACGTCCAGGTAGACCAGGGGGCGGGCCCAGTCGACCCAGCCGACCAGTTCGGTACGGGCGGCGTCGGCCCCGACGGTGACCCGGACGCCGGCGCGTACGTCGCGCAGGTTGGTGACCCGCAGCGCGGCCACCCGGTCGGCTTCGGCGGCGGTGAGCGGGCGTGCCGTACCGGTCTCGTCGGCCCGGTGGGGTGCCCAGGTCAGCAGGCCGGCGACGAGCGTCGCGGCGGAGATCGCGGCGGCTGCCACGAGCGCGGCGAGCGCGATCCGGCGCCGGTCCGGCCCGTCCGGCGGGTCGTCGGCGCCGTCCAGTTCCGGGTCGCTGCCCGGCCGGGTGGTGAGCGTGGGACGGCGGCCGGCGAGCGGGTCGGCGCGGCGGCGCCGGCCGGCCACCGTGGCGGGCCGGGTCGGTGTGCTGGTGCGGCCGCGACGGTGACCCCGGCCCGGTTCCCGGGGGACGGCCTGGTCGCCGTCGCCACGCGCGGAGAGCCGGTGCGGGCGGCTCGCGCCGCGCTGGCGGCCCGGCTCGTCGGCGGGCGGGGGCGTGCCGGTGTCGGGCTCGCGTCGCGGCCGGCGCTCGGGAGAGGTCCCCACGAGTGGAGAACGCGAGAGCGGGGTTTCGGTGACGAGCAGGGGCGCTCGCGGCGGCCGGTCAGCGCTGCGCGCGACCACCGTCGGCGCGCACGCCGGTCGTCCCGGGTGCTGCGGCCCTGGCGCCGGGGGCGACCGGCCCGCGAGGGGCGATCACCTGCCCGGTCGGCCGCCGCGAGCGGCCTACGGTACGAGGGTAGACCGGTGAGATGAGCCACACAATGGGAATATCGAAGCCGATCAGGGACGGTCCGTGGTCGTGGCCGGAAGTGTCGGACCGCGGGCGTACCGTTGGTGTCATGGCGCTCGACATTCCCCGGCTCGACGGCCGCTTCCAGGTCGTCAGTGAGTTCCAGCCGGCCGGTGACCAGCCGGCTGCCATCGACGAGCTTGAGCGTCGCGTGCGGCGCGGCGACCGCAACACGGTGCTGCTCGGCGCGACCGGCACGGGCAAGAGCGCCACCACGGCGTGGCTGGTCGAGCGCCTCCAGCGGCCGACCCTGGTGCTCGCCCCCAACAAGACCCTCGCCGCCCAGCTCGCGAAGGAGTTCGGCGAGCTGCTGCCGCAGAACGCGGTCGAATACTTCGTCTCCTACTACGACTACTACCAGCCCGAGGCGTACATCCCGCAGACCGACACCTACATCGAGAAGGACTCCTCGATCAACGAGGAGGTCGAGCGGCTGCGGCACTCGGCCACGATGTCGCTGCTCACCCGGCGGGACGTCATCGTGGTCGCCACCGTGTCGGCGATCTACGGCCTGGGCACGCCGGAGGAATACCTCGACCGGGCCGTGCGGGTCAAGGTCGGGCAGGAGCTGGACCGCGACCAGTTGCTGCGCCGGCTGGTCGACATCCAGTACACGCGCAACGACATGGCCTTCCAGCGCGGCACGTTCCGGGTCCGCGGCGACACGCTGGAGATCATCCCGGCGTACGAGGAACTGGCGGTCCGGATCGAGCTGTTCGGTGACGAGATCGAGAAGCTCTACTACCTCAACCCGCTGACCGGTGACGTGGTCCGCGAGGTCGACAGCCTGATGATCTTCCCGGCCACGCACTACGCCGCCGGTCCCGAGCGGATGGAGCGGGCGATCCGCGACATCGAGGCCGAGCTGGGTGAGCGGCTGGCCGAGCTGGAACGGCAGGGCAAGCTGCTGGAGGCCCAGCGGCTGCGCATGCGCACCACCTACGACATCGAGATGATGCGCCAGGTGGGCTTCTGCTCCGGCATCGAGAACTACTCCATGCACATCGACGGCCGGCTGCCGGGCAGCCCGCCGCACTGTCTGCTCGACTACTTCCCCGACGACTTCCTCACCGTGGTCGACGAGTCGCACGTGACGATCCCGCAGATCGGCGGCATGTACGAGGGCGACGCCTCCCGTAAGCGGATGCTCATCGACCACGGTTTCCGGCTCCCCAGCGCGGCTGACAACCGGCCGCTGCGCTTCGACGAGTTCCTGGAGCGGGTGGGCCAGATGGTCTTCCTCTCCGCGACCCCCGGCCCGTGGGAGCTGGAGCAGGCGCAGGGCGAGTTCGTCGAGCAGGTGATCCGGCCCACCGGCCTGATCGACCCCGAGGTGGTGGTCAAGCCGACCAAGGGGCAGATCGACGACCTCATGCACGAGATCAAGCTGCGTACCGAGCGCGACGAGCGGGTGCTCGTCACCACGCTGACCAAGAAGATGGCCGAGGACCTCTCCGACTACCTGCTGGAGAACGGCATCCGGGTGCGCTACCTGCACTCCGAGGTCGACACGCTGCGCCGCGTCGAGCTGCTGCGCGAGCTGCGCAAGGGCGACTACGACGTGCTCGTCGGCATCAACCTGCTCCGGGAGGGCCTCGACCTGCCCGAGGTCTCGCTCGTGGCGATCCTCGACGCCGACAAGGAGGGCTTCCTGCGCAGCGGCCGGTCGCTGATCCAGACCATCGGCCGCGCGGCCCGTAACGTCTCCGGCCAGGTCCACATGTACGCCGACAAGATCACCCCGTCGATGGCGAGCGCGATCGACGAGACCAACCGGCGCCGGGCCAAGCAGATCGCGCACAACGAGGCGAACGGCATCAGCCCGGAGCCGCTGCGCAAGAAGATCCACGACATCCTCGACGACATCTACCGCGAGGCGGAGGACACCGAGAACAGCAACGTCGGCGGGGCCGTGCGGCAGTTGTCCCGGGGCAAGGCGCCGGTCAAGGAGACGCGCAGCCGCCGGGGCGCCGCCGCGACCCCGTCGCGCGAGGGGATGGCCCGGGCCGACCTGGCCAACCTCATCCAGGAGCTCAACGACCAGATGCTCGCCGCCGCGCGCGAGCTGCAGTTCGAGCTGGCCGCGCGGATCCGCGACGAGGTCGCCGACCTCAAGAAGGAACTGCGCGGGATGGACGCCGCAGGGGTCCGGTGACCGGCGCGACGGCCGGGGCGGCGCGATGCTGACCGAGGCCGTCATCGGGCGCCCCGACCCGCGACTGCGCCAGTGGGTGGACCGCTACCTCGGCTACCGGGAGGACGCGCCCGTCCCGCTCGTGCGCCGGGAGGCGGCGGGCGCGTTCGTCGTGCTGATCCTCGGCTGGGGCGACCCGCTGGACGTGACCGACCCGCGTGCTCCCGGCCGCGGCGCGTACGCCGCCAACGCCTTCCTGGCCGGTCCGTTCGACGGCTGGTGCGCCACCCGGACGGCCGGGACCGGCACCGGCGTGCAGGTGCTGCTGACCGCCCCGGCGGCCCGCCGCCTGCTCGGGCTGCCGCTGGCCGAGCTGACCAACCGGGCGGTGCCGGTCGACGCGGTTGCGGGCTGGCTGGCCCGGCTGCGCGACGAGCTGGCCGGCGAGCCGGGCTGGCCGGAACGCTTCGCCCGGCTCGACGCGGCCCTGGTCGCGCGGCTGGCGTCGACCGCGCCGGTGGACCCGCACCTGCTGGCGGCCTGGCGGCGCCTGGACGGCAGCGGGGGAGCGGTCGGCGTGGCCGCGCTCGCCGGGGAAGTGGGCTGGTCCCGCCGTCACCTGTCGGTCCGGTTCCGGCGGGAGTTCGGCCTGCCGCCGAAGACCGTCGCCCGCCTGCTGCGCTTCGAGCGGGCGTACGCGAGCCTGGGCCGGACGCTGCTCACCGCGGACGCCGCAGTGCCGGACGACGCCGGGTGGGCGGAGCGGGCCGCCCGGTGGGGCTACTGCGACCAGTCGCACCTGATCCGCGAGTTCCGCGAGTTCGCCGGCGCCACCCCGGCCGCGCTGACCGCGCCCGGATCGCATTCGTCCAATCCGGTCTGACCGCGCCGGCGGCAGACTGACGGGCATGCGAAGCGTCTATCCGGTCCTGCGGTATCCCGACGTGCGAGCCGCCGTGGACTTCCTCTGTGCCGCGTTCGGCTTCACCGTGCGCGAGGCCCACGAGCTGCCCGACGGCACGATCGGCCACGCCGAGCTGGCGTACGGCGACGACCTGGTGATGCTCGGCCCGGGGCCGGCGCCGCGGTCCCGGCCCGCCGACGACGACTACCGCGTCTACGTGGCGATCGACGATGTCGACGCGCACCACGAGCGCGCCCGGTCGGCCGGGGCGGAGATCGTCCGGGCGCCGTTCGACACCGACTACGGCTCCCGCGACTACGCCGCCCGCGACCTGGCCGGGCTGGTCTGGTCGTTCGGCACCTACCGCCCCTGACCGCGTCGCCCGCACGGTTGCGCTGTGTGGGCGAGGTATTGCCGAGCGTGACGGTGATGCGTACGCTCCCTCCCGGGAGGCGTGCATGCCGTTGTCAGCAAGTCCTGTGGTCCGGAGGGCGAGGCTCGGTGTGGAGCTGCGCCGGCTGCGCCGTCGCGAGTCGCTCACACTGGAGCAGGTCTGCGCCCGGCTGGGCTGGGCGTCCACCTCGAAGCTGTCCCGCATCGAGCTGGGGCAGAGCCGGCCCGATCTGGCCGACGTGCTCGACCTGCTCGACGTCTACGAGGTGCCGTCGCCGCAGCGCGATGAGCTGATCGTCATCGCCCGTGACGCCGCCACCGGCCGGGGCTGGTCGAAGGCGCTCGGCGAGATGGGGGAGCGTCAGCGGGCGTACGCCGAGCTGGAGGCGGGCGCGGAGCGCATCGTGGAGTACCAGTGCGTGCTCGTGCCCGGGCTGCTCCAGACCCCGGCGTACGCCCGGCTGCGCGTGTCGGCCGGCGCGGCGCTGGCCGGGGAGGTGGACGTGGAGGCCGACGTGCGGGCCCGGGTGGCGCGCCAGGAACTGCTGATCCGGCCGGACCCGCCGCACTACACCGCGCTGGTGGACGAGCGCGTCTGCGACCCGGACGGGCTGCCTTCCGACGTGTGGCGCGACCAGATGCGGCACCTGCTCGCGCTCGCCGAACGGCCCCGCGTCACCGTCCGGGTGCTGCGGTCCGCGGCGTCGAGCGGCGACGGGCCGCACCCGCTGGCGCCGTTCTCGTACTACTCCTACCCCGACCCGGAGGATCCGCGCACCGTGCTGGTGGAGACGCTCACGACCGACCTGCGGCTGGTCGCCGAGGCGGACGTGACCCACTACGAGCGGGTCATCGAGCGGCTGCTGGCGGCGGCGCTGCCGGCGGACGCCTCCGCCGAGCTGGTGGCCCGGCGGCTCGGTGCGGCGCCCGTGCCCCGGCCGCGCGATCCGCACGAGCTGGAGTGAGGCGCACGGCCCGCCGACGGTGCGGCGCGACCACCGGGCCCGGCGCCCCCGATGACCGTCGGGACCGGTGGCCGCGCAGCGCGCAGGCTACGACAGCGGTACGACAGTTCAGGCCGGAACGTCGATGAAGTGCTCGACCAGCGGCGGGCCGGCGAAGTGCGGGCCGATCAGGCCGCGCCACTGCGCGAACCGCTCGGTCTGGCGGAAGTTCACGTCGTGCGCCTCGACCGAGTCCCACTCGACGAGCAGCACGAACCGGGTGGGCGACTCCACGCCCCGCGTCATCCGCACGGAGCGGCAGCCCTCGGCGCCGGCGAGGATCGGCCGCGCCTGCGCGTAGGCGGCGGCGAACTCGTCCTCGTGTCCGGGCGTGACATCGATCAGCGCGACCTCAAGAACCATGCTGGCAGCCTGCCATGCCGGCCCGCCGCCGGTGCGTCCCGGGTGACATCCCGGCACCCCGCACAGGCACATGGCTAGCCTCCTAGGACGCGCTGCGGGACGTGAGCCGCGGCACGTCGAGACATCGACGGGTGGCCCGGAGATGCGCCACCCGGGTGCGATGGTGAACAATGGCGGCCGAGGAGGGGAGTATTCCCCCGCGACGGAGTCGTCAGCACGGAAGAGCGCCGGCACCCCCGGTGGCCCGACCCGGCTCCGTCGGTCGGAACCCGGCACGCGGGCTCCGGCGGAAGAGACCTCCGACAGTCACCCCTGTCAGCGTCGACGCACCCCGGCACCGCACCCGGGCGTACGGTGTGCCCGACGCAGCGTGTCTGCCGGAGGATGGATTTGAACGTGTCCGCATTGGTGTGGGCGGTAACGCTGATCGCGATGATCGCGGTCCTGCTCGCCGACCTGTTCATCATCGGCCGGCGGCCGCACGAGCCGAGCGTCCGCGAGTCCAGCCTGTGGGTGGGCTTCTACGTCGGCCTGGCGCTGCTCTTCGGCGTGGTCCTCTGGCTCACCGCGGGTGGGCGCGTGGCAGGGGAGTTCTACACCGGCTGGCTCACCGAGTACAGCCTCTCGGTGGACAACCTCTTCGTCTTCGTGATCATCATGGCCCGGTTCGGGGTGCCCCGGCAGTACCAGCAGAAGGTGCTGCTCGTCGGCATCATCCTGGCGCTGATCATGCGGGGTGGCTTCATCGCGGCCGGCGCGGCGCTGATCTCCCAGTTCTCCTGGGTGTTCTACATCTTCGGCGCGTTCCTCATCTACACCGCGGTGAACCTGGCCCGGCAGGGCGAGCCGGACGAGGACGAGTTCAGCGAGAACCTGCTGATCCGGTGGAGCCGCAAGGCGCTGCCGCTGTCCCGCGACTACGACGGGGCGCGGATGACCACCCACGAACACGGGCGGCGCCTGTTCACCCCGATGCTGATCGTGATGATCGCGATCGGCACCACCGACCTGATCTTCGCGCTGGACTCGATCCCGGCGATCTTCGGCATCACCCAGGAGCCGTACCTGGTCTTCACCGCCAACGTGTTCGCGCTGATGGGGCTGCGGCAGCTCTACTTCCTGCTCGGCGGTCTGCTGGACCGGCTCATCTACCTCAGCTACGGCCTCGCCGTGGTGCTCGGCTTCATCGGCGTCAAGCTGGTGCTGGAGGCGCTGGCCGAGAACAACCTGCCGTTCATCAACGGCGGCGAGCACGTGGCGTGGGCCCCGCACATCCCGATCTGGCTCTCGCTCACGGTCATCCTCGGCACCCTGGCCGTGGCCACGGCCGCCAGCCTGGCGAAGTCGTCGCGGGACCGGCGCCGGGAACTGACCCAGGCCCGCCGCTGACCCACCCGTACCGCCGGGGCGCTCCCATCCCGGGGGCGCCCCGCGGCGTGTCCGGGGTCAGACGCGGTGGGCGCCGACGAGGGTGGCGGTCCGGTCGGCGGGCAGCTCCTCCTCGACCACCCGGCGGGTCAGATAGCAGGCGTGCAGCATCCGGCGCCGGCCGCCGCGCGGCTCGGCCGACACGATCCCGACGTGGTGGATGCGCCGGCCGGGCCGGGCGAAGAAGTAGAGGTCGCCGGGGCGCTCGGCGTCCAGCGGCACCCGCGAGGTCGCCGCCGCCTGGTCGTCGGCGTCGCGGGGGAGCGTGATCCCGTACCGCCGCCAGGCCAGGTGCACCAGACCGGAGCAGTCGATGCCGTCGGTGGACATGCCGCCCCAGACGTAGACCAGGTCGCGCAGCCGCTCGGCGACCGCGAGCACCTTCTCGGCCTCCGGACGCTCGGCGGGCAGCGGCACCAGGTCGTCCTCCGTGGCCCAGAGCGGTTCGGGCCGCCCGGGTACGCGGACCGGACGCCTGCCGTCCACCGCCGGCCCGGCCGGGGTGAGCCGGGTGCCGAGGACCACGCCGGTGAGCGCCGCGTCGCCGTCCGGCCCGGCGCGCAACGCGGTGTGGGCGACATCGACGGTCAGCGGCCGGTCGGCGGCCGAACCGGTGCCGGCCGGACCGGTGCCGGAGCCGGCCGAACCGGTACCGGCTGGGACAGGACCGGACGGACCGGAGCCGGACGGACCGGAGCCGGACGGGCCGGGACCGGACGGGCCGGTGCCGGCCGGCCCGGCCGGAACGGTGCCGGACAGAGCGGGGCCGGCGGGGCCGGCGTCGGCCGGATGAGTGGAGGACGGGCCGGCGTCGGCGGGATCGGCCAGGTGGGCGGCCCGCAGCCAGCCCGGGTAGCCGTCGGCGCCGAGCTTCGCCGCGGGCTGGCCCAGCGCCACCACCCGTACCCAGCCGTCCGGCCGGGTCTCGGTGACGCGCACCGGCTCGCCGAGCAGCAGCTGGGTCAGGACGCAGTCACCGACGAGCTGGTCGCGGTCCATGCCGGCGATCCAGGCGGCGACGTCGGGGGAGCCGGCGAGGGCGGGACAGTCGATCGGGCGTACCGCCTCGGGCGCGGTCCAGAGGGTCGCCACCGGTACCCGTACGACGGCCCGGCGGCCGGGCTGAGGCGCCACGCGTACCCCTCTCTGCGGTGGTCGTCGGGGCGACCATATGAAAAATTCTGACGATGCTCAAGCATGTGCCTGAATTTTAGCTTCACGTAGCCCGGTGACGCCCAGTCCCGGCGCGTCCGGCAGCAGCACGCTCGCGCCCTCGTACCGGATGCCCCCGGCGACCGGCGACCAGGCCAGCCACCAGGCGGCGTCGAGGTCCGACACGGCCGTGGTGCCGTAGGCGGCGACCAGGCTGGCCGCGGCGCCCACCCCGACCGGCCCCTCCATCATCGAACCGACGATGGTGCCCATGCCCTGCGCGGCGGCCAGGTCGAGCAGCGTGCGGGCCGGTTGCAGGCCGCCGCACTTGGCCAGCTTCACGTTGACCATGTCGGCGGCCCGCCGCCGGATCACCTCGACCAGGTCGCGCACGTCGAAGACGGACTCGTCGGCCAGGATCGGCAGGTCCACCCGGTCGCTGACCCAGGCCAGCCCGTCCAGGTCGCGGCGGTGCACCGGCTGCTCGACCAGCTCCACGTCGAGCCCCGCGTCCTCGATCGCCCGGATCACCCGGACCGCCTCCCGGGGCGTCCAGCCCTGGTTGGCGTCCAGCCGGATCCGCACGTCCGGCCCGACCGCGGCCCGCACCGCACGGACCCGGTCCAGGTCGCCGCGGGCGTCCGTGCCGACCTTGAGCTTGAGCACGGTGAACCCCTCGGCGCCGCGCCGCGCCGCCGTCGCGGCCAGGTCCACCGCGTCACCGGCCGCCAGCGTGACGTCGGTCGGCACGCGCAGCGCCGTGCCGCCGAGCAGACGCACCAGGGGTACGCCGAGCCGCCGCGCGGCCAGGTCGTGCAGCGCCACGTCGACCGCCGCCTTCGCCGACTCGTTGCCCACCACGGCGCGGCGCACCAGCGCGCAGGCCGCCTGGAGGTCGTCGGCGTCGCGGCCGACCAGCAGCGGCGCGAGCATCTCGCGGACGCACGCCTCGGCGCCCGCCACCGACGCGCCGGTGACCTGCCAGACCTGCGGCGCCTCCCCGAAACCCGAGCGCCCGTCGCCGTCGATCACCTCCACGACCAGCGTGTCCACGGTGGTGGTGCGGCGCAGCGCGGTGACGAACGGGGTGTGTAAGGCGGCCGAGAGCCGGTGGGTGCGTACCGCGGCGATCGTCATGTGGGGCACCCTATAGCCAACTGGCACCGAGCAGGGGAGGGCCGATGGCCGGGCGGGAATGGGAGCTGGTGGGCGCGCCGAACGCGCGTGACCTGGGTGGACTGCCGACGACCGACGGGCGGCGGGTACGGGCGGGACGGCTCATCCGCACGCCCGCGCTGGGCCGGCTGACCGACGAGGACCTGCCGGTGCTGGGCAAGCTCGGCCCGGCGTGCGTGGTGGACCTGCGCGACGTCCACGAGCAGGCGGTGGCCCCGCCGGACCGGTTGGTGGGGGAGCCCCGCACCGTGCACCTGCCGGTCTACGACGCGGCGCACCCGGTGTTCACGTACGTCTCGGCGGTGTTGCAGGGCCACGACCTGGACGCGTACGCGGCGCTGGCCCGCGAGGGCATGCCGGGGGCGATGACGGCGATCTACCGCTGGTTCGTCACCGGTGAGTCGGCGCGGGCCGGGTTCGGCGAAGCGGTGCGGCTGGCCGCCGACGGCGCGAACCTGCCGCTGCTGTTCCACTGCTCGGCCGGCAAGGACCGGACCGGCTGGCTGTCGGTGGTGCTGCTGACCGCGCTGGGGGTGGAGGAGGAGGCGATCCGCGCCGACTACCTCGTGCACAACGAGCTGACCGAGAGCCTGCGCGAGGTGCTGCTGTCGGCGATGATCCAGCGCCGGCCGGACCTGGACCCGGCGGTGGCCCGGCCGCTGCTGGAGGTGCGCCCGGAATACCTGGACGCCGCCTACGACGAGGTGCGCCGCGCGCACGGCTCGTTCGAGGCGTACCTGCGGGACGGTCTGGGGGTGACCGACGCCGACCGCGCCGCGTTGCGCGAGCGGCTGCTGGAGTAGCCGGGTCAGCCGGCCAGGTCGTGCCGGGCGGCCCAGACCTGCTCCGAGACGTGCGCGATCAGGCGGCAGGCGTCGTCCTCGACCTCGCCGTCCGCGCCGCCGTCGGCCAGGTCGGTGGTGGTGCAGACGACGATCGTGTACGGCGGCGCGTCGTCCGGGAACACCACGCCGGCGCCGTGCCGCACACCGCGTACCCAGCCGTTCTTGTGCGCGATCCGGGTGCCGTCGGGCAGCCCGGCGGCCAGGTCCTCGCGGTGTTCCTGCGCGACGAGCACGTCGAGCATGGCGGCGCAGCCGGCCGGTGAGGCGAGCGGGCCGGGCCGGGTCGCGCCGAGCGCCAGCTCACCGAGCAGGGCGGCCAGGTCGGCGGCGGTGACCAGGTTGTCGATGCCGGAGTCGCGGGCGGCGAAGTCCTCGATGCCGCGGCCGGTGACGCTGTGCCGCGCCCCGGCGAGCGCCCACGCCTGCGCCACGGCGGGCAGCCCCACCTCGCCGATGCAGATGTTCGTGGCCAGGTTGCTGGACCGGACGATCATCCGCTCGGCGAGCCAGCGCAGCGACGCCTCGCCGCCGACGCGGTCCCAGACCGCCTCGTCGTTGTCGTAGTCGCGGTCGTTGGCGAACCGGGGCGCGCCGGACAGCGCGGAGTCGAACGAGTTGCGCACCGGCACCGGCGCCTCCAGGTCGAGCCGGCCGGCCTCGGCGGCGCGGAACAACGCCACCAGCACGGCCAGCTTCATGGTGCTCGCCGCGTAGTGGGTGGCGTCGGCCCGCCGCGTCCACGTGGGTCGCGCGCCGGGCCGACCCACGTACGCGGAGACGATGCCGGGCACCTTGTCCAGGTGCGCGTCGAGCTCCTCCCAGATCATGACCGCACCGTAGCCGATCGCCGCGGCGTACGCGGGGCAGCGTCGGACCCGGGTACGGGGCTAGCGTGCGGAGATGACGACCCCGTTGTACGACGACATCGCCGACTGGTACGAGGAGTACGCCAGCGAGACCTCGTCGGTCTACATGGACCGGGTCCGGTCGGTGCTGGCCGACCTGCTGGGCGACGGGCCGGGCCGGTGCGTGGACCTGTGCTGCGGCACCGGGGCGCACGCGGCCGAGGTGCGCCGTCTCGGGTGGACACCGGTGGGGGTGGACCTGTCCGGCGGGCAGCTGCGCCACGCCCGCGCCCGGCTGCCGGTGGCCCGGGCCGACGCGACCGCGCTGCCGCTGGCCAGCGGCGCCGTGCCGGCAGTGGTCTGCGTGCTCGCGCACACCGACATGCCGGACTACCCGGCGGCGGTCGCCGAGGCGGCGCGGGTGCTGGCGCCCGGCGGCCGGCTGGTGCACGTCGGCGTGCACCCGTGTTTCGTCGGCGCGTTCGCCGACCGGTCCGAACCGGAGCGGATCGTGATCGACGGCGGGTACGCCTCGCGTGAGCACACGGTCCGCTCGTGGAACTCGGTCGGGGTCCGGGCCCGGGTCGGCGCCTGGCACCTGCCCCTGGCCGGACTGCTGGACGCCGTGGCGGCCGCCGGACTGCGGCTGACCCGGGTGGTGGAGTCCGGTTCCGGCCCCGTCCCCGACGTCCTGGCCCTGGCGGCCACCAAACCCCACTGACCCGCCCGTCGCCCGCAACGCCCTCTCGCCCCCGTGACCGCCACTCACACCGTCGATCATGAAGTTGGCGGCGGATTTGATCTCCAGGACTGCCGCCAACCTCATGATCGTCCAGCGGTGGGCGGGTGGGGGAGCGGGAAGGGGGGAGCCCGGTCCGCCTTGGGCGGGCCGGGCTCCGGGGTGGGGCTGGTGAGGGGGTGGGTCAGCCGGCGTGCTTGCGGCGGGCGGCCATCCGGCCGCGCTGGGTCTGGTCCAGCACCACCTTGCGGATGCGCACCGCGGCCGGGGTGACCTCGACGCACTCGTCCTCGCGGCAGAACTCCAGCGCCTGCTCCAGGGACAGCTTGCGCGGCGGGATCAGCTTCTCGGTCTCGTCCGCGGTGGACGAGCGCATGTTGGTGAGCTTCTTCTCCTTGGTGATGTTGACGTCCATGTCGTCGGAGCGGGAGTTCTCGCCGACGATCATGCCCTCGTACACCTCGGTGCCCGGCTCGACGAAGAGCTGGCCGCGCTCCTGGAGGTTGGTCATCGCGAACGCGGTGACCGCGCCGGACCGGTCGGCGACCAGCGACCCGTTGTTGCGGGTGCGCAGCTCGCCGAACCACGGCTCGTACGACTCGAAGACGTGGTGCAGGATGCCGGTGCCGCGGGTCTCGGTGAGGAACTCGGTCCGGAAGCCGATCAGGCCGCGCGCCGGGACCAGCCACTCCATCCGGATCCAGCCGGTGCCGTGGTTGACCAGCTGCTCCATCCGGCCCTTGCGGGTGGCCAGGAGCTGGGTGATGGCGCCCAGGTACTCCTCCGGGGAGTCGATGGTCAGCCGCTCGACCGGCTCGCAGGTCTTGCCGTCGATCTCCTTGGTGACGACCTGCGGCTTGCCGACGGTCAGCTCGAAGGACTCGCGGCGCATCTGCTCGACCAGGATCGCCAGGGCCAGCTCGCCACGGCCCTGCACCTCCCAGGCGTCCGGCCGCTCGGTGGGCAGCACCCGCAGCGAGACGTTGCCGACCAGCTCCTTGTCGAGCCGGTCCTTGACCATCCGGGCGGTGACCTTGGCGCCCTTGACCCGGCCGACCAGCGGCGAGTTGTTGGTGCCGATGGTCATCGAGATGGCCGGCTCGTCCACGGTGATCAGCGGCAGCGGCACCGGGTTCTCGGCGTCGGCCAGCGTCTCACCGATCATGATCTCCGGGATGCCGGCGACGGCGATGATGTCGCCCGGCCCGGCGGACTCGGCCGGCTTGCGCTCCAGCCCCTCGGTCATGAGCAGCTCGGAGATGCGTACCCGCTGGGTGCTGCCGTCGGTGCGGCACCAGGCCACGGTCTGGCCCTTGCTGATGGTGCCCTGGCGGACCCGGCACAGCGCGAGCCGGCCCAGGAACGGCGAGGCGTCGAGGTTGGTGACGTGGGCCTGCAGCGGCGCGCCCTCGTCGTACGCGGGCGCGGGGATGGTGTCCAGCAGCGTGCGGAACAGCGGCTCCAGGTTGCTGCTGTCGTCCGGGACGGCGCCGTCGGCGGGCTGGGTCAGCGAGGCGATGCCGTCGCGGGCGCAGGCGTAGACGATCGGGAAGTCGATCTGCTCCTCGTCGGCGTCCAGGTCGAGGAACAGCTCGTAGGTGTCGTCCACGACCTCCTTGATCCGGGCGTCCGGGCGGTCCACCTTGTTGATCACCAGGATGATCGGCAGCCGGGCGCGCAGCGCCTTGCGGAGCACGAACCGGGTCTGCGGCAGGGGGCCCTCGCTGGCGTCGACCAGCAGCACCACACCGTCGACCATGGTCAGGCCGCGCTCGACCTCGCCGCCGAAGTCGGCGTGACCGGGGGTGTCGATGATGTTGATGGTGACCGGTTCCGAGCCGTCCGCCGGCATGTACCGCACGCCGGTGTTCTTGGCGAGGATGGTGATGCCCTTCTCGCGCTCGAGGTCCATCGAGTCCATGACCCGCTCGGTGGTCTCACCACGGGCGCCGTAGGCGCCGGCCTGCCGCAACATGGCGTCGACCAGGGTCGTCTTGCCGTGGTCGACGTGGGCGATGATGGCGACGTTGCGGAGGTCGGTGCGTAGCTGCATACCCTCCATACTCCTGTCTGCGGTTGCCGGGGCACGCCTCGGGGTCACCCCGAGATCGCCCGGATCTGCGTCGAAAGTGCTGTGCCGACCGTTCCAGCGACTGGCATGCTGACACCCGTGCGGGGTGTCCGATGCCTGACCTGCTGAGCTGGCTGCAGGAGCTGCCGCCCCTGCTGATCTACCTGGCCGCCGCGGCGATCGTCGCGGCGGAGACCGCGGTGATCGTCGGGCTGCTGATGCCCGGCGAGGCGACCCTGCTTCTGGTCGGCTTCCTAGCGTACGCGGGGACGCTGCGCCTCGCGCCCGTGCTGGTGGCCATGACCGCCGCCGCCGTGATCGGAGACACACTCGCGTGGCGGGCGGGCCGCCGGTACGGCCCCCGGCTGCGCGCCTCGGGCGTGGGTGCCCGGATCGGCGCGCACCGGTGGCGGCGGGCCGACTCGCTGCTGGAGCGCCTCGGCGGCCGGGGCGTGCTCGCCGCCCGCTGGATCGCGTTCGCCCGCACGCTGGCGCCCCGGCTGGCCGGGTCGGCGGGGATGCCGTACCGGCGGTTCGCGCCGTGGAACCTGGCCGGGGTGGCGAGCTGGGTCGGCGCCTCGGTGCTGGCCGGCTACCTGGCCGGTGAGTCGTACGAGCGGGTGTCGAAGCTGCTCGGCCGGGCCACCGGAGCGGTGCTGGCCCTGCTGCTGTGCCTGCTCGCCGTGGTGCTCGCCGGCCGCTGGCTGGGGCGCAACCCGGACCCGGTACGCGCGCTGGCGGCGAGGGCCGCCGCGTTGCCGCCGCTGCGCTGGCTGCGGGCCCGGTACGGGGTGCTGTTCTTCCTGGTCGCCATGCGGGTCGGCCCGGCCTGGACCCTGCTGATCAACCTGGCGCTGGGGCTGGCGCTGCTGTTCGTCGCCGGGCTGGCCGTGGCGGTCCTGCTGGAGGCGGTCGTCGCGCACAGCGGGCTGGGTGTCCTCGACGGGCTGGTCGCCGACTGGTTCGCCGCCCGGCGTACCCCGGGTGTGGTCGACACGGCGCTGCTCGCGGTGTCGGTGCTGCGCGGCTGGGTGCTGATCGCCGCGGTGGCGGTGGTGGCCGCGGTGGTGGCGCGGCGGGGTCGGGCGTGGCGGGCCGACCCGCTCGGGGTGCTGGGCACTGTCGGCGCCGCCGTACCGCTGGTGTTGCTCGTCGTCGTCGCGGACCTGACCGGTCCGGGCGGCCCGGACCGCCCCGGTGACCTGTTCCCGACGCAGAACGCGGTGGTGACCGCGAGTTTCGGCACGCTCGCCTGGCTGCTGTCGCGGGGTGCCCGCTGGCCGGTGGGCGCGGCGGTGTGGACGGCCGCGTCGGCGGGGGTGGTCACTGTCACCGGCGCGCGGCTCTACCTGGGCTTCAGTACGGCCAGCGGCACCGTCACGGCGGTCCTGCTCGGCCTCACCTGGACGACCGTGTTCGTGGTGGCGTGGGCGACCCGGAACCGGCTGGCGGACCGCGACGAGCGTCCGGCCGACGCCGAGCCCGGGGATCGGCCGGCCGGCGCGGTCCCGGCGGAGTCGCCGCCCCGGCCCCGGCGGCGCCGGCCCGCGTCGCGGGTACCCCCCGGACCTGTCGATCCTTGCTAGGGTGCGCCGACGGGGGACTACGGGGAGGTCCGATGCGGCGAGGACTCGGCCGGTGGGCCGTGACGGTGGTGGCGCTGTTCGCGGCGGCCACGCTGACGGCGTGCGGCGAGCAGGAACAGCCGGTGCGGGAGGTCGCCGTGGAACTGCCCACGGCGGCGCCGGCGGAGCAACCCCAGGAGGCGCCGGCCGACGCGCCGAGCGAGGAGCCGGCGGCGGTCGCGGCGATGGGCGGTCGGCCCAGCCCGAGCGCGTCGGCGAAACCGAAGCCGCGGGCGAAGCCGACCCGCACGACCACGGCGCCGCTGGCCCGGCCGAAGCCGCCGACCGAGACCCAGGTGCCACCGGCGCCACCGAAGCCGGTGGACGACGGCTGCAAGCCGAGCTACCGGGGCACCAAGGCCAGCCAGAGCCAGGTCAAGGCGGCGCTCGCCGACGCCGCGGCGCGTACCTACTGGCCGACCTCGGCGCCGGACATCCGCATCCCGTCGGCGCTGCTGAAGGCCACCGCCTGGCAGGAGAGCGGGTGGCAGTCCAACATCATCGCCTGTGACGGCGGGGTCGGGCTGATGCAGGTCATGCCCGCCACGGCGGAGTGGATGAACCAGCGGTTCGGCCAGTCGTACGACATCGACGCCTACCGGGACAACGCCTACCTGGGCGGCACCTACCTGGCCTGGCTGACCAAGTACATCGGCGACATGTACTTCGAGTCCGACTACCGGCTCGACGCCTCGCTGTGCACCAGCGAGCTGAACTCCTGCCTGCTCAACGCCGTGATCGCCGCCTACAACTACGGGCACGGCGCGGTGGCGCGGGAGGACCAGCCGCTGGCCATCCCCAACCCGCAGTACGTGCGCAACGTGCGGGCGCTGATGACCGAGTGCGAGTGCCTGAGCTTCTGAGCGACCGGACGATCGGGCGGGGGCCGGCGCGTACGCCGGCCCCCGCCCGCCGGTTCAGTCCCGTGCGGGAACCGGCTCGGCCGACGCCCCGGTTGACGCGTCGGCGTCCCGGGTGATCCGTCCGGGCCACCAGAACCGGTCGCCGAGCAGGAACGCCAGCGCCGGCACCAGGACGGTCCGGACCAGCAGCGTGTCCAGCAGCACGCCGATGCAGACGATGATGCCGATCTGGGTGAGCGTGATCAGCGGCAGCACGCCGAGCACCGCGAACACCGCCGCCAGCAGGATGCCGGCGCTGGTGATGACGCCGCCGGTGACCCGCAGCGCCGACAGCATGCCGTCGCGGGTGCCGCTGCGCCGGGCGTCCTCCCGGGCCCGGGTGACCAGGAAGATGTTGTAGTCGACGCCGAGCGCGACCAGGAACACGAACGCGAGCAGCAGCACCCCGCTGTCCAGCGCCGGGAAGTCCAGCACGTGGTCGAAGAGCAGCCAGGCCGCGCCGAGGCTGGCGAAGAACGAGCCGATGACCGTGAGCACCAGCAGCAGCGGCGCCAGCAGCCCGCGCAGCAGCAGCACCAGCACCGCGCCGACCAGCAGCAGGATGAGCGGCAGGATCAGCTGCAGGTCCTTGGTGTTGGCCTCGTTCGAGTCGTACGTCGCGGCGACCGAACCACCGACCAGGGCGCCGTCGGGGGCGTCCGCGCCCTCCACGGCGGGCGGTGCCGAGTCCGGTACGGCGGACACGGCGTCGCGCAGCGCCACCACGGCCCGGTCGGACGCGGCGCTGCCCGGCTCGGCGGTGAGCACCACGTCGATCTGGGCGACCCGGTCCCCGGCGGCGCCGGGCCGGGCCGAGGCGACCCCGTCGACGCCGCCGGCCGCGGCGAGGACGGCCTGGGCGGCCTGCGGGGTGGTGAGCACCGCGACCGGCTGGGTGCTGCCGGCCGGGAACGCCCGGGCGAGCGTCTCCGCTCCGGCGACCGCCTCCGGCTTCTCGCTGAACTGCTCGGTCTCGGACAGCCCGGTGCGGATGCCCAGGCCGCCGAGGGCGAGGCCGGCGAGCAGCAGGACGGCGAGCGCGGCGACCGGCAGCGGCCGGCGGACGACCAGCTCGCCGAGGCGGCCCCAGATCCGGCCCTCGCGGGCGGCGCTGCCGACGCGGGGGACGAACGGCCAGAACAGGCCCCGGCCGAACAGCAGCAGGGCGGCGGGGAGCACGAACAGAGCGGAGAGCATGGCGAAGATCACGCCGGTGGCGCAGGCCAGTGCGAGCGCCCGGTTGGTCTCCTGCTCGGACAGCAGCAGTGTGAGCACGCCGAGGACGACGGTGCTGCCGCTGGCCAGGATCGGCTCGGCGGTGCGGCGCAGCGCGGACCGCATGGCGGCGAACCGGTCCTCCTCGCGGCGCAGCTCCTCGCGGTAGCGGGCGATGAGCAGCAACGCGTAGTTGGTGGCGGCGCCGAACACCAGCACGCTGGCGATGCCCGTCACCTGCCCGCTGGGCAGGTAGATGCCGAAGGCCGGTACGAGGGACTCCACCACGCGCAGCGTGATCTGCTCGGTCGCGCCCACCACCAGCAGCGGCACCAGCCACAGGAACGGGCTGCGGTAGGTGACGAGCAGCAGCACCGCCACCACGGCGGCGGTGACCAGCAGCAGCGTGGTGTCGGCGCCCTGGAACACCTTGCCCAGGTCGGCGGTGAACGCGGGCCCGCCGGTGACCTCGACGGTCAGCTCGCCGGGCAGGTCACCGACCGCCTCGCGGAGCTTCTCCACCTCGTCGACCACCGCCGACGGCCCGCCCTCGGTGGACAGCGGCACCGCGACCAGCGCCACGGTGCCGTCCGGGGAGACCTGGGCGGGGGAGACCCGCCCGCCGGCGGCGAGCGAGCCGAGGTCGCCGGAGATGCCGTCGAGCGTGCTGCGGTCCGCGCCGCTGAGCGGGCCCCCGTCGGCGCGGCTGACCACCACCAGGGCGGTCTGGGCGTCCTTGGAGGGCAACTGCTCCTGGAGCCGCTCGACCTGTGTCGACTGCCACTCCACGGACAGGCCGGTGTCGGAGACGGGCGCCGGATTGTCCGGCTTCGGCAGTCCGAAGGCGACCACGCCGACGACGAGCGCGGCGGCCAGCGTGAGCCAGGCGGCCAGCCGGCCCCGGACGACGCGGGTGAACAGAGACATCTGATGCCCTCACATATTGGTCGCGGGGGATTCTCTCTTAACGAGTATCTTGATGAGCGAGATTATCCGGGGTGGTTCTATGCTGCAACCGGAACTGTTCGACGGGGGGTGGCGGCAAGCGGTGGCGGCGCACAGGATGTACCGGCGACGCGACGACCCACGCGGTCGCATGGTGGCCGACATCACCAACGACCTGCGTCGTTACTCGGTCGACGCGCAGCACATCGGGCACGCGTTCGCCGGCCTGCACGGCCTCAACGCCACCGACCTGTACGCCCTGATCGCGGTCATGGAGGCCGAGCTGGTGGGCGACCCGATCACCCCCGGCCGGCTCGGCGAGGCGCTCAACCTCTCCTCCGGCTCGGTGACCGCGCTCGTCGACCGGCTGGAACGCGGCGGCCACATCCGGCGCGACCGGGACACCGCCGACCGCCGCAAGATCCTCCTGCACTACGCCGACCGCGGCGCCACGCTCGCGCAGAGCTTCTTCGGTCCGCTGGGTCGCCGTACCGACGAGGTGATGGAGCGCTTCAGCGACGACGAACTGGCGGTGGTGCACCGGTTCATGGCCGAGATGGTGCACTCCATGCGGACCCACCGGGACGAGATCCGCGCCGCCCCCCGTCGCGGCGCCGCCTCCGGCCCGGCCGACTGATCATGCGGCTGGTCACCCGGGCCGCCACCGCGGCGCTGCGACTGCCCGCCGCCCGCACCGGGCGGGTCGCCGTCACCCGGGACATCCCGGTCCGGGTACGCGACGGCGTGACGCTGCGCACCGACCACTACGCGCCCGGCCTGCCCGCCGCGCCTTGCGTGCTGATCCGCACCCCGTACGGGCGGGGCGGGCCGGTCCGGCTGCTGGGCCGCCTGATCGCCGAGCGGGGCTTCCACGTGGTGATCCAGTCGTGCCGCGGCACGTTCGGCTCCGGCGGCGAGTTCGCCCCGCTCGTGCACGAGCGCGAGGACGGCCTGGACACGCTGGACTGGCTGCGCCGCCAGCGGTGGTGGACCGGCGCGTTCGGCATGTTCGGCGCCAGCTACCAGGGCTTCGTGCAGTGGGCGCTCGCCGCCGAGGCGGGCGACGAGCTGCGCGCGATGGTCGCCGTGGTGACCGCGTCGGCCACCCGCGACTCGACGTACGCGGGGGAGTCGTTCGCGCTGGACACGGTGCTCACCTGGGCCGAGCTGCTCCAGGCGCAGACGGTGCCCTGGCTGGCCCGGCAGTGGGAACTCAAGCGCGGCCAGCCCCGGCTCGCCCGCGCCCTGGCGCACCTGCCGCTGGCCGAGGCCGACCGGGTCGCCACCGGCGTGACGGTGCCGTTCTTCCAGGAGTGGCTGCGCCACCACACCCCCGACGCCGACTACTGGCGTACCCGGGTCTTCGGCGACCGGATCACCGAGGTCCGCGCGCCGGTCGCCATGGTCAGCGGCTGGCAGGACATCTTCCTGCCGGCCCAGCTCGACGACTACGCCCGCCTGCGGGCCGCCGGGGCGCGGACCCGCCTGGTCGTCGGGCCGTGGACGCACGGGAGCCCGGGGCTGCTCCTGGCCTCGCTGCGGGAGGGCCTGGACTGGCTCGACACCCACCTGGCCGGGCGGCCCGGGCCGGAACGCGCGCCGGTGCGGGTGCACGTCGGCGGCACCGGCGGCGGCTGGCGTGACCTGCCGGACTGGCCGCCACCGGCCACACCCGCCCGGTGGCACCTGCGCTCCGCCGGCGGGCTGGCCCCGGAGCCGCAGGAGCGCGGCGCGCCGGACCGGATCTGGTACGACCCGGCCGACCCCACCCCGTCGCTCGGTGGCCCGCTGCTGGTCGCCCAGCGGGCCGGCGCGGTCGACAACCGGCCGGTCGAGGCCCGCCCCGACGTGCTCACCTACACCAGCGAGCCGTTGCGCGACCCGGTCGAGGTGGCCGGGCCGGTACGCGCCGAGATCCACCTGCGCAGCGAACTGTCGTACCTGGACGTGTTCGTGCGTCTGTGCGACGTGGACCGGCGCGGACGCTCCTGGAACGTCTGCGACGGCCTGGTCCGCGTCGAGCCCGGGCGGTTCCCGCGCGATCCGTCCGGAGTGGTCACCGTGCCGGTGACGCTCTGGCCGACGGCGTACCGCTTCGCGCCCGGGCATCGGCTGCGGGTGCAGGTCTCCGGCGGCGCCCATCCCCGCTACGCGCGCAACCCCGGCACCGGCGAGCCACTCGGCACCGCTGTGACCCTCCGTGCTGGCTGGCGGGAGATCCTCCACGATCGTGAGCATCCCTCGGCGTTGGTGCTGCCGCTCGTGCCGGCACCGTCCACAGCGGGCTGATAGTTCAAAAAACCGCCTCTGAGCTGGGCACTTTCCCCTAACCGTGGTTAAGCTCGGAGCAAGTGCCCGGTGCCGTGCAGTTATCCGGCGGGGCGCGTCCGCGGATCGCATGTCATCACGCGGTGTGATTGTCGTGCCCTCGCCGGTCATCGATCGGAAGGGGAGGCTGCCATGACGTCGGCCCCGGCGAACCTGCTGGCCGTCCGGAACCTGTTACTCACCTACCTCAACGTCGACAAGAAGGCCGTACGCGCCGACGACCTGGAGCCGGCGGAGGTCGGCATCGTCGGCGACGTCAACCATCGCGGCGGCTACCACTGCGGCTCCGACCGGGTCGTCACGAACGACTACTCGGTGGTGGAGTCCAGCCGGGACCGGTCCGGGCTCACGCTGTACGCGTCGGCGCTGGACGTCGGCACGTTCTCCGTCCGCTCCGGCGGCGGGACGCACAACCTGCGGACCTTCTCCGCCTGGATGGTGGCGCAGTGCGCGGCGAACGCGGCCGACACCCGGGACATCCGGGAGATCATCTACTCCCCGGACGGGCGGACGGTGCGCCGCTGGGACCGGCTGGGCCGGCGGACCAGCGGTGACAGCAGCCACCTGTTCCACACCCACTTCAGCTTCTTCCGCGACTCCACAAAGGCGGGGCGGGACCAGACCCCGCTGTTCCGCCGCTACCTCACCGCGATCGGGATGATCGCCGTCGTGAAACCGGAGGACGACATGGAACAGACCGACAAGCTCATCGGCAACACCGGCTCGAAGGGCCGCACGGTCGGCGACGTCCTGGCCGACCTGCAGAACCTGCGCAACTGGCTCATCTCGCCGGTGAACACCACCGGCCTGGTCAACCCGCCGATGGCGAACTCGCCGTTGCAGCAGATGCTGGCGATGCTGCGCGCGTGGCCGGCGCTGGTGGCGCAGGTGAACGAGCTGTCCGGCAAGGACTTCACCGACGAGGAACAGATCGTCTCCGGGGTGCTGGCCGGGCTGCCGCCGGAGAAGATCGCCGAGGCCATCCCGCCGCAGATCGCCCGGGACGTGGCCGACGAACTGTCCCGCCGGCTGACCGCCTGACCGTCCGGCGCCGCGACCCTCGCGTCGCGGCGCCGCGGTCCGGCCAATTCGGCAAGAGGTGTTGCGCAACAACTATTGCGGATGCCAGACTCCCCGCATGGAACAGCACACCGTCCGCCAGGTCACCGACTCGCGGGTGCTCGCCGCGCTCGCCCACCCACTGCGTCGCCGGCTCATGGACGTGCTCAAGGTGTACGGCCCGTGCACCGTCGGCATGCTCGCCGAGCACACCGACCAGGCGCCGGCGAACGTGAGCCACCACCTCAAGGTGCTCGCCGCCGCCGACCTGCTGGTCGAGGCGCCCGAGCTGGCCCGCGACCGCCGGGAACGCTGGTGGAAGCCCCGCAGCCGGGGCGTGCGCTGGTCCGAGTCCGACTTCGGCGACGACCCGTCCACCCGGGTGGTCGTCGAGGCCGCCGGCTCGCTCAACCTGGCGCGGCACACCGAGCTGGTGCGGGCCTGGCGCACCGCGTCCGACGAGACGCACGCCGCGTGGAACGACGCACCGTTCAGCACCGACCACTGGCTGCACCTGACGCCGGACGAGTTGGAGGCGCTCGGCCGCGAGGTGATCGCCCTGCTCACCCGATGGGCCGACCGGCCGGTGCCCGACGACGGGCAGCGCCGCGAACCGGTCTTCGTGTTCGCCCACGGCGTCCCCGGCCGTCCGTGACCGCCCACAGCGTTCCGGCGACGGCCGCGAACGCCTTACCGGGGCGCCCGTGGTGACCGCCCCCGCGCGCCCGTCCGAGCGCCCCGCCCCGCCGCGCGGCGGTCTGTTCCGGCACCGCGACTTCCGGCTGCTCTGGACCGCCCACACGGTCAGCGCCGTGGGCAGCAACATGACAGTCGTGGCGCTGCCGCTGGTGGCGGTCGCGGTGCTCGACGCGACCACGTTCCAGGTGGCGGTCCTCACCGCGGCCGCGTGGCTGCCGTGGCTGCTCGCCGGCCTGCCGGTCGGAGCGTGGGTCGACCGTGTCCGCCGCCGGCCCGTGATGATTGCCGCCGACCTGGCCGGCGCCGCGCTGTTCGCGAGCGTGCCGGTGGCGGCCCTGCTCGGACTGCTCACCGTCGGCCACCTGCTGGTCGTGGCGCTCGGCGCCGGGCTGGCCCGGGTGTTCTTCGAGACCGCCGACCAGGTCTACCTGCCCACGCTGCTGCGTCCCGAGCAGGTGCCCGAGGCCAACGCCCGGCTGCACGCCACCCAGACGGCGAGCTACCTCGTCGGGCCCGGTCTGGCCGGTCTGGTCGCTCAGATCGTCGGCGCGGTGGCAGCGGTGGCGCTGGACGCGCTGAGCTTCCTGTTCTCCGCGCTGTGCCTGCGCCGCATCCGCGCCGTCGAGGCCCGGCCGCACCGTCCCGCCGGTACGGCGTCGCTGCGCCGGGAGGTCGCCGCCGGGCTGCGGTTCGTCGTCCGCGACCCGTACCTGCGGGTGCTGACGGTCTTCGGAGCGGCGAGCAACATCGGGCTCACCGGCTACCAGGCGGTGCTCGTGGTGTTCCTGGTCCGCTCGGCCGAGCTGCCCGCCGGGCTGGTCGGCCTCCTGATCGGACTCGCCAGCCTCGGTGGTGTGATCGGCGCCGCGCTGGCCGCGCGCCTGTCCCGCCGGCTCGGCAGCGCCCGTACGGTGCTGGTGGCCGGCACCCTGACCGGCCCGCCCGCGCTGCTGATCCCGCTCGCCGGTCCCGGCGCACGCGTGGGCTGGCTGGTGCTCGGCGGGGTGCTGGTGAGCCTCGGCGTCGCCGTCGGCAACGTGGTGAAGGGCAGCTTCCGGCAGACGTACACGCCGCACCGGCTGCTCGGCCGCGTCACGGTGAGCATGCAGCTGCTCAACTACGGGACGATTCCGCTGGCCGCCCTGCTCGCCGGAGCGCTGGGCGCGGCCTGGGGGCCGCACGGCGCGATCCGGGCGATGACCGCCTGGCTGGCGCTGACCCCGCTGATCCTGCTGGCCGGGCCGCTGCGGAAACGGCGCGACCTGCCGGCCGCGCCGTCCTGATGATGCACTGCGGCGGCGGTCGGAGCCCGACCGCCGCCACCGGCACGCGTTACATCGGACGGACGTTGTCCGCCTGCGGGCCCTTCTGGCCCTGGGTAACCTCGAACTCGACCTTCTGGCCCTCGTTCAGCTCGCGGTAGCCACTGCTCTGGATGGCCGAGTAGTGGACGAACACGTCCGGGCCTCCGCCGTCCTGCTCGATGAAGCCGAAGCCCTTTTCCGAGTTGAACCACTTGACCGTGCCGGTTGCCATGCGTCTCTCCCTGTTCCAATGCGGGCGAGCATCGGCTCCACGGCCGGTGATCGCCCTGTACCACCTCGACAGTAACCGTCCGGGCCGGAATCCGCTGCCGGAAGCGCGCGGCGCGCCCGTGAATACGTGCGCGACCGGAAAAAGACCCCGCCGCCGGGCCGGGCGCGGCATGCTTGCCCCGATGAGCAGGCAGACGGCTCTGGCCGACCTGGAGCAGGAGATCGCGGCGCCCGGCGAGGGCCCGGACCGCCTGCGCCTGGTCGGTACGCCGTTCGTTCCGGAGGTCCGCCTGTACCTGGCCGAGGACGCCATCCTGTGGTGGGCCCGGATGGAGGCCGCCGCCGGGCGGTCGCTGCCGCCGCCGTACTGGGCCTCGGTCTGGGCCGGTGGCCAGGCGCTGGCCCGGCACCTGCTGGACCACCCCGAGCTGGCCGCCGGGCGGCGGGTACTCGACCTGGGCGCCGGATCGGGGCTGGTCGCCATCGCCGCCGCGCTCGCCGGGGCCGACCAGGTGGTCGCCAACGACATCGACCCGTACGCGGTGGCGGCGGTCACCGTCAACGCCCGGGCCAACCGGGTCCGGGTGACCGCCGACGGCGCCGACCTGCTCGACGGGGTGGCGAGCGCCGACCTGCTGGTGGCCGGGGACGCGCTCTACGACGCGGGCCTGGCCGCCCGGGTCCTGCCCTACCTGCGACGGTGCGCCGCGCACGGCGTGCAGGTGCTGGTCGGCGACCCGGACCGGGGCCACCTGCCACCGGACGGGCTGGAGCTGGTGGCCAGCTATCCGGTGCCGACCACCGAACCCTCGGTCGACTCCCCGGTACGCCGGGTGCAGGTGCTGCGACCCCGCTGACCCTAAGGGTCTGCCCGGGCGGGTGTCGGGGACCACTGGGGGATCACGCCCGATGTGCCGGCCTGCCGCCGGGGCATAGCGTGCAGCTCATGAACGAGATCGTGGCCGCCGCCGGTGAGCTGCCCACCACCCTGCTGATGGGGTTGCTCGGCGTGGTCATGCTCGCCGACGCCGTACCCCTGATCGGGGTGCTGGTGCCCGGCGACGCCGCGGTCCTGGCCGCGGTCGGCGCGGGTCGCCCGGCCGGTGGGGCGCTCACCGTGGCGGCGGTGGTCGCGGGCTGCCTGGCCGGCTGGTCGCTGAGCTTCTTCGCCGGCCGGCGCTGGGGCGGGCGGCTGCGGGACAGCCGGGTGGGCGGCTGGATCGGCGAGTCCCGCTGGGCCGCCGCCGAGACGCTGCTGCACCGCGGCGGCGGACGGATCGTGCTGGTGGCGCCGTTCCTGCCGGTGTTCAACGCGCTGCTGCCGCTGGCCGCCGGCGGGCTGCGGATGTCGTACCGGCGGTTCCTGGCCTGCGCGGCGCTGGGGGCCACCGGGTGGGCCGGGCTCTACGTGGCGCTGGGGCTCGCCGCGCGGACGCTGACCGGCCTGCTGCCCGGCGCGCTCAACCCCACGGTGCTGACCATGGCGGTCGGGCTGCTGCTGGCCGGTCCGGTGCTGCTCGCCACCCGGCGCCGGCTGCGGGCGGTCACCGGCTGACCGCGCCCGGCCCGGCCGTCACGGGGGAGGCCGGACCGGGCGTGCTCACCAGCCGCGGGCGCGCCACTGCGGCAACGCGGGCCGCTCGGCGCCGATGGTGCTGTCCTTGCCGTGGCCGGGGTAGAACCAGGTGTCGTCCGGCAGCCGGTCGAAGAGCTTGGCCTCGACGTCGTCGATGAGCCGGCCGAAACGCTCCGGGTCCTGGTCCGTGTTCCCCACGCCACCGGGGAACAGCGAGTCACCGGTGAAAAGATGCGGGGTGCCGGCCGGGTCGCGGTAGAGCAGCGCGATCGAGCCCGGCGTGTGCCCGCGCAGGTGGATGACCTCCAGCGCGCAGTCGCCGACCGGCACCGTGTCGCCGTCGCCGAGCCGCTCGGCCTCGATGGGCAGACCCTCGGCGTCGTCGGCGTGCACCAGCGCGCGCGCCCCGGTCTTGGCCACCACCTCCTCCAGCGCGACCCAGTGGTCCATGTGCTGGTGCGTGGTCACCACGGCGGCCAGACCACCGTCGCCGACCAGCTCCAGCAGGCGCGGCGCCTCGTTCGCGGCGTCGATCAGCACCTGCTCGCCGGTGGCGTTGCAGCGCAGCAGATAGGCGTTGTTGTCCATCGGGCCCACCGACAGCTTGGTGACGGTGAGCCGGTCGAGCTCGCGCACGGCCGGCGGACCGCCGGGCGTGACGTCTCCGGTGTAGGTCATGACGATGTTCAGATCCATTCCGGTGGGTTCGGCAGAGGGCCGTCGGGTTCGACGGTGAGCAGCTCGCCCGCGCCCCGGCCGGTCAGCCAGGCGGCGAGTTCCGGCGCGGGGCCGGTGACCGTGGGCGCCCCCTCGGGGTCACCCACGACGAGTTCGGACGCCGCACCGTCGAAGCGCAGCACCATGGCGGGTGCGGCCGGGTTGCCGGCCAGCCCGGTCACCACCTCGTGCAGCAGCCGCTGGGCGAACGCCTCCGGCCAGTCCGCGGGCCGGTACCCGGCCGCCAGGTCGACGTGGTGCACCTCGACCTCGCGCAGCCGGCCCCAGACCAGCATCGCCGCGGGCCACGGGCCGCGCCGGGTCTGCACCGTCGCGCCCCAGGCCTCCACGGGCATCGCGGCGACCGCCGTGTCGAAGCGCTGGCCGCTGCGGCGTACGTCGTCCAGCAGGTCGGCCGGGCCGCGGCCGGCGCCGGCGTCGATGTCGTCGGCGCGGGCCTGCGCCGAGGCGTACATCGGGATCTCCTCGCCGGTGCGCGCCGAGGTGAGCAGGTTGACGAACCCGTCGGCGTTGCGGGCCAGGTGGGTGAGCACGTGCGCGCGGGTCCAGCCCGGCAGCAGCGAGGGTGCCGCGACGTCCGCGGCGGTCAGGCCGTACACGGTACGCAGCAGCCGGTCGTTCGCCTCGGCCAGCGCGCCGGTCAGCAGCAGGGGGTCGCTCGTCATCTCGTTCTCACGCGTCCGACCCTAGCGGGCCGGACCGGGCCGTGCCCGGGGGGAAATCGCTTTCGGCGCGTCGGCGCGCCACCTACCGTCGGGGCCGACGACATCGCCGCCGGCGCCGGACGCGCCGGGGTCCACGTCGTCGCGAACGCGGCACCGGGAGTCGGAGGGGAGGTGGTGCGCATGCCGGTCGCAACGCGTGTGTTCCGCCGTACCTCCCCTCGACACCGATGAGGACACCATGACTCTCGATCTGACCGCCCTCGGCTGGGACGCCGGCTGGGCGGCCCATCTCGACCGGCGTGCCGGCCACCGTCACGGGCGGGTCGCCCGGGTGGACCGGGGCGTCTGCACCGTGCTGTGCCCGCAGGGGCCGGTGCGGGCCAGCCTCGGCGGCGGCGTGCTGTCCGCCGCCGCCCGCGACCTGACCGCGCTGCCCTGCGCGGGTGACTGGGTACTGCTGTCCACCTGGCCCGACGGCCCGGTCACGGTGGAGGCGGTGCTGCCGCGGCGTACCGCCCTGGTGCGGCGTACCGCGGGCAAGGACGCCAGCGGCCAGGTGCTGGCCGCCAACCTCGACGCCGCCGCGGTGGTCGAGCCGGTGCACCCGGAACCGGACGCCGCGCGGATCGAACGGCTGCTCTCCCTGGTGCACGAATCCGGGGCGGAGCCGCTCGTCGTGCTCACCAAGGCCGACCTGGCCGCCGACCCGGCGGCGGTGGCCCGGCAGCTGGCCGACCTCGCGCCCGGGGTGCCGGTCCTGCCGGTCAGCGCCGAGCGGGGCACCGGCCTGGCGCCGCTGCGCCGGCACGTCGCCCCGGGACGCACGCTCGGCCTGCTCGGCCCCTCCGGCGCCGGCAAGTCGAGCCTGGTCAACGCGCTGGCCGGGGCGGACGTGATGCGCACCCAGGCGATCCGCCGCGTCGACGGCAAGGGCCGGCACACCACCACCTGGCGGTCGCTGGTGCCGCTGCAGGGTGGGGGAGCGGTGCTGGACACCCCCGGCGTACGGGCGGTCGGCCTGCTCGACGGCGCGTCCGGCCTGGACCGGGCGTTCGCCGACATCACCGAGCTGGCCGCCGGCTGCCGGTACGGCGACTGCGCCCACGACGCCGAGCCGGGCTGCGCGGTGCGGGAGGCGCTGGAGGACGGGGAACTGCCGGTGCGCCGCTGGGAGAGCTGGCGCCGGCTGCAGCGGGAGATCGAGCACGAGAGCGGCCGGCGCGCGGCCCGGCTGGCGGCCGAACGGCGGGGTGGTTGGCGGGGCGGGCGGCGACGCACCGGGCGTCCGGCGACCCCGCCCGCTCCCGGGGCATTCTGAACCGGCCCGGGCCGGTCGGGCCGACCTGCGTGGTTCGCGCCCGACCGGCCTGAGCTGGGGGAATGTTCGCGCGACGGAAGTTGTCATACGTCGGGGCTAGAGTTGCCGAGGCGTCTTTTCTGCGCCCCGACAACCTGTGAAAACCACCCAGACCCGGCGTCTGGTGCACAGATCCGCCTCATATTCTTCTTCCGGGAGCACACGCACCGTGGCCGACCGACTGATCATCCGTGGCGCGCGCGAGCACAACCTGCGTGACGTCAGTCTCGACCTGCCCCGGGACGCCCTGATCGTCTTCACCGGGCTCTCCGGTTCGGGCAAGTCGAGCCTGGCGTTCGACACCATCTTCGCCGAGGGGCAGCGCCGCTACGTCGAGTCGCTGTCGTCGTACGCCCGGCAGTTCCTCGGCCAGATGGACAAGCCCGACGTCGACTTCATCGAGGGCCTCAGTCCCGCCGTCTCCATCGACCAGAAGTCCACCTCGCGCAACCCGCGCTCCACCGTCGGCACGATCACCGAGGTCTACGACTACCTCCGCCTGCTGTTCGCCCGCATCGGCGAGCCGCACTGCCCGATCTGCGGCGAGCGGATCTCCAAGCAGAGCCCGCAGCAGATCGTCGACCGGGTCCTGGCCATGGCCGAGGGCACCCGGTTCATGGTGCTGGCGCCGGTGGTGCGCGGCCGCAAGGGCGAGTACGTCGACCTGTTCGCCGAGCTCCAGTCCAAGGGCTACGCCCGCGCCCGGGTCGACGGCGTGGTGCACCCGCTGACCGAGCCGCCGAAGCTCAAGAAGCAGGAGAAGCACACCATCGAGGTGGTGATCGACCGGCTCAGCGTCAAGCCCAGCGCCAAGCAGCGGCTGACCGACTCGGTCGAGGCCGCGCTCGGCCTCTCCGGCGGCCTGGTGCTGCTCGACTTCGTCGACCTGCCAGAGGACGACCCGGCCCGGGAGCGCCGCTACTCCGAGCACCTGGCCTGCCCGAACGACCACCCGCTCGCCATCGAGGACCTGGAACCCCGCGTCTTCTCCTTCAACGCCCCCTACGGCGCCTGCCCGGAGTGCACCGGCCTCGGCACCAAGAAGGAGGTGGACCCCGAGCTGGTCATCCCCGACCCGGAGCGCACGCTGCGCGACGGCGCGATCCAGCCCTGGGCCACCGGGCACAACCTCGAATACTTCCTGCGGCTGCTGGAGGCGCTCGGCGAGGCCGAGCACTTCGACATCGACACGCCGTGGCGGGCGCTGCCGTCGCGGGCACAGAAGACGATCCTGCACGGCTCCGACGACCAGGTGCACGTGCGCTACCGCAACAAGTACGGCCGCGAGCGCTCCTACTACACCGGCTTCGAGGGCGTGGTGCAGTGGATCGAGCGCCGGCACACCGACACCGAGTCGGAGTGGTCCCGGGAGAAGTACGAGGGCTACATGCGGGACGTGCCCTGCGCGGCCTGCGGCGGCACCCGGCTCAAGCCGGAGGTGCTCGCGGTCACGCTGGCCGGCAAGAGCATCGCCGAGGTCTGCAACCTCTCCGTCGGCGAGGCGGCCGACCTGCTGGCCGGCATCGAGCTGACCGACCGGCAGAAGATGATCGCCGAGCGGGTCCTCAAGGAGATCAACGCCCGGCTGAAGTTCCTGCTCGACGTCGGCCTGGACTACCTCTCGCTGGACCGCCCGGCCGGCACGCTCTCCGGCGGCGAGGCCCAGCGCATCCGGCTGGCCACCCAGATCGGCTCCGGTCTGGTCGGCGTGCTCTACGTGCTCGACGAGCCGTCGATCGGCCTGCACCAGCGGGACAACCACCGGCTCATCGAGACGCTGCTGCGGCTGCGCGGGCTGGGCAACACGCTGATCGTGGTCGAGCACGACGAGGACACCATCCGGGTGGCGGACTGGATCGTCGACATCGGCCCGGGCGCGGGCGAGCACGGCGGCGAGATCGTGCACAGCGGGTCGGTGCCGGCGCTGCTCGACAACACCGAGTCGGTCACCGGGGCGTACCTGTCCGGGCGCAAGTCCATCCCGACGCCGGCCACCCGCCGGCCGCAGACCCCGGGCCGCGAGCTGGTGGTGCACGGCGCGCGCGAGCACAACCTGCGCAACCTCACCGTGAGCTTCCCGCTCGGCCAGCTCATCGCCGTCACCGGCGTCAGCGGCTCGGGCAAGTCGACGCTGGTGAACGACATCCTCTACACCGTGCTGGCCAACCAGATCAACGGCGCCCGGCTGGTGCCCGGCCGGCACACCCGGATCACCGGCCTGGAGAACGTGGACAAGGTCGTCGGCGTGGACCAGTCGCCGATCGGGCGGACGCCGCGCTCCAACCCCGCCACCTACACCGGCGTCTGGGATCACATCCGCAAGCTGTTCGCCGAGACCACGGAGGCCAAGGTCCGCGGGTACGGCCCGGGCCGGTTCTCGTTCAACGTCAAGGGCGGGCGCTGCGAGGCGTGCTCCGGCGACGGCACCATCAAGATCGAGATGAACTTCCTGCCGGACGTCTACGTCCCCTGCGAGGTGTGCAAGGGCGCGCGCTACAACCGCGAGACGCTGGAGGTGCACTACAAGGGCAAGACGGTCGCCGAGGTGCTGGACATGCCGATCGAGGAGGCGGCCGAGTTCTTCTCCGCCATCCCGGCCATCCACCGGCACCTCCGGACGCTCGTCGACGTCGGCCTCGGCTACGTCCGGCTCGGCCAGCCCGCGCCGACGCTGTCCGGCGGCGAGGCGCAGCGCGTCAAGCTCGCCTCCGAACTCCAGAAGCGCTCCACCGGCCGCACCGTCTACGTGCTCGACGAGCCCACCACCGGCCTGCACTTCGAGGACATCCGCAAGCTGCTGATGGTGCTGGAGGGCCTGGTCGACAAGGGCAACACGGTCATCACCATCGAGCACAACCTCGACGTGATCAAGACGGCCGACTGGCTCATCGACATGGGGCCGGAGGGCGGTCACCGGGGCGGCACCGTCATCGCCACCGGCACGCCGGAGGAGGTCGCCGAGGTGCCGGAGAGCCACACCGGGCAGTTCCTACGGCCGATCCTCAAGCTCGACGGCGAGGCCAAGGGCGCCAAGGCGGCCACCACCCGGGCGGCCAAGGCCAACGGCAGCGCCAAGTCGCGCGCCCGCAAGGTCCCCGCCGGGGCGCGCTGACCCATCCGGTACGCGTTTTCGCAGGCCGGGCAGCGAATGCCCGGCCTGTGACGCGCCAGTATGAACCGTGCCCCACGCTGGTGCGTGTTTCCGCAGTAAGCCGAGAGAAAGGCCGGACATGAGTGATGATCAGGCGCTGACCCGACCGGTCACCCAGAGCCGCCGTACCCTGCTCGCCGGAGCCGGAGCGATCGGCGCGGCCGTGGTGCTCGCGGGCTGCGGCAGCGACGACGACGCGTCCCCCGGGCTCGCCCCGACCAGCGGCGGCCCGCCCGGCGCCACCGCGACCGGCGACGCCGGCGGCGGCGACCGGGACGGCGGCAGCGCGCTGGCGCGCACCTCGGACATCCCGGTCGGCGGCGGTGCCGTCTTCGCGAGCCAGGGTGTGGTGATCACCCAGCCCGAGGCCGGCCAGTTCAAGGCGTTCGACCCGATCTGCACGCACCAGCGCTGCCCGGTGTCGAACGTCGACGGCGGCACGATCAACTGCACCTGCCACAACAGCCGGTTCTCGATCGTCGACGGCTCGGTGAAGGGCGGCCCGGCCACCAAGCCGCTCGCGGCGAAGGAGATCAAGGTCGACGGCGACCAGATCAAGCTGGCCTGACCTGTTCCGCGCCCCCGTCGGGCGATGGTCGGCGGGGGCGCGGCTACGGTCGGGTGTCAGGGGTGCGGACTAGGCTTGACACCGTGGCTGACCCCTCGACCTACCGTCCCGCGCCCGGCACCATCCCGGAGTCGCCAGGGGTCTACCGCTTCCGCGACGGCACCGGCCGGGTGATCTACGTCGGCAAGGCGCGCAACCTGCGCAGCCGGCTCAACTCCTACTTCGCCGACCCGGTCGGCCTGCACCAGCGCACCCGGCAGATGGTGTTCACCGCCGAGTCGGTCGACTGGATCACCGTCGCCACCGAGGTCGAGGCGCTCCAGCAGGAATACACCTGGATCAAGCAGTACGACCCCCGGTTCAACGTCCGCTACCGCGACGACAAGTCGTACCCCTATCTCGCGGTCACGCTCGACGAGGAATACCCCCGGTTGCAGGTGATGCGCGGGGTGAAGCGCAAAGGCGTGCGCTACTTCGGGCCGTACTCCCACGCCTGGGCGATCCGCGAGACGCTCGACCTGCTGCTGCGGGTCTTCCCGGCGCGGACCTGCTCGTCCGGGGTGTTCAAGCGGGCCGGGCAGGTCGGCCGGCCCTGCCTGCTCGGCTACATCGGCAAGTGCTCCGCGCCGTGCGTCGGCAGCGTCACCGCCGAACGGCACCGGGAGATCGTCGACGGCTTCTGCGACTTCATGGCCGGCCGCACCGACACCATGGTCCGGCGGCTGGAGAAGGAGATGCTCGACGCCAGCGAGCAGCTGGAGTTCGAGCGGGCCGCCCGGCTGCGTGACGACGTCGCCGCGCTGCGCCGGGCGATGGAGAAGCAGACGGTGGTGCTCGGCGACGGCACCGACGCCGACGTGGTCGCCTTCGCCGACGACCCGCTCGAAGCCGCCGTGCAGGTCTTCCACGTCCGCGGCGGCCGGGTGCGCGGCCAGCGCGGCTGGGTGGTGGAGAAGACCGAGGACCTGACCACCGGCGACCTCGTGCACCACTTCTGCACCCAGGTGTACGGCGGTGAGCAGGGCGAGGCCGACGTGCCCCGCGAACTGCTCGTGCCCGAGCTACCAGGCGACGCCGACGCGCTCGCCGAGTGGCTCACCGCCCGCCGGGGCAGCCGGGTGTCGCTGCGGGTGCCGCAGCGCGGCGACAAGCGGTCCCTGCTGGAGACCGTCGAACGCAACGCCAAGGACGCGCTGGCCCGGCACAAGCTCAAGCGGGCCGGTGACCTGACCACCCGCAGCCAGGCGCTCGACGAGATCGCCGACGCGCTCGGCATGAACACGTCGCCGCTGCGCATCGAGTGCTTCGACGTGTCCCAGATCCAGGGCACCGACGTGGTAGCCAGCATGGTCGTGTTCGAGGACGGGCTGCCGCGCAAGAGCGAGTACCGCCGGTTCATCGTGCGCGGCGCCACCGACGACCTGTCGGCCATGTCCGAGGTGCTGCGGCGGCGCTTCGCCCGCTACCTCGACGCCCGCGCCGAAACCGGTGAGCTGGGCGAGGAGACCGCCTCCGACCCCGACCGGCCCGGCATCGACCCGACCACCGGGCGGCCGCGCAAGTTCGCGTACCCGCCGCAGCTCGTCGTGGTCGACGGCGGCCCGCCCCAGGTCGCCGCCGCCGCGAAGGCGCTCGCCGAGCTGGGCATCGACGACGTGGCGCTCTGCGGGCTGGCCAAGCGGCTGGAGGAGGTCTGGCTGCCCGACGACGAGTTCCCGGTGATCCTGCCGCGCACCTCCGAGGCGCTCTACCTGCTGCAACGCGTACGCGACGAGGCGCACCGCTTCGCCATCACGTTCCACCGGCAGCGGCGCTCCAAGCGGATGACCGAATCCGCGCTGGACAACGTCCCCGGCCTCGGCGAGGTACGCCGCAAGGCGCTGCTGCGGCACTTCGGCTCGCTGAAGCGGCTGTCCGGCGCCACGGTGGAGGAGATCACCGAGGTGCCCGGGGTGGGCAGGCGTACGGCCGAGGCGATCCTGGCCGCGCTGGACGGCTCGACGGCGGACGCCGCCCCCCGTCCCTGACCCGCCCCCCGCTCACCACCTCAGGTGGAACCCCATGGGTGTCTCCGCGCCCGTTTGACACCCACGACGTTCCACTGACAGCCGGCTCCCCAAGCTCACCTCCGGAGGCCGTGGCAGATCTTGGTACGGAAGCGCCCCTATGGGGGCCATCCGGTACCAAGATCTCGTTCATGCGCCGCCGTGTCCCGATGGGCGGAAGCCGTAGTCCACTTCCTGGACGCGGTGCGCCGTCACCCGGGTCACTCACGAACCGCCCCGCGCGATCTTGCACTTGGTGCCCCAGGGTTGCCCGCTTTGCGAGGTTCGCCGGGGAGCAAACTGCAAGATCGCGCACGCGGCCGGGGGCGGGGGGCATCCGCGCCCGGCCGGGTGGTTCGGTCCGCGATTTCCGGTTCGGTGCGAGGGCGGGGCTGTGGTCGGTGCCATCGTGAGGGTGGAATCGGGGGCGGGCGCGGGGCGTTGTACATGGCTGACCGCCGAGGCACCGGGTCGAGCGCCGACCAGGCACCCCGAGCGGATCGCCAGGTCAGGGAATGACCCCCGCCCGGTCGTCGTTACATCCCTGAGCCGCGGACAGCAGGCCCCCTGGGTCGCCCGCGTGCCAGCCCTTTTTGACGGGCACCCCCCGAGACTTTTCCCCTCCGTGGCACCCCCGCCGCGGTCATCCCCCACCAGGGAGGCAACCATCATGGCTACCACTCTGCTGCGTAAGACCGTTCTGACCGCTGCCGGTATCGCCGCCACCGCCGGTGGTATCGCCGGGCCCGCGATCGCCGCCCACGCCGCCCCCACCGAGAAGACCACCGCCGTCGTCGCCGACCGCAAGGGTCACGGTGAGCGGGAACTCGACGTGCGCTACGAGGCCCAGCCCAACTTCTACTTCTGCGGCCCCGCCGCCGCCCGCAACGCTCTGTCCGTGCAGGGCAAGAACATCGACGTGCACGCCATGGCCAAGGAGATGGGCACCACCGAGGCCGGCACCAACAGCATCAACGACATCACCCCCGTGCTGAACAAGGAGACCGGCGCCAGCAACGCCTACAAGTCGGTCGAGATCAGCACCCCCAAGGCCGACGACAAGCAGACCGACACCCTGCGCACCGACGTGGTCAAGACCGTCGACGCCGGCCGGGCCGTGGTCGCCAACATCGCCGGCACCGCCACCGACACCGACGGCACCACCCACTCCTTCGAAGGCGGCCACTACATCAGCGTCATCGGCTACCGCGACGACGGCCACACCGTCACCATCGCCGACAGCGCCAACCCCAACACCGCCACCTACCGGATGAGCATCGACAACCTCGCCGACTGGATCGCCACCCGCGGCTACAGCACCAGCTAAGAACACCACCCCACCGCACACACGACTGCAGAGCAAGAACAAGGCCAGCGGCCAGAGCAACACATGGCGGACCGGAGCAAGATGGCGTGAAGCAACACGCGAAAGGGCCCGACCCCACCACAGGGGTCGGGCCCTTTCGTGCGTGTGTCAGGACTCGGCGAGGACGGCCAGGATCGCCTCGCCGTACTTGGCGAGCTTGTTCTCGCCGACCCCGTTGACCCGGGACAGCTCGGCCAGTGAGGCGGGCGGCTCGGCGGCGATCTGCCGCAGCGTCGCGTCGTGGAAGATGACGTACGCCGGGACGCCCTGTTCCTTGGCGGTGGCCGCGCGCCACGCGCGGAGCCGTTCGAAGACGGGCGCGGCGGCGGGGGAGAGGTCGGCGACGACTGTGGCCGCGCCCCGGGGCTTGGCGGACCGGCCGGCCGGGCGCTCCGGCTCCTTGCGCAGCGTGACCGTACGGCGGCGGCCGAGCACGTCCGCGCTGGCCTCGGTCAGCGCCAGCGTGCCGTAGTCGCCCTCGACGGCCAGCAGACCCTCGGCGAGCAGTTGCCGCACCACGCCACGCCACTCGGCCTCGCGCAGTTCGGTGCCGATGCCGAAGGTGCTCAGCGCGTCGTGGCCGTGCTGGTCGATCTTGTCGGTGTGCTTGCCGAGCAGGATGTCGATGCTGTGCCCGGCGCCGAACCGCTGGTTGCGTTCGCGGTCGAGCCGGTAGACGGTGGACAGCAGCTTCTGCGCGGCGACGGTGCCGTCCCAGGACTCGGGCGGGTCGAGGCAGGTGTCGCAGTTGCCGCAGTCGGCCACCTCGGTCTCGCCGAAGTATTCGAGCAGCTGGGCGCGGCGGCAGCGGACCGTCTCGCAGAGCGCCAGCATCGCGTCCAGGTGGGCGGCGAGGTTGCGCCGGTGCGCCAGGTCGCCCTCGGACGTCTCGATCATCTTGCGTTGCTGCACCACGTCCTGGAGCCCGTACGCCAGCCAGGCCGTGGACGGCAGCCCGTCGCGCCCGGCGCGGCCGGTCTCCTGGTAGTAGCCCTCCACCGACTTCGGCAGGTCGAGGTGGGCGACGAAGCGTACGTCGGGCTTGTCGATGCCCATGCCGAACGCGATGGTGGCGACCATGACCAGGCCGTCCTCGCGCAGGAAGCGCTGCTGGTTGGCGGCGCGGGTCGCGGCGTCCAGCCCGGCGTGGTACGGCAGCGCGGGGATGCCGTTGGCGACCAGGAACTCGGCGGTCTTCTCCACCGAGGCCCGGGACAGGCAGTAGACGATGCCGGCGTCGCCGGGGTGCTCGTCGCGCAGCAGGCTGAGCAACTGCTTGCGCGGTTCCCGTTTGGGCACGATGCGGTACTGGATGTTGGGCCGGTCGAAGCTGGCCACGAAGTGCCGGGCCTCGGTGAGCCGCAGCCGGGTGGCGATCTCGGTGCGCGTCGCCCGGGTCGCGGTGGCGGTCAGCGCGATCCGCGGTACGTCCGGCCAGCGCTCGTGCAGCATCGACAGGTTGAGGTAGTCGGGGCGGAAGTCGTGCCCCCACTGCGAGACGCAGTGCGCCTCGTCGATCGCGAACAGCGCGATCCGGCCGCGTTCCAGCAGGCCGAGCGTGGAGCGCACGGCGAGCCCTTCCGGGGCGAGGTAGAGCAGGTCCAGCTCACCGGCGAGGTAGGCCGCCTCGACCCGGCGCCGCTGCGCGGGGTCCTGGGTCGAGTTGAGGAACCCGGCCCGGACGCCGACCGCGGTGAGCGCGTCGACCTGGTCCTGCATGAGCGCGATCAGCGGCGAGACCACCACCGCCACGCCGTCGCGGACCAGCGCCGGGATCTGGTAGCACAGCGACTTGCCGCCGCCGGTGGGCATGAGCACCAGCGCGTCGCCGCCGGCCACCACGTGCTCGACGACCTCCTGCTGGAAGCCGCGGAAGGCGTCGTACCCGAAGACCCGGCGCAGCACCTCGAGCGCGTCGGCGGTCCGGGGGGCGTCGGTCCGCTCGTCGGTGGGGGAGACCATCCGCGCAGTCTACGAGCGTCCCCCGACACCGCCCGTCCCGGCGAGCCGTCCTGGGGCCGCCGACATGTTCCGGTCGTCACCCCGTGGAATCCCGGGCGGGGTCGCAGCCGTTAGAGTCGCTGATTGACCATGCGCGGCCGACCGGCCGCGGCGCCACGGCTGGGGGTAGCGGGTGAGCGAGGCGCGTACAGCGGGTGACCTGGGGCCGACCGAGGCGGAGACGACGCCGGTGCGACCGGCGCCGGCCGAGTCGGAGACCTCCCTGGTGGTGGTGACCGGCCTGTCCGGCGGCGGGCGCAGCACCGTGGCGCGGGCGCTGGAGAACGTCGGCTACTACGTGGTCGACAACCTGCCGCAGGCGCTGCTGCTGGACATGGCCGAGCTGGCGTTCAAGGCCGGCGGCGCGGCCCGGCGTACGGCGATGGTGCTGGACGTGCGCTCGCGCGCGTTCTCCACCGACCTGGCCGGGGCGATCCGGGAGCTGCGTGAGCGCGGCTTCCAGCCCCGGGTGGTCTTCGTCGACGCCGACGACGAGGTGCTGATCCGGCGGTTCGAGAGCGTGCGCCGCTCGCACCCGCTTCAGGGCGACGGGCGGCTGGCCGACGGCATCGCGGTCGAGCGGGCGCTGCTGGAGGAGGCCCGCGAGCAGGCCGACGTGATCATCGACACCAGCCACCTGAACGTGAACCAGCTGCGCCGCCGGGTCGAGGAGCTGTTCGGCGGCGAGGACGCCCGCCGGCTGCGGATCACCGTGATCTCGTTCGGCTTCAAGTACGGCCTGCCGCCGGACGCCGACTTCGTGATGGACGCCCGCTTCCTGCCGAACCCGTACTGGGTGCCGGAGCTGCGCGAGCACACCGGCCGCGAGGAGGCGGTCAGCGCGTACGTGCTGGGCCAGGAGGGCGCCGACGCGTTCGTGGCCGGCTACGCCGACCTGGTCAACGCCACCACCGCCGGGTTCGAGCGGGAGGGCAAGCGCTACCTGACCGTGGCGGTCGGCTGCACCGGCGGCAAGCACCGCAGCGTGGCCATCGCCGAGGAGCTGGCCTCCCGGCTCCGCCACTCCGGCATCGCCGCCAACGCCCAGCACCGGGACCTGGGGCGGGAGTGACCCCGACCAGGGTGGTCGCCTTCGGCGGCGGGCACGGGCTCTCGGCGTCGCTGCGGGCGCTGCGTCACTGCGTACCCGAACTGGACCTGGACATCACCGCGGTGGTCACCGTCGGTGACGACGGCGGCTCCAGCGGCCGGTTGCGCGCCGAGCGCGGCGGCCTGCCGCCCGGCGACCTGCGGCAGGCGCTCGTCGCGCTGGCCGGCGACCATCCGGCCACCCGGCGCAGCGCGGCGTTGTTCCAGCACCGCTTCGCCGCCGCGGTGCCGCCGGCGCCGACGATCGCCGCGCCGGTGCCGGTCGCGGTCGGCGACTCGCTCGCCGGCCACGCGGTCGGCAACCTGCTGCTGCACGGGCTGACCGAGCTGCTCGGCGACCCGGTGGCCGCGCTCGACCACGCCGGGGCGATGCTCGGCGCGGTGGGGCGGGTACTGCCGATGTCCCGCCAGCCGGTGGGCATCGAGGCCCGGGTCCGCGGCGCCGACCCGGAGCATCCGGACGAGGTGTCGACGGTGCGCGGCCAGCACCAGGTCGCGGTCACCCCGGGCACCGTCGAGTCGCTGCGGCTCAACCCGTCCGCGCCGTCCGCGTGCGCCGAGGCGGTGACCGCGGTACGCGCCGCGGACTGGCTGATCTTCGGGCCGGGCAGCTGGTACACGAGCGTGCTGCCTCACCTGCTGGTGCCGGGCCTGGCCGACGCGATCGTGTCCAGCCCGGCGCGGCGGCTGGTGACGCTCAACCTGGTGGCCGAGAAGGAGACCTCGGGGCTCTCCCTGCCCGACCATCTGGACACACTGCGGCGCTATCTGCCCGAGTTGAAGGTGGACCGGGTGCTCGCCGACTCCACGGCGGTGGGTGATCCCGCGGCGGTCGAACGTGCGGCAGAATCGCTGGGTGCCCGGCTGGTCCTCGCTCCCGTCGCCGTCCTGGACGGCACGCCCCGTCATGATCCAGCCGCCCTGGGCGCCGCGCTGGTGCCTGTCCTGCGCGCCGATCGTTAGACACGTACGTAATCACCGGCGACACGCCGGAACCGGTCCGTGAGGGGGCGCACTATGGCGATGACGGCTGCGGTCAAGGACGAGCTGAGTCGGGTCGACGTGCCCAAGCCCTGCTGTCGCCGGGCGGAGATGGCCGCCCTGCTGCGTTTCGCCGGCGGCCTGCACATCGTGTCGGGCCGCGTGGTGGTCGAGGCGGAGCTGGACACCGGCGCGGTGGCGCGGCGGCTGCGGCGGGAGATCGCCGAGGTGTACGGCTACCCGAGCGAGATCCACGTACTCGCCTCCGGCGGGCTGCGCAAGGGCAGCCACTTCATCGTGCGGGTGGTCAAGGACGGCGAGGCGCTCGCCCGGCAGACCGGCCTGCTCGACGTGCGGGGCCGTCCGGTGCGCGGCCTGCCGCCGCACGTGGTGGCGGCGAACGTCTGCTGTGCCGTGTCGGCCTGGCGGGGCGCGTTCATGGCGCACGGCTCGCTCACCGAGCCGGGCCGCTCCAGCGCGCTGGAGATCACCTGCCCGGGCCCGGAGTCGGCGCTGGCGCTGGTCGGCGCCGCCCGCCGCATCGGCATCACCGCCAAGAACCGCGAGGTGCGCGGCGTGGACCGGGTGGTGGTCAAGGACGGTGACGCGATCGCCGCGCTGCTCACCCGCATAGGGGCGCACTCCAGCGTGCTGGCCTGGGAGGAGCGGAGGGTACGCCGGGAGGTGCGCGCGACCGCGAACCGGCTGGCGAACTTCGACGACGCGAACCTGCGCCGCTCCGCGCGCGCCGCGGTGGCCGCCGCCGCCCGGGTGACCCGTGCGCTGGAGATCCTCGCCGACGACGCCCCGAACCACCTGACCTCGGCCGGGCGGCTGCGCCTGGAGCACCGTCAGGCCTCCCTGGAGGAACTGGGCGCGCTCGCCGAGCCGCCGCTGACCAAGGACGCCATCGCCGGCCGGATCCGCCGGCTGCTCGCGCTGGCCGACAAGCGTGCCCGTGACCTGGGCATCCCGGATACGGAAGCGGCAGTCACGCCGGACATGCTCGTGGTCTGATAGGACTCGGGCGGCAGTGCACCGCGAGCGGGATCACCACCCGCCGCAGCGCGACGCCGCGCGCTCGGATATGGTCGCTGCGTACGGCAAGGGGGCCGGAACAGGCGCTCCTCGCCGTGCTCACCGCCTCGGGCGGTCAGGTCTCCGTGACCGCGGCGGGGTGGCCGAGATGACATGTCGACGGCCGGCTCCAACGGTCGGCGCACACACCTCCGCCGGCCGCGGTCTGACGCCGGCGGACCAGAACGCGAGGAGATGGGACCTGTGACCATCCGGGTTGGCATCAACGGCTTCGGCCGGATCGGCCGCAACTTCTTCCGGGCAGTGCTGGCGTCCGGCGCTGACATCGAGGTCGTGGCGGTCAACGACCTGACCGACAACGCGACGCTCGCCCACCTTGTCAAGTACGACAGCATCCTGGGCCGCCTCCCGCACGAGGTGAAGGCCACCGCCGACGAGATCACCGTGGGCGGCAAGACCATCAAGGCGTACGCCGAGAAGGACCCGGCGAAGCTGCCGTGGGGCGAGGTCGGCGCCGACGTGGTCATCGAGTCCACCGGCTTCTTCACCGACGGCACCAAGGCGAAGGCGCACCTCGACGGCGGGGCCAAGAAGGTCATCATCTCCGCTCCGGCGAAGAACGAGGACGTCACAGTGGTCATGGGCGTCAACCAGGACCAGTACGACCCGGCCAAGCACAACATCATCTCGAACGCCTCCTGCACCACCAACTGCCTCGCGCCGATGGCGAAGGTTCTGCAGGACACGTTCGGCATCAAGCAGGGTCTGATGACCACCATCCACGCGTACACGCAGGACCAGAACCTGCAGGACGCGCCGCACAAGGACCTGCGCCGGGCCCGGGCCGCCGCGCTCAACATCGTGCCGACCTCGACCGGTGCCGCGAAGGCCATCGGCCTGGTGCTGCCGGAGCTGAAGGGCAAGCTGGACGGCTACGCGCTGCGCGTGCCGATCCCGACCGGCTCGGCCACCGACCTGACCGTGGAGGTCGGCCGGGAGACCACCGTGGACGAGGTCAACGCCGCGCTCAAGGCCGCCGCCGAGGGCCCGCTGCGGGGCATCCTCACCTACAACGAGGACCCGATCGTCTCCGCCGACATCGTGACCGACCCGGCGTCGTGCATCTTCGACGCGCCGCTGACCAAGGTGATCGGCAACCAGGTCAAGGTCGTCGGCTGGTACGACAACGAGTGGGGCTACTCGAACCGCCTGGTGGACCTGGTCAAGCTGGTGGGTCAGTCCCTGTGAGTGCGAGCCCCGCAGTCACGAACGGAGGGCTAGCTCTGTGACGATCCGCAACCTCGACGACCTGCTCGCCGAGGGGGTGTCGGGTCGGCGCGTGCTGGTGCGCGCCGACCTGAACGTCCCGCTCGACAAGCAGACCGGGGAGATCACTGACGACGGCCGGATCCGGGCCGTCCTGCCGACGCTGAGCGCGCTGGTGCAGGCCGGCGCGAAGGTGGTCGTCTGCTCGCACCTGGGCCGCCCGAAGGGCGCGCCGGACCCGCAGTTCAGCCTCCGCCCGGTCGCCGGGCGGCTCGGCGACCTGCTCGGCGCCCCGGTGCACTTCGCCGAGGACACCGTCGGCGACTCGGCGCAGTCCACAGTGGCCGACCTGGCCGACGGCCAGGTCGCGCTGCTGGAGAACCTGCGCTTCAACGCCGGTGAGACCAGCAAGGACGACGCGGAGCGGGGCGCGTTCGCCGACCAGCTCGCCGCGCTCGGCGACGCCTACGTCGACGACGCGTTCGGCGCGGTGCACCGCAAGCACGCCAGCGTGCACGACGTACCGGCCCGGCTGCCGCACTTCGCGGGCCGGCTGGTGCTGCGCGAGGTCGAGGTGCTCAGCCGTCTCACCGGCGAGCCGGAGCGGCCGTACGTGGTGGTGCTGGGCGGCTCGAAGGTCTCCGACAAGCTGGCAGTGATCGAGGCGCTGCTGCCGACCGTCGACCGGCTGCTCATCGGTGGCGGGATGTGCTTCACCTTCCTCAAGGCCCAGGGCCACGAGGTGGGCACGTCGCTGCTGGAGAAGGACATGGTCGAGACCTGCCGCAACCTGATGGAGCGCGCGCCGGGCAAGATCATGCTCCCGGTCGACGTGGTGGCCGCCGACGCGTTCGCGCCGGACGCCGCGCACGACACCGTGCCGGCCGACGGCATCCCCAGTCACCGGCTGGGCCTGGACATCGGCCCGGAGACGGTGGCTGGTTTCGCCGCCGCGCTGTCGCAGGCGAAGACCGTCTTCTGGAACGGCCCGATGGGCGTGTTCGAGATGGCGGCGTTCGCCAACGGCACCCGGGGCGTGGCCGAGGCGATCACCAAGGCCGACGCGTTCAGCGTGGTCGGCGGCGGCGACTCGGCCGCGGCGGTGCGCGCGCTGGGCCTGGACGAGTCCTCGTTCGGGCACATCTCCACCGGTGGTGGCGCCTCCCTGGAATACCTGGAGGGCAAGACCCTCCCCGGCATCGCGGCCCTGGAGAACTGAATGGCGAGCACGACCCGCCGGCCGCTGATGGCCGGCAACTGGAAGATGAACCTGAACCACCTCGAGGCCAACCTGCTGGTGCAGAAGCTGGCCGCGAGCCTGAACGAGAAGCAGCTCACCGACGTCGAGTGCGTGGTGCTGCCGCCCTTCACCGATCTGCGTACCGTGCAGACGGCGGTGGACGGCGACAAGCTGCTGATCGGCTACGGCGCGCAGGACCTGTCGCCGCACCCGTCGGGCGCGTACACCGGTGACATCGCCGGTCCGATGCTCGCCAAGCTGGGCTGCGGTTACGTGGTGGTCGGCCACTCCGAGCGGCGGCAGTACCACCACGAGGACGACGCGCTGGTCAACGCGAAGGTGTCGGCGGCGCTGGCGAACGGGCTCACCCCGATCCTCTGCATCGGCGAGGGCCTGGAGGTCCGGGAGCAGGCGGGTCAGGTGCGGCACTGCTGCGACCAGCTCGACGGCGCGCTGAAGGGGCTCACCGCCGAGCAGGTCACCAAGGTCGTCGTGGCGTACGAGCCGGTCTGGGCGATCGGCACCGGCAAGACGGCGACCCCGGACGACGCCCAGGAGGTCTGCGGCGCGGTGCGCAAGCGCATCGCCGAGACCTACGACGAGGGCACCGCCGAGCAGGTCAGGATCCTGTACGGCGGGTCGGTCAAGGCGTCGAACGTCGCCGCGATCATGGCGCAGCCGGACGTGGACGGGGCCCTGGTCGGGGGTGCCAGCCTGGACGCGGAGGAGTTCGCGCAGATCTGCCGGTTCCCGGAGCACATCGCCCGCTGATCGCTCGCTATCCTTGACGCTGCCCGTCCACCGGTCGGTGCCGCAGTGCCCGACAGGTCCGGGCAGTGATCGCAACGAGAGGACTGACCCCCGCCATGCCGATCTGGTTCGCCTACACGATGATCGTGTTGCTGGTCATCACGAGCGTCCTGCTCACCCTGCTGATCCTCCTGCACCGCGGTAAGGGCGGCGGGTTGTCGAGCATGTTCGGCGGCGGCGTCAGCTCCAGCCTGGCCGGTTCCTCGGTGGCCGAGAAGAACCTCGACCGCTACACCGTTCTGGTGGGAATCGTCTGGTTCGCGTGCATCGTCGGGCTCGGGCTCTGGCTGCGGCTGCAGATGGCCAGCGGCACCTGAGTCGGCGCTGAGAAGCGTACAATCTGCGCGCGGTCCGTCACGGACCGCGCGCAGTTTTGTTTCTCCGCGCGTCGCCCGTCGCCCACCCCCTCCGGCGGCGGTCCCCTCCGACGACAGGGAGCGAGCAACCGTGCCCAGCAACAACGTCATCCGCGGCACCCGGGTCGGGTCCGCCCCCGAGCGGTTCGACCAGCGGGTCGAGCCCGCGCCGCGCCGACCGGTCGTCTACTGGTGCCGCCACGGGCACCGGGTCGAGTTCCTGATCGCGGCCGAGGCGGAGACGCCCGCCTCCTGGGAGTGCCCCCGCTGCGGCGAGCCGGCCGGCCCCGACCCGGGCGACCCGCCGGGCCGCCAGCGCGCCGAGCCGTACAAGACCCACCTGGCGTACGTGCAGGAGCGGCGCACCCCGGAGGAGGGTGAGGCACTGCTCGCCGAGGCCCTCGACGCGCTGCGCCGGCGTCGCGGCCGCGCCTGATCCGGCGAGCTGGCGCCGCCGATCGCCAGATCGGGGTGGTGGGCGTGTCGGGGTGCCCCGGATGCCGCCACTCCGGCGAGCTGGTGTCGTCGACCGCCAGATCGTGGACGGGCCCCGGCAGGGGCCCGCCACGACCGGGATCAGCGGAGGCTGCGCAGCCGCGGCGGCACGTTCGCCGCGGCGGCCCGGTCCAGCAGCCAGAGGGTACGGGAGACGCCCCGCACCCCGGCGGCCGGCAGCTGCACCGGCCCGGCCCCGGCCAGCGCCATGCCCACCGCCCGGGCCTTGTCCGCCCCGGCGGCGATCAGCCAGACCTCCTCGGCCGTGTTGATCGTCGGCAGGGTCAGCGTGGTCCGCACCGGCGGCGGCTTCGGGCTGCCCCGCACCGCGCTGACCGGCCGGTTGTCGTGGTGCACCGGGTGCTCCGGGAACACCGACGCCACGTGCCCGTCCTCGCCGACGCCGAGCATCAGCACGTCGAAGTGCGGCACCACCGCGTTCCCGGGCCGCGCGGCGGCGGCCAGCTCCCGCGCGTATCCGGCGGCAGCCGCCTCCGGGTCGTCACCCGCTGGGCCGTCCGACGCCGGCATCGGGTGCACCCGGGCCGGGTCGAGCGGCACCGTGTCCAGCAGCGCCGCCCGCGCCTGCGTCTCGTTGCGGTCCGGGTCGCCGGCGGGCAGGAACCGCTCGTCGCCCCACCACACGTCGACCCGGGACCAGTCGACCGCGTCCCGGGCGGGCAGCTGCCCGACCGCCCGGTACACCGCCGCGGCGATCCGCCCGCCGGTCAGCACCACCGACGCCTGGCCGCGCTCGGCCTGCGCGTCGAGCAGCTTCACCACCAGCCGGGCCGCCACCGCCTGCGCCAGCAGGTCGGGGTCGGCGTGTACGGCGACACTCGCCTCAGTCATCCGTCGTGCCCTCGTGTTCCGACCGCCCACCGGCGGTCACCTGTGCCTCCGACCGCCCGGTCCGGGCGGTCACTCGTTCGCGGTCGCGCCCGCGTGCGCGGTCACGCCGGCCTCGGCCCGCTGGGCGGTCGCCGGATCCTTCCACACGTGCACCCGCTGGACCGGGCGCTGGTCGAGCCCGGTGATCCCGGCCGCAGCGCCGAGCGCCTCCGCGTACACCTGGTCGGCGTCGAGGCGGCGCAGCTCCTCGGCCAGCTCGTCACCGAGCGGCCGGCGGACCAGCGGCAGCGTGCGGTCCTCCTGCCCGGTACGCCGGAACACCGCGATGCTGTCGTCCCGGGTGAGCGTCAGCTCGTCGCCGTTGGCGCAGCGCAACTGCACCTGGCGCATCCGGGGGAACTCGTCGGTGGCGGTCAGGACCGGGTCGATGCCGAGCCGGGCCTTCAGCCAGCCGCGCATCAGCGCCGCCGTCGGGTCCGACGGGGGAGCCACCACGCTGGCCTCGGTGACCCGGGCCTGGGTGGTGTCGAACGCGCCCGCCACGAGCGTGCGCCACGGGGTGATCCGGGTCCACGCCAGGTCGGTGTCGCCCGGGGCGTAGTCGTGGGCCCGCTGCCGCAGCGCGGCGATCGGGTCGGCGGCCTGCGCCGAGTCGGTGATCCGCCGGTCCGCGACCACGCCGAGGAAGTCGGTGGAGATCTCCGCCGGGGGCTCACCGTGCCACCACGTCACCACCGGCACGTCCGGCACCAGCAGCGGCATCACCACCGACTCGGCGTGCAGCGCGAGGCGCCCGTACATCCGGGTCACCACCGCCTCGCACGGCCCGAGCCGGCCACCCACGACGATCTCCGCGTCCAGCCGGTTGCGGTCGCGTTCCACGTCGGAGCGGACCACCACGAGCAGCCGGCACGGGTGCGCCGCCGCGGCGATGGTGGCCGCCGCCTCCGCCTCGCGTACCCGCTTCTCGTCCACCACCACGATTAGCGTGAGCGCCATGCCACTGGCCACCCCGCCCGCGCTGCGCCGTTCCGCGGCCAGCGCCTTGACCACCTCGTTGCCGGTGGTGTCCCACAGCCCGATCATGCTCTTCTCCAAGCCCGGCCCTCGCGGGCCAGCATCTCGTCGGCGGCCCGGGGCCCCCACTCACCGGCCCGGTACGGCTCCGGGGTCGTGCCCTCCCAGGCGTGCTCCAGCGGGTCGACGACCTGCCAGCTCTGCTCCACCTCGGCGGCGTCCGGGAACAGCGTCCGGTCGCCGATCAGCACGTCCAGCACCAGCCGCTCGTACGCCTCGGGGCTGGACTCGGTGAACGCCTCGCCGTACTGGAAGTCCATCGCGATGTCGCGGACCTCCATCGTGGTGCCCGGCACCTTGGAGCCGAACTTCAGCACCACGCCCTCGTCCGGCTGCACCCGGATGACGAGCTGGTTGGGGCCGAGGGACTCCATGTCGGCGGCGTTGAACGGCAGGTGCGGCGCCTTCTTGAACATGATGGCCACCTCGGTGACCCGCCGGGGCAGCCGCTTGCCGGCCCGGATGTAGAACGGCACGCCGGCCCAGCGGCGGTTCTGGATGCCCAGCTTCACCGCCACGTACGTCTCGGTGGTGGAGCCCTCCGGGACGCCCTCCTCCTCCAGGTAGCCCTTGGCCCGCTCGCCGCCCACCCAGCCGGGCAGGTACTGGCCGCGCACGGTGTCCTCGGAGACGTCGTGCGGCACGGTGATCGCCTTGAGCACCTTGAGCTTCTCGGCCCGGATCTCGTCGGCGTCGAAGCTCGTCGGTTCCTCCATGGCGACCAGGGCGAGCAGCTGGAGCAGGTGGTTCTGGAGCACGTCGCGGGCGGTGCCGACCGAGTCGTAGAACGCCGCGCGGGTGCCGATGCCGACGTCCTCGGCCATGGTGATCTGCACCGAGTCGACGTACTTGGAGTTCCACAGCGGCTCGAACAGGTTGTTCGCGAAGCGCAGCGCCAGGATGTTCTGGACGGTCTCCTTGCCCAGGTAGTGGTCGATCCGGAACACGTCCTGGCGGGTGAAGACGTCGTCGACGAGGTCGTTGAGCGCCTTGGCCGAGGGCAGGTCGTTGCCGAACGGCTTCTCCACCACCACGCGCCGCCAGCCGCCGGACTTGGCGTTGTCCGCCATGCCGGTGCGGGCGAGCTGCTTGAGCACCACCGGGAAGGCCGCCGGGGGGATGGAGAAGTAGAAGGCGGCGTTGCCGGGGATGCCGTGCGAGTCGCGCAGCTCGTCGAGCGTGGCGGCGAGGTGGTCGAACGCGGCGTCGTCGTCGAACGAGCCGCCGACGAACTTGATGTTGCCGGCGAGCCGGGCCCACACCTCCTCCCGCCACGGGGTACGGGCGTGCTTCTTGGCCGCGTCGTGCGCCACCGACTCGAAGTCGCCGTCGCCCCAGTCCCGGCGGGCGAAGCCCAGCACCACGAAGCCGGGCGGCAGGAGCCCCCGGTTGGCCAGGTCGTAGACCGCCGGCAGCAGCTTCTTGCGGGCCAGGTCACCCGTCACCCCGAAGATCACCAGGGCACACGGCTCGGGGATCCGGGGCAGCCGTCGGTCCTGCGGATCGCGCAGCGGGTTCACCGGGCCACCTCCTCCTGCGTCTCGGTCCGCTGATTCCAGGTCATTGATCGTCACGTGCGTGTCCGTCCGGCCGTGTCCAGGAGCTGGGCGACACCCGCCGCCCGCTCGGTCAGGTGCAGTCGCAGCACCGGTCGCTCCCGGCCGGCCAGGGCCCGCCGGTCGCCGGCGGCCTGGGCCGCCTGGAGCTGCGCGAAGGTGTACGGACGGCCGGGCACCTCCAGATCATCGGTGACCGCACCGGTGATCTGGAGGTGCCGGCCGCGCGGGTCGGTGTGGTGCGGCCGGCGCGGTCCCCAGCCGAAGGTGACCGGGCGTCCGGCGGCCCGCGCCAGCAGCGGGCGCAGCCCGGCGATCGCCGCGTCGGCGTGCCGGTCGAGGTACGCGGTCACCACGAGGTGCTCCCGTTCGCCCAGCCCGTCGAGCAGCCAGCGCAGCGCGCCGGTCAGGTCGGCCGGCGCGCCGCTCGGGGCGTACACCTCGATCGCGCCCTCGACCGACGACGGCGGCCCGCTCTCCGGCGCCGCGTCGTCGTCCGCCGGGTCCGGCGGCGCGGCGAACGGGTCGGTCCGCAGCGTCACCGCGGCGGTCGCGGCGGCGTAGGCCCAGGTGAGCAGGTGTGCGCCGAGCGGACCGTTGACCGCGACGTCGGCGGTCACGCCCGGTCCGACACCGGCGCCGACGCCGCCGAGACCGACCGTGAGCACGCCCGGACCGGTGGCGCCGGGGGAGTCGGGGGACTCCGCCACCACCGGCAGCAGACGTCCACCGGTGGCGTCGGCGAGCAGCGCGCCCGCCCAGCGGCCCAGGCCGTCGAGGCCGGTGCCGTCGGGTACCAGCGCGATCGTGTCCCGGCCGGCGCCGGGCGCCGCGCCCAGGGCCGCGCCGAGCGCCAGGGCCGGGTTGTCCCGATCCCGGTCGAGCGCGCCGGTGAGCGCCTCGGCCTCGTCCAGCACCTCGGCCACCGGCGCGCCGGCCAGCGCCGCCGGGACCAGGCCGAACGCGGTGAGCGCGGCCCACGGCCCGGCCGTGCCGGGCTCGGCCGGGATCACCACCGCGCCCAGCTCGTCGGCGCGCGCCGCGAGTTCCGAGCCGGGCTCGGTGACCACCACGACGTGCCGGGCGGCATCCGGGCCCTCGTCCGCCCACGCCTGCCGGTAGACCCGCAGGTGGGCGTCGGTGGCCCGGTCGAGGCCGCGCCGGGCGGCGAGCACCAGGAGGGTACGCGCCGGGCGGTCGGCGAGCGCGGCCCGCGCCGGCCCCGGATCGGCGGTGTCGAGCACCGTCACCGGCCGGCCCAGGCACTCGGCCAGCACCTCGGCGGCGAGCGTGTCGCCGCCGGCGCCGGCCAGCACCACGTGGTCCAGGTCGTCCAGCTCGGCGGCCAGTTCGGCGAGCTGGGGGAGCAGGTCCCGGCTGTGCCGGTGGGCGTGCAGCCAGCCCAGCCGGGCGAGGGCCGCCGGCTCGGCGGCCGGCCCCCAGAGGGCCGGGTCCGCGGCGGCGAGACGGGCCGGGACGTCGTGGGAGACGAGCGTGGCGCGTGCGGACGCGCCGAGGGCGTCCGCGCCGCGCACGGCCAGACCGGCGGCCATGTCCGCCCGCCCGGCCAGCAGGTCACTCACCGCGCCACCTCGGCTCGTTCAAGGCAGACCACCTCACCCGGTCCACGGTACGGCGCGACGCGTCCCGGGGCCGGGCCCCGGGACGCGTCGGACGCCGTCGGTCACGCGTTGCCGCCGGCCTGCTGCGCCGCCTGCGCGTTCTCCCCGGCGGCCCGGTGCGGGCTGCCCGAGCCCTTGGCCGCCTCGGCGAGGGACTTCTTGACCCCCTCCAGCAGCTCCACCCAGCTCGCCTCGAACTTCTCCACGCCCTCGCGCTCCAGCGTGGCGATCACGTCGGACAGGTCGACGCCCACCGACTGGAGGTCGGCGAAGACCTGACGCGCGTCGTCGTACGCGACGGTGACGGTGTCCGGCTTCGTCTCGCCGTGCTCGGCGTAGGCGTGGATGACCGGCTCCGGCATCGTGTTGACGGTGCCGGGGGCGATCAGCTCCTCGACGTAGATGACGTCCCGGTAGTCCGGGTTCTTCGTCGACGTGGAGGCCCACAGCGGGCGCTGCGGGTGGGCGCCCGCGTCGGCCAGCTTCTGCCAGCGCGCCGAGGAGAAGACCTCCCCGTAACGCTCGTAGGCCAGCCGGGCGTTGGCGACGGCTGCCTTGCCGCGCAGCGCCTTGGCCCGGTCCGAGCCGATCTTCTCCAGCCGCTTGTCCACCTCGGTGTCGACCCGGGAGACGAAGAACGAGGCGACCGAGCCGATCTTCGACAGGTCGTGCCCGTTGGCCTGCGCCTGCTCCAGGCCGGCCAGGAACGCCTCCATGACCTGCGAGTAGCGGTCCAGGCCGAAGATCAGCGTGACGTTGACGCTGATCCCCTCGGCGAGCGTCGCGGTGATCGCCGGCAGGCCCTCCTCGGTGGCCGGGATCTTGATGAACAGGTTCGGCCGGTCGACCAGCCACCACAGCGCCTTGGCCTCGGCGACGGTCTTCGCCGCGTCGTGCGCCGAGCGCGGGTCCACCTCGATCGAGACCCGGCCGTCGACGCCGCCGCTGGCCTCGTACGAGGGGCGCATCACGTCGCAGGCCCACCGCACGTCGTACGTGGTGAGCATGCGGACCGCCTCCTCGACGTCCACGTCGCGTACGGCGAGGTCACGAAGCTGCCAGTCGTACTCGTCGGCGTCGCTCAGCGCCTTCGCGAAGATCGTCGGGTTGGTGGTCACCCCGGCGACGTGGCTCTCCCGGCGCAGCTTGTCCAGCCCGCCCGAGCTCAGCCGTACCCGGGAAAGATCGTCGAGCCAGATCGCCACACCGGCGCCCTGGAGCTCCTTCAGCCTGTCCGTCATGCCGTCCACGCTCCCCTCAGTTGCCGGTCGTGAAACCGGTGATGTCGCCCACCCGGGTCAGCGCCGCGTGCGCGGCGGCCACGATCCGGTCGGGGGTGAACCCGAACTGCTCGAAGAGCACGGTGTGCGGTGCGCTGGCGCCGTAGTGCTCGATGCTCACGCACTCGCCGCTGTCGCCGACGATCGCGCGCCACGACATCGCGATGCCCGCCTCCACGCTCACCCGTGCCTTTACCCCGCGAGGCAGCACCGACTCCCGGTACGCCTCGTCCTGGGCGAAGAACCACTCCTGGCAGGGCATGGACACGACCCGGGTGGGGGTGCCGTCGGCCTCCAGCCGCTCCCGCGCGGTGAGGCAGAGCTGCACCTCGGAGCCGGTGCCGACGATGATCACCTGCGGCTTGCCGTTCGACGCCTCGGCCAGCACGTACCCGCCCTTGGCGACGCCCTCGGCGCCGCCCAGGTCGGTGCGGTCGAACGTCGGCAGCGCCTGGCGGCTGAGCGCCAGCGCGGCCGGCCGGTCGGTGTGCTCCAGCGCCTGCCGCCACGCCCAGACCGTTTCGTTGGCGTCGGCCGGGCGCACCACGTCCAGGCCGGGGATGGCCCGCAGCGCGGTCAGGTGCTCGATCGGCTGGTGCGTCGGGCCGTCCTCGCCGAGGCCGATCGAGTCGTGCGTCCAGACGTACGTCACCGGCAGCTTCATCAGTGCGGCCAGCCGCACCGCCGGGCGCATGTAGTCGCTGAACACCAGGAACGTGCCGCCGTAGGGGCGGGTGCCGCCGTGCAGGGCGATGCCGTTGAGGATCGAGCCCATGGCGTGCTCGCGGATGCCGAAGTGCAGCGTGCGGCCGTACTCGTCACCGGGGAAGTCCTTGGTGGCGTGCGCGGCCGGGACGAACGACGGCTCGCCCTTCATCGTGGTGTTGTTGCTCTCGGCCAGGTCGGCCGAGCCGCCCCACAGCTCGGGCAGCACCGGCGCCAGGGCCTCCAGGATCTTGCCGGAGGCGGCCCGGGTGGCGACGCCCTTGGCGTCCGCCGGGAAGGTCGGCAGCGCGTCGGTCCAGCCGGTCGGCAGCGTACGGGTGGCCATCCGGTCCCACAGCGCCTTGCGCTCCGGGTTGGCCTGCGCCCACGCGTCGAATCCGGTGGTCCACTCGGCCTGCTCCTGCGCGCCGCGCTCCAGCACCTGGCGGGCGTGCTTGAGCACCTCCTCGTCGACCTCGAAGGTGCGCTGCGGGTCGAAGCCGAGGATCTCCTTGGTGGCCTTGACCTCGTCCGCGCCGAGCGCCGAGCCGTGGATCTTGCCGGTGTTCTGCTTGTTCGGCGCGGGCCAGCCGATGATCGTGCGCAGCGCGATGAACGACGGCCGGCCGGTCTCCGCCTTGGCCGCCAGCAGCGCCTGGTACAGCGCCTCCACGTCCTCGTGGTAGTCGCCCTGGTCGGCGTCGCCGCTGCGCCAGTCGACGGTCTGCACGTGCCAGCCGTACGCCTCGTAGCGGGCCGCCACGTCCTCGCTCTTGGCGATGCGGGTGTCGTCCTCGATCGAGATCTCGTTGTCGTCGTAGATCACGCAGAGGTTGCCGAGCTGCTGGTGACCGGCGAGCGCGCTGGCCTCGTGGGTGATGCCCTCCTCGATGTCACCGTCGGAGGCGATGCACCAGATGTCGTGCCGGAACGGCGAGTCGGCGCGGTCCGGCTCGGGGTCGAACAGGCCGCGCTCGCGGCGGGCGGCCATGGCCATGCCGACCGCGTTGCCGAGGCCCTGGCCGAGCGGGCCGGTGGTGGTCTCGACGCCCGGGGTGTGGCCGTGCTCCGGGTGGCCCGGGGTGAGCGAGCCCCACTGGCGCAGCGCCTTGAGGTCGTCCAACGCCAGCGGGTAGCCGGAGAGGAAGAGCTGGATGTAGAGCGTCAGGCTGGAGTGGCCGGCGGAAAGCACGAACCGGTCGCGTCCGGGCCAGTTCGGGTCGGCCGGGTTGTGCCGCATGACCCGGTTGAAGAGCAGGTACGCCGCCGGGGCGAGGCTCATCGCCGTCCCCGGGTGGCCGTTGCCGGATTTCTCCACGGCGTCCATGGCCAGCACGCGGACCGTGTCGACGGCCCTGCGGTCGAGGTCGGACCAGTTGAGAGCGGGAAGCTCGGGTCGGTTGGCAGCCACGATGGTTGTGCTCCTCGGCAGATGGGCGGAACCCTCACTGATGACCCTATCGAGCGGTGCTAAACGTCCGCCCGGGGATCTCAGCATGCTGTTCTGTACGGATCGCGGACGTCCGGTCGTTCAACCCCAGGTGTGACGGCTCGCACCGTTGCCGGGTCCACGGGGCAGCGAAAACGACGCCGCGTAGTGTGTGGGGCGGTGTGTGGACCCGCAGCGGTCCGGGCCGAACGACCTCCCCCGCCGATGCCGGAAGGTGGCAATCCGTGAGCATGATCACCGAGCGCCCCGTCAGCAACCCTGCCGGGCAGTCGCCGGTGGGCGCGGTGGCGGAGGCGCCGGCGAGCGGCCGGCGGGACGTACGCGCCGTGGTGGCGGCGTACGTGACGCTGACCAAGCCGCGGATCGTCGAGCTGCTGCTGGTCACCACCGTGCCGGCGATGATGCTCGCCCACGGCGGGATGCCGTCGCTGTGGCTGGTCGCCGTGGTGCTGGTCGGCGGGTCGCTCGCGGCCGGCGCGGCGAGCGTCATCAACTGCTACATCGACCGCGACATCGACCAGCTCATGCGGCGCACCAAGCGCCGTCCGCTGCCCGCGCACACCGTGTCGCCGCGCAGCGCCCTGGTCTTCGGCCTGGTGCTGGCGGCCGTCTCGGTGGCGCTGATGGCGGCGGCGACGAACTGGCTGGCGACGGTGCTGACGCTGGCCGCGATCGCCTACTACGACCTGGTCTACACGCTGTGGCTGAAGCGGACCACGGCCGCCAACACGTTCTGGGGCGGCATCTGCGGGGCCGCGCCGGTGCTGATCGGCTGGGCCGCGGTGACCGGTTCGCTGGCGCCGGCCGCGTGGGGCCTGTTCGCTGTGGTCTTCTTCTGGCAGATGCCGCACTTCTACGCGCTGGCCATCAAGTACAAGGCCGACTACGCCCGCGCCGGGGTGCCGATGCTGCCGGTGGTGGCCTCGGTCCGGCGGGTCAACGCCGAGATCATCGGCTTCTCCTGGCTGACGGTGCTCTCCTCGCTGGCGGTCTGGCCGCTCGGGATGAGCCCGATCTACGGGGTCACGGCGCTCGTGGTCGGCGGGATCTTCCTCGTCGAGGCGCACAAGCTGTGCCGGCGCGCGACGCGCGGCGAGGCGGTCAAGCCGATGCGGCTGTTCCACTGGTCCACGACGTACCTCACCATCCTCTTCGCGGCCGTCGCGCTCGACGCGCTGCTCTGACCCGCCCGTCCGGCGGTTCATCAGAAATTTTTTTCGGGCTTTCCCGGACGGGTCCAACCCGGACAGATTGTGACGATCCCGCCCGCCCGTTTCACCCAGATATAAGCGACATGTACGGGCGAATTACCTGTGGTTCTTCTTAAACCGATGGGTAATTGGCATCACATTCAGTTCATGGTTCTCGCACATCCGGGTGGAACTCTGCTTAGGCTTCGCGTCATGGCAGATGGTTCCGATACGACGCTGACGGCTGACAAGACCGCCGAGCAGGCCCCCAACGGCCTGGTCGCGGGCATCAAGTCGTTCGCCGCCGGACACGGCGGCGCGAAGGCGGTCATCGAGTACGTCGGCAAGCGCGGCGCACGGATCGTCCTCGTGGGTTCCGACGGGGTATGGGCAGACCAGTTCGCCGACGGCACGGACGTCGCGCGGCAGGCCTGCGCGAAGGCCGGGGTCGACGTCGAGAACGCCTGGGAGCGTGAACTGATGGACCAGATGCGTCCGAGCAACGACCTGTGGCGGTCGATGGCCCGGCGCACGATGGCCCGTTGACATATACCGAATGACCAACCACCACCAGTCGACCCGGGGGAGACCCCGGGTCGCTTTCGTCACCTGCGCCGAACTGCCCGGCCTCGACCCGGACGACCGGCTCGCGCTCGTCCCGCTCGCCGACCGCGGCGTCACCACCGAGATCGCGGTCTGGGACGACCCCTCGGTGGACTGGCCCGGGTACGACCTGGTCGTGCTCCGCTCCCCGTGGGACTACGCGCGGCGGCGGGACGAGTTCGTGGCCTGGGCACGTACGGTGCCGGCCCTGGTCAACCCGGCCGACGTGGTCGCCTGGAACACCGACAAGCGTTACCTGTCCGAGCTGGCCGCCGCCGGAGTGCCCACCGTCCCGACGGAGTGGGTCGAGCCGGGGCAGGCGTGGACGCCCCCGGCTCGCGGCGAGCACGTGATCAAGCCGGCGGTGAGCGCTGGTAGCCAGGACACCGGCCGCTACGACCTGACCGACCCGGAGCACCGTGAGCTCGCGATGGCCCACGTACGGCGGCTCTCCGCCGCCGGGCGGGTCACCATGGTCCAGCCGTACCTCGGCGCGGTGGACACCGCCGGGGAGACCGCGCTGCTGTTCCTGGCCGGCCCCGGCGGCCTGGCGTTCAGCCACGCGATCCGCAAGGGTCCGATGCTGACCGGGCCGGACCTGGGCGAGGCCGCGCTCTACAAGGAGGAGCGGATCGACGCCCGCGCCGCCACGGCGGAGCAGCGCGCGGTGGCCGAGAAGGTGCTCGCGGTGGTGCCCGGCGGCCCGGACCGCCTGCTCTACGCCCGCGTCGACCTGATCCCCGGCCCGGACGGCGCGCCCGTGCTGGTCGAGCTGGAGCTGACCGAGCCGAGCCTGTTCGTCGGGTACGCCGACGGCGCCCCGGACCGGCTCGCCGACGCGGTGCTCACCCACCTGGCCCGCCGCCGCTGAGCCGGGCCGCCGGCCGTCGTGGACGGGACCGGGTCAGGTGTGTGCCGGCGCCAGCCGGGCCAGGTGCGCGTCGATCTCCGCGCTCTACGAGGAGATCGCCTACCGGGGCGTCTTCTACCGAGGGCTCGCCGCGCGGCTGCCGGCGGTGGCCGCGGTCGTGCTGTCGGCGGCCTTCTTCGCCGTCGTGCACCTGCCCCGCGTCTTCAACACCGTCAGCGCGCTCTTCGCCAGGCTGCTGTTCGCCTGGCTCCTGCACCGCCACCGCAACCTCTGGGTGCCGATCCTCGCCCACGCCGTCAGCAACGGAACGCTAGTCGTGCTGGCGTTCGCCGCGGAGGCGGCCGCCTGACGCGGCGGCGTACTCAGTCGCGGTCGCTGTGGTTGCGCGCCCAGCGGCCACCGATCGGCGGCGTGTCCAGCCGCAGCGCGGCCTCGGTGCCGGCCAGGTCGTTGTCCTCGAACGCGCAGGAGACGCAACTGCCCGCCTCGGTGACCCAGATGCCGTACGCCTGGGTGTCGGCGTCCCGGTGCCAGATCCGGTTGCCGCGCACGGTGGCCGAGTCGAACGGCGCGGCGATCGTGATGCCGCCGCACGCGGGCGGTGAGTCGGGCAGCTCGTACGCCGTGCCGGGCCCCGGCGTGGCGGCGCTCCAGCCGGTGGAGCCGTCCGGGCGCACCTCGGCCAGGGAGAGCCGGTCGGCGCTGTTGTCGGACACCACGGCGTCGCGGGAGCCGACCCGCACCACCTTGCCCCGGTGCCCGCCGGCCGGCCAGTCGGCGTTGCCGTCGGTGACCTCGCGGGGGCCGTACCGCACCGCCTCGCCGGAGCCGGTGCCGGCCGGGGCGGAGCGGCGGCCGTTGTCCCGGATCCGGTTCCCGACGATCGACGTGTCGAGCATCGGCCGGTCGATCCGGATGCCGTCCAGCGCGTTCTCCCGGATGTCGTTGTCCTGGATCACCACGTCGGCCGCCGCGCCCCGGTAGCCGTGGCCCAGGTCGTGCTCGTGGTAGCCGAAGCCGCCGTTGCGGCTGATCCGGTTGGCCTGGACCGCGTACGGGCCGGGGGTGTTGCCCATGCTGATGCCGTCGCCGACGTTGTAGTCGATCACGCAGCCGGTGACCAGACCGCCGCGCCCGGCCACCCCGGCGGTGCCGTTGCCGGACACGTCGAAGCCGGCCTCCAGGTTGTTGGTCATGGTGCAGCCGGAGACGATCAGCCCGTCCGCGCCCCAGTCGGAGATGCCGAACCGGTTGGCCTGGCTGTGGCAGCCGATGATCCGGATGCCACGGGGCGGGGTCCAGTAGTCCTTCTGCAGCTCCAGGAAGATGCCGTTGGTGCCGTTGCCGATGGTGGTGCAGTTGGCGATGGTGAGGCGCTCCACGTCGCCCCAGCCGCCGATGCCGACGCCGATCCCCGCGCCGCCCATCTGGTCGCCGTTGTCCAGCCGGCCGCACCCCACCGCGACCACCCCGTCGATCAGGCTGTCCTGGAGGAAGTCGCAGCCCAGACCGGTCGCGCCGGTGTGGTGGATGTAGAGGTTGCGGAACACGCCGCGCACCACGTACTGCAGGCCCAGCCCCTTGGCCAGGTAGTCGTAGGCGGTCTGGGCCACGCCGGAGCCGTCGATCTCGAAGTCGGTGAACGAGCAGTCGGCGATGTGCCGGTCCCGGTCCGCGCCGTGCTGCACTGTGGTCCAGTAGGCGAGCGGGACCGGCGCGCTGCGGTTGCCCTCGTTGCTGAGCAGGAAGCGGGTCGCCGCCGGACCGGCGCCGAGCAGCGAGACGCCGCTGCGCCAGACGGTGCCCGCGTCGCGGATCGAGTACAGGCCGGGCGGGCAGTAGATCACCCGCGCCCGGCCGTCGGCGTCGTACCCGGCGCCGAGGCGGTCCACCAGCGCCGCCAGGGCGGGCTGGTCGTTGGTGACCCCGTCGCCGGTGAGGCCGTACTCGCGGGCGTCGCACCACAGCGGCGCGCCGGCGACCGGGGTCAGCCGTTGCGGGGTGGTGGTGGAGAGGCTCTTGCGCGACACGGGGAGCTCCCCTCGGGCGGACGGTCGGTGACCCGGACCGCTTTCCCGCTCCCGCCGCGCGGTAACGCCCGCACTCAGGCGGCGGCGCCCACCCGTTGCTCGGTGGGCACGGCCAGGGCCTCCGGGGTGGCCGGCAGCCGCTCCCGGGTCGCCCACAGCACGCCCAGCGTGGCCAGCAGCACCAGGCAGGAGCCGAGCATGTGCGCGCCGACCAGCACGGCGGGCAGGTGGGTGAAGTACTGGACGAAGCCGATCACGCCCTGGCCCAGCTCGACCGCGATCAGCACCGCGGCGGCCCGCGCCGCCCGCGCCGCGCCGACCGCCCGGAACGCGAAGTACAGCGCCACCGACAGGCCGATCAGCAGGAAGACGCCGTCGGCGTGCACCTGGGAGATCGCCGCCGGGTCCAGGCCGTTGCGGGCCGCGCCGTGGTCGCCGGCGTGCGGTCCGCTGCCGGTCACCCACGTGCCGACCACCAGCACCGACGCGCTCACCGCGGTGGTGATCCAGGCGAGCGTACGCAGCGGCGCCGGCACGGTCGGGGACACCGGCCCGTCCGGGTCCTTGATGCGCCGCCAGAGCGCGTACGCGACCGCGATCACCGCCATCGAGGCGAGGAAGTGCAGCCCGACCACCCACGGGTTGAGGTTGGTGAGCACGGTGATGCCACCGACGATCGCCTGGGCCGGGATGCCGAACAGCACGCCCACGGCCAGCGGCAGCGTCCCGCGGCGGCGCGGACGGTGCGCCAGCACGGCCAGCACCACGGCGAGCGCGATGATCCCGACCGCGAAGGTGAGCAGCCGGTTGCCGAACTCGATCACCCCGTACACGCCCATCTCGGGTGTGGTGGTGTAGGAGTCCTCGGTGCACCGGGGCCAGGTGGGGCAGCCGAGGCCGGAGGCGGTGAGCCGGACGGCCCCGCCGGTGACCACGATCGCGACGTTCGCGATGATCGAGGCGAGCGCGAGGCGGCGCAGCAGCGTGGCGGAGACCGGAAACCGGACGGATCGCTTCACGGAGCGAATCCTACGCACCGTAGTTGATCCCGATCGGGTGACTCCGGCACCCCGGTGGTCGGAATCACCGGACCCCGGGTTTGCGGGCCCTCCGCGAATTACGTAACGTTGGCGTTGTGAAAAACGCGGCGGCGCTCTCCCGAACGCCGGTGACCGGTCCGGTCGCCGGTGGTTCGCGCGCACGTCGCGGCGTACGGCCCGGCGAGCGGGAGACCGCTCCGGCCGACCTGTCGACCCGCGACCGGGTCACCCAGCTGCTGCTGGAGCGTGGTCCCACCACCGCCGCGCAGCTCGGCACGGCGCTCGGCCTGAGCCCGGCCGCGATCCGCCGCCACCTCGACGCGATGCTCGCCGACGGTGACGTGGTCGCCCGCGACCAGACCGTCCGCGGCAGTCGCGGGCGCGGTCGCCCGGCCAAGGTCTTCGCGCTCACCGAGGCGGGCCGCGGTCGCTGTGGCACCCACCACTACGACAACATGGCCACCGCCGCGCTGCGGTGGATCGCCCGCACCGGCGGCACCGAGGCGGTCGCGGCGTTCGCGGCCGAGCAGGTCTCCGCGCTGGAGACCCGCTGCCGGGCGGCCATGGAGGACGCCGGAGACGCCCCGCTCGCGCGAGCGGAGGCACTCGCCGGCGCGCTGACCGCCGAGGGTTACGCTGCCAACGCGTCCACGATCGCCTCCGGCGGCCAGCTCTGCCAGCACCACTGCCCGGTGGCGCACGTGGCCGCCGAGTTCCCTCAGCTGTGCGAGGCCGAGACCGAAGTGATCTCCCGTCTGGTCGGCACTCACGTACAGCGCCTGGCCACCATCGCGCACGGCGACGGCGTGTGCACCACGCACATTCCCGCCCAGTCCGGTTCCACCGTCACCACTGTGAGGACAGATAGATGACCGAGCAGATCGTCCAGCCCCTGACCCAGGAGGAGCAGCTCGCGGCCCTCGGCCGTTACGAGTACGGCTGGGCCGACCCCGACGTCGCCGGGGCGTCCGCCCAGCGCGGCCTCAGCGAGGCGGTGGTGCGGGACATCTCGGCCAAGAAGAACGAGCCGGCCTGGATGCTCGACCTGCGGCTCAAGGGCCTGCGCCTGTTCGGCCGCAAGCCGATGCCGAACTGGGGCGCCGACCTCACCGGGATCGACTTCGACAACATCAAGTACTTCGTGCGGTCCACCGAGAAGCAGGCCACCTCCTGGGAGGAGCTGCCCGAGGACATCAAGAACACCTACGACAAGCTCGGCATCCCGGAGGCGGAGAAGCAGCGCCTGGTCGCCGGTGTCGCGGCGCAGTACGAGTCCGAGGTCGTCTACCACCAGATCCGCGAGGATCTGGAGGAGCAGGGCGTGGTCTTCCTCGACACTGACACCGCGCTCAAGGAGCACGAGGACCTGTTCAAGGAGTACTTCGGCACGGTCATCCCGGTCGGCGACAACAAGTTCGCCGCGCTGAACACCTCCGTCTGGTCCGGTGGCTCGTTCATCTACGTGCCGAAGGGCGTGCACGTGGACATCCCGCTGCAGGCCTACTTCCGGATCAACACGGAGAACATGGGCCAGTTCGAGCGGACGCTGATCATCGTCGACGAGGGCGCGTACGTGCACTACGTCGAGGGCTGCACCGCGCCCATCTACTCCTCCGACTCGCTGCACAGCGCGGTCGTGGAGATCATCGTCAAGAAGAACGCCCGGTGCCGGTACACGACCATCCAGAACTGGTCGAACAACGTCTACAACCTGGTCACCAAGCGCGCCGTGTGCCACGAGGGCGCGACCATGGAGTGGGTCGACGGCAACATCGGCTCCAAGGTCACCATGAAGTACCCGGCGGTCTACATGACCGGCGAGCACGCCAAGGGCGAGGTGCTCTCGGTGGCCATGGCCGGTGAGGGCCAGCACCAGGACGCCGGCGCCAAGATGGTGCACGCCGCGCCGCACACCTCCTCGACCATCGTGTCGAAGTCGATCGCCCGGGGCGGCGGCCGCACCTCGTACCGCGGTCTGGTGCAGGTGCTGGAGGGCTCGACCAGCAGCAAGAGCACCGTCAAGTGCGACGCGCTCCTGGTCGACACGATCTCCCGCTCCGACACCTACCCGTACGTCGACATCCGCGAGGACGACGTGTCGATGGGGCACGAGGCGACCGTCTCCAAGGTCAGCGAGGACCAGCTCTTCTACCTGATGAGCCGGGGCCTGAGCGAGGACGAGGCGATGGCGATGATCGTGCGCGGCTTCATCGAGCCGATCGCCAAGGAGCTCCCGATGGAGTACGCGCTGGAGCTCAACCGCCTGATCGAGCTGCAGATGGAGGGCGCGGTCGGCTGACGCCGCCCGCCCTCCGCCTCACCTGACACCTCGTCGTAGAACAGACCAAGGAAGAGATGACTACCCAGGCTTCCGCACCGCCCACGACCAAGTCGCAGGCGCTCCGCTCGTACGACGTCGCCGACTTCCCGGCCCTGACCGGCCTGGAGGAGGAGTGGCGCTTCACCCCGCTCAAGCGCCTGCGCGGCCTGACCGGGTCGGCGCAGGGCGCGACCGGCACGGTCCGGCACGAGTACGGTGACCTGCCCGAGGGCGTCACCGTCGACCGGATCGGCCGGGACGACCCTCGGATGGGCAGCGTGCTCACCCCGTTCGACCGGGTCAGCGCGCTCGCGTACGGCGGGGCCGACGGCGCGCTGCTGGTGCGCGTCGACCGCGACGCGGTGGTGGAGCAGCCGGTGCGCCTGCGGGTGGTCGGCGAGAACGCCGAGGCGCTCGCCTTCGGCCACACGTTCGTCGAGGTGGACCGGTTCGCCGAGGCGACCGTGGTGATCGAGCACGTCGGCTCGGCCACGCTTGCCGACAACGTCGAGGTGACTGTGGGCGACGGGGCGAAGCTGACCCTGGTCACCGTCGCCGACTGGGCCGACGACGCGGTGCAGGCGCAGCACCTCAAGGTGCGGCTGGGCCGCGACGCCCGGATCCTGCACGTGCAGGTCAGCCTCGGCGGCGACCTGGTCCGGCAGTACACGTCGGTGGAGTACACCCAGCGCGGCGGCGAGGCCGAGCTGTACGGCGTCTACTTCGCCGACTCCGGCCAGCACCTGGAGCACCGGCAGCTGGTCGACCACACCGTGCCGGACTGCCGCAGCAACGTCGGCTACCGGGGCGCGCTGCAGGGCGACGACGCGCACACGGTCTGGGTCGGCGACGTGCTGATCCGCGCCGAGGCCACCGGCACCGACACGTACGAGATCAACCGGAACCTGCTGCTCACCGACGGCGCGCGGGCCGACTCCGTACCCAACCTGGAGATCGAGACCGGCGAGATCGCCGGCGCCGGGCACGCCAGCGCGACCGGCCGGTTCGACGACGAGCAGCTGTTCTACCTGATGGCCCGGGGCATCCCGGCGGCCGAGGCGCGGCGCCTGGTGGTGCGCGGCTTCTTCGCCGAGCTGATCAACAAGATCCCGGTCGAGGACCTGCGCGAGCGCCTCGGTGACGCCATTGAGGCCCGGCTGGCGAAGGCCGGCGCCTGATGCTCAAGATCTGCTCCACCGAGGACGTGCCGAAGGGCACCGCGATCAGCGCCGACGTGGACGGCGTGCAGGTCGCGATCGTGCACGGCGAGGACGACGTGTTCTACGCCGTGCACGACGAGTGCTCGCACGCCGCCGTGGCGCTGTCCGAGGGCGAGGTCGAGGGCTGCACGCTGGAATGCTGGCTGCACGGATCCCGTTTCGACCTGCGTACCGGTGAGCCCACCGGGCTGCCCGCGACCGAACCCGTACCCGTCTATGCCGTCGAAGTCCGCGACGGTGACATCTACCTTTCCGTGGACGGCGACGGCCGTCCGCTGCCGAGCAATGGAGTGACCCGCTGATGAGCACCCTGGAGATCCGCGACCTGAAGGTGTCGGTCAAGCTGCCCGAGGGTGAGCTCAAGCCGATCCTGCACGGGGTCGACCTGACCGTGCGCTCCGGCGAGACGCACGCCATCATGGGCCCGAACGGCTCCGGCAAGTCCACGCTGGCGTACTCGATCGCCGGTCACCCCAAGTACGAGATCACCGGCGGCGAGGTGACCCTCGACGGCGAGGACGTGCTGTCCATGTCCGTCGACGAGCGCGCTCGCGCCGGCCTCTTCCTGGCCATGCAGTACCCGGTCGAGGTCCCCGGCGTGTCGGTGGCCAACTTCCTGCGTACCGCCAAGACCGCCATCGACGGCGAGGCGCCGAAGCTGCGCACCTGGGCCGGCGAGCTGCGCGGTGCCATGGAGAAGCTCCAGATGGACCCGGCGTTCGCCCAGCGCAACGTCAACGAGGGCTTCTCCGGCGGCGAGAAGAAGCGGCACGAGATCGTGCAGCTGGAGCTGCTCAAGCCGAAGATGGCCATCCTCGACGAGACCGACTCCGGCCTGGACGTCGACGCGCTGCGCGTGGTCAGCGAGGGCGTGAACCGGGTGCGCGACACCGGCGACACCGGCCTGCTGCTGATCACCCACTACACCCGCATCCTGCGCTACATCAAGCCCGACTACGTGCACGTCTTCGTGGCCGGCCGGATCGTCGAGCAGGGCGGCCGCGAGCTGGCCGACAAGCTCGAGGAAGAGGGCTACGAGCGGTACGTCGCCGGGGCCGGCGCGGCGCGGGCCTGAGACTCGACATGACCTCGATGGCCATCCCGGCGGGCATGCCGCAGTACGACGACGTGCCGCGCTTCGACGTGGCGAAGGTGCGGGCCGACTTCCCGATCCTCGACCGGGAGGTCAACGGTCACCCGCTCGTCTACCTGGACAGCGCGAACACCTCGCACAAGCCGCGGCAGGTGCTCGACGTGCTCGCCGAGCACTACGCGCTGCACAACGCCAACGTGTCGCGCTCGGTGCACACGCTGGGCACCGAGGCCACCGAGGCGTACGAGGGCGCGCGGGCGAAGATCGCCGCGTTCATCAACGCGCCGAGCGTGGACGAGGTGGTGTTCACCAAGAACTCCACCGAGGCGATCAACCTCGTGGCGTACGCGTTCTCCAACGCCTCGCTGCGCGCGGACGGCGACCCCCGGTTCCGGCTGGGCCCCGGCGACGAGATCGTGATCTCCGAGATGGAGCACCACTCGAACATCGTCCCGTGGCAGCTGCTCGCGGAGCGCACCGGCGCGACGCTGCGCTGGTTCCCGGTCACCGACCAGGGCCGGCTCGACGAGTCCGGCCTGGACGACCTGGTCACCGAGCGGACGAAGATCGTCTCGCTGGTGCACATGTCGAACATCCTCGGCACCGTCAACGCCACCTCGCGGATCACCGCGCGGGTCCGTGAGGTCGGCGCGCTGCTGCTGCTCGACTGCTCGCAGTCGGTGCCGCACCTGCCGATGGACGTGGTCGACTACGACGCCGACTTCATCGTCTTCACCGGGCACAAGATGTGCGGCCCGACCGGGATCGGCGTGCTGTGGGGCCGGGGCGAGCTGCTCGCCGCGATGCCCCCGGTGATGGGCGGCGGCTCGATGATCGAGACGGTCACGATGGCGGGCTCGACGTTCGCCGCGCCGCCGGCTCGGTTCGAGGCGGGCACCCCGCCGATCGCCGAGGCGGTGGCGCTCGGCGCGGCCGTGGACTACCTCACCGCGATCGGCATGCCGGCCATCCAGTGGCACGAGAAGGAGCTGACGGCGTACGCGCTGGACGCCCTCGCCACCGTGCCGGACTTGCGGATCTTCGGCCCGACGGTGCCGGTGGGCCGGGGCGGGACGATCTCGTTCGCGCTCGGTGACGTGCACCCGCACGACGTCGGGCAGGTGCTCGACTCGCTCGGCGTGCAGGTGCGGGTGGGGCACCACTGCGCCAAGCCGGTGTGCACCCGGTTCGGGGTGCCGGCCATGACGCGGGCGTCGTTCTACCTCTACACCACCACCGCGGAGATCGACGCCCTGGTGGCGGGTCTGGAGCAGGTGCGGAAGGTGTTCGACTGATGCAACTTGAATCTCTCTACCAAGAGATCATTTTGGACCACTACAAGCACCCGCACGGCCGTGGCCTGCGGGACGCGGCGGACCCGGCCGCCCGGGTCGGCGAGGCGCACCACGTCAACCCGACCTGCGGCGACGAGATCACCGTACGGGTGGCGACCGACGGCAGCGTGTTCACCGACATCTCGTACGACGGGATGGGCTGCTCGATCAGTCAGGCGTCGGCGAGCATCCTGCACGAGCTGCTGCGCGGTAAGGCCGCGAGCGACGCCGCCGTGGTGCACGAGGCGTTCGTGCAGTTGATGTCCGGGCGGGGCCAGGTCACGCCGGACGAGGACGTGCTCGGAGACGGGGTGGCGTTCGCGGGTGTCGCGCGCTACCCGGCCCGGGTCAAGTGCGCGCTGTTGTCGTGGATGGCGTTCAAGGACGCCGCGGCACGCGCCGGGGTGGGCGTGAGCCCGGAGGTGAAGGCATGAGCGACGAGAACATGACCCCCGAGGCCGGCGCGGTGGCGACGGACGGCACCGCCGTCAACGGGACTGTTGCCGACGGTGCGGCCGCGGGTGCGGCGGCCCCGGTCGGCGGCAAGGCCGCGATCGGTGACATCGAGGAGGCGATGAAGGACGTCGTCGACCCCGAGCTGGGCATCAACGTGGTCGACCTGGGCCTGGTGTACGGCGTCCACGTCGACGACGAGAACGTCGCCACCCTGGACATGACGCTGACCTCGGCGGCCTGCCCGCTGACCGACGTGATCGAGGACCAGGCCCGGCAGGCGCTGACCACCGGTCCCGGCGGCGGCCTCGTCAACGACATCCGGATCAACTGGGTCTGGCTGCCGCCGTGGGGCCCCGACAAGATCACCGACGAGGGGCGCGACCAGCTCCGCTCACTCGGCTTCAACGTCTGACCGTTCCCCGGTCACCGCCACGGGCGTGGCACCCCTGACAAGAGGGGGTGCCGCGCCCGTGGTGTCTGCGGGCTTGATCGACACCACTTCGCCGAAGTGGTGTGGTCGGAGTGGCTCTGATGCCGCCACCTCGGCGTAGTGGTGTCGATCAAGGTGGGCTGACGGCACTGCCACCGGCGGCAGGGCCGGGAACGGCGAGATCTTGGTATGAGATCGCCCCTTGGGTGGCCGTTTCCTTCTGAGACCTCCTCGCCTCCCTCATGCCGGGATCCCGCTCCCTCGTTGTGGGAACCTGTCCGCCTTTTCGGCTTGATCGACACCACTTCGCCGAAGTGGTGTGGTCGGAGTGGGTCTGATGCCGCCACCTCGGCGTGGTGGTGTCGATCAAGGTGGGCTGACGGCACTGCCATCGGTGGCGGGCCGTGGGCGGCGAGATCTTGGTATGAGATCGCCCCCGGGGAGGCAGATTCGTACCAAGATCTCCAGCCGAGCCCAGCCCAGCCCAGCCCAGCCCAGCCCAGCCCAGCCCAGCCCAGCCCAGCCGCGGGGTGCGCGTGCGGGCGCGCGGGAAAAGCGGTCGCGGGGTGAGGGAGTGGGGCGCAGGATGAGCGGGTGATCGAGGCGTACCCGAAGCAGGCTCCTGTCCGTGCGGCCGCCGCCGCGCGTCGACAGCGCAGCCTGCCCTCGGCCGCCTCGACCCATCACCCGTCGTCGTGACCGGGGCGTTCCTGGCCGGCCTGGTCGCCGGCTACGGCGTCGCCATTCCGGTCGGCGCGATCGCGATCCTCATTCTCGGACTCAGCGCGCGTACCTCGTTCCGGGTCGGTGCGGCCGCGGCGCTCGGCGTGGCCACCGCCGACGGGCTCTACGCTGCCGTGGCGGCGCTCGGCGGGGCCGCGGTGGCGAGCGGGCTCGCGCCGTTCGCGAGTCCGCTGCGGCTGGTCGCCGCGGGGGTGCTGCTGGCGCTCGCCTGCCTCACCGCCTGGCGCGCGCTGCGCCCACCGGCCCCAACGCACCCGCCGAGCCCGTCGGCCACCACGCACCCGCCGGGCACGACACAGGAGCCGGGCGCGCGGGGTGGCCTGGACACGCCGGTGCGGGCGTTCGGCGCGGTTCTCGCGCTGACCCTGCTCAACCCGGCCACTGTGGTCTACTTCGTGGCGCTCGTCCTCGGCCGTGGTGACGTGCTCGACTCCGGCCCGCCGGCCGCTGCCGCCTTCACCCTCGGCGTGTTCCTCGCCTCGGCGAGCTGGCAGGTGCTGATCGCCGGGGGCGGCTCGCTGATCGGCCGGGCCCTCACCGGCGCCCGGGGGCGGCGGGTCACCGCGCTGCTGTCCAGCGTCATCATCGCCGCTCTCGCCGTCGCCACGGTGCTCGGCGTGTGACCGACGTGGACACGGCCATGTGTCGGGCCGATTGCGGACCGGTTCATGATCCGTTACCCGGGGATCGGCCGAACCGGCGGTTGCGGCTGACGGAAGGCACCGTTCCGGTCCCGCGTCCGACCACAGGTGTGCTCGGCCGTCCGGTCGGCTGTCTCCGCTGCGCGAAGCGCGGATCCCGTAGGCCGGGACGACCCGGATCACCGTCCAGGTAGAACCACATCGTCTTTGCGGGTGATGTTCGGGCTCGCGAGTGGTCCTAGGGTCACGGAACAATCCGTGGACCGTTCACGTACGTCCGGTCATCCCCGCCGGTCGTGTGTCGGTCCACACCCGACCGAACAGGGAGAAGACTTGAGGATCACCCTCGGGCGCCCGCCGCGCGACCGGCAACCCGCACGGCGCGGACGGACCGCTGCCCTCCTCGTCGCCGCGCTGGCCGCGGCGACGCTTCCCGTTCTCGCCGCGCCCGCGCCCGTCTCCGCGGCACCCGGCGTCCACGGACCGTGGCAGAAGGTGGACGGCAAACCGGCAGCCACGAAGGCGGGCCGCAACGCCGCCGTCAAGGCCAAGCGGCTGGCCGCGTACAAGCTGGACCGCGGCACCATGAAGGGCCTGCTGGACAAGGCGCCGGCCGAGGACCGCGTGGCGGTGGCCCGGGTGGCGAAGCAGGTGGTGTCGCTGCCCGCTCCGGACGGCACGTTCCAGCGCTTCGAGCTGGTCGACTCGCCGGTCATGGAGGCCGGCCTGGCCGCGAAGCACCCGGAGATCACCACGTACGCCGGCAAGGGCCTGGACGACCCGACGGCGACCATCCGCGCGGACCTCACCCCGCTCGGGTTCCACGCCTCGGTCCGTTCGGCCGAGGGCAACTGGTACATCGACCCGTACTACCAGCGCGACCAGAGCCTCTACGCGAGCTACTTCGCCCGCGACCTGGAGCACCCCGAGGGGGAGTTCGTCGAGCGTGAGGACGTCACGCAGGAGGCGCACGCGCTGGCCGAGGAGATCGCCGAGGCGGAGGTTCCGGCCGGGCCGCTGGTGAAGCTGCGCACCTACCGGGTGGCGCTGGTGACCGACCCGTCGTACGCCACCTACTTCGGCGCGGAGAACGTCACCGCCGCGAAGGTGACGCTGATGAACCGGGTGACCCAGATCTACGAGGACGAGACCGCGATCCGGCTCGTGCTGATCAACGACACCGACAAGACGAACCTGAACACGCCGGCCCTGGCCACCGAGCCGAACGGCCCGTGCGGCGCGGCGGCCTGCTTCACGCCGGCGCAGCTCACGTCCTGCGGCAGCGGCACGCTCAGCCGTAACCGGATCGTGCTCGGCCAGTTGGTCGGCGCGAGCAACTACGACGTGGGCCACGTCGGCCTGGGCGTCAACGGCGGCGGCGTGGCGAGCCTCGGCGTGATCGGCGGCAACGGCAAGGCGCAGGGCTGCACCGGCCTGCCGACGCCGGTCGGCGACTTCTACGCGGTCGACTACGTCTCGCACGAGATGGGTCACCAGTTCGCCGGCAACCACACGTTCAACGGCACGCAGTACAACTGCTCGGGCGGCAACCGCAGCGCGGCCAACTCGTACGAGCCGGGCAGCGGTTCGTCGATCATGGCGTACGCGGGCATCTGCCAGCAGGACAACCTCCAGCCGCACAGCGACCCGTACTGGTCGCACCGCAGCTACACCGAGATCACCAACTACGTCACCTCGAACCGTCCGGCGATCAACGAGGTGCAGAACGTCTCGCTGTACGGGTTCGACGCCGACGGCGACTCGTTCACCGTCAGCTACGCGGGCAGCGACTCGGCGCCGATCGTGCGGGGCGTCAACTACACCACCGCCGGCATCAAGGCCGCCATCGAGGGCATCGCCGGCTGGCCGGCCGGTGCGACCGTCACCGTGGCCGCGTTCGGTGGCAGCGGCACGCTCAACGACAACGGCTTCCAGGTGACCTTCGGCGGCACGCTGACGACCACGAACGTGGCGTCGCTGGAGCTGACGAACGTCTCCGGCGCCTCCGGTTTCGTCGGCGAGACGGCCAAGGGCGGCGCCATCGACAACGGCGGCTGGCTGGTCGAGGAGACCACCAACCACGCCCCGGTGGTCACCGTCCCGGAGACCGTCACCATCCCGGTGCGTACGCCGTTCGCGCTGACCGGCAGCGCCACCGACGCCGACGGCGACACGGTCACGTACCTGTGGGAGCAGAACGACAGGGGCGCCATGACCGGCACCGCGCTGACGAACAACACGAAGGTCAACGGTCCGCTGTTCCGGGTGTTCGGCGAGGCGGCGATCGTGTCGCCGACGGACACGCTGAAGTACCACTCGCCGGGTCTGAACTCGGTCACCACCGACTCGACCCGGGTCTTCCCGGACATGGCGCAGATCCTGGCCGGCAACACCAACGCCGTCACCGGCACCTGCCCGGCCCCGCCTGCGCCGCCGGCCACCGGTGGCGCCTCGAACGTGCCCGCCGAACTGGTCGACTGCTACTCGGAGTTCCTGCCCACCCGCGACTGGGTCGGCATGGCCGGTGACCGGACCCTGCACTTCAAGCTCACCGCCCGGGACGGGCGACTGGGTGGCGGCGGCATCGGCAGCGCCGACGTCGCCGTGGTCCTGGCGCCGGACGCGGGTCCGTTCCTGGTGACCTCGCAGGACACCGCGGCCGTCCTGGACGGCGGCTCGACCCAGACCGTGACGTGGGACGTGGCCGGCACCGACGTGGCGCCGGTGAACGCCACCCAGGTGAAGATCTCGCTGTCCGCCGACGGCGGGCTGACCTTCCCGTACGTGCTGGCGGAGCAGACCGCGAACACCGGCACCGCGACGGTGACGCTGCCGAACGTGGCGACCGGGAAGGCCCGGATCAAGATCGAGGCGGTCGGCAACGTCTTCTTCGACGTCAACGACGCCGACTTCACCATCCGGTCCGCCCCGGCCGTCACCAGCACCGCCCCGGCCGGCGGCGTACGCGTCCAGTACAGCGACGCGCTCTCGCCAGCCGTCACGGTCACCGCGACCGACGGCGACACCGTCGGCGCGGACCTGAGCGCTGCGGCCACCGGGCTGCCCGCCGGCCTCTCCCTGGCCGTCACGAGCACCTCGGCGACGGACGCCCGGCCCGGGTCGCGCACCTGGACGGTCGCCGGCACCACCACGGCGGTCCCGGGCGACTACCCGGTCACCGTGACCGTGTCCGACGGCTCCGGGCTGACCGGCAGCACCTCGTTCACCGTCACCGTCGCCGCCGAGGACACGGCCGTCAGCTGGGCCGGTGACACGCTCGTCAACACCGTGACCGGCGGCGCGTCCGGCCAGGCGCTGCTGCGGGCCGTGGTCCGGGACAGCTCGGTGCTGCCCGGGGCGACGGACACCACGGCCGGTGACATCCGTACCGCCACAGTCACCTTCACCAAGGGCGGCGTGACGCTCTGCACCGGCGTGCTCGACCTGCTCGGCACGGCCACCACCACCGCGTCCGCGGCGTGCACGGCCACCCTGCCGAAGGGCACGCACGCGGTCACCGCGACAGTGGGCGGCAACTACACGGGCAGCACCACCGCCCAGGTGACAGTCGCCGTCTCCGACGGCGGCTTCCTCACCGGCGGCGGCGAGTTCACCGCCACCCGTTCGGCGGGGACCTACCCGGCCGACGTGAACTCCACCGTCGAGGTGGAGCTGAACGCGAAGCCGGGCAAGGCGAACAAGCCCGCCACGGGCAAGGCCGAGGTCGAGTTCCGCTCCGGCGGGAAGTCGTACACGATCGAGGCCGGCACCGTCGACGCGCTCGGCGTCACCTCGGTGGGCAAGGTCGCCCAGGTGCGCTACCAGGCCGCCCTGTACGACAGCAGGGGCAAGCTGGTGGCCTCCGGTCTGACCCTGGCCGTGACGGTGACCGACCGGGGCGCACCCGGCAGGAACGACACCGTCGGGGTGACCCTGTGGCGGGGCGGCTCGCTGCTCTTCTCGTCCGACTGGACGGGCGGCGCGACCGCCGAGGTCAAGCTGAAGGGCGGCAACCTGACCGTCCACTGATCACGCGGCACACGCGCGGGAGGGCACCGGCACCGGTGTCCTCCCGCGTTGCGTCTCGGGTTCCGTCGATGGCGTACCGTCGGGCCATGAGCAGCCGACCCGCCGCCGGGGGCGGCCGGTGGGTCGAGGTCGACCCCGGCCGCGTCGGCCGCTGGGTCGAGGGCTTCACCGACCGGCACGGCCCGCCGACCACGACGGTCCAGGAGTACGGGCTGCTGCTCACCGCCCCGGACGACGCCACCGCCGAGCTGCACACCCCGCCCGGCGCGAGCGCGTCGGCTGACGTACCCGGATTCGTCGCTTCCGCCACGGCGGCCCGCCGGCTCGGTCTGCTCCTGGCCCGCAAGGGCGCGGTGGCGGTCGGTGTCGCCGACGGCACCGATCTGGTGGTCTCCAAGGTGGACACCCGGTACGTGCAGGGGCGCACCGCGGCGGGCGGCTGGTCCCAGCAGCGGTTCGCCCGGCGGCGCGACAACCAGGCGAAGGCCGCGCTGGGCGACGCGGCCGAGCTGGCCGTACGCCTGCTGCTGCCGGAGGCGGGCACGCTGGCGGCGCTGGTGTGCGGCGGCGACCGGCGCGCGGTGGACACGGTGCTGGCCGACCGGCGGCTGGCCCCGCTCGCGGCGCTGCGCGCGCCGCGCCTGCTCGACGTGCCGGAGCCCCGGCACGCGGTGCTGGTGGCCGCCGTCGCCGCCGCCCGGGCGGTCCACATCCTGGTCCGCTGAACAGGAAAGATCACCTCAAGACGGCTCAATCCCGCTCGTCGATGATGCATCGAATCGACTCGATGCATAAGGTCGGTGTCACGAAGCGGCGGGTCTCCGGGCGACCCGCAGGGCCCGCTTCGCCTCCGCCATCCGACATCGTTGGGAGAGAACAACTTCATGAGCGGATATCAGGACGGCCGGCTGCGGGCCCGGTGGCGCCGTGCGACGAGGCTCCTCGTCGCCGCGGCGGCGATGAGCGCCGGAAGCCTTGTGCTCACCGCGACACTGACGGCCGGTACGGCGAACGCGGCCGCCGGCCCGGTCGAGCGCGCCGCGCTCGCCGCGCCCACCGTCACCAGCGTCACCGCGGGCGGCGCGCACACGTGCGCGATCAGCACCGACGGGGGACTGTGGTGCTGGGGCTCGAACTACGGCGGCCAGCTCGGCGACGGGACCACCACGAACCGCAGCGCCCCGGCGCGGGTCGGCACCGCCACCTGGACCGGCGTCGACGCCGGCTCCGGAAACACCTGCGCGGTACGCACGGACGGGACGCTGTGGTGCTGGGGCTCGAACTTCCGGGGCCAGCTCGGCGACGGGACCACCACCAGCCGCAGCGCCCCGGTGCAGGTCGGCACCGCGACCACCTGGGCCCGGGTCGACGCCGGCCCTCAGCACACCTGCGCGGTACGCACCGACGGCACGCTCTGGTGCTGGGGCTTCAACCGGACCACCCAGCTGGGCGTCGGCGCCTCGCCGTACGTCGCGAACACTCCGTTGCAGGTCGGCACGGCCACCGACTGGGTGAGCGTCTCGACCGGCTACGGGCACACCTGCGGTATCCGGACCGGCGGCACGCTCTGGTGCTGGGGGTCCAGCTCGGACGGCCAGCTCGGGCTCGGCAACCTCGCGCCCCAGACGGCGCCCGCGCAGGTCGGCACCGCGACCGGGTGGACCGGCGTGGCGGCCGGGTACGCGCACACCTGCGGGGTCCGCTCCGGCGCGCTGTGGTGCTGGGGTGAGAACGGGTACGGGCAGCTCGGCGTGAGCGGCACGTACCGGACCGCGCCGGTGCAGATCGGCACCGCCACCACGTGGAACCGGATCGCCGCGAGCAGCGACACGACCTGCGCGTCCCGCACCGACGGCAGCCTGTGGTGCTGGGGCAAGAACTCGGCCGGGCAGGTGGGCGACGGCAGCACCACCCACCGGTCCGCGCCCGCCCAGGTCGGTACGGCCACCAGCTGGACCGGCGGACTCGCGGTCACCGATCACGGCTGCGCGATCCGTACCGACGCCGGCCTGTGGTGCTGGGGCGACAACAGCGGAGGCCAGCTCGGTGACGGGACGACCGTCAACCGGTCCACCCCGGGTCAGGTGACCCTGCCGGCCTGACCGGCCCCGGAAACGACATCGGCCCGCACCGCCGCCGTCGGCGGCGGGGCGGGCCGGTGCACGGAACGGCTCAGGCCCCCGAACCGAAGGTGTCGCAGGACTTCGGGTCACCGGTGGTGAAGCCCTTGGTGAACCACTGCTTGCGCTGCTCCGAGGTGCCGTGGGTGAACTCGTCCGGGTTCACCGGCCGGCCGGAGCGCTCCTGGATCGCGTCGTCGCCGATCTTCTCGGCGGCGTCGATGGCCTGCGAGATGTCCTGCTCGGTGATGCTCTTGAAGATCTTCTGCCCGCGCTCGTCGGCGGTGCCGGTGGCGTTCTTCGCCCACGCGCCGGCGTAGCAGTCGGCCTGCAGCTCCAGCTTCACCGACAGCGCGTTCGCGCTCTGCGGGTCGCGCTGCTGCTGGCGGCGCATCTGCGCCTCGGTGCCGAGCAGGTCCTGCACGTGGTGGCCGTACTCGTGGGCCAGCACGTACGGCTGGGCGAACTCGCCCTTGGCGCCGAGCTGGTCGGCCAGCAGCCGGTAGAACGTGAGGTCGATGTAGACCTGGTCGTCGGCCGGGCAGTAGAACGGGCCCACCCCGGAGTCGGCGGCGCCGCAGGCGGTGCTGACGTTCTGGCTGAAGAACACCGTCTTCGACGGCTTGTACTGCTCGCCGAACGCCTCCGGCATGGCGGTACGCCAGTACGCCTGGATCGAGTTGACGTAGAGGGTGTTGCGGCAGTCGAGCTGCTCCAGCGCGTCCTGCGCCGAGCACTTCTGCTCCAGCGAGGTGTTGTCGCCCTGCTCGGAGCCGCCGCCGTTGGTGGCGGCGTTGAGGCCGAACCCGCCGCCCACCAGGGCGACGAGCACGGCGATGATGATGCCCACGATCCCGCCGCGGCCGCCGCCGATCGGGATCGGAATGCCCATCCCGCCGCCTCCGCCGGACCCTCGCCGGTCGTCCACCTGGCTGGTGTCGACCCGCGCGTTCTCGTTCAGCTCCATGTTGACCCCGATCACCGATGTGTCCGTTTTTGGTGGTTGCGGTACCGGACCGGGTCCGGACGGCGGTTTCCGTACCCGATGATCTTGAACGGTAATCCGGCGGAAGGGGTCCGCGGAGCCCGGTACACTTGCTCCCGTGCTGCGCTGCGAAGGCTGAACGGCCCCGCGCCGACGGGAAATCACCACCCGCCGGCGCTTTCGCGTGCCCTGAATCAGCCTGTCCGGACCCGAGAGCGAGTACTCCGAGATGATCACTGCCACCGGCCTGGAACTGCGCGCCGGTTCCCGGATCCTGCTGTCCGACACCACCCTGCGGGTGCAGCCGGGGGACCGGATCGGCCTGGTCGGCCGTAACGGCGCCGGCAAGACCACCACACTCAAGGTGCTCGCCGGGGAGGGCCAGCCGTACGGCGGCCAGATCGACCGGCGCAGCGCCATCGGCTACCTGCCGCAGGACCCGCGTACCGGTGACCTGGACGTCACCGGCCGGGACCGGGTGCTCTCCGCCCGCGGCCTGGACGTGCTCATGGCCCAGATGAAGGAGCTGGAGGACAAGCTCGCCGAGGGCGCCGACGACGAGCGGCTGGTCCGCCGCTACGGCGCGCTGGAGGACCAGTTCGCCTCGCTCGGCGGCTACGCGGCCGAGGCCGAGGCGGCCCGGATCTGCGCCAACCTGGGCCTGCCCGACCGGGCCCTGGCGCAGACCATCGGCACGCTCTCCGGCGGTCAGCGCCGCCGCATCGAGCTGGCCCGGATCCTGTTCCGCGACGCCGGCGAGAACGGCGGCGGCATCCTGCTGCTCGACGAGCCCACCAACCACCTCGACGCCGACTCGATCACCTGGCTGCGCGGCTTCCTCGCCAACCACAAGGGCGGCCTGATCGTGATCTCCCACGACGCCTCGCTGCTGGAGGCCGTGGTCAACAAGGTCTGGTTCCTGGACGCCACCCGGTCCGTGGTCGACACGTACAACCTGGGCTGGAAGGCGTACCTGGAGGCGCGGGAGACCGACGAGCGGCGCCGCCGCCGGGAGCGGGCCAACGCCGAGAAGAAGGCCGGCGCGCTGATGGCGCAGGCGGACAAGATGCGGGCCAAGGCCACCAAGACCGTCGCCGCGCAGAACATGGCCCGGCGCGCCGAGCGCCTGCTCTCCGGCCTGGACGAGGTCCGCGTCGCGGACAAGGTCGCGAAGGTACGGTTCCCGAGCCCCGCGCCGTGCGGCAAGACGCCGCTGACCGCGACCGGCCTGTCCAAGTCGTACGGGTCGCTGGAGATCTTCACCGACGTCGACGTGGCGGTGGACCGCGGCTCCCGGGTGGCCATCCTCGGCCTCAACGGCGCCGGCAAGACCACGCTGCTGCGGATGCTCGGCGGGCTGCTGGAGCCGGACACCGGCGAGGTGCGCCCCGGGCACGGGCTGCGGCTGGGCTACTACGCCCAGGAGCACGAGACGCTCGACGTGGACCGGACGATCCTGGAGCACATGCGTAGTGCCGCGTCCGACCAGACCGACACCGACCTGCGCAAGATCCTCGGCGCGTTCCTGTTCTCCGGTGAGGACGTGGACAAGCCGGCCGGCGTGCTCTCCGGCGGCGAGAAGACCCGGCTGGCGCTGGCCACGCTGGTCTGTTCCGGCGCCAACGTGCTGCTGCTGGACGAGCCGACGAACAACCTCGACCCGGTCAGCCGCGAGCAGGTGCTCGACGCGATCGCCCGCTACCCGGGCGCGATCGTGCTGGTCACGCACGACCCGGGCGCGGTCACCGCGCTCAAGCCGGACCGTGCCATCCTGCTCCCCGACGGCGACGAGGACGCCTGGTCCGACGACCTCCTGGAGCTGGTAGAGCTGGCCTGACCCCGCCCTCTTCCGCCCCCTCTTTCCCGGTCGATCATGAAGTTGGCGGCGGTTTTGGAGATCCACATCGCCGCCAACTTCATGATCGACGGGGTGGGGGCGGGGTAGGGCGGGGTGGGCGGTCAGGTGGGGAGGGTGGCCAGGTGGGGGAGGACGCCGGAGGTGAGCAGGATGGCCGCGCCGATGGCGATGAAGATCGCCGGGACCAGCCAGTGGCCGGCGCGGCCGACCAGCGCCACCACCCGCGGGTGACCGCCGAGCGCGGCGGCGACCGCGCACCACACGGCCACCAGCACGGCGAACACCAGCAGCCAGATCAGGCCGGTCACCGGGTCGAGGGCGCGGAACACCGGCACGTAGACGGCGATGTTGTCCGCGCCGTTCGCCACAGTCACCCCGGCGACGCCGAGCAGGCTGCCGACCACCGCCGGTGGCTCGTCGTCGCCGCGCCGGGTCAGCAGCGCGCGGACGCCGAGCGCGATCGGCAGCAGTCCGAGCAGCCCGGGCCACGGGTCCGGCACCACGAGCAGCCCGGCGGCGGCCACCACGGCGACCGCGACGAGCGCGCCGATGCCCGCGTACTGCCCGGCGACGATCTGCCACGGCCGGGGACGCCCGATCCGCCGGGCGGCCACGAAGAGCACGGTGAGCACGACGACGTCGTCGAGGTTGGTGGCGGCGAAGACGCCGGCGGCGCCCGCCGCGGCCGTGATCGTGTCAATCACCCCGGGCACGATACGGCCCGTCGCACCGGCCGTCGCATGATCCACACCAGGTCGCCGTGGTGGCGGTATCCGGAGCGCGGCATGGCAGCCACCTCGGGGAGGTGGTTCGGTCATGCGGGAGGACGCCGCCACCTCGTCGATGTGGCGCCGGCCGGCCTGTCCGGCGGGGCGGTACGGATCAGCGGGCCGGAAGGATCACTCTATCGGGAAGCTGACATTGCGTAGCGTGTCGGTTGGCGAATAGTTGATATCTGGCGCATGATCGTCCGAGGCGGTCTAATAGGTGGGACCGTATCCGAACCGCACAGTCTGGGACGTGAGGAATCAGCATGGCAGCCACCGGCACAGCCACCAGCACTGAGAAGGGTCGCCGGATCGTCGGGGCCGAGCGTCAGACGCTCGCCAAAGACCTGGTAAAGCGGTACACCGGGGGTGAGAGCATCCGTGCTCTGGCGGCCTCGACGGGCCGTTCCTACGGGTTCATCCACCGTGTGCTCACCGAGTCCGGGGTGCAGCTGCGGCAGCGCGGCGGCGCCCGGCGCCGGAAGAAGGCGTGACCCGCCCCCCAGCGTCGTCCATCAGCGCGTTCCGGGGCGTCCGGTGACCGCCGAGACGACCGGAGTGCGCTTCGACTGCGACGGGCCGGTCGCGACGGTGACGTTGTGCCGGCCCGACGTGCTCAACGCGCAGACCCCGGCGATGTGGCGCGCGATGAGCGACTTCTCTCGCGACCTGCCCGGCGACGTGCGCGTCGTCGTCGTACGCGGAGAGGGACGAGCCTTCTCCGCGGGCCTGGACCTGGCGGTCGCCGGTGCGACCGGGCCGGGCTCCTTCGCCGAGCTGGCCGCGATGCCGGAGGCGGAGTGCGCCGACCGGATCGCCGCGTACCAGGGCGGTTTCACCTGGCTGCACCGGCCCGACGTGGTGTCGATCGCCGCCGTGCAGGGCCACGCCATCGGCGCCGGCTTCCAGCTCGCGCTGGCCTGCGACATGCGGGTGCTCGCCGCCGACGCGAAGCTCTCGATGGCCGAGGTGACCCTCGGCCTCGTTCCCGACCTGGCCGGCACGCGCCGCCTGGTCGAGCTGGTCGGCTACTCCCGGGCGCTGGAGATCTGCGCCACCGGCCGGCGGATGGACGCCGCCGAGGCGGACCGGATCGGCCTGGCCACGCTCGTGGTGCCGAACGACGAACTGGACGGCGCCGTGCGTGACCTGTCCGCCGGGCTGCTCGCCAACAACCGGGACGCGATCGTCGAGATCAAGGCGCTGCTCGCGGGCGCGACCGGGCGCTCGCACGCCGAGCAGCAGCGCGCCGAGCGGGAGGCGCAGACCCGGCGGATCCGGGATCTGGCCGGGCGGGGCGAATAGCCGGGACGGCGATTTCGTAAGGACCGTCCGGGAAGATCTGGGTTACTCGCGAGGTTGTCACAGGCGTCGGGAGAATGGACTCCGACGGTTCATGCTGCCCCGACGACCCGGAGGTGACGAGTGTCCCACCCGATGGCCGGCGGCGGCATGGGCGGCTGGAGCATGCTCCGGTCGCTGCGTAACCGCGACGAGGTCTCCGCCCACGAGCTCAAGCGCGGCACCGCCCGGCGGATCGTCGCGTTCGCCCGGCCCTACCGGCGCGACATCGTCGTCTTCCTGATCACCGTGATCGTCGCCGCGGTGATCGGCGTGGCCACACCGCTGCTCGCCGGCGACGTCATCGACGCGATCGCCGTGGGCGGCGCGGACGCCCGCTCGACAGTGGTCCGGCTCGCCCTGATCATCGCCGCGCTGGCCGTGGCCGACGCGTTGTTCTCCCTGGTCCAGCGGTGGTATTCGGCCCGCATCGGCGAGGGCATCATCCTCGACCTGCGCACCCGGGTGTACGACCACGTCCAGCGGATGCCGTTGCAGTTCTTCACCCGCACCCAGACCGGCGCCCTGGTCAGCCGGCTCAACAACGACGTGCTCGGCGCCCAGCGGGCGTTCACCTCGACGCTGTCCGGCGTGGTCAGCAACGTCATCCAGCTCGTGCTCACCGCCGGGGCGATGCTCGTGCTGTCGTGGCAGATCACCGTGCTGGCGCTGGTGCTGCTGCCGATCTTCATCATCCCGGCCCGCCGGGTCGGCCGGCGGCTCGCCGAGATCACCCGCGAGTCGTACAACCTCGACGCCAAGATGAACGCCACGATGACCGAGCGGTTCGGCGTGGCGGGCGCGCTCCTGGTCAAGCTGTTCGGCGCGCCGGAGGTCGAGGCCGACCGGTTCGCCCGCCGGGCCGAGCGGGTGCGCGACATCGGCATCCAGTCCGCGATGTACTCGCGGACGTTCTTCGTCGCGATGCTGCTCGTCGCGTCGCTGGCCCAGGCGCTGACGTACGGCGTCGGCGGCTGGCTCGCGGTGACCGGGGCGGTCAGCGCCGGCACCGTGGTCAAGCTGGCGCTGCTGCTGACCCGTCTCTACGGCCCGCTGACCGCGCTGTCCAACGTCCGGGTCGACGTGATGAGCGCGCTCGTCTCCTTCGACCGGGTCTTCGAGGTGCTCGACCTGCGCCCGTCCATCGCCGAGAAGCCCGGCGCGGTGCCGGTGCCGCGCGGCAACGGCCGGGTCGAGTTCCGCGACGTGCGCTTCCGCTACCCGAGCGCCGCGGAGGTGTCGCTCGCCTCCCTGGAGGAGGTCTCGACCCTCGACCGCACGGTCAACGAGCCGGTGCTCAGGGGCGTCTCGTTCGCCGTCGAGCCGGGGCAGATGGTGGCCCTGGTCGGCCCCTCCGGCGCGGGCAAGTCGACGCTGTCCATGCTCATCTCCCGGATCTACGACGTCAGCGACGGCCAGGTGCTGGTCGGCGGCGTCGACGTACGGGACGCGACGCTCGCCTCGCTCCGCGACGAGATCGGCGTGGTCACCCAGGACTCGCACCTGTTCCACGAGACGATCCGGGAGAACCTGCGCTACGCCAAGCCGGACGCCACCGACGACGAGATCTGGGCGGCGCTGGCCGGCGCGCAGGTCGCCGACCTGGTCCGGGCGCTGCCGGACGGGCTCGACACGACGGTCGGCGAGCGGGGTTACCGCTTCTCCGGCGGCGAGAAGCAGCGCATCGCCATCGCCCGGCTGCTGCTCAAGGCCCCGTCGATCGTGATCCTCGACGAGGCCACCGCCCACCTGGACTCGGAGAGCGAGGCGGCGGTGCAGCGGGCGCTGTCGGTGGCGCTGACCGGGCGTACCGCGCTGGTCATCGCGCACCGGCTCTCCACGGTGCGCGACGCCGACCAGATCCTCGTGCTCGACGAGGGCCGGATCGTGGAGCGCGGCCGGCACGACGAGCTGGTGGCGGTCGGTGGCCTGTACGCCGAGCTGTACCGCACCCAGTTCGCGGTCACCGACTCGCCGACGCCCCACGCCGAGGCGGAGCAGCCCGAGCCGGTGGTGACCACGGTGCCGATGGGCACCTACGTCGCCCACGAGGCCATGCCCCCGGCGGCCGCCAACTAGCGGCCCGGCGAGACCACATCCCGGCGCCGGGCCGTCGACAGCCGGCGGCGCCGGACGACCGGCCCGCGACGACCGGAGCCCTAACCCGCGACGACCTCGGCGCGCAGCTCGGCGAACGCGGCGCCGAGCGTCTCCGGGGTGAAGTGGGCGTTCAGGCCGCTCGGGTTGGGCAGCACCCAGAGCCGGGCCGCCGCGAGCGTCTCCGGCTGCGGCCCGAAACCGGCCTTCGGCCGGGCGAACCCGATCCGGTACGCGGTCACCCCGACCACCGCCACCCAGCGCGGCCGGTAACGCTCGACCTTCGCGGTGAGCGTGGCCGCGCCGTCGACGAGTTCGGCGGCGGTGAGTTCGTCGGCGCGGGCGCTGGCCCGGGCCACCATGTTGGTGATGCCGAGGCCCAGGGCCGGAAGCGTGTCCTGTTCGCTGGGGTGCAGCAGGCGCGGCGTGAAGCCGCCCCGGTGCAGGGCGGGCCAGAACCGGTTGCCCGGGCGGGCGAAGTGCCAGCCGGTGGCCGCCGACCACAGGCCCGGGTTGATGCCGACGAACAGCACGTCCAGGCCGGGCGCGATCACGTCGGGCAGCAGCCGGTCGGCCGCCGCGGCGAGCTGCTCGCGGCTGGGCCGGGGGTGGCGGCGGGCGGGCGTGCCGGGTCCGGGCGCGGCCTCGGGCCGTCCACCGCCCGGCCGCCGTCGATCGCTCACCGGCCCGCCGTCCCGTACGACCGGCCCGCCACGGTCGCGGCCATCCGCACCCGGCTCACCGGAGCGGCCGCGGAAAGCCGGCTGGAGCCGCCGCCGTCGCGGGGAGCCCGACCACCGCGCCCACCGTCACAGTCCGCGCAGCGCGCCGCCGTCGACCGGGACGGTGATCCCGGTGACGTACCCGGCGGCGGGGGAGAGCAGGAACGCGGCCACCTTGCCGAACTCCGCCGGGTCGCCGATGCGCCCGAGCGGGATGGCCGCCTCGGCCTGCGCGCGGGCCCGCTCGGGGTCGCCGGAGCCGGCCAGCAGCTCCCGGTTGCGGTCGGTCATGATCCGTCCGGGCAGCAGGCTGACCACGCGTACGCCGCGCGGGCCGAACTCGTCGGCCATGTCCTTGGCGACGCCGGCGAGGCCCGGCCGCAGGCCGTTGGAGATGCCGAGGCCGGGCAGCGGTCCGCGTACCGAGGTGGACAGCACCAGCCCGATCGCGCCGCCGTCGGTGAGCGCCCCGGCCATCGTGCGGGCGAGCCGGACGCTGCCCAGGAAGACCGTCTCGAACGACTCGCGCCATTGCTCGTCGGTGACGGTGGCGGCGGTGCCGGGCGGTGGGCCGCCGACGGAGATCAGCGCGCCGTCGAGGCGTCCGAAGTGTTCGCGGGCGGCGGCGACGAGCCGTTGCGGCGTGGCGGGGTCGGTGAGGTCGGCGGTCAGCCCGATCGCCCGCCGCGGGTCACCGAGCGCCTCGACGGCGGCGGCCACCCGTTCCGGGGTACGCGCGGAGATGACCACCCGGGCGCCGTCGGCGACGAGTTGTTCGGCGGTGGCGAAGCCGAGGCCGCCGGAGGCGCCGGTGAGCACGTACACCCGGTCGGCGAGTCCGAGATCCATGCACCGATCCTGCCGTACCGGCGGGTGCCTGTCAGCGCGGGGCGGGCCGCAGCAGGCGTACCCGGCCGGCGACCTGAACCGCGACGGCGCCGCCGGCCCGGGCGAGGGCCGGCAGCCGGCGTGGCCGGGGCGGGCGGCGGCCGTCGTAGCGGCTCGCGGCCTCGCGCGCGGCCAGCTCCTCCGCGCCGAGCGGCGGCAGCGCGTCCCGGTCGCGCAGGTCGCGGGCCAGGTCCCAGCCGTCGCGCAGCGAACCGTTCGTGGGACGGTTGTCGGCCCACGTGGTGAACGTGGCCGACCAGGCGGAGCCGAGGCCGGCGGCGAGCAGCGGCCAGTGCCGGGCCACGTCGCCGGCCCGTTTGCGCAGCAGCGCCCGGCGGGCCGCCTCGACCGGGGCCGGGGCGAAGCCGGGCGGCAGCGGTCCACCGGCGACGAGCGCGGCGACCAGCTCGGCCTGCCGGGCCGCCAGGTCGCCGCTCACGTGACCACCGGGTGGCCGGACGCGGCGGCCAGCGCGTCCAGTTCGCCGCGCAGCTCGGCGGCGGGCGGGTAGTGCCCGTCGCGTTCCAGCAGCAGCGCGGGCGGCCGGCGCCGGGCGCACAGCTCGCGGACCAGGTCCAGCACGGCGGCGGGCACCGGGTCGGTGTGCGTGTCGTGGTAGAAGCCGCCGTGTTCGGCGCCGCCCGCCACGTGCACGTAGGCGATGCGCTCCAGCGGCAGCCGGTCCAGCAGCGCGGCCGGGTCACCGCCCCGGTTGCGGGCGTTGGCGTGCACGTTCGCCACGTCGAGCAGCAGCAGCGCGTCGGTGGCGTCGAGGATCTCGGTGAGGAAGTCCGCCTCGTCCAGCTCGTCGTCGGGCCAGTCGAACAGCGCCGCGATCGGTTCCAGGGCCAGCGGCACCGGCAGCTCCGCCTGCGTCCGCCGGACGTTCGCCACCACCGTGGCGACCGCCTCCCGGCTGCGCGGCAGCGGCAGCAGGTGACCGGCCTCCAGACCGCCGGCCCGCACGAACGCGATGTGCTCGCTCACCAGCGGCGCGTCCAGGGCCGCGGCCACCCCGGCCAGGTGCGCGACCCGGGCCGGGTCGACCGGCTCCGCGCCGCCGAGGGACAGCCGCACCCCGTGGGGTACGACGTCGACGCCGCGTTCGCGCAGCTCGGCGAGCCCGTCCGGGAGCGGCCCGGCCGGGGCGACCGCCTCCGCGACCACCTCGACGAAGCGCAGCCCCGGCAGCCCGGCGACGAACCCGGCGATCTCGGGGCGCCAGCCGATGCCGACGCCGGACGGGCCGCTCATCCGCCGCACCCGCCTCCGCCGCAGCCACCGCCTCCGCCGCACGAGCTGCCGCCGCCGCAGGAGCTGCCGCCGCCGGCGGTCGCCCCGCCGCCGCAGGAGGTGCCGGAGCTGGCGCCGCCCGCGTTGCCCATCGCCTGCCGCTGGATCTCGGCCTGCTCCGCGAAGCCGGGATCCATGGTCCAGAGCGTGGCGGTGCCGAACAGCGCCACGCCCAGCGCCACCTCCGTCGGGCCGTACGTGGTGTACGCGGGCCCGGCCGCCGGCCGCAGCCAGGTGTGCCGGCGGCGCATGTCGTTCAGCGCGGCGGTGGCCGCCCGGGTACGCCAGGGCACGCGGTTGAGCAGCACGAACGCGAGGCCGAGCGGGAACAGGCTGAGCAGCAGCCAGCCGGTGGGCCGGTCGTTGAGCAGCCCGGAGACCGCGCGCACGATGCCGATGACCAGCAGGGCTCCGACCAGCAGCGCGCCGCGCCGCAGCGTCCGGCGCCGTTCCTGGTCCAGGGCCAGGCCCCGGCGTACCAGGCCGTCGCGCAGCTCGTCGAGCGCCCGCCGGACCCACTCGTCGGCGGCCAGGTCCCGGGTGCGCAGACCGCGGCTGGCCGCGTGGTGCACCGCCTGGTCCAGCGGGGTGGCGCCGGCCGGCAGCGGGCCGCCGGTGGTGAGCCGCCGGTCCGGTCGTACCCCGACCGCGCCCGCGTGGCGCAGCCCGCCGAGTGCGGCCCAGACGGCGAGCTGGTCGCCGCCGTTGAGGTATGCGACCTGCTGCGGGCCGAGGTCGCCGTAGGCGGTCACCGGCGTGCCCGCCAGCATGCGCCGCCGGTACACGATCGCGCCGACGACCAGGACGACGGCGAGCAGGAGGTACCAGCGCAGGAATACGGGGCCGGGGATGCCCCAGGTGTCGGTGGGGGTCATCGTCTGCTCCTGTCGCGAGGAGGGGTCGCGGCTCATTGTGGAGCAGGCGCGACAGAGTCGATCTCCTGGAGCGGCGTAGTTACCGGACCGAGACCGGTGCCGGTTCAGTGCCGGCGGACGGCTTCCTCGACCAGGTCGAGCACGCGGGCCAGGTCGCCGGCCGGCCGGCCCATGGCCAGGTGCAGCACCAGCCCGTCGTAGGCCAGCTCCAGGAACTGGGCCAGCACGTCGATCGGCACGTCGTCGCGGAGCACCCCGGCTTCGCGCTGGCGCAGCAGGCGTTCGCGGGTGGCACCGGCGATGGCCTCGGAACGCTCCGCCCAGCGCTTGGCGAAGGCGGGGTCGGTGCGCAGCCGGCGGGAGACCTCAAGCTGGCTGCCGAGCCAGCCGGTGGTGTCCGGCGAGACGGCCCGGGCCAGCAGGTCGCGCATCACCTGCACGAGACCGTTGCGGGCGACCGTCTCCACCATGGCGGCGGCGTCGTCCTCGGCCACGGCGAGGAACAGGGAGTCCTTGTCCCGGAAGTGGTGGAAGATCGCGCCACGGGACAGGCCGGTGGCCTCCTCCAGCCGCCGTACGGTCGCGCCCTCGTAGCCGTGCCGGGCGAAACACGCCCGCGCCGCCGCGAGGATCTCCTGGCGGCGCGCGTCGAGCTGGTCCTGACTTACTCTGGGCACGGGTGGATCGTCGCAGGTGTAACCGGCCGATGCAAACCGTACGTACGGCTTGAGATGCGATTTCAGATGATCATCTGTCCGTCGCCGGGTGGTTAGGATCGGCGCGTGACCGCCCCTCCCGCGCACCCGCTCACCGTCGCCGCCGTCCAGGCCCAGCCCGCCCCCGGCGACGTCGCCGGCAACGCCGGTGCCGCCGCCCGCCTCGTCGCCCGGGCCGAGGGCGCCCGCGTCGTGGTGCTGCCCGAGCTGTTCCTGCCGGCGTACCACCCGCCGACGCTCGGGGCCGACCCGGACGCCACGGACGTGGCCGCCGACGCCGACGGCCGGGTCGCCGACGCCCGGCTGGACCCACTGCGCTCCGCCGCCGCCGACGCGGGCGCCGCGGTGGTGATCGGCGCCGCCGTCCGCCACCCCGACCGGCGGCGCACCATCTCCTCGCTCGTCGTGGACCCGGCCGGCACGGTCACCGCCGCGTACGACAAGCAGCAGCTCTGGAGCGGCGAGCGGGAGCTGTTCGACGCCGGCCGCCGGGGCGCCACGCTCGTGGTCGACACGTGGCGGCTGGGCCTGGGCGTCTGCTACGACGGCTGCTTCCCGGAGCACGCGCGGGCCGCCGCCGGCGACGGCGCGCACGGCTACCTCTGCCCGAGCGGCTACCTGGCCGGCTCGGCGCACCGCCGCGACCTCTACTACGCCGCGCGGGCGCTGGACAACACGATGTACGTGGTGTTCGCCAACTCGGTCGGCGGCACCGATCCCTGGCGCTTCAACGGCGGCGCGGCGGTGTACGACCCGGAGGGCCGGCCGCTGGCCCGGGGCGCCGACACCGGCGAGGACGTGCTGGTGGCCACGCTGGACCCGGACGCGCTGACCGCCACCCGCGCGGCGCACACGATGCTGCTGGACCGTCCGCTCGACGCCGGGGCGGATCGCGCCGTCCTCGTCGCCTGATCGCCGTGGCGGGGCCCTCGGCCCTGTCGGTGCTCCGGCCGTTCCCGTAGGGTGCCCAGGTGCCGTTGCTCCTGCTCGATCTGGACAACACCCTGCTGGACCGCGACGGGCCGTTCCGCGCCTGGGGAGAACGCTTCCTGGGCGGCATCGGCGCGCCGCCGGCCGACCTCGACTGGTTGGTGTCCGTGGACGCGGACGGGCTGACCAACAGGTGGGACGTGGCGGATGCGATCCGCGACCGGTACGCGCTGCGCATCCCCTCGATCGACCTGGTCGACGAGCTGCACGACGGGGTGGTGGCCCACATGCGGCTCGACCCGCTGGTGGCCTGCGCGCTGCGGATCGCGGCCGACGCCGGCTGGGTGCCGGTGGTGGTCACCAACGGCGCGTCCCGTCAACAGGACGCCAAGATCCGCAAGACCGGCCTGGACCGGTACGTCGCCGACTGGGTGATCTCCGAGGAGGCGGGCGTCAGCAAGCCCAACCCGAGGATCTTCGCGCTCGCCGCCCAGCGGGCCCGGATGCCGCTGCGCGGCGCGTGGGTGGTCGGCGACAGCCCGGAGGCGGACATCGGCGGCGCGACGGCGGTGGGCCTGCCCAGCGTCTGGCTGCACCGGGGACGCCGCTGGTCCGACCCGAGGTTCGCGCCCACCCGGATCGAGGACGGGTTGATCGCGGCCGTCGCGGCCGTCCTGGCCGGCTGACCGCGCGCGACGACGGCGCAGCGACGAGGCGCGACGGCACGGCGGCCCGGACGGCGGCGCGGAAAATCCGTTGACCTGCCCCGGGCGGGGTACGAGCATGGTGCCGCGCGAGTGCGCAGCCGGGGTGTGCCCGGTCGAGGAGAGGAGGTCGGTCATGGCCGTCTTCGCAGGGTCGTTCCACCTGCCTCCACCAGCCTCGATCGAAGGACAGATCCACCCGTGCGCGATCACGACTTCCCGGCGCCGCAGCGCCGTGGCCGCGGCAAGAGCCGCTTCGACGACGACGAACCCGACTTCCTGAAGCGGGGGCGGCACACCCCGCCGACCCTCACCGACCCGGACGCCGAGCCCGAGGCGGAGGACGCCTGGTCCTCCTGGGACCAGGCCGTCCACGGCCCCGAGCCGCACCCGGACTGGCTGGTCACCGAACTGGCCGCCCGGGACACCGAGCTCGGGGTGCTCAAGACCGGCAAGGAGGCGGACGTCCACCTGGTCCGCCGGGCCGTGCCGGACACCGACCGCAGCTGCCTGCTGGCGGTCAAGCGCTACCGCGACGCCCAGCACCGGCTCTTCCACCGCGACGCCGGTTACCTGGAGGGCCGCCGGGTACGGCGGTCCCGGGAGATGCGGGCGATGACCGGCCGTACCGCGTTCGGCCGGCAGATGATCGCCGGGCAGTGGGCGGCGGCCGAGTTCGCCGCGTTGTCCCAGCTCTGGGAGATCGGGGCCGCCTCCGGGCGGATCGCGGTGCCCTATCCGGTGCAGCTGCTCGGCACCGAGTTGATGCTGGAGTTCGTCGGCGACGCCGAGGCGGGGGAGGCCGCGCCGCGGCTGGCCCAGGTCCGGCCCGACGACGACGAACTGCGCGACCTGTGGGAGCAGCTCGTGGAGGCGCTCACGGTGCTGGCCCGGGCCGGGTACGCACACGGCGACCTGTCCCCGTACAACCTGCTGGTGCACGCGGGCCGGCTGGTGATGATCGACCTGCCGCAGGTGGTCGACGTGGTGGCCAACCCGCAGGGGGCCGACTTCCTGGCCCGCGACGTGCGGGTGGTGGCCGCCTGGTTCACCGCCCGCGGGATGCCGGCGACGGTGACCGATCCGGCGGCGCTGACCGAGGCGCTGCTGCGGGAGGCGGGCATCCGCTGACCGACCGGCGTCCCGGGCGGAGACCGCCCGGGACGCCGGTCCGGGTCACTGCAGGTAGCGCTCGACCTCCGGCACCGGGCGCTCGCCCTGGGCGTCCGGGTCGCCGTGCGCCTGGCGGGCGGCCCGGCGGCGGCGCAGCAGGTCCCAGCACTGGTCCAGGGACTCCTCCAGCGCGCGCAGCCGCTCCCGCGCCTCGTCGTCGGTGCCGGCCTCGTGCTGCTGCGCGTCGGCGCGCAGCCGGTGCTCCTCGTCGACGAGTTCCGAGATCCGGCTGAGGATGGTCTTGTCGTCCATGCCCGAAGCTTGGCACAGCGGACGGGTCCGCGCCCGCGTTCTGCCGCCGTCCGTGGACAGGTGAGCGTCGCTCGCGCTCCGCAACGGCCACTGTGTACCTCAGTGACGCATATCCCACGGGCTCCATTCTCGACAAAGAGATTGTTGTTACGTGAAATATCCTCCGACCTGCCTTTTGATCTGCGGCTCAGGATGGCATGCTCGCGAGCAACGTCACGGGTCGATACGGAGTCGCGACCCTGAGTCAACCGAGGGAGCGTTCAGGTGCCCGAACCAACGGACACACCGAGGCCCACCGGCCGACCCCGAATCGTGCCGCTGCGGCAGATCCTGCCGGCGGTGCTCCGCGACCCCGCCCGGGCTCTCATCGACATCGGTAACCGTACCGAAGGCGAACTGGTCCGGCTCAACCTCGGCTCGTTCCGGCCGTACCTGGTCACCCACCCCAGGCACGTGCAGCACGTGCTGCGTGACCGCGCGGACAACTACGAGCGGGCCGGCGACGGGCTGTTCTGGCGCCCGGTCAAGCGGCTGTTCGGCGAGGGGATCCTCGGCGAGGGGCAGATCTGGTCGGCCAGCCGGCGGATGCTCCAGCCGATGTTCACCGCCAAGCGGGTCGAGGCGCTGGTCGACGGGATGGCCGACGCGATCCGCGACGCGGTGGAGGAGCTGGACGAGCCGGCCCGCGCCGGGCAGCCGGTCGACATCGGCGTGGAGCAGGCGCGCATCGTCAGCCGGGCGATCATGAAGGTGCTGTTCGCCGACCGGATCTCGGTGCCGGACGCGATGCGCGTGATCGAGGCGCAGGACCGGATCGCCACCGCCGTCATCCCCCGGATCATCGTGCCGTTCGCGCCGCTGTCCCTGCCGATGCCCGGCGACCGCACGTTCGCCCGCGCCGTCCGCATCGTCGACGACGTGCTGGTGCCGATCGTCCGCCAGACGCGGGAGTCCGCCGACCAGGGCGACGACGTCATCTCGACGCTCTGGCAGGCCCGCACCGAGGACGGGCGGCAACTCGACGAGCGGCAGGTCCGCAACGACACGGTGGCGATGTTCGCCGCCACCACGGAGACCACCATCAACGTGCTGACCTGGGCCTGGCCGCACCTGGACCAGCACCCCGAGGTGGCCGAGCGGCTCTACGCCGAGATCGACGAGGTGGTCGGCGGCGAGCCGGTACGCCGCGAGCACCTGAGCCGGCTCACGTACACCCGGATGGTGCTGGACGAGCTGCTGCGGCTCTACCCGATCGGGTGGAGCATCCCGCGCCGCGCGGTCGCCGGGGACGTCATCGACGGCGTGCCGATCGAGCCCGGCGCCACGATGGCGGTCAGCCCGCTGATCACCCAGCGGATGCGGCAGTTCTGGGACCGCCCGGACGAGTTCGACCCGGAACGGTTCCGCCCCGAGCGGGTCCGCGCCCGGCACCGGTACGCCCACTTCCCGTTCGGCGGCGGGCCGCACCAGTGCCTCGGCATGTACCTGTTCTACCTGGAGGCCCAGCTCATCCTCGCCACCATGCTCAGCCGCTACCGGTTCCGGCTGCACCGCCCCGGCGTACCCGGACTGCGGCTGGCCGCGGCGCTGCGGCCGCGTGAGCGGGTCGAGCTGACGCTCGTCGCCGCCGGGCGGACGGAGCGGGCATGACCGACGGGCCGGCACCCGATCCGCTCGCTGTCGCCGCGGAGCAGGGCCGGCTCTGCGCGCTGGCCGCGCAGGGCCAGCGCGGCCTGCGCAGGGCCGCCGCCGCGCACCCCGAGCTGTTCCCCGGCGACCCGTTCGACGCGACGCTGTTCAGCAGCATCGCGCAGGCGATGGCGTTCAGCGCGCCCTGGCACAGCGCCGCCGAACTCGCCGTGACCAACCGCGCGGTGCTCTGGGGCTTCGCTGTGGACTGGCTGGTCGACCACCAGGCCACCAGCCGGGCCGAGGTCGACCGGATCACCGGCGTCTGCCTGGACGTGCTCGACGGCGGCGAGTCCGGCGACCCGCTGGGCCGGTTCCTCGCCGAGCTGCGCGACGACGTCGCCGCCGCGCCCGCCTACCCGGCGCTGCGCGGCCACTGGCGCGACACGATGGCACGCACGCTCGACGCGATGGCCCGCGAGTGGGACTGGCGGCGTACCGGCCGCCCCACACTCGCCGACTACCTCGCCAACGCCGACAACCTCGCCGCCACAGTGGTGAACGTGGCGCACTGGATCCACACCGGATCGGTGTCCGACGCCGCCACGCTGGCGCGGCTGATCGAGGTCGGCGACGAGGTCCAGCGGGCCCTGCGCCTGGTCAACGACCTCGGCACCCACGGCCGCGACGCCGAGTCCGGCGACCTCAACGCGCTGCTGCTGGTGGACGACCCGGCCGAGGTCGAACGGCGCTTCGCCGAGCAGGTCGACCACTGCCGCGTCCTGCTGGCGAAGCTGGCCGGCGAGGTGCCCCGGGAGGCCGACTTCCTGTCCCGGCAGCTCGGCTTCACCACCGGCTTCTACCGGAACACCGACTTCTGGGGCGTGCGGTGACGCTCACCGCCGGACCGGTGCCCGCCACCCGGTCCGGGACCGCGCACGACCTGATCACCGCGCTCGGCGGCGAACCGGAGGGGCAGACGTCGCCGTCGGTCTACGAGACCGGGCGGCTGGTCGCGCTCGCGCCGTGGCTCGACGGCCACGACCGGCGCATGGCCTGGCTGCTGGCCCGGCAGCGTCCGGACGGCGGCTGGGGTGGCCCCGGCGGATACGCGCTGGTGCCGACGCTGAGCGCGGTCGAGGCGCTGCTGGCCGTGCTGCACCGCGACGGGCCAGCCACCGCGCCCGCAGCCGCCGCGCACCGGGGGCTGGCGTACCTGACCGGCGCGCTGCGCGCCGGCGCCCCGCCGGACCTGCCCGCCACCGACCTGATCGTGCCGGCGCTGCTGACGGCGGTGGACCGGCACCTCGACGGGCCGTCCGGTCCGCCGCCCGGGCTGGCCGAGTGGGCCGGCCGGCCCCGCCTGCCGCTGCCGGCCGGTCTCGACCCGGCCCGGCTGACCCGGGTACGCGGACTGCTCGCCACCGGGGGGCCGGTGCCGGAGAAGCTGGCGCACGCGCTGGAGGTGGCGGGCGAGCTGGCGTACCGCGCTTCCGGGGTGCGTCCCTCGGCCAGCGGCGCGGTCGGCGCCTCACCCGCCGCCACGGCCGCCTGGCTGGGCGGGCCGGAGCCCGGGCCCGCGCTGGACTACCTGAACGCTGTCGCCCGGCCCGGCCCGGTGCCCTGCGCCAGCCCGATCACCGTGTTCGAGCGGGCCTGGGTGCTCGGCATCCTGGTCCGGGCCGGCGTGCCGGTCGGCGCGCCCGAGCCGGTGCTGACCGAACTGCACGCCGCGGTCGGACCGTCCGGCGCGGCCACCGCGCCCGGCCTGCCCGCCGACGCCGACACCACGGCGGTCACGCTCTACGCGCTGGCCCGGCTGGGCCGGGCGCCGGGCGTCGCGCCGCTGGCCGGGTTCGACACCGGAGCGCACTTCTGCACCTGGCCGGGGGAGGACGGGGCGTCGCTGACCACGAACGCGCACGTGCTCGACGCGCTCGGCGAGCAGCCGAGCGCGCCCGGCGTCACCGGCGCCCGGCGCCGGGTCACCGAGTGGCTGCTGAGGCGGCAGGAGCCGGACGGCCGGTGGGAGGACCGCTGGCACGCCTCGCCGTACTACGCCACGTACGCGGTGCTGCTGGCGCTGGCCGACCACGCGCCGGACGGCGCGGCGCGCGCCGCGGTCGAGCGAGGGGTGGCCTGGCTGCTGGACACGCAGCGTCCGGACGGTTCCTGGGGACGGTGGGACGGCACCGCCGAGGAGACCGCGTACGCGGTGCTCGCGCTGGCCGACGCGGGCCGGCCCGGCGACCCCCGGATCACGTCGGCGCTGGCGCGGGGCCGCCGTCGACTGTCCGAGCTGGACGGATGCGACGGCGAACCGGCACTATGGCACGACAAGGACCTCTACCGCCCGACGCGGATCGTGCGCGCCGCGGTGCTGGCGGCCTCCGGCCGGGCCGGGGCGACCCGGACCAGGGCCGCACCTACCATGATCAGGATCGCTTGAATGAGGTTCACGACGGCTGCTAGCGTGCGCCGGAGTCGATCGGATTTCGAACCGACCGAAGACCGGGCCAGGACGGTGTGATGGGTTCCCGCAGTACGAATCTCCGTACGAAGATCATCGCGCTGCTGGCGTCGCTGACCGCGCTCTGGGCGTTCGCCGCGTGGGTGACCGTACGGGACGGATTCAACCTGCTCGGCGTGCAGACGCTCAACGCGCGCGTCTTCGAGCCGAGCGACCCGCTGCTGCAGGAGTTGCAGGCCGAGCGCCGGCTGTCGCTGCGCTACCTCGGCGAGTCCGACCCGGGCCGGCTGCAGGAGCTGGAGGCCCAGCGCGCCCGTACCGACGAGACCGCCGGCGCGCTGTGGCGCTCGGTGCGGGACTGGCGCACCGAGATCCCGGCCAGCGAAGAACTGATGAGCCGGCTCGACGAGCTGAAGACCGAGCTGGACCAGCTCGGCCAGGTACGCGCCGACGTCAGCCGCAAGACCATCGACCGGACCACCACGCTCATCGCGTACGACGAGGCGGTCGACGGGATCTTCGCGGTGTTCGACGCCCTCGGCGGCCTCGACGACGACGAGATCGCCGAGGACACCGCCGCGCTCATCGACCTCAACCGGTCCCGGGAGCTGCTGTCCCAACAGGACGCGCTGATCACCGGCGCGATCGCGGCCAACCGGATCACCGTCGGCGAGCAGACCGCGTTCGCCCGCCTGGTCGGCGCGCAGTGGTTCCTCGCCGACCGCACCTCCCGGGAACTCGCCCCGAGCGACCGCGCCCGCTTCGAACGGATGGTCGAGGGCGACGCGTTCCAGCAGCTCCGCACGCTCCAGGACCAGGTGCTCGCGGCCAAGGGCGCCGAGGTGCGCCCGCCGGTGAGCGCCGCGGCGTGGCAGGCCGCCGCCGAGAAGGCGATGGCCGACCTGCGGGAGGTGATCCTCGCCGGCGGTGAGGACATCGTGTCCCGGGCCATGCCGGTCGCGATCGGCGTCATCGTGCGGCTGGTGCTCGCCGCCGGTCTCGGCCTGATCGCCGTCATCGCGTCCGTGGTCGTCTCGATCACCACGGCACGGGCGCTCGTCCGCCAGCTCGAACGGCTGCGCGAGGCCGCCTTCAAGCTGGCGCACGAACGCCTGCCGAGCGTGGTGGAACGACTGGGCCGCGGCGAGGAGGTGGACGTCGCCCGCGAGGCGCCGCCGTTGCAGTTCGGCGACGACGAGATCGGCCAGGTGGGCAAGGCGTTCAACGTCGTCCAGGAGACCGCCGTCCGCACCGCCGTCGAGCAGGCCGAGCTGCGCCGCAGCGTACGCGACGTGTTCCTCAGCCTGGCCCGGCGCACCCAGGCGCTCGTGCACCGGCAGCTCACGCTGCTGGACGCGATGGAACGGCGGGAACACGACGCCGAGGAGCTGGAGGACCTGTTCCGGGTCGACCACCTGGCGACCCGGATGCGGCGCAACGCGGAGAACCTGATCGTGCTCTCCGGCTCGACTCCGGGCCGGGCCTGGCGGCGCAACGTCCCCATGGTCGACGTGGTCCGCGGCGCCGTCGCCGAGGTCGAGGACTACACGCGGGTCACCGTGCGCCCGCTGGGCGAGGTGGCGCTCACCGGCCGCGCCGTCGGTGACGTCATCCACCTGCTGGCCGAGCTGATCGAGAACGGACTCTCCTTCTCGCCGCCGCAGACCACCGTGGAGGTCCGCGGCCAGCTCGTGGCCAACGGCTTCGCCATCGAGATCGAGGACCGCGGCCTCGGCATGAGCGCCGACGAGCTGGCCGCCGCCAACGCGCGCATCGTCGACCGGTCCGAGCTGAACCTGGCCGACGCCGCCCGGCTCGGCCTGTTCGTGGTCAGCCGGCTCACCGAGCGGCACGGCGTCAAGGTGCAGCTCAAGGAGTCCGCGTACGGCGGGACGACGGCGGTGGTGCTGATCCCGCGTGAACTGATCACCGCCGACGGCGCCGACGCGGCCGACGCCCTGCCCGCCCCCGGGACGGCCCTGCCGGCGGCGCCCGCACCGGATCCGGCGCGGAGCACGCGCGACGGCGACGGGCCGGCGACCCCGTCCGGCCCGGACGGCGACACCGAACCGGACCAGCCGGCCGAGCCCGCCCCGCAGGCGCCGGAGCCGGTGGCGCGGGCACCCCGGCTGACCCCCTCCGGGCTGCCCGCGCGTACCCGCAAGCGGCAGCCCGGGGTGGTGGGGCCCACCACGGAGCTGGCGGTGGTGGAGCGGCGGCCCGCCGCCACGACCGACGAGCCTGACGCGTCGCCGGCGACGGAGCCGGAGACCGCGCCGGTCACCGACGCGGGACTGCCGGTCCGGGTACGCCAGGCCAGCCTCGCGCCGGAGCTGCGGCACGACCAGACCGAGGCGGAGGACGACGCCGCCGACGACGACACGGCGCGTGCACCGGAGCAGGTGCGCCGGATGATGAGCTCCTACCAGAGCGGTACGCGACGCGGCCGTACCGATGCCGCGCGATTGCTCGGTGGAGCCCAGGGGGCCGGCGGCGGGCCGGCCGACGCGGACGAGCAGGTTACCTGACCGGGACGTCGACGCGACGGAAACCGGAAGTTGACGGCACACAAGCCGGGAAGATGAGGACGACGAGTGGCGCAGAAGACGGCTTCGAGCGCGGATCTGACGTGGCTGCTGGATGACCTGGTCGGCCGGGTCAAGCAGGCGGAGCACGCCGTGGCGCTCTCCACCGACGGACTGTTGATGGCCTCGTCCCGCGGATTGAGCCGGGACGACGGCGAGCACCTGGCGGCCATGGCGGCCGGCATCCAGAGCCTGGCCCGCGGCGCGGGCAAGCGGTTCGGTGGCGGGCACGTACAGCAGACCATCATCGAGATGCAGTCCTCCTTCCTGTTCGTCACCGCGGCCGGGCGCAACGCCTGCCTGGCGGTGCTGGCCTCGGAGGACGCGGACGTCGGCCTGATCGCGTACGAGATGGCCATGCTCGTCACCCGGGTCGGCCGGTTCGTCGCGTCACCGACCCGGGAACAGCCCCTCGGCGAGAACGCGGCACGATGACCGGCCGGGGGGACTCCGCGGAGCAGGAGTGGGTGGACGACCACGCCGGCCCGGTGGTGCGCCCGTACGCGGTGACCGGAGGCCGGGCCCGCCCGGTGACCGGCACGTTCGACCTGATCTCGCTGGTCACCTCGACCCGCACGGATGTCGGGTCGGAGTCCGGGCTGGGCCCGGAGCACGTGGCGATCGTCGGCCTCTGCCAGCGGATCCTCTCCGTGGCCGAGATCGCCGCCCATCTCGACCTGCCGGTGGGCACGGTCCGGGTCCTCCTCGGAGACCTGGCCGCCCGCAGCCTGGTACAGGTACGCGAGCCGCGCGCGACCACCGCCGGCCTTCCCGACGAGCACGTTTTCGAGGCGGTAATCAATGGACTACGGGCGCTCTGAGCGGCCGGCGGGCGCCGCGCCGCTGCCCACCGCGATCAAGATCCTGATCGCGGGCGGGTTCGGCGTCGGCAAGACCACGATGGTCGGCGCGGTCAGCGAGACCCGGCCCCTGCGGACCGAGGAGGTGCTGACCGAGACCGGGATCGGCATCGACGACCTGTCCGGCATCGAGGAGAAGTCGACCACCACCGTGGCGATGGACTTCGGCCGCATCACCATCAGCGACGACCTGGTGCTCTACCTGTTCGGCACGCCCGGGCAGGACCGGTTCTGGTTCGTCTGGGACGAGCTGGCACTCGGCGCGCTCGGTGCGGTGGTGCTCGCCGACACCCGCCGGCTGGCCGACTGCTTCCCGTCGATCGACTACTTCGAGGGACGCGGTACGCCCTTCGTGGTGGCGGTGAACTGCTTCGAGGGCGCCAAGACGTTCCGTCTCGACGAGGTGCAGGCCGCGCTCGACCTGGACCCGGGCGTACCGGTGGTGCTGTGCGACGCGCGCAAGCGGGAGTCGGCCAAGGAGGTGCTGATCACGCTGCTGGAGCACGCCATGAAGCTGCGGGAGGCGCGCCGCCGCGCCGCCGAGGACTGAAGGGTCACACATCGACGGGGGAGTGGCGATGACCGAGGTGAGCGTCCGGGCGATGACCCCGGACGAGTTCGACAGCTGGCAGGACGAACTCGCCGCCGGCTACGCGCGGGAGCACGTGGCCGCCGGCAACTGGACTCCGGAGGAGGCGCTCGACCGGGCCCGGCGGGAAAGCGCGGCCTTCCTGCCGCAGGGCATGGCCACGCCCGGCATGCTGTTCCTGCTCGGCGTGCTGGCCGACGGCTCGCCGGTGGGACGCCTGTGGATCGGCCTCACCCACCCGCGTGGGCTCGCCGGCTGCGCGTTCCTCTACGACATCGAGGTCGCCGCCGGGCACCGGGGCCGGGGCCTCGGGCGGGCGCTGCTCGCGGCCGGGGAGCGGGCGGCCCGGGAGCGGGGCGCGCAGGCGCTGGAGCTGAACGTCTTCGGCGCCAACGAGACGGCACGCAAGCTGTACGAGACGTCCGGCTACCGGGTGGTCACCCAGCAGATGCGCAAGGACCTGTCGTAGGGCGGTCCCTACAGGCGGGTGGCGGTCCGGATCAGGGCGGCGAGGGACCGGGACCGGCTGTGCGGCGGCCACGCGATGACAGTGGTCACCGCCGGAGCGTCCGGCACCGGCACGGCGGTCAGGTCGGCGAGCAGCAGCGTCCGGACTGACTCCGGCAGCACCACAACGGTACGGCCGAGCGCGATGAGCTGGAACAACTGGGCGTGGTCCCGGACCTCGGGGCCCGGGCCGTCCGGATACGACCCGTCGGCCCGGGGCCAGCGCGGCATCGGCAGGCCGGGCAGCGTCTCCACCTCGGCCATGAGGAGGTGCGGCCGCCGGGCCAGCGGATGGCCGCCCGGCAGGACCGCCACCTGCTGCTCGGTGACGAGTTCCTCGGTGTCCAGCCCGGTGGTCGAGTCGAACGGCAGGTGCAGCAGCGCCACGTCGGCCCGCCCGTCGCGCAGCAGCCGTTCCTGTTCGCCGATGCCGCACAACAGCACCTCGACGGGGACCCCGTCCGGCTCGGCCGCGTACGCGTCGAGCAGTTTCGGCAGCAGCTCGCTCGACGCACCCGCCTTGGTCGCCAGCACCAGCCCGGGGCCGCCCTTCACGGCCTGACCGGCGCGGCGGGTACGGCGGTCGGCGGCGTCCACGGCGTCCAGGGCGGCCCGGCCCTCCCGGAGCAGCACCGTACCGGCGGCGGTGAGCGCGACGCTGCGGCTGTCCCGTTCCAGCAGCGTCACGCCGAGGCGCCGTTCGAGTTGCCGGATCGCGCGCGACAGCGGCGGCTGGGCGATGCCCAGGCGGCGCGCGGCGCGGCCGAAGTGCAGTTCCTCGGCGACCGCGACGAAGTAGCGAAGCTCCCGCGTCTCCATCCCGCCACCGTACCGCCGGATCGATACCCGCCGGGTATCGGCCGCTACCGAGGTGGTGTTGGAGGCCCGCGCGCCCCGCGGACAGGATCGAGGGCATGAGCGAACGGACGATCGCGCTGGTGACGGGCGCGAACAAGGGTATCGGGTACGAGATCGCGGCGGGCCTGGGCGCGCTGGGCTGGCGGGTGGGCGTCGGCGCCCGGGACGAACAGCGGCTCGCCGAGGCGGTCGCGAAGCTGCGCGCGGGCGGCGTGGACGCGTTCGGCGTACCGCTGGACGTGACCGACGACGCGAGCGTGGCCGCCGCCGCCCGGCTGCTTGAGACGGAGGCCGGCGGGCTGGACGTGCTCGTCAACAACGCGGGCGTGACGGGTGGCGTGCCCCAGCACCCGGGTGACGTCGACCTCGCGACCATCCGGACCGCGGTCGAGGTGAACGTGATCGGGGTGGTCCGGGTGACCGAGGCGATGCTGCCGTTGCTGCGCCGCTCGGCCTCGCCGCGGATCGTCAACATGTCCAGTGGCGTCGGCTCGCTGACCCGGCAGAGCGCCTCGGAGGGCGAACATCAGACCGGCCCGCTGTCGGTGGCGTACTCGCCGTCGAAGAGCATGCTCAACGCGGTGACCATCCAGTACGCGCGGGCGCTCGCCGGCACGGGCATCCTGATCAACGCCGCCTGCCCGGGTTTCACCGCGACCGACCTCAACAGCTTCCGGGGCGTGCGGACCCCACAGCAGGGCGCGGCGATCGGAATCCGGCTGGCGACGCTGCCGGACGACGGGCCGACCGGCGGCTACTTCGAGGACGCGGGCACGATCCCGTGGTGAGCGGCGCTCGTCAGCACCACATGACCGGGTTGCCGGTCGCCACCGACGCCGCGCACAGCCGGCGCAGCGGCTCCACGATGTAGGCGAAGTCGCCGCCCGACCGGCTCCGGGTCCGTACCGCGAGCCGTTCGGGCGGCGACTCGCCGTGCTCGCCCACCGGCCGCATCGCCACCACCGTCCGCGTCCCGCCGGCGGTGAACTCCACTCGGTCGCCGGGCAGCGGCCGCTGGCCGAACCGGACGGCCCGGAACAGCGTGGCGGGCTGTTCGGCGCGGTCGAGGACGAAGAAGCCGTCCGGATCGACCCCGGCCTGAAAGCCCGGGCCGAACATGAACACCCCGTGGTAGCTCTCGACGTACTGCATCAGCACCCGGCCGGTCGCCTCGTCGATCAGCTCCACCTCGTCGGTGATCCGGTCGGTGCGCGCGAACGCGTCCAGCTCGGCGAGCGCCACCGCCGCCCGGTCGGCCGGCAGCGAGCCGCCGTTGAGGTTCGGCAGCGCGGTGGCGAGCGTCGGGAAGCGCTCCGGGCCGGCAGCGCGTAGCGCCTGCTGGAACAGCCGCACACCGGCCCAGTTGGACACGTGCTCGTTCGCCTGCTCCATTGCCTTGTGCGGGCACGCCTCCGCCTGCCAGGCGTCGAACGTGCGGTGCGCGGCCTTGTTGCCCTCCCACGGCCGCAACAACGCGAGACAGCCGTCCTCGTCGTAGCCGACCGGCCCGACCGGGCACGGGGTGGCGAGGCCGTCCTGCCAGCACCGGCAGTACACGAACGCGTCGAGTCCCACGCCGGCACGCTACCGGCGCGCGGCCGTCGGCGCGCACCCGTTTCCGGCGGCTCGTCTCCAGCGGCTCGTTTCCGGCGGGTCAGGTGACGGCGAGCAGCACGGCGTCTCCGCTCGCCGCCGCGTCGCGGTAGAAGTCGCGCAGCGCGGTGAAGTTCGGCAGCAGGTAGTTGTCGAACTCGTCTTCGCCGTCGTCCCAGATGTGCGGATAGATCTCGGCCTCCGACATGGCCGCCGGATCGAAGCGGGCCCGCAGCGTCGCGTCGTCCACCGCGTCGAGCCCGGCGGCCACGGCGCGCACGGCGTCGGGCATGAGCAGCCGGGCCGGGCCCATGCCGAGGTCCGGCCCGATCGGGTCGCCCCCGATGATCGCTGGGCCGGCGTCGCCCCGGACCTCGTACGTGGTGCCGTTCAGCAGGTAGTGCAGACCGTGCCACGCCTTGTCGAGGTCGAGTTCGTCCGGACCGCCGTCGAACAGCGTGCCGACCGTGTCCGGGTCGGCCAGTACCGTCGCCAGTTCGTCGCCGGACAGCCGGCGTGCGGTGAACACCATGCCCATGTGGTCGTCTCCCGGGGTGTCGGTCGGAATCGGCGGCAGCGTAACGGGGGCGTCCGACAGCGTGCCATCATCGGCGCATGGCCTCGGAGTCCCGGCACCTCAGCGTCCACATCGACCGTCCGGTGGCGGAGGTCTACGCCTTCGCCGCCGACCCGGCGAACCTGCCCCGCTGGGCCCCGGGCCTCGGCGGCTCGGTCGTGCTCGTCGACGGCCACTGGTACGTGGACACACCCGAAGGGCGGGCGCGGCTGACGTTCGCCCCGGCCAACGAGTACGGCGTGCTCGACCACGAGGTGCTGACGCCGTCGGGCGAGACGGTCTACGTGCCGCTGCGCGCCATCGCCGACGGGGACGCCACCGAGGTGGTGTTCAGCCTGCGGCGGATGCCCGGCATGAGCGACGTGGACTTCGACCGGGACACCGCGCTCGTCGAGGCGGACCTGGCCCGGCTCAAGGCCGTGCTGGAGAGCGCCGCCGGCTGAGAGCGACCGCGGCGTCCATCACGAGTCGCGGGAAGCGGCCCGGGAACAGGTCTGGCGCCAGGGCCGGTGACCCGCTGGGAATGGGAATTGCGCATTCGATTCCGGCGAACGCAGATCCGGCGGACGCAATTCGGTGAATTAGTCGCCGATCGCGTCACGCATTCGTTCCCTCGTCCAGTATTCGGACGGATCGGTGGCGCCGGGGCTCGGATTGTGCGTCGCGACCACCGGGCCGGGCGGCGCTGGTCGCCGCGCGCCCCCGTCGCGCGCCGCGACGACTACGACGGCCGCGGCCACGGCGAGCGCCGCGACGGCGGCCGCGCCGAGCAGCACACGATGTGACATGTCGCCTCCTCCGGGGCCGGGTGCCGGTCCGACTGGCACCGGTCCGCCTGGTGCGCCGGGCGGCACACCAGGCGGACGTCGTTCACCAGGTGTCGTTCGCGTACGTGTTGTAGAGCGTCCCCACCACCGCGGCGGAGAAGTACGGCGAGCCGTTCGTGTTCGAGCCGCTCGAGTAACTCATCACCCCGTGCACGTCACCGCGCCTGGTGGTGTTGTCGTAGCTGTAGTACCACGGACCGCCGCTCGAACCGCCCCCGAAGCCGCAGTTCATCTCGATCCGGTTGCTGCCCGCGTCCCGCGACGTGCCCGAGCAGACCCACTGGACCTCACCGCTGTCCTTGTTGCTCGGGTAGCCGAAGATGTCGTAGTGGTACGCCCGGCCACCGCCGGTGAGCAGCCCGTTCGCGCCGACCGCGTCCACGATCGACCGGCTGCCGTAGACGAGCGCGACCGCAACGTCGTACTGCCGCTCGCGGGTGCTGATCCAGCCGCTCGGCACCGCGAGCGTGGACCAGTCCCAGGTGCCGTACGGCTGCGCGCCGTTGCGGTACGACGGCACGAACATCCAGTTCGCGGTGTGCCAGTCCCGGCCCGGCCCGTCGTGCACGCAGTGCGCGGCCGTGAAGACCATGTTGCGCGCCGGGCTGTTCACCACGCTCGCGGAGCAGTAGTGGCCCAGGCCGTCGGTCGAGCTGGTGTAGAAGATCTTCCCCACCGTGATCGACTCGTTCAGCTGGGCGCCGAAGCCGCTGCCGTCCTTCGGCGCCACCGCCTCCGCGAAGCGCCGCACCCGCTCCGCCACAGGGCTCTGGGTGACCGGGCCGGCGGACTTCTCCACCTCGTCGGCCGGAGTGGCCGCCGCCATGCGCTCGGCCGTCCAGTAGGCCCTGGCCTGCGCGGACGACCCCGCCTTGCGCTCGATCGACGTGACAGCGGCCGGAGCGGCCGTGCCCGCGGTGGTGCCGGTGCCGGTGCCGGCCAGCGCCGGAGTGCCGGCGAGGATCGCCGGCAGGATCAGGGCCGGCAGGGCCAGAAGTTTGATCGTCGTCTTCATGAAATCCTTCCCAGTGTTCGATTCCCGGATCGAAACTGGAGCGCCCCCGTTGTTCATCGCGATGTCGGCAACGTATCGACGGTATTCGGGGCGTGTCAACGAATCATGGACGTCGATTGTTTGCAGTGTCGGATGTGCGATCGGGGGCGATGGAATTCATCGAATAGCAATTTCTCAATGCGTGGGATGGGCGAAAGGGTGGCCCTTTCGGCCCGCTCAGCGGCGGGTCGACGTCAGGAACCGGATCCACGCGGCCGGGGTGAAGGTGAGCACCGGCCCGGCCGGGTCCTTCGAGTCGCGGACGCCGACCACACCGGGCAGGTTGCCGGCGACCTCGACGCAGTTGCCGCCGTTGCCGCCGCTGCGGGTGCTCTTGCGCCACCGGGCGCCGCTCAGGTCCATGCCGCCGCCACTTCCCTCAGCAGTTCCAGGGTCCGCGCGCGAGGCAGCGCCTCGCCCCGGATGCGTTCCCACCGACGCTCCAGGGTAGCAATCTCCGAGGGCTGCTCGATGATCTGCGCGCGGGCCTGGCTGTCCACATGCGCCACCCGGTTGCCGTCGCGCAGCTCCGCGATGACGAACGGCCCGTCCAGCCCGGGATAGGTCGGCGTGTCCACCGGTACCACGTGGAGCTGCACGTTCGGCAGCTCGGCGCAGGCGAGCAGGTGGGTCACCTGCGCGGCCATCAACGCCCGGTCGCCGGCGGCGGCGCGGCGCAGCACCTGCTCGTCGAGCACCACGACGTACAGCGGCCCGCGCGGCCGGGTGAGGATGCCCTGCCGGTCCAGCCGGGCGGTGACCAGGTCGGTGACCTCGTCGGCGGTCAGCGGCTGGCCGATGAACGTGGCCCGGGCGTACGCCTCGGTCTGCAACAGGCCCGGCACCCACGCCAGCTCGAACGTGCGTAGCGCGACCGCCTCGCGTTCGATGTCGACCCACGGGCGGAACCAGACCGGCTCGCGGCGGCGGACCGTGTCTGGCCAGAGCGCCTCGATCGGCTGGCCCAGCAGGTTCGCCACAGTCGCGCGGTGCCGGCTCTGCGGGATGTGCCCGGGGTTCGCCCATCGGGCCACCGTCTTCGGGTGCAGTCCGAGCCGTTCCGCCAGGCTCTCGGCGGTGTGGCCGGCACCGGCCAGCGCGGTGACGAAGGCATGGTTCATGCCCGTTCCTCCCCGGAGCAAAAGAACTGTCCGAAGGAGATTACACAACGCTGTGTGATTGTTCGGGCACCCTCGGCACGGTAGGGGCATGACCGAACCGACACCCACATCGGCGTACCCCCGGGTGGTGCTGCCGCTGACCGGCCACCGCGCGTGCGGTCCGGCCTGGCGCTGCGACCGCTGCGGCGAGCCCTGGCCGTGCCCGACCCTGCGGGCCGCGCCCACCGACGCGGCCCGCCGCGCCACGATGATCCCCGAGTTCTCCCGGCTCACCCGGCAGGCCATCCGCGACCTGCGCGGCCGGCCCGGCGGCCCGGACCCGGTCGCGATCGTGCGGCGCTTCCTGTGGTTCCTGCCGCTCACCGACTCCGAGGCACGCGCCGTCGCGCTCCGGCTGCGATGACCACGGTACGGCGAGGGCCGCTCCCCGCCGGAGCGGGAAGCGGCCCTGTGTCAGCCGTACGCGAATCAGCTCGCGATCATGCGGCGCAGCACGTACTGCAGGATGCCGCCGTGCCGGTAGTAGTCCGCCTCACCCGGGGTGTCGATGCGGACCACGGCGTCGAACTCCACGCCGGTGTCGGTGGTGACCTTCACCGTACGCGGGGTGTCGCCGTCGTTGAGCGCGGTGACGCCGCTGATCGAGAACGTCTCGGTGCCGGTCAGGCCCAGCGACTCGGCGGTCTCGCCGCCCGGGAACTGCAGCGGCAGCACGCCCATGCCGATCAGGTTCGAGCGGTGGATCCGCTCGTACGACTCGGCGATGACCGCCTTCACGCCCAGCAGCATGGTGCCCTTGGCCGCCCAGTCACGCGACGAGCCGGAGCCGTACTCCTTGCCGGCCAGGATGACCAGCGGGACGCCCGCCTCCTGGTAGGCCATCGAGGCGTCGTAGATCGAGGTCTGCTCGCCGGTCAGGTGGTTGACCGTGAAGCCGCCCTCCACGCCCGGGACGAGCTGGTTGCGCAGCCGGATGTTGGCGAACGTGCCCCGGATCATCACCTCGTGGTTGCCCCGGCGGGAGCCGTACGAGTTGAACTCGTGCCGGGCCACGCCGTGCTCGGCCAGGTACTTACCGGCGGGGGAGTCCGCCTTGATCGAACCGGCCGGGGAGATGTGGTCGGTGGTCACCGAGTCGCCCAGCTTGGCCAGCACCCGCGCGTCGGCGATGTCCTGCACCGGGGCCGGCTCCTGCTGCATGCCCTCGAAGTACGGGGGCTTGCGCACGTAGGTCGACTCGCCGTCCCAGGAGAACGTGTCGCCGGTCGGGGTCGGCAGCGACTGCCAGCGCTCGTCACCGGCGAACACGTCGGCGTACGCGGCGCTGAAGCCGGTCGCGCCGATCGCGGAGGCGATGACGTCCTGGATCTCGGCGCTGTTCGGCCAGATCTCCCGCAGGAACACCGGGTTGCCCTGGGCGTCCTCGCCGATCGGCTCGTTTGCCAGGTCGATGTCCATGGTGCCGGCGAGCGCGTACGCGACCACCAGCGGCGGGGACGCCAGGTAGTTCATCTTGACGTCCGGGTTGATCCGGCCCTCGAAGTTGCGGTTGCCGGACAGCACCGACACGACGGCCAGGTCACCGTCGTTCACGGCGGCGGAGACCTCCTCCGGCAGCGGGCCGGAGTTGCCGATGCAGGTGGTGCAGCCGTAGCCGACCAGGTTGAAGCCGAGCTTGTCCAGGTACGGCGTCAGGCCCGCGCGGTCGTAGTAGTCCATGACGACCTTCGAGCCCGGCGCCAGGGTGGTCTTCACCCACGGCTTGCGGGCCAGGCCCTTCTCCACCGCGTTGCGGGCCAGCAGCGCGGCGCCGATCATCACCTGCGGGTTCGAGGTGTTGGTGCAGGAGGTGATCGCGGCGATCACCACGGCGCCGTGGTCCAGCTCGTACTCGACGCCGTCGGCGCTGGTCACGCGTACCGGATTGCTCGCCCGGCCGCCCGCGCCCACCGCGGCGGTCTCCAGGTCGCGCGGCGCGTCCGCCGGGTCGTTCACACCGTTGGCGGGGGAGTCGCTGGCCGGGAACGACTCGGCCGACGCCTCGTCGGCCGGGCCGTCGGCGCCGAACGGCTTCTCCTGCTGCGGCACGCCCGGCTTGCGGCCCGGGTCGCCGCCGGTCTCGTCGGCGGCCACGTAGTCGCTGAGCGCGGCGCGGAACAGCGTCTTGGCGCTGCCCAGCGGCACCCGGTCCTGCGGGCGCTTCGGGCCGGCCAGCGACGGCTCGATGGTGCTCAGGTCCAGCTCCAGGCGCTCGGAGTACTCCGGCTCGCGCTCCGGGTCGTGCCAGAGGCCCTGCTCCTTGGCGTACGCCTCGACCAGCGCGACCTGCTGAGCGTCGCGGCCGGTCAGCTCCAGGTAGCGGACGGTCTCGGCGTCGATCGGGAAGATCGCCACGGTCGAGCCGTACTCCGGCGACATGTTGCCGATGGTGGCGCGGTTGGCAAGCGGCACGGCGCTCACGCCGGGGCCGTAGAACTCGACGAACTTGCCGACCACGCCGTGCTTGCGCAGCATCTCGGTGATGGTCAGCACCAGGTCGGTGGCGGTGGTGCCGGCCGGCATCTCACCGGAGAGCTTGAAGCCGACCACGCGGGGGATCAGCATGCTGACCGGCTGGCCGAGCATCGCGGCCTCGGCCTCGATGCCGCCGACGCCCCAGCCCAGCACGCCCAGGCCGTTGACCATGGTGGTGTGCGAGTCGGTGCCGACGACCGTGTCCGGGTACGCCTGGCCGTTGCGCTCCATGATCGTGCGAGCCAGGTACTCGATGTTGACCTGGTGCACGATGCCGGTGCCCGGCGGGACGACCTTGAATTCGTTGAACGCGGTCTGGCCCCAGCGCAGGAACTGGTAGCGCTCCTTGTTGCGCTCGTACTCCAGCTCGACGTTGCGCTCGAACGCGTCCTCGCGGCCGAACAGGTCGGCGATGACCGAGTGGTCGATGACCAGCTCGGCCGGAGCGAGGGGGTTGACCTTGGTGGCGTCGCCGCCCAGGTCACGGACCGCCTCGCGCATGGTGGCCAGGTCGACCACGCAGGGCACGCCGGTGAAGTCCTGCATCAGCACCCGGGCCGGGGTGAACTGGATCTCCACGCTCGGGTCGGCGGTGGCGTCCCACGCGCCGAGCTGCTGGATGTGGTCGGCGGTGATGTTCGCGCCGTCCTCGGTCCGCAGCAGGTTCTCCAGCAGGATCTTCAAGCTGTAGGGCAGCCGCTCGTGGCCCTCCACCTTGTCGATCCTGAAAATCTCGTAGCTCGCGTCTCCGACGCGTAGCTGGGTCTTCGCACCGAAGGTGTCGAGGCTCGCCACGTCGTACTCCTTCACACCAGCGACCGTGAGTAGTCCTGAGCAGTTTGTCGCACCGACCGGGGCGCTGCCGTGCTTAGGCAACACTTACCTGCGTCGGTCTCTACAAAACCGTACGTCCGTCTTGCTATTCGTGCAACCTCGTGCCACGCTGCGGGACGAGGAGGTGCCACCATGATCCATCACGTCCTGCTCGCCTGCCCCCGCGGCTCCGAGGACGCGTCCCGCTCCTTCTACACCGGTCTGCTCGGCCTCGCCGAGAAGCCCAAACCCCCGGCCCTCGCCGCCCGCGGTGGCTGCTGGTTCACCGGGTACGGCGCCGAGCTGCACCTGGGCGTCGAGGACGACTTCCGCCCCGCCCGCAAGGCGCACCCCGCGCTGCTGCGCACCGACCTGGACGAGCTGGCCGCCCGCCTCGACGCCGCCGGACACGCCGTGACCTGGGGCGACGACGAGATTCCCGGCATGCGGCGGTTCCACACGTACGACCCGCACGGCAACCGGCTGGAGTTCCTGGCCCCCGCGGGCTGACCCGGCGCGGGTAGGGTCGGCGGGTGGTCGACGTACAGCACTGGCTCGCCGCGCTCCCGCCGGCCCTGATCTGCCTGCTCGTGGGCGGCGTGATCGGCGTGGAGAGCATGGGCATCCCGCTGCCCGGCGAGATCGTGCTGGTCAGCGCCGCGCTGCTCGCCGCCACCGGCGCCGTCGGGCCCGAGTGGGTGGCGACCGCCGCGGCAACCGGCGCCATCATCGGCGACTCCATCGGATATGCCGTGGGCCGCCGAGGTGGCCGCCCCCTGCTGGAACGGCTCGGCCGGCGCTTCCCGAAACACCTCGGCCCGGCACACCTGGCCCGCGCCGAGCTGAGCTTCGCCCGGCACGGCGTCTGGGCGGTGTTCTTCGGACGGTTCGTCGCGCTGCTGCGCATCCTCGCCGGGCCGCTCGCCGGGGCGCTGCGCGTGCCGTACCGCCGGTTCCTGGTCGCCAACGCCGCAGGCGGGCTGGTGTGGGCGTTCGGCACCACCTACCTGCTGTTCTATCTCGGGCAGGCCGCCGAGCACTGGCTCAAGGACATTTCCTGGGCCGGGCTGGTGCTGGCCGTGCTGGCCGGCGTGGTCAGCACCGCGTGGCTGCGCCGCCGGGCCAAGCGCCTGCACGTGTCCGAGCCCTCCGAGCAGCCCGCCCCGGTCCCCGCCGCCGACCGCTGACGGCTCACCCGAGCGCGCCTGAGGAATCCAGCGCCTCCCGGCCATTACCCTCCAGGGCCGCACAGTGCTCTCCCTCGCGCCGCCCGCCCCCGCCCTGGCCCGCCCTCGTCCGGTTGATCAAGGAGTTTGTGCCCTGTGCGGGCTCCCGCAGTGACACAAACTCCTTGATCACCGACGCGGATCGGGGCGAGCGGGTGGGCAGGGCGCGGCGAACCGCCGGGCCGGGTGAACGGGTGAACGGGGAGCGCGCTGCCCGGGGGATCGCCCTGCCCCGTCGATCATGAAGTTGGCGGTGGTTGGTGCCTGATTTGTCGCCGCTAACTTCATGATCGACGCGATCGGGGCGGTGCGGGTGGGGTGCTGGGGTCTCGGTGAGGGCTGGCGGCAGGGTCAGGAGGCGGTGAGCAGGGTGAGCAAGGTTTCGTGGGCGGTGCGGACTGCGGCCCGGGACTCCTCGGTGTGGTCCAGCGCGTCGAATCCGTGCTGCCCGTTCGGCACGTCCACCACGCACAGCGGGATGCCGCGCCGCCGCGCGACCACCGTGAACGCCTCGATGGTGGGGGCGACCTCGGGCCGTTCCCGCCCCGCCCGGGTCAGCACGAGCGTCGGCCCCGCCGCGCCCTCCGCGTGCGCGGCGTCGACGTTCGCGCCATCGGGAGATGCCGCCTCCGGGCGCTCGGCGTCGTCGGGGGAGGCCGTGCCCGACGCAGTGGTGGCGCCCTGATCCGCGGGCAGGTCGAGGGCGTCTATCGGGCGGAAGCGCGGGTCCACCGGGGGCCATCCGGGCAGCGGGGCCAGCAGCGGATAGGTCGCGGCCACGCCGCGCAGCCAGACCGGCGGGTCCCGGAGCCAGTCGCCGAGCAGCAGGCCGGCGCCGGAGAAGAACCAGAGGCCGAGCCGGTCGGGGTCGACGCGCGGGTCGGCGCGAAGCAGTTCGGCGGTGGCGGCGACCCGGGCGGCGACCGTGTACAGGTCGTCCGGGCTGGCCACGGTGAGCCGGGGGATCGCGGCCAGCACGCCCGCCTCGGCGAGCAGCGCGCCGTAGCCCCGGTAGAGCGGCCAGTCCCGCGCGTCGGGCGCCTCGGGCGGTCCCGGTACGCCGTGCACGACGACGACCGCGGGATGCCGGCCGTCGCCGGTGGGCACGTGCAGGTCGACGTCGCCGTGCCGCTCGACGGCGGCGGGCGGAGGATCGAGGACGAACGGGCTCTCCCAGAAAACGGTTCCCATCATTGCGATGGTAGGAGAATCCGCCGCCCCCGACTGTCCGGTCAGGACGAGGAAGCCTTGGCGTGCCGCTCGCGCAGCCGCTCCCGGATCTCCTCCGGGGTGTACGCCCGGCGCCGCCGTTCGGCCCGCGCCACCACCACTCCGGTCGCCGCGACGCCGGCGAGACCCGCGAGTCCGAGTACCTTCCACCACCGCATCCGTTGCCGCATCCGCATAGGGTAGTCCTCCATGAGCATCAGCCTGGACGAGGCAGTGGAGCTGACCCGCACCGGCGACCTGTGGGTGTTCCGCGGACGCAGCGTGCCCGACCGGGCCATCCAGCTCACCACGAACAGCCCGGTGAACCACGTCGGCATGGCGGTGGTGCTCGACGACATGCCGCCGCTGATGTGGCACGCCGAGCTGGGGCGTTCGCTGCCGGACATGTGGACCGGCACCCACCAGCGCGGCGTGCAGCTGCACGACCTGCGGGACGCGGTCTGCGTCTGGGCCAACCGGTACGGCCAGCGGGGCTGGCTGCGCCAGCTCGAACCACCGGCGGACACGGCGATGGAGGAGGCGGTGCTGCGTACCGTGGCTCGCCTGGACGGCACGCCGTTCCCGTCCACCGCGCAGCTCGCCTGGCGGTGGGCGCGGGGCCGACTGCCGCACCCGCGCCGCCTGAGCCTCGGCGCCCTCCGGGGCAGGACCGGCGACCGGAACCAGATCGGCATCCTGAACAGGATCATCGACAGGGGCGAGGCCGGCAGCCGGGGCAGGGCCGGCGATACCGGCCACCGAGGCGATACCGGCGACCGGGCCGAGACCGGCGACCGGGCCGAGACCGGCGACCGGGGCGAGACCGGCGACACGAGCAGGATCGGCGACACGGGCAGGGAGAACGCCGCCGCGCTGGAGACCGCGTACTGCGCCGAGGTGGTCGCGGTGACCTATGAGGCGATGGGCCTGCTGCCCGCCGGGCGACGGCCCAACTGGTACGACCCGGGCCGGTTCTGGAGCGGCGACGACCTGGCCCTCAGCGGCGGCGCGCACCTCGGCGCCGAGATCGAGGTACGGATCCCGCCGCGCTGAGGAAGGTTTGCCGCCGGGGCGGGCCGGTAATGAGGAGCGTCGTGACGGCTTCCACCGACCTCGACACGCTCACCGACTTCTTCGACCGGTACGGCGTGGCGCTGACCACCGCCGACGTGCCGGCCATCGCCGGCTGCTACGCCCTGCCCGGGCTGGTGGTCGCCGACACCTACAGCTTCTCGTTCACCTCGCCCGCGGCGGTGGCGCTCAGTTTCGTCGGCGCCGCGCCCGACTACCAGGAGCGGGAACTCGTCGCCGCGAACGCGCAGATCGAGGACGTGCAGCAGATCTCCGCGCTGCTCACCGAGGTGGCGGTGCGCTGGGAGTTCCTGGACAGCCAGGGCGGCGCGGTGCCGGGCGAGCGCTACCGCTACCTGCTGCGCACCACC
>NZ_JAMHIU010000059.1:0-1565 GCF_023896895.1 Micromonospora sp. CPM1
GTCCGCCGACGCCACCCGACCCGGCGACAACACCCCCCGGATCATCCGAACGACAGGGGCAGGAAGTCATACCGGGCCGGGCGACCGAGGAGTCCCCGGCTGGGGACGATCAAAAAGGTAACGGGGGGGGGTCGAGTAGGACGACAGCGCCGGGTGCCCTTACGCCCAGCCATGCCGACGTTCTTCCGCGAACGGGTCACCTCGCCCCCGGGCCGGACCGGCTACCGCAGAGCACGGACTCGCTGCTGGGCCCGGCCCTCGCTGATGACCGCTGTATCAGCACTGGATGGAGACTTGCGACCGATCGCCCTTTCCGAAGTTGTGGCTACTGAACCGCGGCGGGTCCACGCCCTATGACCAGCACGAGCGAGAAGGGTGATGCCCGATGGGCAGCCTGTGGGCCGGCGTCGACGTCGGCAAGACCCACCACCACGTGTGCGTCGTCGACGACGACGGCACCGTGGTGATGTCCGAAAAGATCCCCAACGACCAACAATCCATCTCCGGCATCGCCGGGCGGCTCGGCAAGCGCCGTAAGCCGATCCGCTGGGCCGTCGACCTACGAGCGGCGCTGCTGCTGGCGGTCCTGTTCGATCGAGGTGCGGACGTGCGCTACGTCAGCGGCACGGTCACCTCGCGGATGGCGGAGGCATTTCACGGTGAGCGCAAGACCGACGCCCACGACGCCTATGTCATCGCCCAGACCCTGCGCATGCGCGGCGACCTTCCGACCCTCACCCTGGCGGACGGGGTGCAGCAGCAGATGAAGTTGCTCGTCTCCCGCCGCCTTGACCTGGTCGCCGACCGGGTCCGCATCACCGCCCGCATTCAGGACCTCCTGACCATGATCAGCCCCGCCCTGGAGAAAGGCGCTGAACCTGCGCAGCAGAGGTGCGCTCCGGCTCCTCGCGCAGTGGCAGACCCCCGCCGGCCTGCGCCGTGCCGGCGAAGCCCGCATCCTGGCCTACCTACGCCAGCACGGCGTCTGGGCCGCCAAGGTCCTCGCCGCCGCGCGGACACAGACCGTCGCCGTCGCGGGAGAGGCCACCGCGGCCGGGATCGTGGGCCAGATGGCTATTGACCTGGAGGCGGTCAACGACCGCATCACCGCCATCGAGGAAACCATCGCCGCAGTGGTCGCCGAGCACGAGCTGGGGGAGATCGTCACCAGCCTGCCCGGTATCGGCACCACCCTCGCCGCCGAGTTCCTCGCCCACGCCGGCACCCTCACCACCTACCAAAGCCCTGCAGCACTCGCCGCCCACGCAGGGCTCGCGCCGATCTCCCGAGACTCCGGCCGCCGCCAAGGCCACCAGGTTCGACCCCACCGCTACCACCGCGGTCTGCGCCGGGTGTTCAGCATGTCCAGCTTCACCGCCCTGACCCACTGCCCACGATCACGCGCCTACTACGACAAGAAGAGAGCCGAAGGGAAAACTGTCAACGCCGGCTGAACTTTGACCCCTCTGTTCCGGCCGAATTTTGACCCCTTCGCTGGTTTGTTGATGTTCAGTCGTTGGTCTTGGTTGCTGCGGGGACGCGGCCGAGGTCGCGGTCTTTGAGGC
>NZ_JAMHIU010000060.1:0-1466 GCF_023896895.1 Micromonospora sp. CPM1
CCCCGTTACCTTTTTGATCGTCCCCAGCCGGGGACTCCTCGGTCGCCCGGCCCGGTATGACTTCCTGCCCCTGTCGTTCGGATGATCCGGGGGGTGTTGTCGCCGGGTCGGGTGGCGTCGGCGGACCGCTGATAGGGACACGGCCACCCGTATTGGGGTAGGTCTCTTCGTAACGTGGCTGCCGGCAGTCCGACGCCCTGACTGCGGCCGAGGGCCACGATGCGATGCGTGGAGGCGGGTCTGGTGCACGACGGATATGGCGTCTTCCTGGGCTTGGACGTCGGTAAGGGTGATCACCACGCGGTCGGGTTGGCCCCGGACGGCAAGCGGCTGCACGACGCGGCGTTGCCGAATACCGAGGTCCGGCTGAGGCAGCTGTTCGACAAACTCGCCCGCCATGGTCGTGTCCTGGTGGTGGTCGACCAGCCGGCCTCGATCGGCGCCCTGCCGGTCGCGGTGGCTCGGGCGGCCGGGCATCAGGTGGCCTACCTGCCTGGCCTGGCGATGCGGCGGATCGCCGATCTGCACCCCGGCAGCGCGAAGACCGACGCCCGCGACGCCTACGTCATCGCTGACGCGGCCCGCACCCTGCCGCACACGCTGCGTCGGGTCGACACCGGCGACGAAACTCTGGCCGAGATGGAGATCCTGGTCGGCTTCGACGACGACCTCGCCGGCGAAGCCACCCGCGTGTCCAACCGGATCCGTGGCTTGCTGACGCAAATCCATCCCGCTCTGGAACGAGTCCTCGGCCCCAAGGTCCACCACAAGGCGGTCCTGGAACTGCTGTCCCGCTGCGGCGGCCCGGTCGGCCTGCGCAAGGCCGGCCGCCGCAAACTGCTCTCGATCGCCGCCGTCCACGCACCTCGCATGGGTGACCGGCTCGTCGAGCAGATCATGGCCGCTCTCGACGAGCAGACCGTCACCGTCCCCGGCACCCAGGCCGCGGAGACGATCCTGCCCCGCCTGGCCGACAGCCTCCGCGACATCCTGCGGCAACGCGACCAGGCCGCCGCCCAGGTCGAAAGGATGCTTGATGCGCACCCTCTTGCCCCGGTCCTGACCTCGATGCCCGGCATCGGCGTCAGGACCGCCGCCCGGATCCTGCTCGAAGTCGGCGACGGCACCGCCTTCGCCACCCCAGGCCACCTCGCCGCCTACGCCGGCCTCGCCCCCGTCACCCGACGATCCGGCAGCAGCATCCGTGGCGAACACCCACCCCGCGGCGGCAACAAGAACCTCAAACGCGCGTTCTTCCTCGCCGCGTTCGCAGCCCTGGCCGACCCCGTGAGCAGGGCCTACTACGACCGCAAACGCGCCGAAGGCAAACGCCACAACGCCGCCCTCATCTGCCTCGCCCGCCGTCGCTGCGACGTCCTGTTCGCCATGCTCCGCGACAAGATCCCCTACCAACCCCGCCCCACGACGCCGATCGCCGCTTGACGAACCCCATAGGGACACCCCCC
>NZ_JAMHIU010000061.1:0-1319 GCF_023896895.1 Micromonospora sp. CPM1
GTGACTCATGCAAGATCTGGCCGCTGTCAGTTGGTGTGCCGTGGCGTCGACTTGTCCTCGTGGATTGCCGGCGTCGGCCCGGCCCACCTTGTTGGCCTGATCAGAAGCCTGTCCGCGAAGGGGTGTGCAGCCCGTGTCGCGTGACTCATCACAGATGTGCCGCTGGGTGATCGTCTCCCGGGCCGACGCCGTCCGAACGTCGTCCCGTGCAAGGGAGAACCGTCCGTGTTTCCCATCCTGGCAGAACGTCTGGCCGAGCGTGTCGACGCGGTCATCGGTGTGGATACCCATACCGATACGCACACCGCCGCGGTGCTCACTGCGGTCGGCACCGTGCTGGCGGAGATCACCGTGCCGGCCACCAACGACGGCGCCGCTGTCCTGCTGGCCTGGGCCGGCCGGCAGACGGCCGTGCTGGGAACGGGCCGCCGGGCCTGGGCCCTGGACGGCGCCCGTTGTCACGGTGTCGGTCTGCTGCGCGTCCTGCGTGCCGCGGGTGAGTACGTCCTGGAAGCACCTAAACCCGCTGCCGGGCGCTGCCGTCGAGGCGGCAAGTCCGACGCGCTGGACGCCGTGCACGCCGCTCGTGGCGTGCTGGCCGCCGACCACGTCGCCTCACCCCGCGCCGACGGCGACCGGGAAGCCCTGCGCCTGCTGCACGTCTGCCGCCGCCACTACAGCGACACCCGCACCGCCACCATCAACGTGTTCAAATCGGTGATCCTCACCGCCGACGACGACCTACGCACACAGATGCGAGGACTGAGCACCCTGCGGCAGGTCCAGCACGCCACCACCCTCACCACCACCAGCGGCAGCGGCAGCGGTCTCGACCGGCTGCGCCGCACTCACCTGGCAACCCTCGCCGAGCAGATCCAAACCCTCGACCGGCTCCTGAAAGCCAACCTCACCGAAATCCGCACCCTGGTCGACAAACTCTGCCCCACCCTGCTCGACCAACCCGGCATCGGCCCCGTCACCGCCGCGATCGCGCTGACCGCCTGGTCACACCCCGGCCGGTTCCGCAACGAAGCCGCCTTCGCCTCACTCGCCGGCGTCAGCCCCGTCCCCGCCAGCTCCGGCCGCATCACCCGCCACCGCCTCAACCGAGGCGGCGACCGCACCCTCAACGCCGCCCTGCACACCATCGCCAAAACCCGCCAACGATGCCACCAGCCCACCAAGGACTACATCAACCGCCGCACCACAGAAGGCCGCACCCCAGCCGAGATCACCCGCAGCCTCAAACGCTACATAGCCCGCCAAATCTGGCGCACCCTCGAAGCCACCACTTGACAGCCACCTTCACAGATCTTGCA
>NZ_JAMHIU010000062.1:0-1073 GCF_023896895.1 Micromonospora sp. CPM1
TGTAATGCCCAGCAGCGTTGTTGACGCGGCTGATGGGTGGTTTGCCGCCGAGTGAGGTGTGGTTGCGGTGGTGGTTGTAGGTGTGCAACCAGGCGGGTAGAGCGTCAGCGCGTTGCTGGTTGCTGGTGAAGGGTTGGGCGTAGGCCCATTCGTCGCACAGGGTGCGGTTGAAGCGTTCGGCTTTGCCGTTGGTCTGTGGCCGGTAGCGGCGGGTGAAGCGGGCGGTGGCACCGAGGTCGGTCAGGGCCTGGTGCCAGGCTCGGCCGCGGCGGTAGGCCAATGCGTTGTCGGTCATGACGCGTTCGACGCGGGTGATGCCGTGGGTGGCGAAGTGCTCGGCGGCGCGGCGTAGGAAGCCGGCACAGGTGTCGGTCTTCTCGTCGGGGTGGATCTCGGCGTAGGCGAGACGGGTGTGGTCGTCGATGGCGCAGTGCACGTAGTCGAAGCCGACACGGCTGGCGTTGCGGGCACGGCGGTGTTCCAGGCTGTCGCGGCCCAAGATGCGCCAGCCGCCGCCGTCGCGAACCCGGCCGAGTTTCTTGACGTCGACGTGGATCAGCTCGCCGGGCCGGTCGCGCTCGTAGCGGCGGATGAGCTGACCGGTGGGCCGGTCGAGCCAGGCCAGGCGATGTAGACCGTGCCGCGTCAGAACGGCGTGCACCGTCGAGGCCGGCATCCCGAGCAACGGTCCGAGCCGGCGAGCCCCGAGTTTGCGTTCCTGGCGCAGTTGGCAGACCCGCGCCTCCAACTGGGCGGACGTCTTGTGCGGCTGGTGGTGAGCCCGGCTGGATCGATCCCGCAGACCAGCGTCGCCCTCGGCCCGCCACCGCTGCAGCCACTTGTAGCCGGTGGCCCGAGAACAGCCCAGTTCCTTCACGACGTGGGCCACCGGCCGACCCTGGTCAACGACACGCGTGATGAGCAGCCGCCGGCCGTGGATGGTCAGCCGGGCATTACGGTGGGCCATGAGACCTCCGGTTCCGTGTGGGCGTCAGCACCTCACACCTCGCCGGAGGTCTCGCCTCGTCTCAAGCCGCCACGCCGTCAACAACCCTCATGGGCATTACAGCTAG
>NZ_JAMHIU010000007.1:0-258835 GCF_023896895.1 Micromonospora sp. CPM1
GCCCCCCACCCCCCGCCCGACCCCGTTGATCATGAAGTTAGCGGCGGACGGCGTCCGATTTGTCGCCGCCAACTTCATGATCGACGAGGAGGACGGCGGGCGCGGGGGTCAGCCGGCCAGGTGGTTCCAGCGGGGTTCCAGGTCGCTCCAGGTGCCCTGGTCGGCCACCGTGCCGTCGATCAGCACCACCACCCGGTCGGCCCGCACCAGCGCGGCCCGCTTCGCGGTCGAGCCGACCACTGTCACCCCGTGCTCGCGCAGTGCCGCCCACAACGCCAGCTCCGTGCTCACGTCCAGCGCCGACGACACGTCGTCTGCCACCAGCAGTTCGGTACGCGGGGCGAGCGCCCGGGCCAGCGCCAGCCGCTGGAGCTGACCGCCGGAGAGCCGGGTGCCCTTGTGCCCGATCAGCAGCCCGAGCCCGCCCCCGGCGGCGGCCAGGTCGTGTTCGAGCTGGGCGGTCGAGACCGCCCCGGCGGCGTCCACCTGGTGGCCGAGCGCGATGTTGTCGGCCACCGTGCCGGAGAGCACCCGGGGTAGCTGCCCCACGTACCCGACCTGGTTGGGCCGCAGGAACATCTCCGGCTCGGTGACCGGGTCGCCGTTCCAGCGCAGCTCGCCGACGTGGTGCACGATCCCGGCGAGCGCGCGCAGCAGCGACGACTTGCCGGACCCGACCGGGCCGACGACCAGCACCAACTGCCCGCGTTCGACCACCAGGTCGACGTCGCGGACGGCGAGCGTGCCGTCGGAGTGCAGCGCGCCGAAGCCGGACAGCTCCAGGCGGCGCAGCGGGTGCCGGGGCGGCGGCTCGGGCGCGGGCGCGGTGCCGGCGACCAGGTCGAGCCCGGGCACCGGCGCCGCGTACACGGCCTCGCCGGTCATCGCCACCGTCCGCCTGGTCCACACGCGCGCCGACGGGTACTGCGACACCAGCGACGCGGTGGTCCACGCGAACCAGCGGGCCGCGCCCAGGGTGGAGACGGCCACGAGCGTGGCGCCGGCGGACAGCTCACCGGCCAGGTAGAGCGCCCACGCGCCGATCGGCAGCAGGCCACTGGCGACCGACGGGGTGGACCGGGCCCACACCTGCATCGCGATCTCGCGTCGCTGCCGCTCGCTGCGTACCTCGTCCAGCCGGGCGAGGTGGCGCAGCACCGGGCGGGTCGCGCCGGCCAGCTTCACCGTCCGGGCGGCGGACAGCGCGGACACCAGCGCGGTGGCGAACGCGGCGCGCGCCTTCACCGTGCCGGCCGCGGTGCGTTCCAGCCGGGGCCCGAACAGCGTCGCCGCCAGCCCGGAGACCACCATCGTGCCGACGAAGAACAGCGCCGGTACGAGACTGCCGGTCACCAGCGTCATGGTGATCACGATGGTCAGCGAGATGAACTGGTCCATCAGGTTGTCGGCGAGGTGCACCACCCGGTCGGTGTCGCCGCCCTGTGCGACCACCTCGGCCGGGGTGTGCCCGCTGACCCGGCGCGCGCCGGTCTGCCCGTGCACCAGCCGGGCGCTGATCCGCAGCATCTGCCGGATCCACCACTGCGGGAACCACAGGTTCGTCAGGTACGGCAGCGGCAGGACCACGAGCAGCGCCGCCACGATGCCCAGCGCGGGCAGCCACGGGTCGCCGCCGCCGACCAGATCGGCCCAGAGCCAGGGCAGCACCGCACCGTCCATCCCGAGCACCGTCATCACGATGAACAGGGCGACCGAGACCAGGCCGTACCGCGGGTCGTTGGTGCCCAGCCGGAGGATCTCCCGCATGGTCCGCGCGGGGGGCGTGGGCGGCGCGGGTGGCGGGTCGGCGCGCGGCACGGCGGCCGGCCGCGTCGCGGGCGCGGCCGGCGTGGCTGGCGCGTCGTCCCAGGCGGGCGCGTCGAGCAGGTCCACGCCACCGCGCCGGGAGCCCACTCCGGCGTACGCCCCGGCGTGGCTGGTGGCGAGCAGCTCGGCGAAGCGGGCCGACTCGCGCAGCGGACCGGCCTCCAGCACCGCGCCGTCGGCCATCACGACCACCTCGTCGCAGCGGCGCACGGAGGAGAGCCGGTGCGCGATGACGATGCCGATCCGGTCCGTGAGCAGCCGTTCGGTGGCTTCGCGTACCCGGTTCTCGGTGACCGGGTCGAGCCGCGCGGTGGCCTCGTCGAGGATCACCACGTGCGGGTCGCGGACCAGGATGCGGGCGAACGCGACGAGCTGCTCCTGCCCGGCGGAGAGCACGTAGCCGCCGTCGCCGAGCCGGGTGTGCACGCCGTCGGGCAGTTCGGCGATCCAGCCGGCCAGGCCCAGTTCGGTGAGCGCCCGCTCGGCGGCGTCCAGCAGTTCCGGGTCGAACAGCGCCACGTTCTCGGCGAGCGTGCCGGCCAGGATCTCGGTGCGCTGCGGCACCACGGCGATCCACCGGCGCAGTTCCTCCACGTCCAGGTCGACCAGGTCGGTGCCGCCGAGGAAGACGGTGCCGCGGGGCACGTCCACCGCCCGGGTGAGCACCTTGGCCAGCGTCGACTTGCCCGAGCCGGTACGCCCGACGAGCGCGTACGAGCGGCCGCGGACGAAGTCGAGGTGGACGTCGCGCAGCGCCGGCCCGCGCTCGTCCCCGCCGGCCGGGTAGCGGTAGGTGAGCCCGCGCACGGTCAGGTCCCCGTCGACCGGGGTGGCCCCGCCGTCCGGCTCCTGCGGCGACCCGGCGAGCAGCTGCACCCGGCCCCACGCGCCGAACGCCTGTTGCAGGTGCGGCACCCAGCGGGCGATGTGCTCGACCGTCGCGCCGAACGCGATGGCCAGCAGCCAGATCGCGGTCAGCCGCGCGGCGTCGACCCGGCCGGTGGCGAGCGCCCACGCACCGCCCAGCACCACGCCCGCGATGCCGACCCGGACCGCGCCGGCGGCGGCCGCGGTGACCCGGGCGGAGAGCCGGAACACCCGGACGCACCGGGTGATCACCTCGGCCGCACGGCGGGCGTAGAGGCGCAGCACGTACGGCCGGGCGAGGCTGGTGCGCACGTCGTCCTGCCCGTGCACCGCCTCCTCCATCACGGCCGCGAGGTCGGACCACGCCTCCTCCTCGGCCATCCGGGCCGGGGCGATCCGGGCGGTCGGTCGGCGCAGCGTCACCGCGAGCAGCGAGGTGAGCACGATCATGCCGACACCGGCGGGCCACCAGACGATCAGCGCGCTCACCGTCGCGAGGGCGCAGACCGCGAGGCCCTGCGCCAGCCGTACGCCGGTGTTCCGCATCTCGGCGGCGACCTGGTAGACGTCGTTGTCGATCCGGTCGAGCAGTTCGCCGACCGGTGTGGTCTCCAGGGTGGGCAGGTCCTGGCCGAGCGCGACCCGGCAGAGCCGCCGTCGCACGTCGGCCGACCAGTCGGCGGTGAGCCGGGCCATGATCAGGCCGATCAGCAGGTCGGTGACGACAGCGGCGACGAGCGCCACGGCGAGCGCGACGAACCAGCCGGACGAGCGGTGCACCAGCACCGGCCCGGCCAGCGCGGAGGCGGCCGCCTGGCCGGCGGCGCCGAGCACGATCAGCAGCAGGACCGCCGCCATCCGGCGGGGCGCCGTGGCCCAGAGATCTCGGAGCAGGCGCATGGAAGGTCCTCCGGACTCGGATCGGTGGGGGCGGTGCCCTCAGCCTCACCCTTCCGGCGGTCCGGAATCAACCGAATTACCGACCGCTGGTCAGGTGCGGGCGACCCGCCGGACGATGCCGAGCAGCGACTCCTGCACCTCGTCGATCGGCCGCTCCGGCGAGAAGACCAGCCAGTCCACGGCCACCACGAGCCCGACGCCGAACAGCGCCGAGCTGGCGGTACGCACGTCCAGGTCGGCCGGGAGGTCACCGCTGTCCACTCCGGCCTTCACGGTCTCGGCGATCACCGCGATGGCCTCGCCGCGCAGCAGCCGCAGCGTCTGCTGCCACTCCCGGTTGGTCCGCCACATCTCCGAGAGCAGGAGCTGGGCGAAGGCGCGGTAGCGGCGGATGTACTCCAGCTGGGCGCGGACCAGCGCGCCGAGCGCCTCCAGCGGCGGCAGCCCGTCGACGGCGGCCCGGAACTCGGCGGTGAGCAGGCCGATGCCGTGCCGCAGCAGCTCCTCGAACAGGACCGTCTTGGACTCGAAGTTGTAGTAGACGGTCCCCTTCGCCACGCCGGCCCGGGCCGCGATGTCGTCCACGGTGGTGGCCGAGAAGCCCTGCTCGGCGATGAGGTCCACCGCCGCCACGAAGAGGCGCTGGCGGGTGTCCTCGCGCCGGCGTGTCCGTCCGTCCGTCACCGGCTCATCCTCACATGGTCAGTTCGGGGTGCAGCTTGGCCGGGGTCAGCCGCCGGGAGCGGCGGGCCGCGCCGACGGTCAGCGCCATGGCGCCCAGCCCGAACGCGAGCAGCACCAGCGCGCCGGTGACCACGGGTGCGGTCGTACCGCCGTTGATGGTGTGCCGCAGGCCGTCCACCACGTACGTCATCGGCAGCCAGGGGTGGATCGCCTGGAAGAAGCCGGGCGAGGTCTGCACCGGGTAGGTGCCGCCGGACGAGGTGAGCTGGAGCATCAGCAGCGCCAGCGCGGCCAGCCGCCCGGCCGGGCCGAGCGCCACACCGAGCAGTTGCATGATCGCGGTGAACGCCAGCGAGGTGAGGGCGAGCAGCCCGAAGGTGGCGGGGCCGTGCCTCGGGTCGAGCCCGAGCCCGAGCGTCACCACCGTGTAGAGCACCGTGACCTGGGCCAGGCCGATCCCGGCGGCGGGGAGCCACCCGGCGAGCACGACCCGCCAGCCGGGCGCGCCGGACATGACGTGCCGCCGGTTGACCGGCCGCAACAGCATGTAGGTGATCATCGCGCCGACCCAGAGCGCCAGCGACAGGAAGTACGGGGCGAAGCCCACGCCGTACGAGCCGGCCGGGTTCTGCGAGTCGCGGATCAGGCCGACCGGGTCACCGAGGACGCCGGCGCGAGTGGCCGCGTCGTCGTACCCGGGCAGTTTCCGTTCCCCGGCGGCGAGCCCGTCGGCGAGGTCGCCGGCGCCGCCCTCCAGCCGGGTCAGCCCGTCGACCAGGCGGTTGCTGCCGCTGCCGAGCTGGGCCAGGCCGCCGTCGAGCTGGCGGGCGCCGGTGGCGAGCCGGTAGAGGCCGCCGCGCAGCTCGTTCGCGCCGGTCGACGCGTCGCCCAGCCCGTCGCGGAGCTCGGCGCTGCCCTGTGCCAGCGTGGCGAGCCCGCCGGCCAGCTCGTTGACCTTCGCGCGGGCGGAGGCGACGTCGTCGGCCAGGTGCGGCGCGGCGGCGGCCACCTCGCGGGCGGTCTTCGCCACGTCGGTCATCTGCTTGCGCAACGTGGCCATGTCGGTCTTGTCCAGCGCGGCCGCCACGGAGCGGGCCTGCGTGACGGCCCGGTCGGCGGCCTTGCGGGCGGCGGCGAATCCGGGATCGTCGGCCAGTTCGGGGTGTTCCTTCGCGACCGCGTCGAGCCGGTCGCGGACCTCCTCGGCGCTCGCGACCACCTCGGCGGCCTTGCCCGGCAGCGCGTCCAGCCCGGCGGCGAGCTGCTGCGCGCCGTCGGCGACGAGCGTGGCCGCCTTCTCGATCTTGTCGGCGTTGCGGCGCAGCACCGGCTCGTACCTGTCGGCGGCGGCGTTCACGGTGGCCGCCGCGGCCTTGGTCTCGGTAGCGGCGCGCCCGGCGCCGTCGGCGAGCTGGGCGGCGCCGGTGCGCAGCTGGTCGAGGCCCTTGGCGAGCTTGTCCGCGCCCTGGACCGACTGGTTCAGTCCACCGGCGAGCTGCCCGGCGCCGTCCCCGGCGTCACCGAGCCCGTCGGCGAGCTGGTCGGCGCCCCGCTGGGAGCTGCCGAGCCCGTCGGCGATCTTCCCGGCGCCGTCGGCGGCGCGTCCGGTCTCGGCCTTGGCGTCGGTGAAGCCGATCAGCATCTTGTCGAAGTAGCTGGCGGCGGTGCTCTGCGCGGCGGCGGCCCGGATCTCGCTGAACGCCGACCGGGCGAGCAGGCCGGAGAGGTAGTTGGTGGCGTCGTCGTTGACGACCTTCAGCTCGCCCTGCCGGGCCGGGCGGTCCGGTTCCGGGCCGGCGGCGAGCGTGGCGGAGAAGTCCTGCGGGATGGAGAAGACCAGGTGGTAGCGCCCGTCGCGCAGCCCCTTGGTGGCGTCGGCCTGGTCGGTCACGGTCCAGCCGAACACCTTGCGGTCGAGCAGTTCCTCGGTCAGGTCGCGGCCGGCGTGCACCTCGCTGCCGTCACCGGCGGTGGCCGGGCGGTCGGCGTTGACCAGGGCGACCGGGATCCGGTCCATCTTCCCGTAGGGATCCCAGAACGCGTACAGGTAGAGGGCGCCGTAGAGCAGCGGGACGATGGTGAGCACCGCGAGCGCGGCGCGTGGCAGCCGGCCCCGGGTCATCCGGCGCAGCTCGAACAGGGCCAGTCGCAGGACGCTCATGCGGGCACCTCGGCGGGCTCGGCGGGAACGGTCAGGGCGGGAGCGGGCTCGTCGGGAACGGTCAGTGCGGGAACGGGCAGGGCCGGGTCGCCGATGCGGTGCACGGTGGCGGCGACTCCGGGTTCGACGGCGCGGGCGCTGGCGACGACCGCGTACCCCTGGTCGGCGAGGCGTTCCAGCGCGCCCCACATCCACTCCCGCTCGGGGCGGTCGGCGCCGGCGTCCACGTCGTCGGCGACGATCAGGCTGGGGCCGCCGAGGCTGGCCAGCACCAGCCCGAGCACCTGGCGCTCGACCGGGGTGAGGTCGCGGCCGTACCGGTCGGGGTCGAGCGGCGCGTCGGTGAGTCCGGCGCCGGCGATGGCGGCGGCGTAGGCGTCGCGGCGGTAGGCGCGGCGGGCCCGTACCGCGGCGACCGGAACCAGCCGGCGCCGGCGGCGCGGCACCGGGCCGAGCAGCAGCAGGCGTTCGGTGATGTGCTCGGCGACGGTGAGCGTCGGGTCGGGTTCGTGCACGCCCGCCACCTGGCCGAGCGCGGCCGGGCCGCGGCGGCGCAGCTCGCCGTGGTTGTGCGGGAAGCGCCCGGCCAGCGCCAGCAGCAGCGAGGTGCGCCCGCTGCCGGGCGGGCCGGTGACGGCGTGCAGCTCACCGCTCGCGGCGGTGAGGTCGACGTCGCGGTAGACCCAGCCGCGGCGGGTGCGCAGCCCCAGGCCTCTGGCCTCGACGATGTTCATCCCGACCCCGAATTCCGAACTGACTAGTCAGTATAAAAACATGCCCAGCATAGCGTCGGGTGTCCGGTTCGGGGCGTCCGGCGGGAGTGATCCTCAGAACAGCACTGTGGCGAGCGTGCCGACCGGGCGGAAGCCGCAGCGCTCGTAGACCCGGCGGGCGGGCAGGTTGAAGTCGTTGACATAGAGGCTCACAGTGGGCGCGACCCGCTCCAGCGCGTCGCGGACCACGGCGGCCATCGCCGCGGTGGCGATGCCCCGGCCACGCCACTCGGGCGCCACCCAGACGCCCTGCACCTGCGCGGTCCGGCGGGTCACCACTGCGAGCTCGGCCTTGAACACCACCCGCCCGTCGACGAAGCGGGCGTAGGCGCGGCCGGCGCGCACCAGCTCGGTCACCCGCCGCCGGTAGCCGCGCCCGCCGTCCTCGGCCAGCGGCGACACCCCGACCTCCTCGGTGTACATCGCCACCGCCGCCGGGAACAGCAGGTCGACCTCGCTGCCGCGCACCCGCCGCACGTGCGGGTCGGGCCCCACGGCGGGCAGCGCGTCCGTCGCCAGCAACGGCTGGTTCGGGCGTACGTCCCGGGCCGGGCCCCAGTGCGCGGAGAGGCGGTCCCAGAGCCCGAGCACCGCGTCGGCCCGCCCCACGATCGAGGAACAGAGCCGCTCCTCGGCGCTCAACTGGTCGGCGAACGCGGTCACCGCCGACTCGGACGCGAGCACCGGGGTCAGGTTGCCGCCCAGCCAGCAGATCGACTCCAGGTGCCGGCGGGAGCCGTACCCGAGGATCCGCGCCTCGGCCCGCCACCACGCCAGGCCGCGTGCCGCCACCCGCTCGGCGACCTGCGCGCCGGCGTACGGGTCGAGGTCGAGCAGCCGCTCGACCGCGCGGCGCTCCGACTCCCCGAGTTGGCGTACCGGCACCGTGAGCACGGCTACCAGCCTGCCAGATCCACCCCGGCGCGCGCGGGCCGACCGGGCACCTGCCGCACCGCGCTCAGCCGGCCGGCGCCGGCACCGGTTCGGGCGTGGCCGGACGGGTCCGGGCGGCCCATCGCACCACGGGCGGCACCAGCGCGCCGAGCAGCATGAACACCACACCGAGCACCAGCCAGCCGGGCACGCCCCAGCCGATCGCGAGCGTGGTCACCACCACCGGGGCGACCATCGAGCCGAGCTGCATGCCCATCCCGTACGCGCCCTGGTACTGCCCGTGCGCGTGCGCCGGGGCCAGGCCGAAGGAGATGCCCCAGCCGGCCGCCGCGTGCCACAGCTCGCCCACGACGTGCACCAGCGCGCCGCCCAGCAGCAGCGGCACCGCCGCCGCGACCGGTACGCCGCCACCGGCCGCGAACAGCGCGCAGGCGACCGCGAGCAGGACACCCGCCCGGCGGGCGGCCCGGCCCGCGCCGGTCAGGTCCTCGGTGCCCCGCGAGGCGCGGACCTGGAACAGGATCACCACCACCGTGTTGACGAGCAGGCAGGCGGAGATGAGCCAGTTCGGCGCCGTGGTGTGCCCGGCGATCCAGAGCGGCAGGGCGATGTTGATCAGCGAGAAGTGCATGGACATGAGCCCGTCCAGCACGGTGAAGGCGAGGAACGGGCGGTCCCGCAGCGCGATCAGCCGTGGCCCGTGCGCCGGGGCGGGCATCGGCGGCACCGGCGGGAGCCGCAGCAGCACCGCCGCCGCCAGCACGTACGTGGCGGCGTCGAGCAGGATCAGCGTGACGTACGCGCCGCGGGTGTCGGCGGCGAGCGCGAACCCGGCCAGCACCGTGCCCACCGAGATGCCGACGTTGGTGACCGCGCGCAGGTAGGCGCGGGTGCGTACCCGCTGGTCGGGCGGGACGGCACCGGCGATCAGCGCGCCCCGGGCGCCACGGGTGCCCGCGTCGGCGACCGCCATCAGCACGCCGACGACCAGGAAGCCGGTGAACGAGCGCACCGCCACCAGGGCGGCCGTGCACCCGGCCGAGGCGAGCAGCGCGGCCATCTGGAGCCCGCGCGGCCCGAGGCGGTCGGCGAGGTAGCCCATCGGCGTGCTCGCCACCAGGCTGACCAGCGCGGTGAGCGTGAGCGCCACGCCGACCTGGGTGACCGACAGCCCGACCGACCGGGTGAGGAACAGCGCGCTGGCGGTGAGCCAGGTGCCCCGCCCGACGGTGTTGACGAGCGTGGAGAGGGCGAGGGTCCGGGACGGGCCCGGTTCGGGAAGCAGGCGCACACCGGCACCCTAGCAAGACGTACGTACGGTTTTCAGCCCCGTTTACGTGACGTCTTGTCGGCGATGCATTGCCGATATATCGTTGATGCATCAGCGATGCCACGACGGAAGGAGAACCGATGGGTTTCCATCGACGCATGCACGCCATGCACGACGAGATGCGCCGCCGCGGCGGCTTCGGCTTCCCGCCCGTACCCCCGGGTCCGCCGCCCTTCTCCCCCGGACCGCACGGTCACGGGCGGGGCCGGGGCGGGCGCGGACGCGGCCGGCGGCCCAACGTGCGCGGCGCCGTGCTGGCCCTGCTCACCGAGCGGCCGATGCACGGCTACGAGATGATCCAGGAGATCGACTCCCGTACCGGCGGGGCCTGGCGGCCCAGCCCCGGCTCGATCTACCCGACGCTGCAACTGCTGGAGGACGAGGGGCTCATCGCGACCGCCCCCGACTCCGAGGGCGGACGCAAGCGGTTCGCGCTGACCGAGGCGGGCCAGGCCGAGGCGACCGGCGCGGCGCAGACCCCGCCCTGGGCCGAGTTCGCCGAGCAGACGGTCAACAGCTGGCACGACATCCGCGACGCCGGCGCCCAGGCCATGCAGGCGCTGCGGCAGGTGATGACCACCGGCACCGACGACCAGCGCGCCCGGGCCGCCCAGGTGCTCGACGAGACCCGGCGCAAGCTCTACGCCATCCTCGCCGAGTCCGAGTGAGCACCGCCGCCGCGACGGCACGCCGGCCGGACGACGACCGGCGTGCCGTCAGGCGCGGCGCGCGGTGACGAGCAGGTACTCCCAGCGCATCACGCCGCCGTCCAGGTGCCGGGCCGCCAGGTCGGTCAGCGCGCGGTCGAGACCGGCCGTGCGCTCCGGATCGCCCGCGTTCGCCCGGTAGACCGCCACAGTCGGTCCGTAGTGGGTGGCGAAGAAGTCCCGGAACTGTCCGGGCGTGGCGAACCGGTCCACCACCACGACGTCGCGCCCCAGCGTGAGCGCGTCGACCCGGTCGCCGAACAACTCCCGGACGTGGTTCTCGTCGCCCCAGAGCGGGGGCGGCTGCGCACCCGGCGGCGGTGGCGGCGCATACGGCCGCATGGCCGCGAACAACTGGCCCACGAAGCCCTCCGGGGTCCAGTTGACCAGGCCGATCGTGCCCCCCGGCCGGCACACCCGCAGCACCTCGTCGGCGGCCGCCCGGTGCCGGGGCGCGAACATCACGCCCACACAGGACAGCACCGCGTCGAACGCGGCGTCCGCGTACGGCAGCGCCTCCGCGTCCGCCTCCTCCCAGGTCAGCGCCAAGCCCTCCCGCTCGGCCTCCGCCCGCCCGATCGCCAGCAACTCCGGGGTGAGGTCGCCGGCCACCACCTCCGCACCGGCCCGGGCCGCCGGCAGAGCCGCGTTGCCGGTCCCGGCCGCCACGTCCAGCACCCGCATGCCCGGCGCCACCCCCGCGGCCCGCACCAGCGTCGCCCCCAGCTCCGGGATCACCTGCGCGGCCACGGCGGCGTAGTCGCCCATCGCCCACATCGCGCGGTGCCGGGCCTTCACCGCGGCGTCCTGTTCCCGTTCCTCGATCATTCGTCGCTCCTCACCTGTCGTCCCTGCACAGGACGCTAGGCAGCGGACGACCCCACCCCCAGTACGAGATCTGTACCGCTCCCGACAGGCCGCTGGCCGGGTCGGCGGGCCGGGCGTAGCGTGCCCGCCATGGGGGCCTCCTACCACCAGTTCTGCCCCGTGGCGAAGGCCATGGAACTGCTCGACGAGCGGTGGACGCTGCTCGTGGTCCGGGAGCTGGTCAGCGGCTCGGAACGCTTCAACGACCTGCGCCGGGGCCTGCCCCGGATGTCGCCCACGCTGCTGTCCCGCCGGCTGCACCAGCTCGTCCGCGCCGGAGTGGTGGAGCGGCGGGTCGACGGCGCCGACGTGCGCTACGTCCCGACCGCCGCCGGACGCGAGCTGCGGCCCGTGCTGGAGGCGCTCGGCGCCTGGGGCGTGCGCTGGATCGGTGAGCTGGGCGACGCCGACCTGGACCCGAAGCTGCTGCTGTGGGACATGCACCGGCACGTCGACCACGACGCGGTTCCGCCGGGGCGTACCGTCGTGCGGTTCCGCTTCCGGGACGTGCCGGCGGCGCAGCGCGACTGGTGGATGGTGATCGCCGCCGGCGAAGCCGACGTCTGCGACATCGACCCCGGGCACGACGTGACGGTGACCGTCACGGCGGACCTGCGCGCCCTGGTCCAGGTCTGGATGGGCGACCTGGAGTGGGCCCTGGCGCTGCGCGGCGGCGCGGTGGAGGTGACCGGACCGGAGGCGCTGCGGCGCGCCGCGCCGGGCTGGTTCACCCTCTCCCCCTTCGCGGCCGTGCCCCGGCCCTGAGACGGCGCGTGCGGCCGCCCCCTGCCGGGAACGGCCGCACGGCGACGCGGAGAACAGATCAGTGCACGGTGACTGTGGCGCCACCCGGCACCAGGTCGCGCAGCTCCTCGGGGATCTCGGCGCCCATCTCGTCGGCGATGCGCAGCGCCTCCTCGATCAGCGTCTCCACGATCTGCGCCTCCGGCACTGTCTTGACGACCTTGCCCTTGACGAAGATCTGGCCCTTGCCGTTGCCGGAGGCCACACCCAGGTCGGCTTCGCGGGCCTCACCCGGGCCGTTCACCACGCAGCCCATGACCGCGACGCGCAGCGGCACCGGCAGGCCCTCCAGCCCGGCGGTGACCTCCTCGGCCAGCTTGTAGACGTCGACCTGCGCCCGGCCGCAGGACGGGCAGGAGACGATCTCCAGGCCACGCTCGCGCAGGCCCAGTGACTCCAGGATCGCGGCGCCGACCTTGATCTCCTCGACCGGCGGGGCGGACAGCGAGACCCGGATGGTGTCGCCGATCCCCTCGGCCAGCAGCGCGCCGAACGCCACCGCCGACTTGATCGTGCCCTGGAACGCCGGGCCCGCCTCGGTGACGCCCAGGTGCAGCGGGTAGTCGCACTTCTCGGCCAGCAGCCGGTACGCGCGGATCATCACCACCGGGTCGTTGTGCTTGACCGAGATCTTGATGTCCCGGAAGCCGTGCTCCTCGAACAGCGAGCACTCCCACAGCGCCGACTCCACCAGCGCCTCGGCGGTGGCCTTGCCGTACTTGGCCAGCAGGCGCTTGTCCAGCGAACCCGCGTTGACGCCGATCCGGATCGGCACGCCCGCGTCGCCGGCGGCCCGCGCGATCTCCTTGACCTTGTCGTCGAACTGCCGGATGTTGCCCGGGTTCACCCGCACCGCGGCGCAGCCGGCGTCGATCGCCGCGAAGACGTACTTCGGCTGGAAGTGGATGTCCGCGATCACCGGGATCTGCGACTTCTTGGCGATCGCGGGCAGCGCCTCCACGTCGTCCTGCGACGGCACGGCGACCCGGACGATCTGGCAGCCGGACGCGGTCAGCTCGGCGATCTGCTGGAGCGTGGCGTTGACGTCGGCGGTGAGGGTGGTGGTCATGGACTGCACCGAGACCGGCGCGCCCCCACCGACCGGCACCGAACCGACCATGATCTGGCGGCTGGCCCGGCGCGGGGCCAGCGGCGGCGGCGGTACGGGGGGCATACCGAGACTGACAGCGGTCACTTCAGGCACTCACCTTGAGAAGAGCGTGATGGGGTTGATGACATCAGCGGTGACGGTGAGCAGCGTGAACGCGCCACCGATCAGGATCACCGCGTACGTGACGGGCATGAGTTTGAGGTAGTCGACGCGGCCGGGATCGGCGCGGCCGATGCGCGCGTAGAGCCAGGAGCGCGCCCGTTCGAACCAGGCGATGGCGATGTGGCCGCCGTCCAGCGGGAGCAGCGGCAGCAGGTTGAACACGCCGATGAAGAAGTTCAGCGACACGAACAGCATGAAGAACACCAGCCAGGCGTTGTTCTCCACGGCCTCGCCGCCGAGCCGGCTGGCGCCGACCACGCTGATCGGGGTGTCCACGTCGCGCTCGCCGCCGGTGATCGCGTTCCACAGCGCGGGCACCTTCTGCGGGATGCGCTGCATTGCGTGCGCGGTCTGCACGGCCATGGTGCCGGTGAAGTCGGCGGTCGCGCCGAACGCGGCGACCGGGCCGTACTCGACCCGGGTCGGGGTGGTGGGCGAGAGCGCCACGCCGAGCGCGGACACCGCCGAGGTGGCGCCCTTCGGGTCGCCCAGCGGCGGACGCTGCACCGAGGCCAGGTCGACCCGCGCCTCGTCCGGCTTGCCGTCGCGCACGAAGGCGACGGTGGCCGTACCGGGCGGGGTGGCGCGGACCACGTCGAGCATGTCGCCCCAGGTGGAGACCGGCTTGCCGTTCACCGCGGTGATCCGGTCGCCGTCCTTGAGCTGGGCCTTCTCGGCCGGGCTGGCCGGGTCGCCGGACTCGCAGGCGCGGGCCGCGTTCTCCACCACCACGCACGGCGCGATGGCGATCACCGCCGGCTCGGCCCGGAAGCCGGCCTCGGTGCTGGGGAACTTCGGGTTCGGCAGCCCGACCGACACCGCGATGATCCAGAGCGCGATCAGGGCCAGGGCGAAGTGGGTGATCGAGCCTGCGGACATCACGATCGTCCGCTTCCACACCGGGTAGCGCCACATCGCACGCTTCTCGTCCCCCGGCTCGACGTCGTCGTCCTGTGGGGTCATGCCGACGATCTTGCAGAAGCCGCCGAGCGGGATGCCCTTGATGCCGTACTCGGTCTCGCCCCGCTTGAACGACCACAGCGTCGGGCCGAAGCCGACGAAGTAGCGCGTGACCTTCATCCCGAACGCCTTGGCGGTCAGCATGTGCCCCGCCTCGTGCAGGCTCACCGAGATGAGGATCGCCAGGGCGAACAGCACCACCCCGAGCAGATAGCTCATCGAGCTCCTTCCACCGACCCGACGATGATCTCCTGGGCGTGCGCCCGTGCCCACGACTCGGCGGCGAGCACGTCCTCGACGGTACCTGGTTCGTCGAAATCGGGAGCGTCCTCCAGCACCCGCTGGAGGGTGTCGACGATGCCGAGGAACGGCAGCCGGCCCGCGACGAACGCGGCCACGCACTCCTCGTTCGCCGCGTTGTAGATCGCCGGGCGGCAGCGCCCGGCCTCGCCCGCCGCCTTGGCCAGCGCGACCGCCGGGAACGCGGCGTCGTCGAGCGGGAAGAACTCCCAGGTGTGTGCAGTGGTCCAGTCCACAGCCGCGGCGGCGCCGGGCACGCGGTCCGGCCAGCCGATGCCCAGCGCGATCGGCAGCCGCATGTCCGGCGGGCTGGCCTGGGCGAGCGTGGAACCGTCGGTGAACTCGACCATCGAGTGGATCACCGACTGCGGGTGGACCATCACCTCGATGTCGGCGTACGGCACGTCGAACAGCTCGTGCGCCTCGATCACCTCCAGCGCCTTGTTGACCATCGTGGCGGAGTTGATCGTGACGACCGGGCCCATGTTCCAGGTGGGGTGCGCCAGCGCCTGCTCCGGCGTGACGGCGGTCAGCTCGTCGCGCCGCCGCCCCCGGAACGGGCCGCCGCTGGCGGTGACCACCAGCCGCCGCACCTCGCCCCGGGCGCCGCCGCGCAGGCACTGCGCCAGCGCCGAGTGCTCACTGTCAACAGGAACGATCTGGCTATGACCCGGGTGCCGCGACAGCGCGGCCTTGACCAAGGGGCCGCCGGCCACGAGAGACTCCTTGTTGGCGAGCGCGAGGGTACGCCCGGCGTGCAGCGCGGCCAGCGTCGGCGGCAGGCCCAGCGAGCCGACGACCCCGTTGAGCACCACGTCGCACGGCCACTGCGCCAGCTCGGTCATCGCGTCCGGCCCGGCCACGATCTTGGGCAGCTTGAAGTCACCGCTGGCCCAGCCGCGCATGCTCGCCTCGGCGTAGAACGCGAGCTGGAGATCCTGCGCGGCGGACGCGCGGGCCACACCGACCGCGTCCACGCCCAGCTCCAGCGCCTGCGCGGCGAGCAACTCCACGTTGCCGCCACCCGCGCCGAGGGCCACCACCTTGAAGCGGTCCGGGTTGCGCTTGACGATGTCGATGGCCTGGGTGCCGATCGAGCCGGTCGAACCGAGCAGCACGAGATCTCGGGGAGTGGTCACCGGACCATTGTTCCCCAGCGCCTCACCCCGGTTCGTCCCGGAGTGCCCGCCGACATGATCGACTCCACTTCGCCGAGGTGGCGGCATCAAGGTTGCCGCGATGCCACCACTTCGGCGATCCGGTGTCGATCACGCCTGCGGCGCCGCCTCGTGAGGCTACGAGGGCGCGATCGTTCCGTCGGGCGCGGTGAGGTGCTCCAGGTGCCCCAAGGGCAGATGCGAGGGCTGCCACTCCAGGAACAGCGCGGTGGCGTCGTCGTCGAGCTGGTCCTGCTGGTAGGCGAGGACGGCGCGCACCAGCCGGCGCATCGTCTCCGGGCTGGGCAGCCGCTCGTTGAGGGAACGCTCGACGAAGTCGACGAGCCGGTCCAGCCCGAACCGTTCCCCGTCGTCGCCCCGGGCGTCGGTGATGCCGTCGGTGTAGGCGAGGATGCGGTCGCCCGGGTGCAGCGCCTCCTCGTGCGCCCGCGGGCGCCGCGTCGACAGGTTGCCCAGCCCGAGCGGCAGCGCGGTCGGTCCGGGCAGTGCCCGGACGGCCTTGCCGTCCCGCAGCAGCATGGCGCCGGGGTGGCCGGCGTTGATGATCCGCAGCACGCCGGTCCGCCGGTCGAGTTCGGCGAGCAGCGCGGTCGCGAACAGGCCGGGGTGTTCGGAGCGGACCCACCTGTCGATGCTGATCGCCGTGTCGACCAGGTCGAGACCGGTGCGCCGGGCGTTGCGGTACGCACTGACCACGAGCGAGGCCATCGCGCTCGCCTTGATCCCGTGCCCGCAGGTGTCGAAGAGCCCGACGCTGAGCACGTCACCGTTGAGCGCGTAGTCGAAGATGTCCCCGCCGACGTCGTAACACGGTTCGAGGATGGCGGTGATCACCAGTTCGTCCGTCGCGAAGGTCAGCGGCGGCAGCAGCCCCCACACGGTCTCGGCGGCGACCTGCATCGGCAGGCGACGGCGGATCCGTTCCACGACGTCGCCGTAGAGCCGGCGGTTCACCAGGACCTGAGCGACGGCGACCGCCACCTCCCAGGCCGGCCGGTCCAGCGCGGGGTCGCCGGCGCGCGACGACACGATCTCCAGCGCCCCCAGCCGTTCGCAGCCGAGCAGCAGGGGCACCCAGAGCCGGTCCGGGCGGTCGGGAGCGCGCTGCACCTGGAGGCCGGTGAACGCCCGGCCGGCCAGCGTCGTCTCGATCGTGAGCTCGTCCCGAGGCGCGCCCGCGCCGACCAGGGGTACGAGCGAGGACTGCGTGTAGTCGGCCAGGTAGATCACGATGTCGGTGGCCCCGATGGCGGGCGCGACCCGGTTCACCAGGAGCGACAGGTCGTCCGGGCCGCCCCGGGCGGCGTGGAGGTGCAGCCAACGCGCTGCGTCGCCACCGTCGACCATCCGTGCCTCCCCCGTGTCCCCACCACCGTAGGAGGCCGAGGGCGAACTGCCAACGGCACGGCTCAGGCGGGGCGCTCCAGGACGAAGGTCTCCAGTTCGACCCCGCCGTACCAGTCGGTGCGCACGCCCGCGTGCGTCATGCCGAGGCGCCGGGCCACCGCCATCGACGGGTCGTTCCCGGCCATCACCACCGCGTACACCCTCGGGGTGCCGGTGGCGAACTCGCGTTCCAGCACCGCGCGGGCCGCCTCGGTGGCGTAGCCGCGGCCCTGGGCGTCGGGGTGCAGGTGCCAGCCGACCTCGATGTCGTCGGTCAGGGTGACGCCGTCGCGACCGGGTAGCGGCTTGAGCAGGATGCTCCCCGCCACCGGCCCGCCGTCGCGCGGCTCGATCGCCCACAGGCCCCAGCGGCCGGCGTACGGCGCCCAGCGCTCCCGCCACATCCGGACCCGTTCACGCGCCTCGGACGGGTCGGTCATCCGCCCCTTGCCGCCGCCCAGCCAGCGCATCACCTCGTCCCGGGAGTAGATGTCGTAGACCCGGGCGAGGTCGTCGGGCGACTCGGTCCAGTCCCGTAGCACCAGCCGGTCGGTCGTGGCGATCGTCATGCCGCCGGATCGTAATGCGTGGCGCGGGGTCGTACGGGGAACGAGAGGGCGATGGGCGACGGGTGGGAGCGGACGAAGCGGATCACGGCTGCGGCGTTCCGGCCGGTCCGCGGCCGGGACCTGTCGCTGCACGCCGCCGCGATCACCTTCTACGGCGCGATCGCCGTGGTGCCGGTGGCGCTGCTGGCGATCTGGCTGACCGGGCTGCTCGCCGGGGCGGACCGGGTACGGCGGCTGACCGGGTACGCCATCGACACGCTGCCCACCGAGATCGGCGCGCACCGGGCGGCGGCGGCGCTGGTCGAGGCCGGGCTGGGACTGACCCCGCTGCTGGCACTGGCCTCGCTGCTGCCGGCCTCCCTCTACGGCGAGGGACTGCGCCGCGCCTTCGTCTCGGTGGCCGAGCCGCGCGCCGAGTCCGGCGCGCTGGTGGGCTGGCGGGGCCGCCTGCTGCTGCTCCCGCTGCTGGCGCCGGCGCCGGTGCTGCTGCTGTCGATCCTGCTGGGGCTGCCGATGACCACCCGCCTGGTGCGCCAGGGCGGCTGGATCGGCGCGCTCGGCGTGGTGCTGTCGTTTTTCGCGGTGTGGCTGGTGCTCACGCCGGTGCTGATCTGGGTGTTCCGGGTGGTCGGCCCGGCCTCCCCGGACTGGCTCGCCACAGTCGTCCTGGGCTCGTTCACGGCGGCGAACCTGTCCGGCTTCGTGCACGGCTTCGTGCTGTTCTGCTCGCTGCCGCTGGACCTGGGCGTGCCGTTCGGCGGGTTCGACGAGATCGGCGGCGGCGTGGCGGTGCTGCTCTGGCTGTACCTGTTCCACGTGATCGTGCTGTCCGGCTACTCGGCCACGCTGGCGGCGAGCCGGTGGCGGGCCACCCGGGAGGCGGCCCGCGCCTGACGGCTGCGGTCAGCGCCGGAACGGGCCGCGCACCTCGTACGTGATGCCGCCGGTGCCGGCCCGGGCGCCGCTGGTGCCGCGCTGCGAGGAGAAGTAGAGCCGGCTGCCGTCCGGGGAGAACGCCGGGCCGGTGATCTCCGACTCGGACTGCCCGAGCAGCCGCAGGAACGGCGTCACCACACCGGCCGGTGTGATCACGTTGATCTCCATGTCGCCGCCGTCCTCGGCCACGTAGAGGTCACCGCCGGCGGTGCCGGTGATGTTGTCGACGCCGGTCAGCGGCGCGGCCCCGGCCGGCACCAGCGAGTCGTCGTACGCGAGGTCGAGCCGCTGGTTCACCGCGTCGTACGCCCACACCCGGTTGTCGCCCTTGGTGGTGAACCAGCAGGTGTCGTCGGCGTACCAGCAGCCCTCGCCGCCGTCGAACGTCTGCGCCGCGGCCACCTGGTAGCGGGTGGGCACCGGGAACCCGTCGCGGTCCGGCAGGTCCCGCCAGGTCACCGGCCCGGTCACCTGGCCGTCCGGGGCGCAGAGCACCTGCACCCGGCCGGTGCGCAGGTCACCCCAGGTGTCCGGGACGAACCGGTAGAAGCAGCCGTCCCCCTCGTCCTCGGTCAGGTAGACCACCCGCCGCACCGGGTCGCAGGCCGCCGCCTCGTGCTTGAAGCGGCCCATCCGGGTCCGCTCCTCGCCGGACCGGCCACCGGCCGGCCAGGTCTCGAACACGCGGCCCAGCGGCACCTCCTCGCAGGACAGCCACGTCCCCCACGGGGTCGGCCCGCCCGCGCAGTTGACGTTCGTGCCACCGAGGATCCGGTACGCGGCGGCGATCGCGCCGTCGGCGGCGAACCGCACCGCCGAGGCGCCGCCGACGAGCGGCACCTCCGAGTTGGAGACGTAGATCCAGCCGTCGCCGGCCGGGAAGCAGGCGCCGCCGTCGGGCGCCGGGTGCCAGGTGTACGAGGTGCCCGCGACCCGCTGACCGGAACGCGCGATCACCCGGCTGGTGAAGCCGGCCGGCAACTGGAGGCTGTTGGCGTCGGCGGCCAGCAGGTCGCCGTACGGGCCCGGGCCGGGCTGGGCGGGCTGGGCCGGGGCGGCCGCGGCGGCCCAGAGACCGCCGGCGAGAGCGGCGGCGCCACCGGCGGCTGTGGCGCGCAGGACGGTACGACGATCCATCGGGGATTACCTCCCGGGGGCGGTGGGTGTCCCGTCGACGGTAGGACGAAAATGCATCGACAACTGCCACTATAGGGTGAACGCGGGGTGACGGCCGTCCGGCGTCAGAGGCCTTCGACGTACCGCTTCGCGTCGGCGAGCGACATGTGCGTGTGCTCCCGCACCACCTTGATCGCCTGGATCTTCTTGCCCCGGTACAGCAGCCGCGCGGCCTCGGCCCGCACCGCGTCGTTGACGCCCTTTCCCGGTGCCGGCGGGCCGGGCGACCAGGTTCCGCCGGACGCCAGCACGTCCACCGCCCGCTTCGCGTCCAGCAGCGACAGCCCGGTCTGCTCGCGCAGCACCTTGACCGCCTCGACCGTACGCCCCGCGCGGGCCAGCCGGAGCACCTCGGCCTGCCCGTCGCCCGCCGGGCGGTCCGGGGCGACCAGATCCCGGGGACGGCCGCGCCGCAACGCGAGCAGGAGCAGGAACACCACCACGACGAGCGCCACCGCGAGCGCGATCTGGACAGCCGGGGACATGCCCGGAACGGTAGCGCCCCGGCGCGAACCCTCCCGCCTGTGCCCTGCCGCCGCTACGCTCCGGTCCCATGAGCGACGCGAGTGAGCTGCCGTCCCGCGCCGACGTCGTCGTGGTCGGCGCCGGGCACAACGGCCTGGTCTCGGCGATCCTGCTGGCCCGCGCCGGCCTGGACGTCCTCGTGCTGGAGGCATCCGGGGTGATCGGCGGGGCGACCCGCACCGAGAATCCGTTCCCGAAGGTGCCGGGGCTGCGTCACTCCACCGGGTCGTACCTGCTCGGGCTGATGCCGCCGGAACTGCTGGCCACGCTCGACGTGACCATCCCGGTGCTGCGCCGCGACCCGCACTACTTCCTGCCCACGCCGGGCGGGCTCGGCTCGCCGTACCTGCTGGCCGGCAGCGACGTGGCGGCCGGCCGGCGGCAGCTCGCGGAGATGTTCTCCGCCGCCGACGTCGCCGCCGACGACGCGCTGCACGCCGAGCTGGCCCGGTTGCGGGAGGATCTCGCCCCGGCGTGGCTGGCCGAGCCGCTGCCGGTCGAGGAGACCGCCGAACGCTACGTCCGGCCCGCGCTGCGGCAGGTCTTCGTCGACCTGGTGCGCGGCTCGGTGGCCGACCACCTGGCCCGCTTCGACTTCCGCTCCGAGCTGCTGGTCAGCATGTACGCGGTCACCGACGGGCTGTCCGGGCTGAACGCCGGCCCGGACGACCCCGGCACCGGGCACAACTTCCTGGTCCACAACATGTGCCGGCTGCCCGGCGCGGACGGCACCTGGATGATCACCCGGGGCGGGATGGGCACCGTGTCGCGCACGTTCGCCGAGGCCGCCGAGCGCGCCGGGGCGCGGATCGTCGCCGACGCGCCGGTCACCGCCATCCGGCTGACCGGGGGCGCCGCCGCCGGGGTGACGCTCGCCGACGGCCGGGAGGTCGACGCCTCCGTGGTGCTCGGCGCCTGTGACCCGTACCGGCTGATGGAGCTGCTGCCCGACGGCGCGCTCCCGGCGGAGCTGGGCGCGCGGATGGCGGCGGTCCGCCGCACCGGCACCACGCTCAAGCTCAACCTGGCGCTGACCGGGCTGCCGCGCTTCTCCTGCCTGCCGGACGACGCGCCGAGCCCGTTCGGCTCGACCATCCACCTGCTGCCCGGCTCGGCCTCGCTCGTCGGCGACGGCGGGGAGTCACCCATGACGGCGCTGCGCGGCATGTGGGCGGACGTGCGGGCCGGACGGCTGCCGGACGAGCCGACGATCGAGTGGTACCTGCACACCACTGTCGACCCGTCGCTGTCCGACGACGCGGGACACCACTCGTCGGCGTTGTTCGTGCAGTCGGTCCCCTACGAGCCGGCCGGCACCACCTGGGACGCGGCGCTGCCCGGGTACGTGCAGCGGCTGCTCGCGATCTGCGAGCGGTACGCCCCGGGCGCCGCCGACCTGGTCGCGGACGCGGTGCCGCTGCCGCCGCCCGGCATCGAGGCGCACTTCGGCATCACCGGCGGGCACATCCACCACGTCGACAACGCGGTGTCGTTCACCGACCGGATGCCGTACGCGACGGGTGTGGACGGCGTGTACGCGGGCAGCGCCGGCTGCCACCCGGCGGGCAGCGTGATCGGCGCGGCCGGGCACAACGCGGCCCGGCGCATCCTCGCCGACCTGGGCTGAGTCCTCACGGCGTGTCGGGCGCCTCCTGGCCGGCCGGCGGGAGGTCGCCCGGCCCGCGCACCAGGTAGACGCCGACCAGCAGCAGGTACGCCAGCAGGCTCAGCACCGGGTCGACGAACACGATCGCGAACGCGACCAGGTAGAGCAGCGGACCGAGGCGGAACCGGCGGGCCACCGCCCGCGCCAGCCTCGGGTCGAGGCCCGGTTGCAGCAGCCCGCGGCGGCGCGCCCACCACCAGCTCAGGTTGAAGAACAGCGCCTCACCGAGCACCACGCCCGCGTACAGCGCGGCGGTCAGCCGCTGGTCGTCGACGGTGCCGCGCAGGTTGTCCGCGAGCAGGTCGGCGGTGAACGGGATCGCCGCCACGAACATCAGCAGCAGCAGGTTCAGCACCAGCAGCATCTGGTCGACCCGGCGGACGTACCGCCACATGTTGTGGTGGGTCAGCCAGACCTGGCCGACGATGGCGAACGTGATCACGTACGCCAGGTAGGCGCGCCACTCGTGCAGCAGCGCGGCCGGCAGCCCGTCGTCCTGCGGCGTGTCCGGGTCGAACGACAGCAGCTCGACGGCCATCAGGGTGAGCACGATGGCGATCACCGCGTCGCTGAACGCCTCCACCCGGGAGGCGTCGCGCGCCATCTCGTTGCCGCGCCCGAACCGGTACGCCGGTTCCCTGTCCGCACCCGTCACGCCGCCCCCTCCCGACCGATGGTCGCGTGCCGGGGGCGGCGGACGGGGCGGAAACCGTCAGATGGCCGCTTCCCCGGCCGGTGCCGGGGTCTCCACGTCGGCGCGGTGCGCACGGATCTTGTGCCCGACGCTGGTCAGGCAGCGCCCGCTGGCCAGGTCGAACTTCCAGCCGTGCAGCTGGCAGGTGAGCTGGTCGCCGTCGACGATGCCGAACCGGCTCAGGTCCGCCTTCAGGTGCGGGCAGCGCCGCTGCACCACCCAGCCGTCGAGCGTGATGTCCTCGGCGTCGACCGCCCGCTCGTGCTCGTCGTACCAGCCCTCGGCGTACTGGAGGCGCTCCTCGGACAGGCACTTGAAGAAGGCGTAGACGAACTCGTTGTACTGGCCGATGCGGGCCGCGGAGAAACGGCAGGACAGAAACAGCGAGTTGACCCAGTCCACCTCGCCGATGTGCAGCAGGTGCTCGATCAGCGCACGCTCGGTACGGAACCGGTAGCGGACCTTCTCGTCCGCGTACGGCCGGACCTCCTTGCCCGGGAAGTCCACCACGATGGATTCGACGCTCTCTCCGTCGTAGCCGACCAGGTCGAAGCGGACCGGGCCGCCGACGCCCTTGGCCAGGTAGATCGACTCGTCCAGCAGCGGCTCGATCCGGCGCTTCATCTCGCCCAGCACGTCGACCTCGGGGTGCCGCCAGGACGCCTTCTCGGCCTCGATCACGCCGCGCTTGCGCTCCCGCATCTCCTCCAGGTGGGCGACCTTGTTCGCGAAGAACTCCTCCACCGGCACCGGGTGCGTGGTGGTCGCGCCCTCGGTGGTGACCTCCGCGACGCTGCCCGGCAGCAGCACGATGCCGTTGGTGCCGCCGACCTTGGCGTACTCGGCCAGGAACACCGACTGGTCGGGGAAGATGTTGCCCTCGTCGCCGAAGATGTCGTTGAACTGCCACAGCTCGTCGTCGAGGAAGCACGGCGGGCCGGCGATCGGGAAGACGTGGTCGGCCTTCAGGTCGTCGATGTAGCGCCAGGTGCGGTCGAACTGCCGGTCCCGCTTCTGCTTGCCGAACGCGGTCTTCGCCGCCTGCGGCAGCTCGTAGACCATCGGGTACCAGATCGCGCCGGAGAACTGGAGCATGTGCGCGTGCACGTGGCCCAGCTCGGCGAACACGCTCAGGTCGGTCGGCCGGGCGTCGTTCTGGTTGAGCAGCCGCACGCCGTCGTACTCGACCCAGAGCGAGGAGTCGCCGATCGGGCCGTCGGTCGGGCTGGTCAGCGCCTGGATCATGATCTTCAGGCCGCCGGGCAGCTCCACCACCTGCTCGTTCGGGGCCTTGAGGAACTTGGTGAAGCCCAGCTCCCGGAACTCGTCCTCCATCTCCGAGGTGGGGAACTCGGGCAGCAGGACTGTGGCGTCCTTGGACACGAAGTCACGCAGGTGCTTCGCGTCGAAGTGGTCCCGGTGCAGGTGCGACACGTACAGGTAGTCGACCTGACCCAGGGTCGCCCAGTCGAGGAGGGAGTTGTCCGGGAAGGGGAACCACGAGGCGAAGTAGGCGGGGTTGACCCACGGGTCGCACAGGATGCTGCCCGCGGCCGTGTCGATCCGCATGCTGGCATGCCCCGTACCGGTCACTCGCACCGCAGTCCTCCTCAAAAAGGCATCAAGGTGTACGTCAAGACGCTACCGGAGGCAGTGTGCTCGCCGTCCCGCGACGCCGGTAGTGGCCATCCGCCCCCACCGGTACGGGACCAACGACCCGGGCCGGCCGGGCCGCCCGCTGTCGCCCGCCCGGGTCATCCCCGGCACAGGAGGTCGGACCCTGCGCCGGGCCCGGTTGGGGGCGTGCCAGACTGATCGGAGATCCGATCGCGAGGGAAGGACCGACAGTGGCAGGAGACGAGCCGGTAACCGCGCCAGATCAGCACAAGCCCGGACACCGCAAGTCCGGACGGATCGGTGCGGTGCTGTCGGCGTTGGCCTTGGTTCTGATGGCGTTCTGCGGGATCGAGGAGGGCCGGGTGGAGCACATCTGGCTGTTCGGGATCGCCGGACTGCTGATCGCCATCGTCATCGGCGACGCCGTGCTGCGCCGCAACGGCCTGCGGTCCTGACGCGCGGCGCCCACGGTAGTGCGCGAAGGGCCCGCCCCCCGGTGAGGGGGCGGGCCCTTCGTCGTCTCGCGGCCGGGGTCAGCGGCCGAGCAGGATGTCCTGCACGTCCTTGAGCGCGGCGTCGACCTCGGCCTCGAAGTAGCCACCGGGCACCAGCCCGAAGCGCAGCGTGTCGAGTTCCTTCGGGTTCACCGGCATCGGGTTGCGCCCCTGCATGCCGCCCAGCAGCGTCTCGAAGAACCGGTCGACCTGATCCGGGTCGTAGCCGCTGCCGAACCGGCGGACCTGAAAGCTGCGCCGGATCTGGTCGACCCGGTGCAGGTCACTGCCGGGCGGACCGGCCATCGGCGGTCCCACCATCGGCGGCCCGGCGACCGGCGGACCCACGAGCGGCGGGCCGGTCATCGAGGGGCCCGGGCCGTAGCCCTGGTCCGGCGGACCGTAACCCGGGTCGGGCGGCCCGTAGCCGGGCTCCGGTGCGCCGTAGCCCTGCTGCGGCAGCGCCGGCGGGCCGCCGGGGCCACGACCACGCAGCTCGCGCTCGGGCATGCGGATCTCGGCGGTCATGTCGGCACGCGCGCGCCGGCCGGCCTCGAACCCGTCGAACCGCTCCTCCTGGCCGTACCCGCCGGGACCGCTGTCCGGCGGACCGTAGCCACCCGGGCCGCTGTCCGGCGGACCGTACCCACCGGGGCCGCTGTCGGGCGGACCGTAGCCGCCGGGGCCGTTGTCCGGCGGACCGTAGCCACCCGGGCCGGGCGGCAGGCCGCGCGGCGGCGGGCCGCCGTGCCCCATCGGCGCACCCGGACCCATCGGGCCGGGACCACCCGGGCCGCGGGGGCCGTCGTAGCCGCCGCGCGGGCCGTCGTAGCCACCGGCGAACGCGCCGGTCGGCTCGTCGTAGCGGTTGCCGTAGCGGTCGGCGGGCGGGCCGGGCTGAGCGGGCATCTGCCGGGGCGGCATCGGCGGCTGCGGCACCGGCGACATGCCCCGGTCGTCGCGCATCGGCGGGCCGAGCCGGTCGGCCATCCGGGGATCGCCACCGCGCCCGGCCGGTGCGCCACCGCGCTCCTCCAGCTCGGCGAGCTGCCGCTCGACCCGGTCGAGGTGCAGGTCGACCTGCCACTCGTCGTAGCCGTTGAACCGGACCCGGAAGACGACGTCGTGGACCTCCTGGGAGGCCACGGGCGCGCCGATCGGCTGGCCGTCGAGTGTCGCCTCGACCCGGTCCAGGAAGGCATCGACCTCGTCGACCTTGTAGCCCCGGCGGAGCGCCTTACGCCGGAAACGCTGACCCTGACTCGCCACTATGTCTCCTGGTCTCGTACCGCTACGCCGTTGCCGCGCCTGAGTCGCCGTCCGTGTCCCCGGCGGCGGCGAGCTGCCCACAGGCCCCGTCGATCTCGCGTCCCCGGGTGTCGCGCACCGTGGTCGACACCCCGGCGTCGCGCAACCGCCGGACGAACTCCCGCTCGACCGGCTTCGGGCTGGCGTCCCAGCGGCTGCCCGGAGTCGGGTTGAGCGGGATCAGGTTCACGTGGGCCAGCTTGCCGGCCAGTAGCCGCCCGAGCAGATCGGCTCTCCACGGCTGATCGTTCACGTCCTTGATCATCGCGTATTCGATGGACACGCGACGCCCCGTCGTGGCCGCGTAGTCCCACGCCGCGTCCAGCACCTCGGACACCTTCCAGCGCTGGTTGACCGGGACGAGTTCGTCGCGCAGCTCATCATCGGGGGCGTGCAGCGACAACGCAAGGGTCACCGAGAGGTCTTCGCTGGCCAGTCGGCGGATCGCCGGCACCAGGCCCACCGTCGAGACGGTGATGTGCCGCTGCGACAGGCCCAGCCCCTCCGGCGCCGGGGCGACCAGCCGGCGGATCGCCGCCACCACCCGCGAGTAGTTGGCGAGCGGCTCACCCATCCCCATGAACACCACGTGCGACAGCCGCGGCGGCGACCCGGCGACCGCGCCGGAGGCGGCCACCCCGGCCAGGTAGACCGCCTGGTCGACGATCTCGGCGGTGGACAGGTTGCGGGTCAGCCCGGCCTGGCCGGTGGCGCAGAACGGGCAGGCCATGCCGCAGCCGGCCTGGCTGGAGATGCAGACGGTCACCCGGTCCGGGTAGCCCATCAGCACGCTCTCCACCAGCGAGCCGTCGTGCAGCCGCCACAGCGCCTTGCGGGTCGCGCCGTCGTCGCAGGCCAGCTCGCGTACCGGGGTCAGCAGGTTGGGCAGCAGCTCGCCGGCCAGCCGCTCCCGGGTCGCCGCCGGCAGGTCGGTCATCCGCTCCGGGTCGCGCACCAGGCGGCCGAAGTAGTGGTTGGAGACCTGCTTGGCGCGGAACGCGGGCTCACCCAGCTCGGCGACGAGCGCCTGCCGGCCCGGCAGGTCCAGGTCGGCGAGGTGGCGGGGAGGCATCGCGGGCCGGCGGCCGCGGGCGTCGGGGTCTACGGAGATCAGCGGGAGACTCGTCATGGCGCGTCCAGTCTGACACGCTCCCGCCCGGACGCACCCGTCCGTACGTGTCGAATCGCCCCCGGCCACCCGGTCCGCAGCGGGTCGCCGCCGTGACGCATGCCTCAGCTCACCACCGGGACGAAGACCGCGAGCAGCAGGTAGGCCACCGGCACGGCGAACAGGATCGAGTCGAGCCGGTCCATCAGACCGCCGTGCCCGGGCAGCAGGTTGCTCATGTCCTTGACGCCGAGATCCCGCTTGATCATCGACTCGGCGAGATCACCGAGCACCGCCGAGACCGAGATCGCCATCCCGAACAGCGCACCCCACCAGGGGGCCACGTCGAACAACGCCCACAGCAGCGCCGCGCTGCCCGCCGCCGCGGCCGTCACCGAGCCGGCGAAGCCCTCCCAGGACTTCTTCGGGCTGATCGTCGGTGCCATCGGGTGCTTGCCGAAACTCACGCCCGCGGCGTACCCGCCGGTGTCGGAGAGCACCACCGCCGCCAGCGTCACCAGCACCCGCAGGGCCCCGTCGTCGGGCGCCGCCGCGAGCATGGCCGCGAACCCGGCGAGGAACGGCACGTACACCGCGATCAGGGTGGCCGCGGTCAGGTCGCGCTGGTAGTTGCCGGGCCCGTCGCCCAGCCGCCAGATCATCGTGCCCAGCACCGTGACCAGCAGCCCGAGGCACAGCGCGTCGGGGCCCGCGTACCAGGCCAGGCCCACTGTGATCACGCCACCGGCGACGAGCGGCGCCAGCGGCGGGTGGGCGCCGCTGCGGCGTACCGCGCGGGCCATCTCCCAGATGCCGATCCCCACCGCGGCCGCGAGCACGGCGAGGAACGCCGGCATGAAGAAGAACAGCGGCACCACGACCGCCGCGCCGAGGGCCACCCCGACGCCGATCGCGGCCGGCAGGTTGCGCCCCGCCCGGGAAGCCTTCGGTGCGGTGGTCGGCGGACGCTCCGCGCTCGCCCGACGGCGTCCCGGCCCGCGGCGGCCGGCCGGCGGCTCGGGCGTGGGTGCGGGCTCGTCGCGTACCGCCGGGATCTGGTCGGTGGGCTCGTCCCGGACCGGCGCGATCTGCGCGGTCGGGTACTCGTCGTCGCGGGCGGGCTCGCCCCACGGGCCGTCGTGCTCCGGCCCGTCCGGCCGGGCGCGGTCACCGGCCGGCGGTCCGTCGTACCGGCCCGGGCCGTCGTGGTGCCGCGAGGTCGTCGGGTACGGCCCGGCGTACGTGTCCGGAGCGGCATAGGTGTCCGGAGCGGCATAGGTGTCCGGACCGGCGTACGGGTCCGGGCCTGCGCCGGGACGGGCGTAGGTGTCCGGCTCGGCGGGGTGGGTGTGCGCGGCCGGGCCGGGCCGCCATGGGCCGGGCTCCAGATCGGTGTCCGGCCAGGGCAGGGCCGGGGCGGCCGGGCGGTCCCAGCCGCGCGACTCGGTGTTGCCGTAGGGGTCGGGGTGGGACATCACGCACCGGCAGCCGGTACGAGAGCCACCACATGACGCAAGACCAAGACCATCCCCTACCGGCGTGAGACTTCCTGTTTTACCGACCGAGGGCCGGGCGACTCCCGCCGTTCACCCCGTGGTGGTCGGGAATCGTGCCGAGCCTACTGCACCCGCCGCGGCCCCGAGGGTGTGCGCCGCCGGGCACGACGACGGCACCGGGCCGCCGCCCGGGCGGGCGACGGCGGCGCGGTGCCGTGCGAGATACGCGGGTGCTCAGACCTCGAGCAGCTCGCTCTCCTTGTGCTTGACCAGCTCGTCGACGTTGGCGACGAAGCGCTGGGTCAGGTCGTCCAGCTCCTTCTCCGCGCGCCGGCCCTCGTCCTCGCCGACCTCGCCGTCCTTGACCAGGCGGTCCAGCTCTTCCTTGGCCTTGCGGCGGATGTTGCGGACGGCGACCTTGGCCTCCTCGCCCTTCTGCCGGGCGACCTTGATCATGTCGCGGCGCCGCTCCTCGGTCATCTGCGGCAGGACGATGCGGAGCTGGTTGCCCTCGTTGTTCGGGTTGGCCCCGAGGTCCGAGTCGCGGATCGCCTTCTCCATGGCGCCCAGCTGCGAGTTGTCGTACGGCTTGATGATCACCATGCGCGGCTCGGGCACCGCGATGGACGCCATCTGCGGCAGCGGGGTCGGGCTGCCGTAGTAGTCGATGACGATCCGGGAGAACATGGCGGCGTTGGCGCGTCCGGTACGGATGCCGCCGAACTCCTCCTTGGCGTGCTCGATGGCACGCTCCATCTTCTCCTCCGCCTCGAGGAGGGTGTCGTCGATCACCGGTCTCCTCGCCTCCTTCTGTCGCTCGTCGTGTGTGGTGCGGGTGCTGCCGTGGCAGAGGGACCGCTGCCGGTCCGGCGGGCCGGTCAGGCGGTGATCAGGGTGCCGATCTTCTCGCCGCCGACGGCCCGGACGATGGTGTCGTCGCCCTGGGCGCCGAAGACCAGCATCGGCAGGCCGTTCTCCATGCAGAGGCTGAACGCGGCGGCGTCGGCCACCCGCAGATTACGGCGCAGCACCTCGGAGAAGGTGATCGAGTCGAGCTTGCTCGCGGTCGGGTCGATCCGGGGGTCGGCGGTGTAGACCGCGTCCACGCCGTTCTTGCTCATCAGGACCACGTCCGCGCGGATCTCCAGCGCCCGCTGGGCGGCCACCGTGTCGGTGGAGAAGTACGGCATGCCGGCGCCGGCGCCGAAGATGACCACGCGGCCCTTCTCCAGGTGCCGGATAGCGCGCAGCGGGATGTACGGCTCGGCGACCTGGGCCATGGTGATCGCGCTCTGCACCCGGGTCTCGATGCCCTCCTTCTCCAGGAAGTCCTGGAGGGCCAGGCAGTTCATGACCGTGCCCAGCATGCCCATGTAGTCGGCGCGGGCGCGGTCCATGCCGCGCTTCTGCAGCTCGGCGCCGCGGAAGAAGTTGCCGCCGCCGACCACCACCGACACCTGCACGCCGCGGCGTACCACTGTGGCGATCTGGCGGGCGATGCCCTGCACGACGTCGGGGTCGACGCCGATCGCGCCGCCGCCGAAGACCTCACCGGAGAGCTTCAGCACCACCCGGCGGGACCGACCGGGCGGAGGGGCGGTCGGGTCCTCCGCCGCCAGGCTCCGGTCACTCACAACCTGCGTCATCCGCCCCGCCCCTTCTCCCCGCGCATCGCGCGAGCGTCGCGTACGTGCCCCTGCCGACCCTATGTGACGAGGAGGCCGCGGTGCCTGTCGCGTACACCGGTGGCCTCCTCGTCGACGTTCTCCCCTGTGCCCGGGCCGGACGGCCCGGTGCGGCGGCTCAGGCCTGGCCGACCTCGAACCGCAGGAAGCGGGTCACCTCGATGCCGGCGTCGGCCAGCACCTGCTTGACGGTCTTCTTGTTGTCGGCGACCGACGCCTGCTCCAGCAGGACGAAGTCCTTGAAGAAGGCGTTGACCCGGCCCTCGACGATCTTCGGCAGCGCCGCCTCGGGCTTGTTCTCCTCGCGGGCGGTCTGCTCGGCGATGCGCCGCTCGGACTCGACGGTCTCGGCCGGCACCTCGTCACGGGTGAGGTACTTCGGCCGCATCGCGGCGATCTGCATCGCCACGGCGCGCGCGTCGGCGTCGGCCGCCTCGTCGCTCTTGCCGGTGAACTCGACCAGCACGCCGACCGCCGGGGGCAGGTCCTGGCTCTTGCGGTGCATGTAGACCGCGGTGGTGCCGTCCAGCTTGGCGAAGCGGTTGAGCACCAGCTTCTCGCCGATCTTGGCGGACTGCTCCTGGATCAGGTCGGCCACGCTCTTGCCGTCGATGCTGCTGGCGAGCAGCTCCTCGGCGTTGGTGGCGCCGCTGGCCACGCCGTGCTCGACCAGCTGCTGGGCCAGCGCGATGAAGGCGTCGTTCTTGGCGACGAAGTCGGTCTCGCAGTTGAGCTCGAGCAGCGCCTGGCCGGAGTGGGCGATGAGGCCGTTGGCGGCGGTGCGCCCGGCCCGCTTGCCGACGTCCTTGGCGCCCTTGACGCGCAGGATCTCGACGGCCTTGTCGAAGTCGCCCTCGGCCTCGGTCAGCGCCTTCTTGGAGTCCATCATGCCGGCGCCGGTGAGGTCGCGGAGCTTCTTGACGTCCGCGGCGGTGAAGTTGGACATGACTCTCTCTTCGGTGTCAGTGAGGTGGTCTGGGGTGCTGGTTACCCGGTTCCGGGCCGGATCTGCCCGGCGTACCCGTCGCGTCCCCACCGCCGGGAATCCGGCCGGTGGGGACGCGACGGCGAGATCACTCCGCGGAGGCGGTCGCCGGCTGCTCGGCGGCCGGCGCGGCCTGCTCGGCGGCCGGCGCGGCGGCGGCGGGCTGCTCGTCAGCCTTCTTCGGCTCCTCGAGCAGCTCGCGCTCCCACTCGGCCAGCGGCTCGTCGGCACCGACCTGGCCGGCCTCGGGCTTCTCGTCCGCGCCCCGGTTGCGGCCGGAGCGGGCGATCAGACCGTCGGCGACGGCGGCGGCGACGACCTTGGTCAGCAGCTCGGCCGAGCGGATGGCGTCGTCGTTGCCCGGGATCGGGAAGTCGACCTCGTCCGGGTCGCAGTTGGTGTCGAGCACCGCGATCACCGGGATGCCCAGCTTGCGGGCCTCGTCGACGGCGATGTGCTCCTTCTTGGTGTCGACGATCCAGACCGCGGCCGGGAGCTTCTGCATGTCCCGCAGACCACCGAGGGTCTTGGTGAGCTTGATCTTCTCGCGGGAGAGCTGGAGCGTCTCCTTCTTGGTGTAACCGGCGGCGGTGCCGCTCAGGTCACCCAGGGCCTCCAGCTCCTTCATCCGCTGCAGCCGCTTGTACACGGTCTGGAAGTTGGTCAGCATGCCACCGAGCCAGCGGTGGTTGACGTACGGCTGGCCGACCCGGGTCGCCTGCTCGGCGATGGCCTCCTGGGCCTGCTTCTTGGTGCCGACGAACAGGATGCTGCCGCCACCGGCGACGGTGGTGCGGACGAACTCGTACGCCTTCTCGATGTAGTCGAGCGTCTGGCGCAGGTCGATGATGTAGATACCGTTGCGCTCGGTGAAGATGAAGCGCTTCATCTTCGGGTTCCAGCGCCGGGTCTGGTGCCCGAAGTGCACACCGCTTTCCAGCAGCTGACGCATGGTCACGACGGCCATGGTGGGTTACTCCTACGTTGTCCCTGGTTGTCCGTCCGGCCGGCGGCCGGACGCCTGGCGCCCGGTCGCCGGCCAGGGTGGGCCCGATACGTCAGACCGGGACCAGGGAGGCCGTCGCCCCACGGAGGAGACCGTGGAGAGGGCACGCGAGGTCGACCGCACGAGGCGGTCGCCAGTCGACCAGTGTACGCGCCCTCCCCGCTGCCCGGCCCCCGGGTGCGGGAGGCCGCCTTGACCGACCCCGGGGACGGCCTTGATCGACTCCGGCCTTGATCGACGCCATTACGGCGAAGTGGCGGTGTCAACCTGTCGGTGACACCGCCACTTCGCCGTACTGGGGTCAGCGGGCGTTCGCCGCTCAGCCCGCCGCCAGGGCGGCGGCCAGGAACAGCACCAGGCCGACGGTCAGGTACGCCGTCGGCGGGCGCAGCCAGCCCCGGCTGCCGTCGGCGAGCGCCAGCCCGCCGGTGCGCAACCCGTACAAGCCGGTGCCGAAGATCGGCAGCCCGACCACCAGGAAGATGCCCACCACCACGTGCGACGTCGACACCGGGTCGCCGAACAGGCCGTGCAGCAGCACCCGCACCGCCGGCACCTCCAGCACCAGCACCATCACCGCCAGCAGCACCGCCAGCGCGGGGCGCCGGGTCCGGTAGACGCCGTCACCGGGCGGCGGCCCGTCCGGACGCGGCAGCACCGCGGGCATCGGGCCGGTCGGCATCTCCAGCGGGTTCGGGGTCGCCGCCGGCTGGGCCGGGCCGCCCGGACGCTCGCCGATCCGCAGCGGGGTGGCCTCGCCCGGGTTCAGCCGTGCCGCGGCGGTCGGTTCGGCCCCGCCGTCCGGGCCGGTGGTTCCCGGTGCCGGCTCGACGACCGGGTAGCCGCCGATCGGGCTGAGCCGCGGCTTGTCGACGCCGGCAGCGCTCCGGGCGTCGACGCCGGGGCCGCCGGCCGGGTCGCTGCCGTGAGCGATGAGGCCGTACGGGTCGGTGCCGGCCGGGGCGGCGCCGGTCAGCGGGGCGGCCGCCGGCGTACCGAGCGAACTCGACAGCGGGTTGCCGTGCGCGGCGGTGCCGAGCGCGTCGACGCCGCTGCGGGACACCGCGCCGAGCGGGTCGTCCGCGCCACGGGCCGCCGACTCGCGAGCCGCGCGGCGGCCGGCGCGCGATCCGGGCAGCTCACCGGAGACCTCCGGGTCGTCCGGCCGCTGCGACCGCCAGCTACTCGTGTCGTCCACCAGCGGATCGGCGGCGGAGTACCGGCCCGGCTCGGCGTATCGGCTGTCACCGGCGCGCTGCTCGGGCGTGCGGTAGTCGTCGTCGCGGTAGCGGGGCTCGCCCGCGGCGCGCCAGTCCGACTCGTATCCCCGGTCGCCCCATCGCGACCCCTGCTCATCCTCAGAGTAGCTCCGTCGTCCGTCCACGACCGGCACGGTATGCGACCGGCTCCAGCCGCGCCATTCGGGTCACCGGGGATCGGCCCAGGTCAGCGCCGATGCCGCCGGGTCGCCGACGGGACACGGTCAGTAGCCGTACGGCGTGAACGTCGGCGTGACGTCCGGGTACGGGAAGTCGTCGGGGAAGGCGGGCACCACCCCTTCACGGTTCAGCACGGCGACCAGGAAGTGAGCCAGGCAACCGTCGAACAGGTGCCACTCGTCGAAATCCCGCCGCGGAACCGGAAGCGTGAGGCCGAGCGAGCGCTCCACCGCCGGCCAGTTCGGCGGCGCGCTCAGCCGGGCGGGAGGCGGCACCACCCGCGCCAGCCGCTCGACGTACCGGTTCATGCGAGTCTGAAGTCACTTCTGGTGACCCCGTACTCGTCGGGCACCACCAGGCAGCTGAATCGCCGGCCCGGGAGGCCGGACTCCTCGACACCCAGATTCAGGGCGAGCACGGCCGCATCCGTCTTCCGAAGCCTGGATCCGGCGTCCGCCTCGCGGAACTCCGCGATCCCGCCCCGCGTACCGACCACGACGTATTCGACTCTCCGGCCGGCGCCGTGTCCGTCGCGGTCATGGCGGGCATCCTGCGGCTGCCCACAGATGCCGCAGGTCGAAGCGTCGATGGACGTGTTCCGAGCCGTCACGGCATTCCCTTCGCGGTCGCGTCGGCTCATCATGCCTCCGCATGGCCGCTCCGTAGCCGATCGGGCTCATGATCGTCGTTCCGTCCACAGGCGGCACCTTGTCCACAGGGCGGCCCTTCACGGCGCCCCTGCTCGCGGCCGCCGGTCGCATCCTGGCCGGCATGACGAACCGGAACCGAGCCGTCGGGGCGTACGGCGAGCGGTGCGCGCTACGGCACCTGATCGAGACGGGCCTGCGCCCGGTCGCCCGCAACTGGCGCTGTCCCGAGGGCGAGATCGACATCATCGCCTGGGAGGGCCCGGTCCTCGCCATCTGCGAGGTCAAGACCCGCCGTGGCGAGCAGTTCGGCTCCCCCGCCGAGGCCGTCGTGCACGCCAAGGCCCGCCGGCTGCGCGGCCTGGCCGCCCGCTGGCTCGCCGAGACCGGGACCACCGCCGACGAGGTCCGCTTCGACGTGCTCTCCGTCCGGCTCCCGCTCACCGGCCCCGCCCGCGTCGAGCACGTCCGCGGCGCGTTCTGACATGGGGTACGCGAAAGTGCTCAGCGTCGGCCTGGCCGGAGTCGCCGGGCACCTCGTCGAGGTCGAGGCCGACCTGGCGCCCGGACTGCCCGCCGTGATCATCTCCGGCCTGCCGGACACCGCGCTGCACGAGGCGCGCGACCGGGTCCGCGCCGCGATCGTCAACTCCGGCCAGAAGTGGCCCAACCGGCGCATCACCCTCAACCTGCTTCCCGCCACCCTGCCCAAGTACGGCTCGGCGTTCGACCTCGCCATCGCGCTCGCCGTCCTGGCCGGCTCGGGCGAGCTGCCACCGGTCGCCCTGGACGCCACTGTCGTGCTCGGCGAACTCGGCCTCGACGGCGCGGTACGCCCCGTCCGCGGCACGCTGCCCATGGTCGCCGCCGCCGCCCGCGCCGGGCACACCCGCGTCGTCGTGCCCGCCGGCAACGCCGCCGAGGCGGCAGTCATCCCGGGCGTACGGGTGCACGCCGTCGACACCCTGCACCGGCTCGTCGCCCACGTCCGCGACGGCAGCCCTCTGCTCGCCCCGCCCGCCCACGTCCCGGCCGGCGGCACGGCCGGGCCCGACCTGGTCGACGTGGCCGGGCAACCGCTCGGGCGGCGCGCCCTGGAGATCGCCGCCGCCGGGGGCCACCACCTCGCGCTGCTCGGTCCACCCGGCGCCGGCAAGACCATGCTCGCCGAGCGGCTGCCCTCGATCCTGCCGGAGCTGGACGACGAGGCAGCCCTGGAGGTGACCGCGCTGCACTCGATCGCCGGCCTGCTGCCACCCGGCGGCGGGCTGCTGCGCCGTCCCCCGTTCCAGGCGCCGCACCACACCGCCACGGTGCCCGCGCTCGTCGGAGGCGGTTCCGGGCTGGCCCGGCCCGGCGCGGTGTCGCTCGCCCACCGCGGGGTCCTGTTCCTGGACGAGGCGCCCGAGTTCGGCAAGAGCGCGCTGGAGGCGTTGCGGCAGCCGCTGGAGAGCGGCCGGGTGCGGGTGGCGCGTACCCGCGGTGCCACCGAGTACCCGGCCCGCACCCAACTGGTGCTGGCGGCCAATCCGTGCCCGTGCGCGAAACCCTCCGGTGACGTCGACTGCGAGTGCCCGCCGCTGGCCCGGCGACGCTACCTGGGGAGGTTGTCGGGTCCGCTGCTCGACCGGGTGGACGTGCAGGTCAAGCTGAAGGCGGTACGCGCGGCGGAGCTGCTGAGCACCGACGCCGCGCAGGAGTCCTCGGCCACCGTCGCCGCCCGGGTGGTCGCCGCGCGGCACGCCGCCGCCGATCGCTGGGCGGCCACCGGGCACCGGGTGAACGCCGACGTCCCCGGCCCGGACCTACGCCGGCCGCCGTGGCACCTGCCCGCCCGGGTCACCAGGGATCTGCGCCACCGGCTCGACACCGGTTCGTTGTCCGCGCGCGGCTACGACCGCGTACTCCGCCTCGCCTGGACCATCGCCGACCTGGACGGGCGGGACCGGCCCGGCCACGACGACGTGGCGGAGGCCATCCAGCTCAGGACCGGGGAGGTCGCGTGAGCGCCGACGACCGCCGGCTGGCGCGGGTGGCGCTCACCTGGCTCGCCGAGCCCGGCACCCGGTCGGTGTACGCCCTGGTGGAGCGGATCGGGCCGGTCGCCACGCTCGACCTGCTGCTGTCCGGCGAGGCGCCGGAACGGGCACTCCGGTCGGCCGTCGCGGCGCGCGGCGCCTCCGGTGACGCCCGGGCGGTCGCCGCGGAGGCGCTGGCCCGCGGCGAACGGCTCGGCGCCCGGCTGGTCACCCCCGAGGACGACGAATGGCCCGCTCAGGTCGGCGACCTGCGCCGGCTGGCGCTGTCCGGGGCCACCCGGCGGGTCGACGTGGAGACCGATCCGCCGCTCTGCTTCTGGGTACGCGGGGCGTGGCCGCTCGGTGAGGCGCTGGCGCGCTCGGTGGCGGTGGTCGGCGCCCGGGCGGCCACCCCCTACGGCGCGCACATCGCCACCGAGCTGGGCTACGGCCTGGCCGACCGGGAGTGGACAGTGGTCTCCGGTGGGGCGTTCGGCATCGACGCCGCCGCGCATCGAGGCGCGTTGACGGCGGGCGGGCGCACCGTCGCCGTGCTCGCCTGCGGCGTGGACCGCCCGTACCCGATGGGCAACGCCGCGCTGTTCGACCGGATCGCCGAGACCGGCCTGCTGGTGAGCGAATGGATTCCGGGCGCGGAGCCGCTGCGGCCACGGTTCCTCATCCGCAACCGGGTGATCGCGGCGGCGACGAGCGGCACGGTGCTGGTCGAGGCCGCCGCCCGCAGCGGCGCCACCCAGACGCTCAACCGGGCGCTCGGCCTGCGCCGGCCGGCGATGGTGGTGCCCGGGCCGGTGACCTCAGCGATGTCCGTCGGCGGGCACGAGGTGCTGCGGGAACGGCCGGAGGCCCGGCTGGTCACGAACGTCGCGCACGTGCTGGAGGAGGTGGGACGCATCGGGTACGACCTGGCCCCGCCCGCCCGGGCACCCGAGCGCCCGCGGGACCGGCTCGACGAGGAGGCCACCCAGGTGCTGGAGGCGCTGCCGCGCCGCCGGGCGCTCGACCTGGAGAGCGTCGCGGCACGCGCGGGCGTGGATCTGCGTACCGCCATGCGCAAGCTGTCCATGCTGGAGGAGCTGGCGATGGTGGTGCGCCGCGACGGCGGCTACGCGCTCGCGCCGCCGTCGGCCGCACGCACGTGAACGCGTCAGTCGCCTTCGAACCGGATCTCGGCGTCGCGGCGCTCCGCGCACCGGCGGACGAGCCGGGCCAGCCGGTGGACGTGGTCGACCTCGGCCGGCGCCCCGGCCACCTCGGCCAGGCACCGCAGCTCGGCCAGCAGCTGCGACATCCGCTCGGCGCCCACTGTCAGCTCGCCGAGCGGGTCGACACGGTCCAGCAGCGGGGTCCGGCCACCGCCGCGGACACGCTTGAGCAGGTCGAGCAGCACGTCCTGCGGGTCCGCGACGACCTCGATCGAGACGTACACGGGCCGGCGGCGACTGTCACCCGCCGACACCTGCCGGTAGAGGACGGCGTCCACTCCCACTCTCGGCCCTCCTCGTAGCGGCGTCACCGTCACGGGGACGCGTTCGCCTGATCGCGGCCGGATCGACCCTCCGTCGGGGCCGGCTCGGCCACGCTGCCCGCCGGTCGCCGCACCGGAGCGTGCCGCAGCATGAGTTTCCCCTGTCCAGACCCGCTTCTGCCACCCCCGTCCCGCGCGTCGGCACTGATCCGGCACCGGAAGGGCGCGTCCGACGTGGCGGACGGCACACGCCGGTCGACCGGCCGACGCCGGACGGCGGAGTGACGGCCGGGCCGGCACGGTGAACGGCGGGGACGGCGGCACGGCCGACGAGGGCACTTCCGCCTTACGCTGGCACGGTGATCGTCGTCCGCCGCCGCCGCGACCGCGTACGCCCGGACCGGGTGCCGCGGTGAGTCAGCGGCGGCGCGGCACGCGGGACGCGCACGAGGAGCTGCCCGCGTCGATGCGCGAGGCGGTGGACGACTTCGCCGACCACCTGTCGCGGGTCCGCAACCGCTCCGTCCACACCGTCCGGGCGTACGTCACGGATCTCGTGTCGCTCCTGGACCACGCCGTCCGGATGGGCTGCGCCGAGCTGCCGGAGCTGGACCTCGCCGTGGTTCGTAGCTGGCTGGCGAAGCAGCGGACCATGGGCGCGGCCCGGACGACGATGGCACGGCGCGCCGCCGCGGCCCGGACGTTCAGCGCCTGGGCGCACCGGGCCGGCCTGCTCGCCGACGACGTGGCCGCACCGCTGGCCAGCCCCCGGGCCCGGCGGGAACTACCCACCGTGCTGCGCGCCGACCAGGCCGCCGCCCTGGTGGAGGCGCCCTCGCAGCAGCGTCCGGGCCCGCCCGGGGCCGACCGCTCGACGGTCCACCCCGACGGCACCGGGCTCGGACCCGACGACGGAACGATCGCCGAGGCGGCCGGCGACGGACCGCCCGACGCGGTGCTGCTGCGCGACCGGCTGCTGCTGGAACTGCTCTACGGCACCGGGGTACGCATCAGCGAGGCGTGCGGCCTGGACGTCACCGACGTCGACCAGGCCCGCCGGGTGGTACGCGTGCTGGGCAAGGGCGGGCGGGAGCGGTCGGTGCCCTACGGAGTGCCGGCCCAGCGGGCGCTGGACGCCTGGCTGCGCGACGGGCGGCCCGCCCTGCTGGCCCCCGGCTCGGGCCGGGCGCTGCTGCTCGGGGCGCGGGGCGGACGGCTCAACCCGACCACCGCGCGGCGGATCGTGGCCGGGTGGGCCGGGGCCGCCGGGGTGCCGCGCGTCACGCCGCACGGGCTGCGCCACTCGGCCGCCACGCACCTGCTCGAAGGCGGCGCGGACCTGCGCGCTGTACAGGAGTTGCTGGGGCACTCGTCGCTCGCCAGCACGCAGATCTACACGCACGTCTCGGTGGAGCGGCTCCGCGCCGCGTACCGGCAGGCGCACCCTCGCGCCTGACCGCCAGGGGCGCGCAGGCAGCGTCGGTGGAACGGTCTGCGGGCGGAATCCGCCCAGCGCATGATCCATCTCGGGCTAGGATCGACGGATGACGGTGCCGCAGCCACCCGAGCCGATTCCCGGGGCTCGGCTGCTCTTCTCCCTCGATCCCTCCGTCAGCCATCTCAACCACGGCTCGTTCGGCGCCGTACCCATCGCCGTGCAACGCGCCCAGCAGCGCCTGCGCGACGAGATGGAGGCCAACCCGCTGCGGTTCTTCACGCAGGGCCTGGTCGACCGGATCGCCCACGCCCGGCGGCACCTGGCCGCGTTCCTCGGCGCGGACCCGGACGGGACCACGCTCGTCGGCAACGCCACCACGGGCGCGGCCGTCGTGTTGCAGTCGCTGGCGCTGCGCCCCGGCGACGAGATCGTGACCACCGACCACGGGTACGGGGCGGTGGCGCTGTCGGTCGCCCGCGAGTGCGGCCGCACCGGGGCGGTGTCCCGCACCCTGCCGGTGCCGCTGACGGCCACCGACGAGGAGGTGGTCGAGATCGTCCGCAACGGGCTGCGCCCCGGGCGTACCAAGCTGCTGATCGTCGACCAGCTCACCTCGCCGACCGCCCGGCTGTTCCCCACCGCGGCGATCGTCGCGGTGGCCCGGGAGCAGGGCGTGCCGGTGCTCGTGGACGCCGCCCACGCGCCGGGCATGCTGCCGGCCACCGTCGCGTCCGTCGGCGCCGACTTCTGGGTCGGCAACCTGCACAAGTGGGCGTACGCGCCGCGCGGCACCGCCGCGCTCGTGGTGACGCCGCAGTGGCGGGAGAAGATCCAGCCGCTCGTCGTCTCGTGGGAGCAGGACAGCGGGTTCCCGGTCCGGGTGGAGTGGCAGGCGACGCTCGACTACACCGGCTGGCTGGCCGCCCCGGTGGGCCTGTTCACGTTGCGCAGCCTCGGCGTGGACCGGGTACGCGCGCACAACGCGGCGCTGGCCGCGTACGGGCAACGGGTCGTGGGGGACGCGCTCGGTGTGGCGCCGGAGCGGCTGCCGGAGCCCGGCGGACCGGCGGTCGCCATGCGGCTCGTGCCGCTGCCGCCCGGTGTCGCGACGACGCTGGATGCGGCCCGGGAGCTCCGGGCCCGGATCGCCGACCGGCTCTCCGCCGAGGTGTCGGTCGCCGGCTGGAACGGGCGCGGCTACCTGCGGCTGTGCGGCCAGGTCTACAACACCCCCGACGAGTACGACCGGCTGGCCGTCCGGCTGCCCACGCTGCTCGCCCAGGACTGAGCCGCGCGCCGCCGACCGGCGCCGCCGCCGATCAGCCGGCGACAACCGCGGAACCGTCGGAGACGGGGTGCAGCGGCAGCAACCGCACGCGGCCGAGCCCGAGCAGGGCCAGCGGATCGAGGTATTCGGTCTCGCGCCGCAGGCCCCAGTGCAGGCAGGCCGCCTCGGTGCAACCGGGATGCCCGGCGAGCAGGTCGCCGACCGGCGTACCGGCGTCCACGCGGGTACCGGCGGTGAGCCGGGAGCGGACCGGTTCGTAGGTGGTGCGCAGCCCGTCGGCATGGCCGACGGTGAGCACGGGCCGGCCGGCGACGGTGCCGGCGAACAGGATGGTCCCGGCACCGGCCGCCAGCACCGGCGCACCGGGTGCGGCGGCGAGGTCGACGCCCCGGTGCCCGGACAGCCAGGGCTGCGGCGGCGGGTCGAACCGCCGCACCACCCGGGGAGCGCCCGGCAGCGGCCACCGGAACCGCCCACCGGGCGCAGCCCGAATTCCCGCCCCCGAGACACCCGCCACCGGGTCACCGGCTGCCGAGGCACCCGCCGCGGAACCGGCGAACGGCCCGGCCGAGGACGACAGTGGCCCGGCCGAGGACGACAGCGCCGCCCGGGACGGCGCGGAGGCGCCCGGCAGGCAAGCCGCGAGGAACAACACCGACAGCACGGCCCGGCCGGCCGGAGAAATCGAGGTACGCACGCCGGACACCCTGCCCACCACGGGCACCGTCCCGCGAGCACCGCGCGACCGCCCTGTGGACGACGCGCCGGCTGTGGACGGTCGCCGGAATCGGGGCCGATCTGCTACAGCCCGGACGCCTATGCTGGCCGGGTGACGAAGGACTGGTACGCCTGGCACAGCGACTACGACCAGCCCGAGTCCGCACTGGCCCGGCGACTCGCCGAGGTGCGGCATCGTGTCTCCGACGCGCTGGACGTGGCGCCGCCCGGCCCGCTGCGCGCGTTGAGCCTCTGCGCGGGTCAGGGCCGCGACCTGATCCCGGTGCTGGCCGCCCATCCCCGGGGCGGCGACGTGACCGCCCGCCTGGTCGAGCTGGATCCGCGCAACGCCGACCTGGCCCGCCGGGCGGCCGCCGACGCGGGGCTCACCGGCGTGGAGGTGGTGACCGGGGACGCCTCGCTGACCGACCGCTACGCCGACCTGGCCCCGGCGGATCTGGTGCTGGCCTGCGGCATCTTCGGCAACATCACCGACGACGACATCCGGGCCACTGTGCGGCACTGCGCCTCGCTCTGCGCCACCGGCGGCACGGTGCTGTGGACGCGGCACCGGCGCGAGCCGGACCTGGTGCCGGTCATCTGCGAGTGGTTCGCCGAGGAGGGCTTCGAGCCGGTGGCGGTGAACAGCCCGGCCGACGGTGTGGGCGTCGGCGCGCACCGCTTCACCGGCACGCCCCGCCCGCTGGCGCCGGGCGTGCGGATGTTCACGTTCGTGGGCTACGACGTGCTGGAGCGGACGGAGCAGTCATGACCACTGTGGACGACGTCAGCCGGCCCTCCCGGGTGGCCGGGCCGGACGAGGCGATCAGTGCCGAGGAGCTTCAGCTCGCCGCGCGTAACCACGGCATCCCGCTGGAGGCGCTGCGGTACGACGTGACCCCGGCGGGCCTGCACTACCTGCTCATCCACTACGACATCCCGGACGTCGACCCGGCCGCGTACGCGCTGAGCGTGTCCGGCGCGGTCGAGCGTCCACTTCGCTTGGACCTGGCGGCGCTGCGCGACCGGCCCCGGGTGACCCACCGGGTCACGTTGGAGTGCGCTGGTAACGGCCGGGCGCTGCTGCATCCCCGGCCGGTCAGCCAGCCGTGGCTGGTGGAGGCGGTGGGCAACGCCGAGTGGACCGGTACGCCGCTGGCGCCACTGCTGCGCGAGGCCGGCCTGTCCGGCGACGCGGTGGACGTGGTGTTCACCGGCGCGGACCACGGGGTGGAGCGCGGTGTCGAGCAGGACTACCAGCGGGCGCTGCCGGTGGCCGACGCGCTACGCGAGGAGGTGCTGCTGGCGTACGAGATGAACGGCGCTCCCCTGCTGCCGCAGCACGGCGCGCCGCTGCGCCTGATCGTGCCCGGCTGGTACGGCATGGCGCACGTGAAGTGGCTGCGCGACATCACCGTGACGACCGAGCCGTTCGACGGCTACCAGAACGCGGTGGCCTACCGGTTGCGGCGTGACGCCGACGACCCGGGCGTGCCGGTGACCCGGATCGAGCCGCGTGCGCTGGTGCGTCCGCCCGGGTTCCCGGACTTCATGTCCCGCACCCGGGTGCTGCGGCCGGGACCGTGCACTCTGGACGGCCGCGCCTGGTCCGGTCACGCGCCGGTGACCTCGGTCGAGGTGACTGTCGACGGCGGCGGGACGTGGACGCCCGCGGTCCTTGACGAGCCGGCCGGTGGCGAGTGGGCGTGGCGCCGCTGGTCGGTGAACTGGACGGCGACGCCGGGGCGGTACGTGCTCGGCGCCCGGGCGACCGACGCGTCGGGGCGTACCCAGCCGGTCGAGCAGCCGTGGAACCGGGGCGGGTTCGCGAACAACCTGGTGCAGCGGGTCGAGGTGGTCGTGCCGGCGGAGTGATCCCGGGCGGTCAGCCGCCGACGGTCAGCTCCCGAATCCGGAATCTGCGGGAAGCGAGATGTCGGGCTTTTCGAGCTCTTCCACATTGACGTCCTTGAACGTCATTACTCGAACATTCTTGACGAAACGGGCAGGGCGGTACATGTCCCACACCCAGGCGTCGTGCATCTCGACCTCGAAGTAGACCTCGCCGTCGGAGTTGCGCACGTGCAGGTCGACCTGGTTGGCCAGGTAGAAACGGCGCTCGGTCTCCACCACGTAGGAGAACTGGCGGACGATGTCCCGGTACTCCCGGTAGAGCTGCAGCTCCATCTCGGTCTCGTACTTCTCGAGATCTTCCGCGCTCATCGCACTCCGCCTTCCATGACCACATCTTCCCCCACCGACGCCGGAGGTCGCGGCTGCTCGCCCAACGCCACGCCGACGGTACCCCCTGACGCGCCGCAGTGCCCCATCGGCTCGTCCGGGCGGCCGGCGAACGCTCCGGGCCCGAGACCCGGCAGCCCGGCCGCGGGCTCGGGCCGCGCCGCGTCGGCGCCCACCGGTCGGCGGGCGCGGGGAGGCCGGCCGTCCCGTCCGGAGACGGCGGCCACGTTCACGTACGAGAAGCGGTGTTCCCCGCAGGGCCCGAGCGCGCGCAGGGCAGCGCTGTGCTCGGCGGTGATGTAGCCCTTGTGCTCGGCGAAGCCGTAGCCGGGGAACCGCCCGTCCAGTTCCACCATGATCCGGTCCCGGGTGACCTTGGCCAGCACGCTCGCCGCCGCCACGCACGCGGCCACCCGGTCGCCCTTCCAGACCGCCAGGCCCGGCACGTCCAGCCCGTCGACGCCGAAGCCGTCGGTCAGCACGTACTCCGGGCGGGTGGTGAGCGAGGCGAGAGCCCGGCGCATCGCGGCGAGGTTGCACACGTGCAGCCCGCGGGCGTCGACCTCCTCGGCCGGGATGATCACCACTGCGTACGCCAGGGCCCGTGCCACCACCTCGTCGTAGACGCGCTCGCGGGCGGCGGGGGTGAGCAGCTTCGAGTCGGCCAGCTCGTCGATCTCGCCGCGCCGGCCCTCGGGCAGGATCGCGGCGGCGGCCACGAGCGGCCCGGCGCAGGCGCCTCGACCGGCCTCGTCGGCGCCCGCCACGTGCCGGAAGCCGCGCCGTTGCAGGGCCCGCTCCAGCGCGTAGAGGCCGCCGTCGCGGCGCACCACGGTGCGCGGCGGGGTCAGCATGCGCCACCACCCGCCAGCACGGCGCCGAGCCGGCCGGGCAGGTCCGGCGGGTAGTAGCGCTCGGCGGAGGCGGCCAGCTCGGCGACCGGCCACCAGCGGTACCCGTGCACGCTCGCCCGTTCGACGTCGTTGAAGCCGGCCGTGTCGACCTCCCAGCCCGTCACCCGGACCAGATAGAACTGCTGTTCCTGGCGGTACCAGACGCCGTCGAACGGGAACTCGACGGTCTCCGCCCAGACCGGCGCGCCCAGCTCGGCCGGGGCCATGCGCAGGCCGGTCTCCTCGGCCAGTTCCCGGGCGGCGCCGTCGGCCGGGGACTCCCCCGGGTCCAGCCCGCCGCCGGGGGTGAACCAGTAGCGGTGACCCGGCCGGGCCGGATCACTGCCCTGGAAGAGCAGCACCCGGTCGGACGCGTCGACGAGCAGCACCCGGGCCGCGCGACGAGGGGTGTAGACGGTCACCGCACCAGCCTGCCAGACGCCTGCGACGAACGACCACGCCCTCCCGCCGCCGAGCCGGGGCCGGCGTGCCGGAGCGTGGCGCGGGCCGGCTCAGGGATTGGGGATCCCGTCGAACTGCTCGGGGACGCTGAGCCAGGTCGCGCGACTGACCGGCCAGAAGATGGTGAAGGCCCGGCCGACGACCTCGCCCTCGGGGATGGTGGCGACGTTGATGTCCTCGCCCGACTGCTGCCAGTGCTCCAGCGAGTCGCCGGACGCCTCCCGGTGGTCGCCCATGACCCACAGGCGCCCCTTCGGCACGGTGACGTCGAAGTCCTGGTCGGCGGGCTTGTTGCCGGGGAAGATGAACGGCTCGTCGATCGGCTTGCCGTTGATGACCAGCCGCTCCTGGCCGCCGGTGCGGTCGCAGCAGACCACGTGATCGCCGCCGACGCCGATCACCCGCTTGATGAAGTCCTCGCCGTCGGGGTTGCCGCTCCACTCGGTGGGCGCCTTGAAGACGATCACCTCACCCCGGTGCGGCGAGCGGAAGTCGTAGACCAGCTTGTTGACAAGCACCCGATCGTCGATCTTGAGGGTGTTCTCCATGGACGGCGACGGGATGAAGAAGGTCTGCAGCACGAAGGCACGCACCAGCACCGCGACCAGGATCGCCACGCCCAGGAGGATGGGCAGCTCCTTCCAGAAGGAGCTGCGGGGCTTCTCGGTCTGCTCGTCGATCACGGGAGGAGCCTACGTCGCCGGGTACGGCGCGGTCGCCCCGAACCCGCCAGAACGGTGAGCGTCGCCGCGACCGGGAGGATCAGGACGACACCGCCGACCGGGTCGGGATCCACCGGCACCGGCCCCGCGGGCGCGGCGTCCGCGCGGGGCACGCTGGTGAACGTCTCCGGTACGGACAGAGTGGTCCACCGCTGCGACGGCCAGACGATCATGAAGGCGCGGCCGACCACGTTCTCGATCGGCACCGGCCCCTGACATCGGGCATCCTGCGAGACCAGCCGGTGGTCACCCATCACGAAGATCTGCCCCGGCGGCACCACCACCTCGGTGAACTGCCGGGACCGGCACTCCTTGGGATTGGGCGGCAGCTCGACCGGGGAGTCCTCGGAGACGTACGCCTGCTCGTCCAGCGGCACCCCGTTGACCACCACCCGGCCGTCGTCGCAGCACCAGACCTTGTCGCCCGGTACGCCGATGACTCGCTTGATGAAGTCCTTCTCGCCGGGGCGGCTGACGCCCACCAGGTCGCCGAGCGTGCGGCCGACCCGGCCGGCGAAGTTGGCCGGCGGCGCGGGCGCCTCCTGGGCGACCCAGCGGTCGGTGCCCCGGAACACCACCACCTCGCCGCGGACCGGGTCGCGGACGTCGTAGACGACCTTGTTGACCAGCACCCGGTCGCCGACGAGCAGCGTGTTCTCCATCGACCCGGAGGGGATGAAGAACGCCTGGAGCAGGAAGGTGCGGATCAGCACCGCGAGGCAGAACGCCACGATCAGCAGCAGCGGCAGCTCCTGCCAGAGCGGCATCTGGCGGCGGCCGCGGCGGGCCCGCCGGCGCCAGGGATCGACGGCGCCGTCCTCGTCAACCATCTGCACCATGCCACTCTCCGGTCCGCGGAAACGACACTACCGCCCGGGAGTCTCCTCGGAGACCCCACGGGCGGTAGTGGACCGTTTCGCACCGTCCGGCTGCGCCCGTACCGACCAGGGTAATGCGGTCTGGTCGATACGACATCCGCGCAGCTCGGGCGGCGTGGCGTACGGACGTCAGTTCGCCGGCTGCTTCTCCCGCAGCTCCTTGATCTTGGCCTTCTTGCCGCGCAGCTCACGCAGGTAGTAGAGCTTGGCGCGACGCACGTCACCGCGGGTCACGACCTCGATCCGGTCGATGCCCGGGCCGTTGAGCGGGTAGGTCCGCTCCACGCCGACGCCGAAGCTGACCTTGCGGACCGAGAAGGTCTCGCGCAGACCGTCACCCTGGCGGCGGATGACGACGCCCTGGAAGATCTGGACCCGGGACCGGTTGCCCTCGACGACCCGCGCGTGCACCTTGACGGTGTCACCGGCACGGAAGTCGGGCAGGTCGGTACGCTTCGACTGGGCGTCAAGGGCGTCCAGGATGTTCATCGCTGTGTCCTCGTGAGGCTCACGGCGCATCGTCAGTCGATGCGCGGATGGGTGATTCTGACCCCCGGGTGGTGACCGGCGAGACCGGCCCCGGTCGAGGGTCCTCGCAACCGCCCACGGCGCGGACGGATGCGGCAACCCCTCTACTTTGCCACATGCCCCGGCGGCGAGGAAAATCCGCCCCGGTCCAGCGTCGCCCGGTCCCGCTTGTCGAGCGTCTCCGGGGCCAGCGCGCCGATCATGTCGGGGCGCCGGGCCGCGGTCCGCAGCAGAGACTCGTCCCGCCGCCAGCGGTCGATCCTGGCGTGGTCGCCGGAGCGCAGCACCTCGGGCACGTCCAGCCCGCGCCAGCTCGCCGGCTTGGTGTAGAGCGGTGCCTCCAGCAGCCCGTGCGCGTGCGACTCCTCGTCCAGCGACCCGGCGTTGCCGAGCACGCCGGGCAGCAGCCGGGTGACCGCCTCCAGGATCACCAGCACGGCCACCTCACCGCCGAACAGCACGTAGTCGCCGAGCGAGACCTCGGTCACCGGCATCCGGGTCGCCGCGTGGTCCAGCACCCGCTGGTCGATGCCCTCGTACCGGCCGCAGGCGAACAGCAGGTGCGACTCGGCGGCCAGCTCGTGCGCCAGGGCCTGGGTGAACGGGACGCCCGCGGGCGACGGCACGAGCAGCCGGGGCAGCGTGTGCCCGTCCGGGCTCAGCTCGCCGGGCGCCAGCGCGTCCAGCGCCTCGCCCCACGGCTCGGGCCGCATGACCATGCCCGGACCGCCGCCGTAGGGCGTGTCGTCGACCGTGCGGTGCACGTCGTGGGTCCAGGTCCGCAGATCGTGTACGGCCAGCCGCAGCGTGCCGTTCGCCCGGGCCTTGCCGATGAGCGAGAGATCCAGCGGGGCGAAGTACTCGGGGAAGATCGACACGATGTCGACGCGCATGCGGTGGCTCCAGCTAGAGGTCGAGCAGACCGCCGGGCAGGTCGACGACGACGCGACCGCCGGCCAGATCCACCTCGGGCACGATCGCCTTGACGAACGGGACCAGCGCGGTACGCCCCTCGGGGCGCCGCAGCACCAGCATGTCGGACGCGGGCGCGTGGTCGATGCGGGCGACCTCGCCCACGTGCTCGCCGTCGCGGGTGACCACGGTGAGCCCGACCAGCTGGTGGTCGTGGAACTCCTCCGGGTCCTCCGGCGGGGCGACGTCGGCGCTGTCCACGCCGAGCAGCGTGTTGCGCAGCGCCTCGGCGACGTCGCGCTCCAGCACGCCCTCGAAGGCGACGAGCAGGCGGCCCTGATGCCAGCGGGCCGACTCGACGGTGAGTGTCGGCGGCACCCGCCAGGCGCCGGGCTCCGACGGGGTGACCCCCGGCTCGGTGGTCAACACCGAACCGGGGGCGAACCGTGCTTCGGGCTCGTCGGTACGCACCTCCACGGTGACCTCACCGCGGATGCCGTGCGGCTTACCGATCCGGCCGACGACGAGAAGCATCAGTACGAGTCGACGATGTCGACGCGTACCCCACGCCCGCCGATGGAGCCGATGACCTGGCGCAGCGCCTTGGCGGTCCGGCCGGACCGCCCGATCACCGTGCCGAGGTCCTCGGGGTGCACGCGGACTTCGAGGCGCTTGCCCCGACGGGAGTCGACCATGCGCACCCGGACGTCGTCCGGGTGGTCGACGATGCCCTTGACCAGGTGCTCCAGAGCGGGACGCAGCGGCATGTCAGGCCTGCTCGCCGGACTCGGCACCGGTCTGCTCCTCGGCCTTGGGGGCCTCGGCCTCCGGCTTGGCGGCCTTCTTGGCCGGCTTCGCCGGGGTGTCCGCCACGCCGGCGGCGGCCTTCGCCTCGGCCTCGTACGCCGCCTTGCGGTCGGCCCGCTCGGGGGCGACCTTCAGCGGCGGCGGGGCGGGCAGGCCCTTGAACTTCTGCCAGTCACCGGTCAGCTCCAGCAGGCGCTGCACGGCCTCGCTCGGCTGGGCGCCGACCGAGAGCCAGTACTGGACCCGCTCCGACTTGACCTCGATCACCGAAGGGTCTTCCTTCGGCTGGTACACACCGACGAACTCGATCGCGCGACCGTCACGCTTGGTGCGCGAGTCGGCGACGACGATGCGGTACTGCGGGTTGCGGATCTTGCCCATCCGCAGGAGCCGGATCTTTACGGCCACAGTTGTTTCGCTCCTGTTGCGATCTCACCGGCCCGTACGGGCGGTGTGGCGGGTGAGCGCCGACCGGCACAGTGGGGTTTGGGCCGGAGACTGCTCGGTGAACTGGCGACGCGCCCGGGTTAGAGGGCGCCGGACGCGCGCCGGATACCAGCGACCCATTCTGCCAGATCCGGCCCGGAACTCTCACACCGGACCCGGACACCACGCCCGGGGCGGGGCGGGCCGTGACGGAGGACACCGGTTCAGCGCACCGGCGGGCGGTCCCACCCCGGCGGAAGTTCGTCCGGTACGTCCCATTCCGCGGGTGGAGTGAAGTCGCACCAGGTGCCGTCGAACGGGAACTCGCCCGCCTCGGCGATCCGGATCACCCGCTCGCCCTCGGCGCGTACCGCCTTCTCGTCGGTGACCCAGTAGTGCTCCGGGAACGCCAGCCGCTCGGCGAACTCGTCCTCGTCCTTCCACTCCCAGCTCAGGTCCGGGTGGACCACCACGTCGAGGTCCTGGTCGACCATGTCGACCCCGGCCACCGCGCCGTCGTCCCAGCGGACGCCGGGCTCCTCCAGGTTCACGTACCAGTTCTGGAAGCGCCCTGCCGCGTCGCGGAACCACCAGACCGAGTGGGCCGCGCCAGTGGGCAGGAACTTCAGCACCGGGGGACCGTTCCACAGCCCCTGCGCGAGCCGGTAGGACGACGTCACCCACTCGGCGAACGGCACGGCCCGCATGCCCAGGCCAGCCTCCGTCACCTCGTGCGCGACGGGCGCCGTCCGCGCCACCCAGAGCAGCAGGCCACGCTCGTCGTCGGAGACCACGCGGGCCGACCGGACCCAGCCGATCCGGCCGTGCCGCACGTTCCGATGCAGGATCAGCCGCCCCGGCGCGAACCGGCCGGCCGGATCGCCGGGCCGCATCTCAGTACGCGCGGGCGAGGATCGCCACCAGGTCGGGCTCGTCCTCCGAGTCCGGCACCGAGCCGTCGGCGCGCACCAGGCAACGGACCGTCACGCCCTGGCCGTTCGCCTCGGCCTCGCCCTCGACGCCGACCGCCGACCACGGCACCCGCGCCCAGCCGGTGGCGGACGCCTCGATCGCCTCGGCCAGCGTCGACACCTCGACGGTGCGGGACCGGCGGAACTCCAGCGCCTGGTCGTGCAGCGCCCGCTGGTCGGCCTCCAGCGCGGCCAGGACCGCGCCGACCACGTCGGCGACGGGCGTCGGGGCCTTCGAGCCGTCCGTACGCCGGACCACCACGGCGTTGCCGGCGGCCAGGTCACGCGGGCCGACCTCGACGCGGACCGGGTAGCCGCGCAGCTCGGCGTCGACGGCGCGGCGGCCGAACGCGGTGTCGGTCCGGTCGTCGAGCGCCACCCGCACCCCGGCGTCCCGCAGTGCGTCGTGAAGCTTCCGGGCCGCCTCACCGACGCCGTCGCCGTCCTTGACGATCATCACGTACGCCTGGACCGGCGCCAGCTTCGGCGGCACCCGCAGCCCGTTGTCGTCGCCGTGGCACATGATCAGGCCGCCGAGCATCCGGGTGGACGTGCCCCAGGAGGTGGTCCACGCGTGCTCCCGGCCGCCCTCGGCCGAGGAGTAGCTGATGTCGAACGCCTTGGCGAAGTTCTGGCCCAGCTCGTGGCTGGTGCCCAGCTGGAGCGCCTTGCCGTCGCCCATCATGCCCTCGCACGTGTACGTGGCGGTGGCGCCGGCGAAGCGCTCCCGGGCGGTCTTCAGGCCGACCACGACCGGGATGCCGAGCACGTTGACCATCAGGTCCTCGTACGCCTCGTGCAGGATCCGCCGGGCGTAGGCGCGGGCGTCCTCACGGGTCGCGTGCGCGGTGTGCCCCTCCTGCCAGAGGAACTCACTGGTACGCAGGAAGATCCGCGGGCGCAGCTCCCACCGGACCACGTTGGCCCACTGGTTGAGCAGCAGCGGCAGGTCGCGGTACGAGTCGATCCACTTGGCCATGAACTCGCCGATGACCGTCTCGCTCGTGGGGCGCACCACCACCGGCTCGGCGAGCTGCTTGCCGCCACCGTGCGTGACCACTGCCAGCTCCGGCGAGAAGCCCTCGACGTGCTCGGCCTCCCGCTTGAGGTAGCTCTCCGGGATGAACAGCGGGAAGTACGCGTTCTCCGCGCCGGCCGCCTTGATCCGGGCGTCCATCTCGGCCTGCATCCGCTCCCAGATGGCGTAGCCGGCCGGTCGGATCACCATGGTCCCCCGGACCGGGCCGTTGTCGGCCAGCTTCGCCTTGGCGATCAGGTCCTGGTACCAGCGGGGAAAGTCCTCCGCACGGGGAGTGAGCACGCGTGCCATGACCGCACATCCTATGCGTCCCGTGACGGGTCGCCGCAGCCGGGCGCGCCCGCACTACCATCTGCCGTCATGCTCTCCCCCAGCCCCGACCCGGCGCCGGCGCCGGCGCTGGCGCCGCTCGCCGCCCGCTGGGTGGCCTGGGTGGCCGCCCACCGCCAGCCGGTCAACCCGCTCAAGGACACCACCGGCCGGCACGGCGGGCGCCACCAGCCAGACGACGTGTGGTTCCTCGCCGGCACGCAGGGCGGCGGGGTCGCCCGGCGTTGCGTGGTGCCGGCGGGTCGCCCCCTGTTCTTCCCGGCGATCTGCTGCTGGCGGGTCGGCCGCCGGGACGGCCCGGTCGCGCCGATGCCCCACGCCGGCGGGCACGCCGAACTGGACGGGGTCGCGGTGCCGGTGCGGCCGGCGGGCTCCCCCGCCTCGTTCCCGGTACGGGGGTTCTTCAACAACGTCGTCACCGCGTGGCCGTGGCCGGTGCACGTCTCCTGCTGGGGCCTGTGGGGTCTGGTGCCGCCACCCGCGCCGGGGACGCACCACCTGACCTTCGGCGGCCACGACGACGGAACGTTCCGGGTCGAGGCGGAGTACGAACTCGAGGTGCGCTGACGAGCGCCCGTAGACTTCGATCACCATGCCTAAGCCGAGGAATGTCACACCGGTGCGCGAGTCGATCGTCGACGCCGCCCGTTCGCTGACCGTCACGACCGGCTGGGCCGGGGTCCGGATGGGCGCCGTCGCGAGCGCGGCGGGGGTGAGCCGGCAGACGGTCTACAACGAGTTCGGCACCAAGGCGGGCCTGGGCGATGCGCTGGCCCGGCACGAGGTGGACCGGTTCGTCGGCCAGGTCCGGTCCGCGCTCGACGAGCACGACTCGGACGTCCGCGCGGCCGCGTACGCGGCGATCCACCGCACCCTCGCCTCGGCCGCCGAGAACCCGCTGGTCCGGGCGGTGCTGACCAGCACCCGGGGCGGTTCGGAGGAGCTGCTGCCGTACCTGACCACCCGGTCCGAACTGGTGCTCGCCGAGGCCGCGGCGGCGCTGCTGGAGTGGACCGGGCACCGCCTGCCGGACGCCGACCCGGCGGCGCTGGCGTTCGCGGCGGACAGCGTCGTACGCCTGGTGGTGAGCCACATCGTGCTGCCCGGCGGCCCGGTCGAGGAGACCGCCGACCGGCTGGCCGACCTGGCGGTGCGCCTGTTCGTGATGGCGGCGACCGCCCGCTAGGCCCGCCGCCCGCGACGGCCGCTCAGCGGACGACCCGGCCGCGCAGCACGATCCGGCTGGGCGCGCGGACCACGCGCAGGTCGCGGCGCGGATCCTCGGGGTAGACCACCAGGTCGGCGAGGCCGCCCTCGACCAGCCCGGGGAAGCCGAGCCACTCGCGGGCCCCCCAGGAGGCGGCCGCCAGCACGTCCGGGGCGGACATCCCGGCCTGCTCGTGCAGCAGCAGCATCTCCTCGGCCGCCAGGCCGTGGTCGATGCCGCCGCCCGCGTCGGTGCCGACGTAGATCGGCACGCCCGCCTCGTGCGCGGCGCGCACCACCTCGGGGAAACGGTCCCGCAGGGCGAGCATGTGGTCGGCGTACCCGGGGAACTTGGGCCGGGCCTGCTCCGCGATGTGGCCGAACGTCCGGATGTTGATCATCGTGGGGACCAACGCGGTGCCCTGCCGGGCCATCAGGTCGATCAGGTCGAGGCTCAGCCCGGTGCCGTGCTCCACCGAGTCCACCCCGGCCCGCACCATGATCTCCACGGCCGACTCGGAGAAGGTGTGCACCGCCGCGCGTACCCCGGCGGCGTGCGCGGCGGCGACCGCCGCGGTCATGGTGTCGGCGTCCCAGGCCGGCGCCAGGTCCCCCACCCCCCTGTCGATCCAGTCGCCGACCAGCTTGACCCAGCCGTTGCCGGCCGCGGCCTGCGCGGCCACCGTCGCGGCCACCTCCGCGGCGCCGACCTCCACGCCGATGTCGCGCAGGTAGCGCTTCGGCGGCGCGACGTGCCGGCCCGCGCGGGACAGTCGCGGCAGGTCCGGCTCGTCCTCCAGTTCGGGGTACGGGTACGGCGAACCGGCGTCGCGGATCGCCAGCACGCCCGCGTCCCGGTCGATCCGGGCCAGCTCCCGGGCCTGGTCGAGCGAGGTGATCGGGCTGCCGCCGCGGGCGATGCCGATGTGGCAGTGCGCGTCGGTCAGGCCGGGAAGGACGAAACCGCCGTCGGCCACCGTCTCGGCACCGGGCACCGGTTCGAAGGTGACCCGGTCGCCGACCAGCCAGACGTCCCGGACCTCGTCGTCGGGAAGGAACACACCGCGCACGTGCAGAGCCATGTGCACAGTCCTACCCGATCAGTCCTCCTCGCCGGCGAGCAGGTCGTTGCGCCGCGCGGTCAGCGCTGGCAGGTCGACCGAGACCTTCCAGGGCCGCTCGGTGACGAACAGGTCCTCGGTGTGTGCCAGTTGCTCGTACTCGCGGGCGGCGCCGTCGAGCGTGTACTCGGTGAGTGCGATCCGCTCGTGCTGCGGATCCACCACCCAGTAGGAGCGGACCCCGGAGCGGGCGTAGACCTTCGCCTTGTCGTACAGGTCGCGGAAGTGCGACGTCGGCGAGACGACCTCGACGGCGAGCAGCGCGTCCTCGACCGGGACCGGCGACCGGGCGGCGTGCTTGCGCCGGATCACCACCACGTCCGGGCGCGGCTCGTTGCGGCGGTCGACCCGCATGGACAGGTCGATGCTCACCAGGAACTCCGGCGGGCAGTTGACCTCAAGCGCGAGCAGGAGACGGACACACAGGTCCTGGTGCAGGGCGGTGGGCGACGGCACGATCAACCTTCCGTTGATCAGTTCGTACGGAAGGTCCTTGGGCAGTTCGCCCAGGTCGTCGACCGTCCACTCGTGCCGCTCCGGCAGGATCGGGGCCGCGGTCATGACATCTCCTTCCAGGGGGCGAACTGACCCTAGGTGATGATCACATCGCCCACCGTCACCGACACGCTAGCGGGCGCCCTTGTCGCCGCCCTTGCCCAGCTTGTTGAAGTCGATCTTCGGGAGCTTGAAGCCCGGCGGCAGGCCCTGCCCACCGGCCAGGTCGCCCGGGTCCAGGCCCGGCGGGAGCTGCGGCATGCCGCCCGGGAAGCCGCCCGGCATCCCGGCGCCGGTACGCGGCCGCCCGCCGCCCTTGGTGCCCTTGCGCTTGTTCTTCGGCGACTTGGTCGCCTTGCGCCGGCCACCGCCGGGCAGGCCCATCATGCCGCCCATCTGCTTCATCATCTTCTGCGCGTCGGCGAAGCGGTTGAGCAGCTGGTTGACGTCCATGACGGTGACGCCGGAGCCGCCCGCGATCCGGGCCCGGCGGGAGCCGTTGATGATCTTCGGGTTGGTGCGCTCGGCCGGGGTCATCGACCGGATGATCGCGGTGACCCGGTCGAAGTGCTTGTCGTCCAGCTCGGCGAGCTGGTCCTTCATCTGCCCCATGCCCGGCATCATGGCCAGCACGTTGGCGATCGGGCCCATCCGCCGGACCGCGATGAGCTGGTCGAGGAAGTCCTCCAGCGTGAAGGTCTCCCCACCCATCAGCTTGGCGGTCATCTTCTCCTTCTGATCGGAGTCGAAGGCCGCCTCGGCCTGCTCGATCAGAGTGAGGACGTCGCCCATGCCGAGGATCCGGCTGGCCATCCGGTCCGGGTGGAAGACGTCGAAGTCCTCCAGCTTCTCGCCGGTGGAGGCGAACAGGATCGGCTGGCCGGTCACCTCGCGGACGGAGAGCGCGGCGCCACCGCGGGCGTCGCCGTCGAGCTTGGACAGCACCACGCCGGTGATGCCCACGCCGTCGCGGAACGCCTCGGCGGTGCGCACCGCGTCCTGACCGACCATGGCGTCGATGACGAAGATGACCTCGTCGGGCTGGACCGCGTCGCGGATGTTCGCGGCCTGCTGCATCATCTCGGTGTCGATACCGAGCCGGCCGGCGGTGTCGACGATGACGATGTCCCGGGCGGCGCGGCGGGCGTGCTCGATCGAGTCGCGGGCCACCTGCACCGGGTCGCCGACGCCGTTGCCGGGCGCCGGGGCGTACACCTCGACGCCGGCCCGGCCACCGAGCACCTGGAGCTGCCCGACGGCGTTGGGACGCTGGAGGTCGGCGGCGACGAGCAGCGGCTGGTGGCCCTGGCTCTTGAGCCAGCGGGCCAACTTGCCGGCGAGCGTCGTCTTGCCGGAGCCCTGGAGGCCGGCCAGCATGATCACCGTCGGGGGGTTCTTGGCGAACTGGAGCCGCCGCCCTTCGCCGCCGAGGACGTTGATCAGCTCCTCGTTGACGATCTTGACGATCTGCTGCGCCGGGTTGAGCGCCTGGGAGACCTCGGCGCTGCGCGCCCGCTCCTTGACGTTCGCGATGAAGCCCTTGACCACCGGCAGGGCGACGTCGGCCTCCAGCAACGCCATCCGGATCTCGCGCGCGGTGGCGTCGATGTCGGCGTCGGTGAGCCGGCCCTTGCCGCGGAGCTTGGTGAAGATCCCGGACAGGCGGTCACTCAAGGTGTCAAACACGCGAACATCCCGTTTGTCGTTTTCGGCGGGCACATGCTGCCGGGCCGGTGGTCCAACCCACCGTTAGGGTATCCCGCCGCCTACCCGCCCGCTCCGGCCCGGCGGCCCGTTCCGCTACACGGCGGCCAGCACGGCGGCCTCGATCCGGGCCCGTTCCTCGTCCGAGGGCCCGCCGCCGACCAGGTAGAACGTGTCCACCACGTCGCCGCCGAGCGTCGAGATCCGGGCCGCGCGCACCTGGGCGCCGGCCTCGTCCAGCGCACAGGTCACCCGGTACAGCAGCCCGGCCGCGTCGGCGGCCCGCAGCTCCAGCAGGACCGCGTCGGTGGCCGCCTCCCGGTGCCAGACCACCCGGGGCGCGGCGCCCTGGCCGCGCGCGGCGAGCGCCCGCCCGCGCAGCCGCTGGATGACCGAGACGTCGCCGCCGACCGCGCGGCGCAGGTCGGCGCTGAGCGCGATCGGCTCCGGGGCCAGCCCGTAGCGCGGCTGCACCCGGCACTCGACCAGGGCCCGGCCGTCGACGGTGGCGGCGTCCGCGGAGATCACCTCCAGGCGGTGCAGCGCCAGGCAGCCGGCGACTGTGGCGAGCAGCCCGCGCCGGTCGGCCGCGGCCACCGACACCCGGTCCTCCCCCAGGTGTACGACCGGCAGCGGCCCCGCCACCAGCGCCGGGTCCGGAGCCGGCGGGGCGGGCACCACGCCCGTGTCCAGCGTGGTGCGCACCCGGCTCACCAGTTCGGCGATCAGCCGGCCCTTCCAGCCGGACCAGGCGGCCGGGCCGGTGGCGGCGGCGTCGGCGCGGACCAGGGCGTGCAGCAGTTCCAGCGTGCCGGTGTCGCCGACGCGCCCGGCGACCCCCGCGATGGTCTTCGGGTCGGACAGGTCGCGCCGGGTGGCCACGTCGGGCAGCAGCAGGTGCAGCCGGACCAGTGTGCCGATGAGCGCCGCCTCGTCCGGCGGCAGCCCGACCCGGGTGGCGACCGCCTCGGCCAGCGGCGCGCCCACTGTCGAATGGTCGCCGGGCAGTCCCTTGCCGATGTCGTGCAGGAACGCGCCGAGCAGCAGCAGGTCCGGCCGTTCCACGTCGCGGGTGTGCCGGCTCGCCTCGTACGCGGTCTGCACCAGGTGCCGGTCGAGCGTGAACCGGTGCACCGGGTTGTGCTGGGGCAGGCTGCGCATCCGGGTCCACTCGGGCAGCCAGCGGTCGATCAGCCCGTACCTGTCGCAGGTCTCCCAGGCGGGCACCAGGCCCGGACCGGCGCCGAGCAGGGTGACCAGCGCGGCGCGGGCCGCCGGTGGCCAGGGCGCGGGCAGCGGCGGGCAGTACGCGGCCAGCCACTCGCAGGTGGCCCGCGCGATCGGCAGCCGGGTGGTGGCGGCCGCGGCGGCCACGCGCAGCGACAGGCTCGGGTCGGGGCGGGCCCCGATGGCGGTGCGGGCGAGCACCAGTTCCCCGTCCTGCTCCACCACGTCCCGGGCGACCGGGCGGCGCAGCGGACGGCCGGGCGCGGCGCGGTGCCGCCCGGAGCGGAGCCGGTCGGCGGCCCGCCAGGCGTCGTCGAGGGCGTGGCTCACCGTGCGGGCGTCGCCGGCCACCAGCCGCAGCAGCGCGTCGCCGTCCTCGGCGCCGAGCAGGCGCGCCACGCCGTCGCGTTCCTGGGCGACCAGGCGGTCGACCCGGCGGCCCACCTGCTGGTGCAGCGCGTCGCGGGTGTCCAGCAGCCGCCGGTGTGCCGCGTACACGGCCGGGCGGAGCGCGTCGGTGACTCCGGCGGTGGCGATGGCGCGCAGGATGCCCACGTCGCGCAGCCCGCCGGCCGCCTCCTTGAGGTCGCCTTCGAGCAGGAAGGCCAGTTCGCCGTGCGCCTCCCAACGGGCAGCGGTGATCTCGCGCAGGCCGGGGAGCTGGCGGATCGCGGTCCGCCGCCAGTGGTCGGTGGCGGTACGGGAGAGCTGGTCGGTGAGCGCCGGGTCGCCCGCCACGTGCCGGGCGTCGAGCAGGCCGAGGGCGACCTTGACGTCGTCCTGGGCCACCGACAGCGCCTCGGCGACGGTGCGCACCGAGTGGTCCAGCCGCAGTCCGGCGTCCCAGATCGGATACCAGAGCGACGCGGCCAGCTCGTCGATGCCGGGCACGCCGGCGTGCAGCAGCACCAGGTCGAGGTCGCCGTAGGGGGCGCACTGGCGGCGGCCCAGCCCGCCCACCGCGACGAGCGCGACGCCGTCCCGGTCCGGGAAGGCCCGGCACAGCCAGGCGTCGAGCGCGTCGGCCCGCGCGGACCGGGCGGCCGCGCCGATGCCCCCGGGTACGCCGACGACCTCGTTGACCACCGCCTGGCCCTCGGAGGGGCCGGAGGCGGTGGTCAACGAGGTCATGTCGGCGGATCCGGCGATCAGAGGGCGTCGAGCCCGCGCTCGCCGGTACGCACCCGGACGACCTCCTCGACGCCGGTCACCCAGACCTTGCCGTCGCCGATCTTGCCGGTCCGGGCGGCGCCGACGATCGCGTCCACGATCTTGTCGACGTCCATCTCGTCGGTGAGCACCTCGACCCGGATCTTGGGCAGGAACTCGACCGTGTACTCGGCACCCCGGTAGACCTCGGTGTGCCCCTTCTGCCGGCCGTAGCCCTGGACCTCGCTGACGGTCAGCCCGGCCACGCCGAGCGCGTGCAGGGCCTCCTTCACCGCGTCCAGCTGGTACGGCTTGATGACCGCGGTCACCAGCTTCATGTCCAACCCCTCCATCCCAGGAACGTTAACCGGCGACCTTCTCGCTGACCGGCGCGGACTCGTCGGTCTCGACGGCGGGCTCCGCGGCCGGCTTGCCGGCGCCGATCCCGGCCATCGCGAACGCGCCACCGCTGCTGCCCGTGGTGGGCGACAGGTCGTAGCCGCTCTCCGCGTGCTCGGCGATGTCGATGCCGTCGACCTCGGCCTCGGCGGAGACCCGCAGGCCGATCGTCTTGTCGATCACGAAGCCCAGGACGAAGGCGACCACGAAGGAGTAGACGCTCACGATCAGCGCGCTGATCGCCTGCTTGCCGAGCAGCGAGGCGTCGCCGCCGACGAACAGGCCGTCGGTCTCCACCAGCGAGCTGACCGAGGCGGTGCCGAACAGGCCGATCCAGAGGCAGCCGATCCAGCCGCCGACGAAGTGCACGCCGACCACGTCGAGCGAGTCGTCGTAGCCGAGCCGGTACTTCAGGCCGACCGCGAGGGCGCAGACCGCACCGGCCACCACGCCCAGCAGCACCGCTGCGGCCGGGGTGATGAACGCACAGGCCGGGGTGATCGCGACCAGGCCGGCGATGGCGCCGGACGAGGCGCCGACCAGGGTCGGCCTGCCGTCGCGCAGCCACTCCACCACGATCCAGCCGAGCAGCGCGGCGGCGGTGGCGACCTGGGTGTTGATGAACGCCAGCGCGGTGACCCCGTCGGCGGTCAGCTCGGAGCCGGCGTTGAAGCCGAACCAGCCGAACCACAGCAGCGCGGCGCCGAGGGCGACCATCGGGACGTTGTGCGGCTTCATGCTCTCGCGCGGCCAGCCGACCCGCTTGCCGAGCACGAGCACCAGCGCGAGCGCCGCCGCACCGGCGTTGATGTGCACAGCGGTACCACCGGCGAAGTCCAGCGCGCCGATGTCGCCGCCGATCAGCCCGCCGCCCCAGACCATGTGGGCGACCGGGAAGTAGACCAGCGTGGCCCAGCCGAACGCGAACAGCAGCCAGCCGGCGAACTTCACCCGGTCGGACAGCGCGCCGCTGATCAGTGCCACGGTGATGATCGCGAACATCATCTGGAAGGCGATGAAGACGTAGATCGGGATGCCGGTCTCGCCCCACAGGTCGTTCTCGCCGACGAAGGTCTTGGTGCCCAGGTACTGGCCCAGGTCACCCCAGAACTTGCCGCCCTCGCCGAAGGCGACGGTGAAGCCGTAGAAAAGCCACAGGATGCTGACGAGCCCGATGGACGAGAAGCTCATCATCATCATGTTCAGAACGCCCTTGGACCGGTTCAGGCCGCCGTAGAACAGCGCGAGACCGGGGGTCATGAGCAGCACGAGGGCAGTCGAGACAAGCAACCAGGCAGTGTTCCCGGTGTCGATCTCCACGCTGCCTCCTCTCGTTGTCGTATTCCTCCCTCCGACTGAGACCTGGCAGCATCGCCCGTCAGCCGGTTGCGCGGAAGCTTTGTCGCCGGCTGTTTCCTTCAGCGACACCGCGCGATTTCCGACGCGTGACGGGTTGTTTCCGGCGTGTGAAGAACGCCGATCTTGGTCAGCGGAGCGCGTACTCCAGCTGGTGCCGCTCGTAGTCGAGCAGCCGCAGGTCGCGCATAGGGCGACGCAGGTGACCCTTGTGGACGATCCGGACGAACGCCGGCTCACCGGCGGCGGCCATCCGCCGGATGCCCTCGACGTGGTCGACGATGCGCTTGCGGATGGTCCGGATGAGGCGGTGCCGGTCGCGCGGGATCAGCCCGTACGCGTCGGCGAACAGCCGCAGCCGGCGCGGCCGGTCCGGGTGCTTCCAGCCGAGCGTGACCGAGTCGCGGTCGGAGAAGATCGGCACCCAGGTCCAGGCCGCGTACGCCACGTCGTAGATGCGGGCGCCGGGCGAGGCGAGGTCGAAGTCGATCAGCCCGAGCGTGCCGTCCGGCCGCCAGATCACGTTGTGCGGCGCGGCGTCGTGGTGGCAGATGACCTCGGTGTCCGGCGGGGGCGGCCCGAACGAGCGCCAGACCGCGCCGGGCGGCGGGGTGAAGCCGTACTGCGCGTCGTGAAACATCCGCAGCATGGTGGCCACAGTCACCAGGGCCTCGTCGGTGACCCAGTGCGGGGCCAGCGGGTACTCCCCGCACTCCCCCTCCAGGTACGACAGGACCTCCCGGTTGCGCTCGTCCATGCCGAGCGCCCGGGGCGCGCCGGTGAATCCGACGTACTCCAGGTGGCGCAGCAGCGCGTGCACGGAGGGCGTCCACGGGCCGGCGTTGCGCCGGACCGTGTCTCCCACACGGACCACTGTGCTCACGTTCCCGCCGTGCAGCGGGATCTCCTGCGAAGTCACGTACGGTCTCCCGAGGCGTGGCGACGGGTGGCTGGGGTCGCGCCACCCCGCGTAGGCGCGATCGTCAGTCGTCACGGGAGAGGCTACGCGTCCCGGGCGAGCGGCTCGGTGCCGAGCAACGCGTCGACGAACTGTGCCGGGTCGAACGGGGCCAGGTCGTCCTTGCCCTCGCCGAGGCCGACGAGCTTGACCGGGATGCCGAGCTTGCGCTGCACGGCGATCACGATGCCGCCCTTGGCCGTCCCGTCGAGCTTGGTCAGCACCACGCCGGTGACGTTCACCGCCTCGGTGAAGACCCGCGCCTGCTCCAGCCCGTTCTGGCCGGTGGTGGCGTCGAGGATCAGCAGCGTCTCGTCGATCGGGCCGTGCTTCTCCACCACCCGCTTGACCTTGCCCAGCTCGTCCATCAGGCCGACCTTGTTCTGCAGCCGGCCGGCGGTGTCGATGAGCACGGTGTCCACGCCGGTGTCGATGCCGCGCTTGACCGCGTCGAACGCGACGCTCGCCGGGTCGGCGGCCTCGGGCCCGCGGACCGTCTCGGCGCCCACCCGGCCGCCCCAGGTCTCCAGCTGGTCGGCGGCGGCGGCCCGGAACGTGTCGGCCGCGCCGAGCAGCACGCTGCGGCCGTCCGCGACCAGCACCCGGGCGATCTTGCCGCAGGTGGTGGTCTTGCCGGCGCCGTTGACGCCGACCACGAGCACCACCGCCGGGACGCCCTCCTTCGGCGCGGTACGCAGCGCGCGGTCCAGGCCCGGGTCGAGCGCGTTGACCAGCTCGGCGGCGAGCAGCGCCCGCAGTTCGTCACCGGTACGGGTGCCGAGCACCCGGGTCCGCTCGCGCAGCCGGTCGACGATCTCCCGGGTGGCGTCGATGCCGACGTCGGCGGTGATCAGGCTGTCCTCGATCTCCTCCCAGGTGTCCTCGTCCAGCCGGTCGCGGCTGAGCAGGCCGAGCAGGCCCTTGCCGAAGACGTTCTGCGAGCGGGACAGCCGCGAGCGCAGCCGGACCAGGCGGCCGGCCGTGGGTTCCGGCACCTCGACCTGCGGCACCTCGACCGGAGGGGCCGGCGGCGCCTCCACCACCACGCCGGTGGTGAGTTCCGCCTCCGGGGCCTCGACCGGCGGGCCGGCCAGGTCCTCCTCCGTCCGGGTGTCGACCTCCGTGCGCGGCAGCGGCGGCTGCGGGCGCCGGCGCAGCCGGGGCACCACGAGGCTCAGGCCGCCGATGATCAGCACGCCGAGCAGGGCGAGAGCGACGAGGAGGTATTCCGTCATGCCCGAAATCCTGTCAGATGCCGGCGACGGCGTCCCACTCACCGCCTCGGCACGCGAACAACCTGCGGGTACGCTCGCACCGGAAGGCGTACCGCAACCGCCGGCCGGGTAGGGAACAGCCGAAACGATCTTGTCGGAGGTGTATGTCGTGCCCGGTTCCCGCCTGCTCATCGGCCCGTTGCTGCGCCGGGTCGTCGACACGCGGGCGACCGTCTGGGTCGAGACGAGCGCGCCCGCGGTGGTCACCGTCCGCACGGCCGACGGCGCCACCGGCAGCGCACCGACCTTCTCCGCGTACGACCACCACTACGCGATCGTGGTGGTGACCGGGCTCACCCCGGACAGCGTCACGACCTACGAGGTGCTGATCGACGACGAGGTGGCGTGGCCGCTGCCCGACTCGTCGTTCCCGCCCAGCGTGATCCGGACCCGCGCGCTCGACGACGCGGACCAGCCGGTGCGGCTGCTGTTCGGCTCCTGCCGGGAGACCACCCAGCACTCCACCGCGCGGAAGCTGCCGCCGGACGCGCTCGACGCGTACGCCCGGCGGGTGATGGCCGCGCCCGACGAGGCCGCGCTGCCCGACCTGCTGGTGCTGCTCGGCGACCAGGTGTACGCGGACGAGACCTCGCCGACGGTGCGGCGGCTGCTCAAGCGGCGCCGGCGGCGGCCGAAGGACGCCCCGGCGACGCAGGTGGTCAGCTTCGACGAGTACACCAAGCTCTACCTGGAGTCGTGGCGCGACCCGGAGATCCGCTGGCTGTTCTCCACCGTGCCGAGCGTGATGATCTTCGACGACCACGAGGTGATCGACGACTGGAACACCTCGCAGTCGTGGCGCGCGGACATGCGCGAGCAGCCGTGGTGGGCCGAGCGGATCCGCAGCGGCCTCGCCTCCTACTGGGTCTACCAGCACCTGGGCAACCTGAGCCCGGACGAGATCGCCGCCGATCCGGTGTACGCGAAGGTGATGGCCGCCGAGGACGCCACAGGCGTGCTGCACGAGTTCGGCGAGCGGGTCGACAAGGAGGCCGACCTGGCGCACGACACCGAGCGCTGGCGGGCCGTGCAGTACCAGTGGAGCTACGCGCTGGACCTGGGCCGCACCCGCCTGGTCATGCTGGACAACCGGTCCAGCCGGGTGCTCCAGCCGGGCAACCGGGCGATGCTGCCGCCGGGCGAGTGGTCGTGGTTCCTCGACCAGGCGCACGGCACCTACGACCACCTGGTGGTGGGCAGCTCGCTGCCGTGGCTGCTGCCGCCGGGCATCCACCACGTCGAGGCGTGGAACGAGCGCCTGGCCGACTCCAGCCGGCCCTGGGTGGCCCGGCTCTCCGAGCAGATCCGCCGGGCGCTGGACCTGGAGCACTGGGCGGCGTTCCGGCGCTCGTTCGAGGCGCTGGGCGAGCTGTTCGCGCGGCTGGGCAGCGGCACCGCGCCGCGCACCGGGGCGCGGGTGGGCGCCGGGCCGGCGTACGCGCGACCGGCCTCGATCAGCGTGCTCTCCGGTGACGTGCACCACTCGTACGTGGCCCGGGCCCGGTTCGCCGACCGCGACGTCCGCACGCCCGTGCACCAGCTCACCTGTTCGCCGATCCACAACCAGGTGCCGGCCGGCATGCGCCCGCTGATGACGCTCGGCTGGAATCCGGGTCCCGCCGGGGCGACCCGGGCGCTGGCGCGTTCGGCCGGGGTACGCCGCCCGCCGGTGCGCTGGCGGAAGCTGGCCGGGCCCTATTTCGGCAACGCGGTGGCCACGCTCACCCACCAGGGCCGTAAGGCCGCCGTGGTGATCGAGGGCACGACCAGCGACGGCGAGCTGCGGCCGGTGGCGCAACAGCAACTCAGCGACGGGGACTGAGTACCCTCTGAGCGTGGACGAGACGCTGCGCGCCGTGGAGCACGAGTTGACCGCGTTGCTGCGCCGCGGCCGGGCGCTGTCCTGGGAGATCGCCCGCGAGGTCCACCCGAATCTGGAGCCCAACGCGTACGGCCTGCTGCTCTGGCTGCGCCGCTCGGGCTCGATCCGGCTCACCGACCTGGCCGCGAAGCTGGGCATCGGCAAGGGCACGCTCAGCCGCCAGATCGGCGGGCTGGAGGCGCTGGGCCTGGTCCGCCGCGACCCGGACCCGACGGACCGGCGGGCGGCCCAGCTCAGCCTCACCGAGGAGGGCACCCGGCGGTTCGACGCGGCCCGGGCGGCCCGACTCGGACAGATAAGGCGTTCCCTCGAAAGCTGGCCGCAAGAGGACGTCGCGGACCTCGCCCGCCTGATGCACCGCTTCAACGAGTCGTTCTGACCCGGCCCCACCTGGAACAAAGCCCGCCCGGGTGAAGTTGTTGCTTTAGGCAACCACCTCCTACGGTTGCCCGAGGCAACCTTTCTCCCCCGCTCCGGAGGCAATCCACGATGACTCAGGCGACTGCGCCCGCACGGGCGACCGCCGTCGACATGTCCCACCGGCAGATCCTGGAGGCGCTCTCCGGCCTGCTGCTGGGCATGTTCGTCGCGATCCTCTCCTCCACGGTCGTCTCCAACGCGCTGCCGCGGATCATCACCGACCTGCGCGGCGGCCAGTCCGCGTACACCTGGGTGGTCACCTCGACGCTGCTGGCGACCACCGCGACCACGCCCATCTGGGGCAAGCTCTCCGACCTGTTCAGCAAGAAGCTGCTGGTCCAGCTCTCCCTGGTGGTCTTCGTGCTGGGCTCGGTGCTCGCCGGACAGGCACAGACCACCGGTGAGCTGATCGCCTGCCGGGTCGTGCAGGGCGTCGGCGCGGGCGGCCTCACCGCCCTCGCCCAGGTGATCATGGCAACGATGATCGCGCCGCGCGAGCGCGGCCGGTACAGCGGCTACCTCGGCGCGGTCATGGCCGTCGGCACCATCGGCGGGCCGCTCATCGGCGGCGTGATCGTGGACACGTCCTGGCTCGGCTGGCGCTGGTGCTTCTACGTGGGCGTGCCGTTCGCCGTGCTCGCCCTGATCGTGCTCCAGCGCACGCTGCGCCTGCCGGTGGTCAAGCGCGACGTGACGATCGACTGGTGGGGCGCCACGCTCATCACCGCCGCCGTCTCGCTGCTGCTCGTCTGGATCACACTGGCCGGCGACAAGTACGACTGGATCTCCTGGCAGAGCGGCGTGATGGTGGCCGGCGCGGCGGCGCTCGGCGTGCTCGCCGCCCGGGTCGAGAAGCGTGCCGCCGACCCGATGATCCCGCCGCGGCTGTTCCGCAACCGCACCATCACGCTCGCCGTCGTCGCCAGCATCGCGGTCGGCGTCGGCATGTTCGGCGCCTCGGTGTTCCTCGGGCAGTACTTCCAGATCAGCCGCGGCGCCAGCCCGACCATGTCCGGCCTGATGACGCTCCCGATGATCGGCGGCCTGCTGGTCTCCTCCACGGTGGTCGGCCGGATCATCACCGCCACCGGCCGCTGGAAGAGCTGGCTGGTCATCGGCTCGGTGCTGCTCACCGCCGGCTTCGCGCTGATGGGCACCATGCGCGCGGACACACCGTACTGGCACCTCGCCGTCTTCATGGCCCTGATCGGCCTCGGCGTCGGCATGAGCATGCAGAACCTGGTGCTGGCCGTGCAGAACACGGTCCGCCCGGACGAACTCGGCGCGGCCAGCTCGGTGGTGGCGTTCTTCCGCAGCCTCGGCGGCGCGATCGGCGTGAGCGCGCTCGGCGCGGTGCTCGGGCACCGGGTCACCGGCTACATGGCCGACGGCCTGAGCCGCCTCGGCATCCCGGCCTCCGGGTCGGCCGGCGGCGGCCTGCCGGACGTGCACACGCTGCCCGGCCCGATCCGCACCGTGGTCGAGGCCGCGTACGGGCACGCCGCCGGTGACATCTTCCTGGCCGCCGCACCGTTCGGGCTGCTCGCCCTCGTCGCGGTGGTCCTCATCCGGGAGGTGCCGCTGCGCCGCTCCAACGCCGAGCCGGTCCCCGCCGGGCGGGAGACGGCCGAGGCGATCCCGGCCGGAGCGGGAGACTGACGATGGACGCCGCGGAACGTGAGCGGTACGGCCCGCGGACCCGTCCGCTGCCCTACGAACGGGGTACGGACGGGCCACGGGTGGTGCTCGTCGGCGTGGACGGCAGCCGCACCTCGATGCGAGCCGCCGCGTACGCCGCCGGACTGGCCCGGCGGCAGGGCGCCACGCTGGTGGCGGTGTTCGTCAGCTCGCCGACCTCGTACAGCGCGATGCTCTCCGGCGTGGTGGCCGGGGCGGTCCAGCAGACCCACGACGAGCTGGCCGACGAGCTGCGCGCCGAGTGCCGGCGCGGGGCCGAGGAGCTGGACCTGCCGGTGACGTTCCTGTGCCGGCGCGGCGACGCCTACACCGAGCTGTGCCGGGCCGCCGACGAGCACCGGGCCGACATGGTGGTGGTCGGCTCCTCCGAGCAGGCCGGGCACAGGCTGGTCGGCTCGGTCGCCACCCGGCTGGTCCGCACCGGCCGCTGGCCGGTCGTCGTGGTGCCGTGAGCCGGCGGTTAACGCGTCGCGGGGTGCCCGGCGCTCACCTAGCATCCCTCGGATGACCTGGACCGCACCCGAGATCGACCGCCGCCACGAACCCTACGTCGCCGACGAGCGCACAATGCTGCAAGGCTGGCTCGACCTCCACCGTGACACCCTGCAACACAAGTGCGCCGGGCTGACCGCCGAGCAACTGCGCACACCGAGCGTGGAGCCCTCCGGGCTGACGCTGCTCGGCCTGGTCCGGCACCTGGCCGACGTCGAGCGGTGGTGGTTCCGCCACCGCGCCGCCGGCCTGGACCTGCCGGACCTCTACGACTACAGCACCGACCCGGACGCCGACCTCAACGACGTCGCCGACGCCGACCCGGCCGAGGCGTTCGCCACGCTGCGGGCCGAGATCGAGGCGGCCGACCGGGCCGTTGCCGACCTGCCGCTGGACCACACGTTCCGGCACCGCCTGCCCGACGGCAGCACCGGCGAGATCAGCCTCCGCTGGGTGTACGTGCACGTGATCGAGGAGTACGCCCGGCACAACGGCCACGCGGACCTGATCCGGGAACGCGTCGACGGCGTGACCGGAAGCTGACCCGGCTCAGTACGCCAGCGCCGCCCGCAGGTACCGCAGGTCGGCCGGGCCGCTCCAGCGGTGCGCGGACAGGCCCGCCACCCGGGCACCGGCCACCGCGCGGTCCTCGTCGTCGACGAACAGCACCCGCCCCGGCGGCGTCCCCAGCGCCTCGCAGGCGGCCTGGAAGTACTCCTTCGCCGGCTTGTGCACCCCGATGACCGAGGAGTTGACGATCACGTCCAGCTCCTCGGTCAGGCCCAGCGCGGCCAGGTCGGCGTCGAGCAGGTCGGTGGCGTTGGTGCCCAGCCCCACCCGGATGCCCGCCGCCCGCACCTCGCGGACGAACGCCAGCACCTCCGGGTCGACCTCGCCGCGGTAGCTCTGCCACTCCGCAACGGCCGCACGCGCCCGATCCACGCCGACCGCGGGGGTCAGCGCGTCGGCGACGCTCATCATCCACTGGGCGTGGCTGACCTGGCCGGTGAGCACCGGCTGGAGCATTCCCCAGGACATCGCGATCTCACCGAGGACACCCTCGGTCAGCCCGTACTCCCGCTCGACACCCGCGGCCACCGCCGGATCCCAGCGGCGCAGCACGCCGTCGAAGTCCACCAGGAGCGCCGTGGCGCGTTCCCGACTCACTCGCTCGTCACCTGTTCCTCGTCGTCGGCCCGGTTGAGCCGCTGGCTGATCACCTGGGTCACACCGGCGCGCATGGTCACCCCGTAGAGCGCGTCGGCGATCTCCATGGTCCGCTTCTGGTGCGTGATCACGATGAGCTGGCTCTTCTCCCGCAACTGCGCCAGCAGCGTGATCAGGCGGCCCAGGTTCACGTCGTCGAGCGCCGCCTCCACCTCGTCCATGATGTAGAACGGGCTGGGCCGGGCGCGGAAGATCGCCACGAGCATCGCCACGGCGGTCAGCGACCGCTCCCCGCCGGAGAGCAGCGAGAGCCGCTTGATCTTCTTGCCCGGCGGGCGGGCCTCGACCTCGACACCGGTGGTGAGCAGGTCCTCCGGGTCGGTGAGCACCAACCGGCCCTCGCCGCCGGGGAACAGCACGGTGAAGACCTGCTCGAACTCCCGGGCGGTGTCTTCGAACGCGCTGGCGAAGACCTCCAGGATGCGGTCGTCCACGTCCTTGACCACGGTGAGCAGGTCGCGCCGGGTGGCCTTGAGATCCTCCAGCTGCTCGGAGAGGAACTTGAAGCGCTCCTCCAGCGCCGCGAACTCCTCCAGCGCGAGCGGGTTCACCTTGCCCAGCAGGGCCAGTTCCCGCTCCGCCTTGGCCGCCCGCTTCTCCTGCACCGGCCGCTCGTAGCGGACCGGCTCGGGCACCGGCCGGCCGTCCTTCTCGGCGAGCGCCACGTCCGCGTCGGTGGGCGGGACCAGCCGGTCCGGGCCGTACTCGGCGACGAGCGTGGCCACGTCCAGCCCGAAGTCCTCGGCCGCCTTCGCCTCCAGCTGCTCGATGCGCATCCGCTGCTCGGCACGGGCCACCTCGTCGCGGTGCACCTGGCTGGTGAGCCGTTCCAGCTCGGCGGCGAGGCGCTTGGCCGCACCGCGTACCTCGGACAGCTCGGCCTCGCGGGCGGCGCGCTCGCGGGCGACGGCGTCGCGGTGCTCCTCGGCCCGGGCGATCGAGACGGTGAGCCGGGTGAGCGCCTCGCGGGCGCCGCCGACCACGGCCCGGGCGATCTGGGCGCCGCGCGTGCGGGCCGCGCGCCGGGCCGCGGCGCGCTCCCGCGCCGCCCGTTCGGCGGTGGCCTGCCGGGCCAGCGAGTCGGCCCGCCCAGCGATCGAGGCCACCCGCTCCTCGGCGGTACGCACCGCGAGCCGGACCTCCATCTCGTTCTGCCGTGCCTGCGGCACCATGGCGGCGAGCTGGTCCCGCTCCTCGGTGGACGGCTCGGCGTCGATCGGGGTGGCCTCGGCCAGCCGGAGCCGTTCCTCCAACTCGGCGAGCGCGGCCAGATCCCGTTCCCGGGCCGCCTCGGCGCGGGCCCGGGACTCGCCGAGACGGTCGGTCTCCGCCTTCGCCGAGCGGGCGGCGGCGCCCAGTTCGGCGAGGCGGCGCGCGGCGGCGTTGCGGTGGCTCTCCGCCTCCCGCTTGGCGGCGGCGGCGTGCTGCACCGCCTCCTTGGCGGCGGTCACCTCGGCGCGCGCTTCGGCCAGCTGTTCGCGCAGCTCGGCGGCGGTGCGTTCGGCGGTGGCCCGGTTGGCGCGCGCCTCCTCGACGGCGGCCTGCACCTCGATGAAGCTCGGCGCCTTGGCCGACCCGCCCGCCGCCGCGTACGCACCGACCACGTCGCCGTCGGGGGTGACCGCGCGCAGCTCCGGGTTCGCGGCGACGAGCGCGGACGCGGCGGCCAGGTCGTCGACGAGCGCCACGTCGCGCAGCGCCCGGTGCACGGCCGGGCGGATCGCGGCCGAGCACTCCACCAGGTCCGGGGCCCAGCGGGCGCCCTCGGGCAGCTTCGGGCGCAGCGCGTCGGCGGAGCCGTCCATGCCCGGCCCGGCGGGGCTGCCGACGAGCAACCCGGCCCGGCCGGCGTCGGAGATCTTCAGCAGCCGCATCGCCTCGACTGCCTCGTCCACGCCGCTGACCGCGACCGCGTCGGCCAGGCCGCCCAGCGCGGCGGCCAGCGCCGCCTCGTCACCGGGGGCGACGGTGAGCAGCCCGGCGAGGCTGCCGAGCAGCCCCGGCACCTGGTCGGCGCGGGCGAGCAGCTCACCGGCACCGTCCTTGCGGCGCAGGCCCATGGCGAGCGCCTCCTCGCGGGCCTTCCAGGTGGCGGCGTCCTTCTCGGCGGCGCGCTCACCGTCGGCCAGGCTGCGCACCGCCGCCTGGGCCCGCTCGTGCACGGCCACCGCCTCGTCGTGCCGGGCGTCCAGGTCGGCGTTGTCCCGGTCCGCCTCGGTCGACTGTTCGGCGACCGCGTCCAGGTCGGCCTGCGCCTTCTCGGCCCGGCCCATCGCGTCGGTGTGCGCGGCGGCCAGCCGTTCGATCTCCTCGCCGGCGCTCGTGGTCCGCGCCCGGGCGGAGTTGACCTGGCCGGTCAGACGGGCCAGCCCCTCCCGCCGGTCGGCGATGGCCTTGGCGGCGGCGACCAGTTCCCGCTCGGCGGCGGCGAGCTGCCGTTCCAGCTCCTGGCGGTGCTCGACCGCCTCGGCCAGCCGGATCTGGTCCTCGGTGAGCGCGGCGCGCAGCTCCTCCTCCTGCTCGCGTACGCGCCGCGACTCCGCCTCCAGCTGCTCCGGGTCGCGGCCGGGGCGCTCGTCGTCGCCGGCGGCGCTGAGGTGACGCAGCCGCTCCCGGGCCAACTGCTCGATCGAGCGGAACCGCTCCTGGAGCGCGGAGAGGCGGTACCAGGTGTCCTGCGCCGCCGCGAGCAGCGGCGCGTCCTCGGCCAGCGCCGCCTCCAGCTCGCCGAGGCGGCCCTGCACCTCGCCGTGCTCGGCCTCGATCAGCTCGCGCCGCTCGCGCAGCGCGGTCTCGTCGGCGATCTCCTTGTCCAGTGTGGTCCGCAGCGTGTGCAGGTCGTCGGCGAGCAGCCGCAGCCGGGCGTCGCGCAGGTTGGCCTGGATCCCGGCGGCGCGGCGGGCCACCTCGGCCTGCCGGCCCAGCGGCTTGAGCTGGCGGCGCAGCTCGGCGGTGAGGTCGGTCAGGCGGTTGAGGTTGGTCTGCATCGCGTCGAGCTTCCGCAGCGCCTTCTCCTTGCGCTTGCGGTGCTTGAGGACGCCCGCCGCCTCCTCGATGAACGCCCGCCGGTCCTCCGGCTTGGCGTGCAGCATCCCGTCGAGCCGGCCCTGCCCGACGATGATGTGCATCTCGCGGCCGATGCCCGAGTCGGACAGCAGCTCCTGGATGTCCAGCAGACGGCAGGAGTCGCCGTTGATCTCGTACTCGCTCTCGCCGGAGCGGAACATCCGGCGGGTGATGGAGACCTCGGTGTACTCGATCGGCAGCGCGCCGTCGGTGTTGTCGATGGTGAGGGTGACCTCGGCCCGGCCCAGCGGCGCCCGCCCGGCGGTGCCGGCGAAGATGACGTCCTCCATCTTGCCGCCGCGCAGCGCCTTGGCGCCCTGCTCGCCGAGCACCCAGGCGATGGCGTCGACGACGTTGGACTTGCCGGAGCCGTTCGGGCCCACCACGCAGGTGATCCCGGGCTCCAGCTTCAACGTCGTGGCGGAGGCGAAGGATTTGAAGCCCTTCACCGTCAGGCTCTTGAGATGCACCTTCTCGATCCTCGTCCGGTGGCCGCCGTACCGTCGCCGGCTGCGCGGACCTGGTGAACCCGCAGACTAACCCGGGACCGGGGCGCCGCCGCCACGCGACCCACCCGCCGGACCGGCTGTCCGCTTTCGGCCCGGTGGTCGCGGAGGGAACAGAAATGCATGATCACAATTACCGGGCGCAATTCCGGGCGGTTCCGCAAGATCGATAATTGCGGCGGCGGCGACGAAAAGGGGTACGAACATGGCTGCGCGCCGGCACTTGAGTGTCGGCGCGCTTTTCGGTGTGGTGCGATTCAGTTTTCCGACAACTGGAGATCAGGTCAGTGCGGGCTCAGCCAGACGGAGGAGGTCATCCGCCTCCGCCGCTGCCGCCGCAAGCCGATCGTTGTCGGCGCGCAGACGCGTGATCTCGAACTCCAGTGCCTGAACCCTGGCACGCAGTCGGGTGACCTCGTCGAGCAGACGCCGGTCGGGCGCTGCACTTACGTGGCCGTAGAGGGCCTTCGCCATGCTGACTCCTTGATGTGCGCTGCCGGAAAGGCCGGCCAACGCGCGCCCATGATGTTCGCGGCTACCATTCCCACTGCATCGGGGCATGGCTGGGCGCGACTGGCGACACCTACATATTGAGCCGAAACCCCCTCCTTCGTCAAGTTGACCAAGGCCGTAGATCATCTCCACGTCAGCCGGTCCACTCGCCGGGGGCTGCCACAAGGCGCGGACACGCTCTGTCCGGACGCCTTTACTGTACGCCAGAAATGTGTGAACGACTCATCCTTGCCGCAGGCTTCGCCTTAACTCTTTCTTAGCCACGTTGCCGCAGCTCGGAGCGCACCCGTAGCGTCACCCGGGCCCGCAACCGACCCGTGGAGGGGACAGGCGTGTACCGCTGGAACGACCCGATCGAACCGGAGGGCGCCCGCCGGCGTCCCGAGCCGCCGACCGACGAGGGTCCGGCGTGGCTCAGCGACCGGCCCGAGCCGCGGTCGTCGTACCTGTTCGGGGACGGAGCGCCGCAGCCGCCCGCCGGTCACGGACCGCCGGCCGCCGAGGGCTACCGCCCCGAGAGCGCGCCCCCGGCCTACGTACCCGCCGGCTCCTACCCGCCGCCCCGGGACCGGTGGAACGGCGAGGAGCAGCCGACCGCCGCCTGGCACGGCCAGGAGCCCGCGTGGCAGGGCCACGAACAGCCCACGGCGTGGCAGGGCCAGGAGCAGCCGACGGCGTGGCAGGGCCACGAGCAGCCCACCGCCTGGCAGGGGCACGAGCAGCCGGCCGGCGGTTGGGAGCAGCCCGCCGCGACCTGGCAGCCGGCGACCGACACCCCCGCCGACGACCGGCGCCCGAAGCGGCGCCTGTCCCGGCCGCTCGTGATCGGCGGGGCCGCCGCCGCGGCGACGCTCGTGGTGAGCCTCGGCGTGGGCGCCGTCCTGCTGCCCGGCGACGACCAGGGGACGAAGCGCACCTCCGCCGACGCGCCGGTGGCCGCCGCGCCGCAGGCGCCCGACGGCACCGAGGAGGGGCCGGCCGACGCGCTCGCCCCCGAGTCGGCGAGCCCGTCGGCCGTACCGACCACCGCCGCGCCGAGCCCGACGAAGAAGGCCACCCCGAAGCCGAGCCGCAGCACCGCACCGTCGCGGCAGCAGGAGCGCAGCAGCGCCCCGAGCGGCGGCGGGTCGAGCGGGTCGAGCGGCGGCTCCACGAGCACCAAGGCCACCGCCACGACCGGCCTCAGCGCCGAACTCCAGAAGGTCGTCACGATCGTCAACCAGGAGCGGGCGAAGGCCGGCTGCAAGGCGCTCACCGTCAACGCCAAGCTGAACCTGGCCGCCCAGCGGCACAGCCAGGACCAGGCCGACCACCAGAAGATGGACCACACGGGCAGCGACGGCAGCCAGCCCTGGGACCGGGTCAAGGCCGCCGGCTACAGCTACCGCATGGTGGGCGAGAACGTGGCCTGGAACTACCAGACCCCGGCGGCGGTCATGGAGGGCTGGATGAACTCCGAAGGCCACCGGAAGAACATCCTCAACTGCTCGTACACCCAGATCGGTGTGGGCGTTGCGCGCAGCAACGGGCCGTACTGGACGCAGGTCTTCGCCACCCCGAGCTGACCGCGCGTCGTGACCGGCCCGGCGCTCGTTGACCGGTCGGGGGCGGCGTCGGGCCGCCCGCGTCCGGGGAGCTGTCGATGCGGATCCGGCCGGTGTGGGCCGTGCCGCGCTCCCGGCCGGCCCACGTCCGCCGACGTGGCCCGCGCCGGGGCGTGGCGCTCGCGCTGACCGCGCTGCTGCTCGCCCCGGTGCCGGCCTGCCGCCGGCCGATCACGCCGCCCGGCGCGCCCACGCCCTGGCCGGCCGCCCAGGCCGGCAGCTGGCGGTGGCAGTGGCAGCTCACCACCCCGGTGGACACCACCGTCGACGCCGACGTCTTCCTCCTCGACCCGGTGGCGACCACCTCGGCCGAGACCGCCGCGCTGCGCGAGCAGGACCGCCGGCTGGTCTGCCACGTCCGGGTCGGCACGTACGCCGCCGACGAACCGGACGCCACCCGCTTCCCCGCCGCCGTACGCGGTACGGCCGTGCCGGGGCGGCCGGGAAGCCGCTTCCTGGACGTACGGAACTGGGACGCGCTCGCGCCGGTGCTGGCCGACCGGTTCCGGCTGTGCCGGGGCAAGGGTTTCGGCGCGGTGGCGTTCGCCGACGCGGACGGCTACCGGCACCGCTCCGGCTTCCCGCTGGACTTCGACGACCAACTGCTGTTCAACCGCCGGCTGGCCGGGCTGGCCCGCAAGCTGGACCTCTCCCCCGGCCTGGTCGACGACGTCGCGCAGGTGGCCGCGCTGGCCCCCGACTTCGACTTCGCGGTCAACCAGGAGTGCGTACGCCGCCGCGAGTGCGCGAAGCTGCTGCCGTTCGTCGACGCCGGCAAGCCGGTCTTCCACGTCGAGTACACCGGCGAGCCGGCGGACTTCTGCGTCACCTCGGTCGGCTACGGCTTCGCCTCGATCCGCAAGGACCGCCAGCTGGACTCCTGGCGGGAGCCGTGCGCGCTGCCGTGACGCCCCGGCGCCCCCGCCCGTCGGGAGCGGGGGCGCCGGGGTGCGCGGTCAGCCGGTGGGCGCGCCGGCGGCCGGGGCGGTCGTCTCGCCGCCGCGCTGCGACGGCACCCCCGCGTGTTCCGCGCTCAGCGGGGTGGCCAGGTCCTCCAGCGACTTGCCCTCGGCCTTGACGCCGAGCGTCAGCTCCACCAGCCCGCCGATGATCATGACGGTGGCGCCGATGACGAACGCCAGCACGGTCTGCCCGACCTCCCCGCTGCCGACCAGCTTGGCGAAGAGCAGCGGGCCGGTGATGCCACCGGCGGCGGTGCCGATCGCGTAGAAGAACGCGATCGCCATGGCCCGGGTCTCCATCGGGAAGATCTCGCTGACCGTCAGGTACGCCGCGCTCGCGCCGGCCGAGGCGAAGAACAGCACCGCGCACCAGCAGGCGGTCATGGTCACGGCGCTCAGCACGCCGGAATGGAACAGCCAGGCCGTGCCGAGCAGCAGCACACCCGAGCCGATGTACGAACCGGCGATCATCGGCACCCGGCCGACGGTGTCGAACAGCCGGCCCAGCAGCAGCGGGCCGAGCAGGTTGCCGACCGCGATCACCGCGAAGTAGTAGCCGCTGTTGCCGGGCGGGACGTCGAAGAACGTCTCCAGGATCTGGGCGAACCCGAACGTGATCGCGTTGTAGAGGAACGCCTGGCCGATGAAGAGCGCGAAGCCCAGCGTGGCCCGTTTCGGGTAGCGGCGGAACAGCGTCCGGGCGATCTCCAGGAAGTTCGTGCTCCTGCGCTGCCGGATCTCGATGTAGTTGTCCGCCTCGGCGAGGTCCCTGCCGGTCTCCCGTCTCACCTCGGCCTCGACCGAGTCCACGAGGTGGTTGGCCTCGTCGGCGTGCCCGTGGATGAACAGCCACCGTGGGCTCTCCGGTACGTGCCGGCGGACCAGCAGGATCACCACGCCGAGCACCGCGCCCAGCCCGAACGCCACCCGCCAGCCGAGGTTGGTCGGCAGGCCGTTGAGCAGCGGTACGGTCAGCAGCGCGCCGAGCGCCGCACCGAGCCAGAACGTGCCGTTGATGATGATGTCGATGCGGCCGCGGTGGCGGGCCGGGATCAGCTCGTCGATCGCCGAGTTGATGGCGGCGTACTCACCGCCGATGCCCATGCCGGTGAGGAACCGGAACAGGAAGAACCACCAGGTGTCGAACGACAGCGCGGTGAGCGCGGTGGCGACCAGGTACAGCCCGAGCGTCAGCAGGAACAGCTTCTTGCGGCCGAACCGGTCGGTGAGCCACCCGAACAGGAGCGCGCCGGTACAGGCGCCCGCGACGTAGAGCGCGGCGGCCAGGCCGGTGACCTGGCTCTGGGTGATGTTCAGGCCGCTGCCCGGCTCGGCGAGCTTGCCGGAGAGGTTCCCGACGATCGTCACCTCGAGCCCGTCGAGGATCCAGACCGTGCCCAGACCGATGACGATCATCCAGTGCCAGCGGGACCACGGCAGCCGGTCGAGGCGGGCCGGGACGTTGGTCCGTACGGTGCCGGTCGCGGTGTCGGTGCTCACGACGCCCGCCGGCGGGATGCGGAGGCCGGGGCGCGACGGGCCGCCGGCGACAGCTGTTCGTCCATGGCGGCCCAGATGCCCCGCTGGTCGGGGCCTTAATCCACGGCGAAGAACCGGAACCGACATGCCCCGGGAGCCGTGACTCCCGGGGCATGTCGTGCGGGCCGGACGCCGCCTGGGCGCCCTGGTCAGCGGGCGCCGACCAGCTCCGGCGCCGGTGCGGGCGGCGGCTCGACCGCCGGGGCGGCCGTACGGCGGCGCATGAAGCGCGGCGCCCACCAGTTCGCGTCACCCAGCAGCGTCATCACCGACGGGAGCACGACCGCGCGGATGATCGTGGCGTCCAGCAGGATCGCCGCCGCCAGGCCGATGCCGAGCTGCTTGAAGTCGATCATGCTGAGCGTGGCGAAGATGGAGAACACCGCCACCATCACCACCGCCGCGCTGGTCACCACCCCGGCCGAGGAGGTGATGCCGTGCGCCACCGCCTCCCGGTTGGGCATCCCCCGGTCGACCGCCTCGCGGATCCGGCTCACCACGAACACGTGGTAGTCCATGGACAGTCCGAACAGCACCACGAACAGGAACAGCGGCAGCCAGGTGACGATCGCGTCCATCGAGGTGAAGCCGAGCAGCCCTTCCGCCCAGTCGCTCTGGAAGACCAGCACCAGCAGCCCGTACGCGGCGCCGGCGGAGAGCAGGTTCAGCACGATCGAGGTCAGCGCCACCACCACCGACCGGAACGTCCACGCCATCACCAGGAACGTCAGCGCCAGCACGAACGCCGCGACGATCGGCAGCTTCGCCCAGATGTGGGCGGCGTAGTCCTCACTGGCGGCCACGCCGCCGCCGACCGCGTACTCCACGCCCGGGATGCCGCCGAGCGTGGCCGGGACCAGGTCCTCGCGCAGCTCGTGCAGCGACCGGGACGCCTCGTCGGAGCGGCTGGCGTGCGGCGTGGCCACCTCCAGCACCGACACCCGCCGGTCCGCCGACACCTGGATCTCCGGGCCGTCCCCCTCGGCCGGCGCGAAGAGCGGGTCGGCGGCGGTACGGCCGGCCAGGTCGGTGAGCGCGGCCCGCACCCGGTCGGCCTGCTCGGCGGGCGCCCGCACGGCCACCGTGTGACTGGTGCCGTTGCTCGGGAACGCCGCGGTGAGCCGGTCGTACGCCTGCATGGCCGCCGTGTTGCGCGGCACGTCCTCCGGGCCGGGGAACTTCAGCTTCATGCCGAGCGCGGGCGCGGCGAGCGCGAGCAGCAGCGCCACCGAGATCAGCAGCGTGGCCACCGGCGCGCGCAGCGCCGGCTTGAGCACCGCCGGCCAGAACCGGGGCCGGGCCGGCTGCCCGTCCCGCCCGGTGCGCGGGGCGGTGAGGCGCCACAGCAGCGGCACCCGCGGCCGGTCCACCCAGCGGCCCAGCTTCGCCAGCAGCGCCGGCAGCACGGTCAGCGAGCCGATCACGGCGACCGCCACCACCAGGATCGAGCCGACCGCCAGCGAGGAGAAGATCGCGTCCTGGGCGAGCAGCAGACCGCCCATCGAGATGATCACGGCGGTGCCGGAGACCACCACGGCGTGCCCGGAGGTCTCCGCCGCGATCTCCACGGCGTCCAGGCCGGACCGGCCCTTCGCCCGTTCCTCCCGTTCCCGCCGCACGTAGAACAGCGAGTAGTCCACACCGACCGCCATGCCGATCAGCAGGATCACGCTCGCGGTGGTGTCGGTGGCCGGCACCAGGTGCGAGGCGAGTGTGGACAGACCCATCGCGGCGGCCACCGAGGAGAGCGCCAGCAGCACCGGCACCCCGGCGGCGATCAGCGCGCCGAACGCGATGATCAGGATGGCCAGCGTCACCGGCAGGCTGAGCAGCTCGGCGCGCTTGAAGTCCTTGCCGAGCGTGTCGTCGAGCGCCTTGTCGATCGACGGGCCGCCGACCTGCTCCACCCGCAGTTGCGGGTGCGCGACCTGCACCTTCGCGGTGGTGTCCCGCAGCGGCTGCACCCGGTCCCCGGCGGTGCCCGGGTCGCCCGACATGGTGATCGGCACCAGCAGCGCGCTGCCGTCGCGCGACGGCATCGGCGTACCGATCGACGCCACGCCGTCGACCTGCCGCAGCCGGTCCGCCGCGTCCTGCGCCGCGGCCTTCGCGGCAGCCTGGTCGAGCGGACCCGACCGGGCGGTGATCAGCACGTTCTCCGTGGCCGGCTGGTCGAACCCGCCACTGTCGACGATCAGCTGTGCCCGTCCGAACTCGCCGATCGCCTGATCCTCGTCGGTGGCCTCGTTCAGCCCGGCGGCGCTGCCGCCGACGAAACACACCGCCACGAAGACCACCCACAACGCGATCGCGCGCCACGGATGCTCCGCACTCCACCGTGCCAGCCGCACGGTCACCGGTCGCCTGCCCATGTCCCGGGTTCCACCCTCCTGATGCCGGCCCTGCGCCGACCCAAGATGACGCTAGGCAGCAGGCGGGTCCCCGACATCGGGGAACGGCCCCCGCTCGTCCCCGATCCGGGCGGCGAGGTCCGCGCGGCCGGTTCCGGCCGCGCGGACCGGGCGGAAAAGGGCATCTCCGGGTACGCTCCGGCGCGTCTCCGGGGACCGCCTGGCGATGCACGCCGGCGCAACCCCGAACCGGCTCGGGGTCATCCCCGGAGGGTGCCCCGGGGCCGCGGCTGGCATCGCGGGCAACTGTAGGAGGACCGGTTCATGAACGCCTCGCGCCGGATCGGCGCGCCGCAGCGCGGGCAGGGCTCCCCCTCCCGGCCGTACGCGTTGAGCGACCGGTCGAAGTAGCCGCTCTCGCCGTTGACGTTGACGTACAGCTCGTCGAAGCTGGTGCCGCCCTGCTTGATCGCCTCGGCGAGCACGTCCCGGACGTGCCCGAGCAGCCGCAGCGCGGCCGGGCGAGTGAGCGCGTCGGCCGGGCGGGCGCCGTGCAGCTTCGCCCGCCACAGCGCCTCGTCGGCGTAGATGTTGCCCACCCCGGAGATCAGCGTCTGGTCGAGCAGCGCGCGTTTGACCTCCGTACGCTTGCGGTGCAGCGCCGCCACGAACGCCTCGTCGGAGAACTCCGGGTCCATCGGATCGCGGGCGATGTGGGCGATCTCGGCGGGCAGCTCCGCTCCACCGGCCGACACGGACAGGCCGCCGAACGTGCGCTGGTCGACGAAGCGCAGCTCCGGCCCGTCGTCGGCGAACCGGAACCGGACCCGCAGGTGCAGCTCGTCGGCCGCGCCGACCGGCTGCAACAGCAGCTGGCCGGACATGCCGAGGTGGCCGATGACCGCGTCGCCGCTGTCCAGCGGCAGCCAGAGGTACTTGCCGCGGCGGCGTACCCCGGTGATCGTCCGGCCGGCGAGCACGTCGGCGAAGTGCGCGCCGCCGGGCGCGTGCCGGCGTACCGCCCTCGGGTGGCGTACCTCGACCGCGGCGATCCGCCGGCCGATCACCCACTGGGCGAGTCCCACCCGGACGGTCTCGACCTCGGGCAGCTCAGGCACGGCCGGCGCCCGCCTCGACATCCGTGGTGTCGACCTGCGGGCTCGCCTCCTCCTGGGCCCGCGCCGCCGCCTCCGCCTCGGCCTGCTCGGTGAGCGTCCGCCAGGCCGACTCGGCCGCGCGCTGCTCGGCCTCCTTCTTGCTGCGCCCCTCCGCGCCGCCGTAGCGGTTGCCGGCCACCACCACCCAGGCGGTGAACGTCTTGAGGTGGTCCGGCCCGGTGCCCTCGATCCGGTACTCGGGCACGCCGAGCCCGAGCGCGGCGGTCAGCTCCTGGAGGCTGGTCTTCCAGTCCAGCGCCGCGCCCCGGCCCGCCGACTCGGCCATCAGCGGGTCGAACAGCCGGTGGATGACGATGGCGGCGGTGTCCAAGCCGTACTGGAGGTAGATCGCGCCCAGGAGCGCCTCCAGCGTGTCGGCCAGGATGCTCGCCTTGTCCCGTCCGCCGGTGGCCTCCTCGCCCTTGCCCAGCAGCAGGTACGCGCCCAGCCCGTCCGGGCCCAGGCCACGCGCCACGTCGGCGAGCGCCCGCATGTTGACCACGCTGGCGCGCAGCTTCGCCAACTGCCCCTCGGGCAGGTCGGGGTGGTTGTGGAACAGCGCTGTGGTGATCACCACGCCGAGGACCGAGTCGCCCAGGAACTCCAGCCGCTCGTTCGTGGGCAGGCCACCGTTCTCGTACGCGTACGAGCGGTGGGTCAGCGCGCGTTCCAGCAGTTCCGGGTCGAGCGACACCCCGAAGGCCGCCTCCAGGTGGCCGACGGGAGCACGCCGCCGCTTGTCGTTGGTCATGGTGCTACCTCGGTGTCGTGTCGGTCAGGTGCGGGATCGTGCGGAATGTCGGCGAGCAGGTCGCGGGCCGTCCCGGCGGCGTCGCGGCGCCACAGGTGAGCGGCCAGCGCGATGCCGGAGGCGACATCCTCGGCGCCGGCCGCGCCGTGGCACACGACCACGGTGCCGCCCACGCCGAGCAGCGCGGCGGCACGCGGGGCGCCGCCGCGTGACGGCGGGCCGCCGGCCATGGCGTACGCGCCCTCGATCGCCTTCAGCAGGACGTTACCGGTGAAGCCGTCGGTCACCACGACGTCGGCGCGGACGCCGAGCGAGATGTCGTACCCCTCGACCAGGCCGACGTAGCGACCGTCGCAGGGCAGTGGCGCGGCGGCGAGGGCGGGCGCGGCGACGCGGCGCAGCCGGTCACCCTTGCCCGTCTCGAGGCCGACGGAGAGCAACCCGACGCGGGGCGCGGTGACGGCGTGGGCCACCGACGCGTAGGCGGCGCCGAGGAGGGCGTGCCGGGCCAGCGTGGCCGGGCCGGGTTCGAGTGTGCCGCCGACGTCGAGCAGCACCACCGGCCCCTCGACGGCGGGCAGCGTGGCGGCGAGCGCGGGCCGGCGTATCCCGGTCCAGCGGCCGAGGCCGAGCGCGGCGGCGGTGACCGTGGCGCCGGTCGAGCCGGCGGAGACGACGGCGTCGGCGAGCCCGTCGCGGACGGCCTGCACGGCGGTGCGGACCGTGCTCTCGCCGCGGGCGGCGGTGGGATGGTCGGCCATGCCGACGGCGGCCCGCACCGGGCGGACCGTGACCCGGGCGCGCTGGGCCGGGTCGAGCGCACCGATCAGCCCGTCGGCCACCTCGATCGGGCCGACGAGCAGCAGGTGCAGGGCGGGATCCGTGCGTACCGCTCGCAGAGCGCCGTCAACCACGACGGCGGGAGCATCGTCCCCGCCGAGGAGGTCGACGGCGATCCGCGCGGTGCCCGGCTCCGACAGTCCGCCGGCCGTGAGCCGGCCGACGGCGACGGGAGCCGGGGCACCGGGCGAGAGCCTTGGTGCGCGCGTCCCCCGACCGGTGGTCGGGGACGTCACTCGGCAGCCGGGTCAGACCTCGAGGACCTGACGGCCGTTGTAGGTGCCGCAGACGGAGCAGGCGGCGTGCGGCAGCTTGGCCGACTTGCACTGCGGGCAGGCCACGGTCGCCACCGCCGAGGCCTTCCAGTTCGCCCGGCGGGCGCGGGTGTTGCTGCGCGACATCTTGCGCTTGGGGACGGCCACGGTTCTTACTCCTCTGTACGGGTCAGTTGCGTCAGGCTCGCCCAACGCGGGTCGACCTGCTGATGGCTGTGGTCGGCCGGCAGATCGTCCCAGTGCACCCCACACTCGGGGCACAGGCCTGGGCAGTCCTCCCGGCAGAGCGGGTTGGTCGGCAGCGCCAGCACCACCGCGTCCCGCAACGCCGGCTCCAGGTCGATCAGATCGCCCTGCATCCGGCCCACCTCGTCCTCGTCGGTCGTGTCGTCCGTGGTGCTGTGCTCGTACGCGTACAGCTCCTGGATCGTCACTGCCAACGAGTCGTCGATCTCGCGCAGGCAGCGGCCGCACTCGCCCTTGACGGGACCGGTGACGGTCCCGGAGACGAGCACGCCCTCGGACACCGACTCCAACCTCAGGTCGAGGTCGAGGTCCGCGCCCTCCGGCACGCCGATCAACTCGACGCCGAGGTCCGCCGGTGCCGGCACGACCCGCTTGTGCGTACGCAACGCGCCAGGTCGGCGCGGCAGTTCCCTCGTGTCGAGGACCAGCGGCGACCTGGGGTCGAGTGTGCTTGGCGAGTGTTTGGGCATAGTCAGACTCCGGCCGTTGAGAGGCCGACAAAGAAGGTTACCTGCCAGACGGGCGGACCGTCGAACCGGGGGCTCACCTCCGGCCCGGCGGCAGCCGGCTGTCGGCGACCGGCCCGCGCGCCGCTCAGAAGGGTAGCGGGCGGTCCGCCTCGTCCCCGGCGAAGGTGCCGATCTCACGCAGCGCGTGCATCTTGTCGCGGCCACGCTCTATCGAGGCCAGCGCCCGGGTGAGGAACTGCTCGAAGTTGGCCAGCGCGGTGTCGACGTAGTCGTCCACCTCCTCGCGGAGGCGCTGCGCCTCGGCCCGTGCCTCGGCGATGATCCGGGCGCCCTCGTGCTCGGCCGAGACGGTGATCTCGTTGACCGAGACCAGCCGGGCGTGTTCCGCCTCACCCTCGCTGATGATCCGGTCGGCCTCACGCTTGCCGGCCTCCATGATCTTGTCCCGCTCCTCCAGCAGCGCGGCGGCCCGGCGCAGGTCCGCGGGAAGCTCCGCGCGCAGCTCGTCGAGCGCGGCGATCATCTCGCCCCGGTCGACCATGCAGTTGTTGCGCGACATCGGGACGGAGCGGGCCTGCTCCACCATGGCGATCAGTTCGTCGATGCGATCGAGCGGGTCCACCGGTACCTCACTCCTGTCTTCGTCGGCCGCCCTCCATCATGCGGCCTCGCGCCCCGTCTCGGCGCTGCAGACATCATGTCGCGCCGAGGCCACCCACACCCCACCCGCCCCACCCGGCGCGTCGCCCCCCGCCCCTCTCCCCGGCCCCTCTCCCTCGCGATCTTGCACTTGTGGCCCGGCACTCGTCCCTTGCGGGAGGAATGTCCGGGCCGAAAGTGCAAGATCGCGGGGCGGAGGGGGGTGGGGTGGGCGAGGGCGGGGGTCAGGGGCGGAGGCGGGCGGAGAGCTGGGCTCGGACCAGGTCGGGGACGTGGGCGGAGATGTCGCCGCCCCACTTCGCCACGTCCTTGATCAGGCTGGACGAGATGAACGAGTAGAGCGGGTTGGTCGGCATGAACAGCGTCTCCACGCCGGCCAGGCCGATGTTCATCTGGGCCATCTGCAGCTCGTAGTCGAAGTCGCTCACCGCCCGCAGACCCTTGATCAGCACACTCGCCTGCTGCGCGCGGCAGAAGTCGACGAGCAGGCCGCGGAACGACTCCACCCGGACGTTGTCGTACGAGGCGGTCACCTCGTGGAGCATGTCGATCCGCTCCTCGACCGTGAACAGGCCCTGCTTCGACTGGTTGACCAGCACTCCGACGATCACCTCGTCGAACAGCCGGCTGGCCCGGCCGATGATGTCGAGGTGTCCGTTGGTGACCGGGTCGAACGAGCCCGGGCAGACCGCACGTCTCATGATCGGCGACCGTACCAAAGAGTTGTCTCGCCGTAACGTCTGCTGCGCTCCGGAGTGACACCTTCCACCCACGTGACCGGTCCGGTACGGCTGGACCGCTCGACGATCACGAGGGCGTCCGGGGCGAGCCAGCCGCCGTCGACCAGGGCCGCCAGCATCGCGGTGATCTCGGCGTCCGGCACCGCGTACGGCGGATCGGCGAACACCACGTCGTACGGCCCGTCGGTGGGCCCGGCCGCCAGCACGGTGGCGACCTTGCCGGTGACCAGGCGCGCGGCCGGCGCCGCCCGGAGTGCGGCGATGTTCTCCCGGATCACCCGGGCGGCCCGCGCGTCGGACTCGACGAGCAGGACGTGGGCCGCACCGCGGGACAGCGCCTCCAGACCGACCGCGCCGGAACCGGCGTACAGGTCGGCGAAGCGCGCCCCGTCCAGGTCGACGTGGGAGTGCACGGCGCTGAACAGCGCCTCGCGGACCCGGTCGGAGGTGGGCCGGGTACCGGCACCCGGTGGCGCGGCGATCCGCCGGCCGCCGAGCGTGCCGGCCACGATCCGGGTCACCGTCGCTCCCTGCGCATGCCCCGACGCTACGCGACGCCGCGAGGCGGGCACGACGTACCCGGCGCGACGATCCGTGACTCGACGTACATCAATGATCTCGAATGCATAACGGACCCTTTACGACCCTTCGATCACGGTGACACCCGCACTGTCGATCTCGCTAGGGTCTGGCCCGATTGCCGAGTGGACGCGCGGCTTCGGCCCCTCCGCCCGGTCTCTCCCATCCTCCCCTCGTCAGGAGTAGGCGTGAACCGTCTCCACCTCCGGCGTGCCGCCGTCCTCACCGCCGGCACGCTGCTCGGCCTCGCGGGCGTCGTCACCGTCGCCGGCCCGGCCGCCGCCCACCACCCCGAGCCGTCCGGCAGCTACTGCGCCGCCGAGAACGGCACCGTCACCGTGACCTGGTCGGTGATCAGCAGCGAGACCGACATCTCCGGCCGCATCACCACCGTCGAGTCCTCGGTGCCCGGCGCGATCAGCGGCGGCCTGGCGGTCGGCGCGGAACTGAAGCCGGCCGGCCAGGGCCCGCTGACCGGCACCCAGACCCACACGTTCACCGGCCCGATCCCGGAGCTGAAGCTGACCGTCGGCGCGCACTGGGAGCGGGGACGCAAGTCGCACGACGGCGAGCGGACCGTGACGGCCCGCCCGGGACGGAACTGCGCGACGCAGAGCCCGTCGCCGTCGCCCTCGCCCAGCACGCCGCCGAGCCCCACGCCCACGCCGAGCACGCCCGCCTCGCCGACCCCGACGCCGTCGGCGTCCGTCCCGCCGAGCCCGTCCACCCCGCCGGCGCCGTCCGCGCCGCCGGCCGAGCCAGGTGAACCGGTCTTCAAGCTGGACCAGGACTGCGACTCGATGACCTTCATCGTGGAGAACCCGGCCGACGGCATCGCCTTCACCGCCACGTTCACCACCGAGAAGGGCGAGAGCAGGAAGCTCGTCTCCGAGCCGGGCAAGGCCGGCTCGGTCGAGTTCGAGGCGTACCGGGGCCTCACGGTCACCGTGAAGTACGACGTGGTCGAGGAGTCCGAGACCATCCCGTACGCCGCGCCGCGGGACTGCTCCGGGCAGGGCGGTGGCCTGCCGGTGACCGGCCCGGCCGCAGGCGCCATCGCCGGTGGCGCGGCGCTGCTGCTGGCCGCCGGCGCGGTGCTGTTCGTGGTGGCCCGTCGCCGCCGGATCCGCTTCACCGCCTGATCCGCCGATCTGGCTGATCCGCATCGAGGGCGCGCCGACCACCCGGTCGGCGCGCCCTCGCCGTGCGTGCGACGCGGGCGGATCAGACCGCGTCGAGCACCGACGTGACAGCGGCCGTGCTCACCTCGGCCTGGTTGGCCAGCAGGACGAGCCGCTCGTCCGAGTCGGGCAGCCAGGCGGCGAACGCCTTGTAGCCGCCGTTGTCCCCCGAGTGGTGCACCGCCCGCCGCCCGGCCAGCGGCCCGACGAAGAACCCGTAGCCGTACGCCTCATCCGGCCGCCCGGTCGGTGCGTGCGGTGCGGTCAGCGCCGTCACCGAGGCCGGGGCGAGCAGCCGGCCCCGGCGCGGTACGTCCAGCCAGGTCATCAGGTCCGCAGCGGTGCACCAGACGTCACCCGCTCCCATGCTCACGGTCGCCAGGTCCCAGGACGGCACCGGACGGCCGCCCTCGTGCCCGACCGCCAGGTCCGGCCGGCCGTCGCCCGCACCGGCGAAGCTGCCCGTCATGCCCAGCGGCGCGAAGACCTCCTCGGCGAGGAACGCGGCGTACGGCCGGTCGGCCGCCCGCTCGACGGTCCGGGCCAGCAGCACGTAACCGGGGCTGCTGTAGTGCCACCCGGATCCGGGCGGGAACAGCGGCGGCAGCGCCGCGAACCGGTCCAGCAGCTCGTCCGGCTCGGCCGGTCCGTGCAGGTCGATCGCCGGGTACTCCTCCCAGTGGCCCAGGCCGGAGGTGTGGGTGAGCAGGTGGTGCAGCGTCATGCCGGACCATTCGGGCGGCGGCGTGCCGGGCAGCCACCGGGTGACGGGGTCGGTCAGGCGCAGCACGCCGCGCTCGGCGAGCAGCAGCACCGCCACGGCTGCCATCTGCTTGCTGATCGAGGCGATCTGGAACCGGGTCGCCGGGGTGCACGGCCGGCCGGACGTCTCGTCGGCCGCGCCGGCGACCCGGTCCACAAGCAGTTCGTCGCCCCGGGCCAGCAGCAGCACACCGCGTTCGAGGAATGGTGTCGACATCTGCGCGAGCCTAGGCACGCGACGCGCGCGCCGCAGTCCCGCCGACCCCCACCAGCGCGGTCACCGGGCACGCCGGCCGCCGAACGTCAGCCCTTCTCCAGGTATTCGGCGCGCTCCTCGTCGACCAGCGCGGCGACCGAGGCCGCCAGTGCCGGATGCCGGGCCAGCTCCGGATCCTCCTCGACCAGTTCGATCGCCTCGGCCCGCGCGTCGCGGATCAGCTCGGTGTCGCGCAGCAGGGACAGCAGCCGCAGGTGCGAGCGCCGGCCGGACTGGGTCGCGCCCAGCACGTCGCCCTCCCGGCGCTGTTCCAGGTCGAGTTCGGCGAGCTTGAAGCCGTCGGTGGTGGAGGCGACCGCGTCCAGCCGCTCCCGCGCGGACGAGCCCTCCGCCGCCTCGGTGACCAGCAGGCACAGACCGGCGGCCGAGCCCCGGCCCACCCGGCCACGCAGCTGGTGCAGCTGGGAGACGCCGAACCGGTCGGCGTCCAGCACGATCATCACTGTCGCGTTCGGCACGTTCACGCCGACCTCGACCACTGTGGTCGCGACCAGCACGTCCAGCTCGCCGTCGGCGAACGCGCGCATCACCGCGTCCTTCTCGTCGGCCGGCAGCCGCCCGTGCAGCACCCCGATGCGCAGCCCGTGCAGTGGCCCCTCGGCGAGCAGCGGGGCCACCTCGGTCACCGCCAGCGGCGGGCGGCGGCCGTTGTCGTCCTCCCGCGGCGCCTCCTCGTCCGACACCGAACCTTCACCGATCCGCGGGCACACCACGTACGCCTGGTGGCCCTTCGCGACCTCCTCGCGCAACCGGCGCCAGGCCCGGTCGAGGAAGGCCGGCTTCTCGGCGGCCGGGACCACGTGCGACGCGATCGGCGAGCGGCCCTGCGGAAGCTGGGACAGCGTGGACGTCTCCAGGTCGCCGTAGACGGTCATGGCCACGGTGCGCGGGATCGGGGTGGCGGTCATCACCAGCACGTGCGGCGGCTGCTCGGCCTTGGCGCGCAGCGCGTCGCGCTGCTCCACGCCGAAGCGGTGCTGCTCGTCCACCACCACCAGGCCGAGGTCGTGGAAGTCGACGCCCTCGTAGAGCAGGGCGTGCGTGCCGAGCACGATGCCGGCGCGGCCCTCGGCCACCTCGGCCAGTGCCCGGCGCCGGGCCGCCGCGCCGAGCGAGCCGGTGACCAGCTCCACCCGCGTGGCGTCCTCGGCGGCGCCCAGCTCACCGGCCCGGCCGAGCGGGCCGAGCAGGTCGAGGATGCCCCTGTGGTGCTGGGCGGCGAGCACCTCGGTCGGGGCCAGCAGCGCGGCCTGCCCACCGGCGTCGACCACCTGGAGCATGGCGCGCAGCGCCACCACCGTCTTGCCGGAACCCACCTCGCCCTGGAGCAGCCGGTGCATCGGGTGCGCCCGGGCCAGGTCGGCGGCGATCTCCCGCCCGACGACCTGCTGGCCGGAGGTCAGCTCGTACGGCAGCCGGGCGTCGAACGCGTCCAGCAGGCCGCCCGCCTTCGCCGGCCGGGCCCGCCCCGGCGACGCCGCCGCCCGGTGCTTGCGCTGCACCAGCGTGAGCTGCACCGCGAACGCCTCGTCCCACTTCAGCCGGCGGCGGGCCCGGTAGAGCGCCTCCTTGCTGGTCGGACGGTGGATCTCGCGAAGCGCGGTGCCGATGTCGATGAGGTTGCGGGTGGCCCGCACGGTGGCCGGCAGCGGATCCTCCGGCGGGGTGAACGTGTCCAGCACGACGCGGACGCAGCGGGCGATCACCCAGGTCGGCACCGCCGCCGCGGCCGGGTAGACCGGGATCAGCGCCCCGGCGAACTCCTCGACCTCCTCGTTGGCCGCCGCCTCACCCTCGCCGCCCTCGCCGAGCAGGACGTACTCCGGGCCGTTGAGCTGGCGCTTCCCGCGGAACTCGGTCACCTTGCCGGCGAACAGCCCCCACCGGCCGGGCCGCAGCTCCCGTTCCCGCCACGCCTGGTTGCCGAAGAACGTGCAGGTGAGCACGCCGCCGGAGCCGTCGCCGACGGTGACCTCCAGCAGGTTGCCGCGCCGCTGACGCATCGGGCGGACCGCGGTGCGCTGCACCTGGGCCAGCACGGTGACCTGTTCCCCCACGTCGAGCGAGCGGATGTCTGTGTGCTCGCCGCGCTCGTCGTACCGGCGCGGGAAGTGGTAGATCAGGTCGCCCGCGGTGTGCAGGTCGAGATGCCCGGCCAGCGCCTTCGCCGTGCGCTCGCCGACCAGCTTCTTCAGCGGCGTGTCCACGGTGGCCGCCTCGCTCGTCATTCGACCCCCACCAGGAGCGGATAGTGCGGCTGCCCGCCCTCGTACGCCTGCACCTCGACGAACGGCCAGGCCCTCTCGACGTGCGCGCGGACCCGTTCGGCCAGCCCGGCCGGCGCGTCGGCGCCGCAGAGCAGCGTGACCAGTTCGCCGCCGCCGCCGAGCATCCGGTCCACCACGGCGGTGCAGGTGTCGACCAGATCCTGCCCGATCAGGTGCACCTCGCCCTCGACCAGGGCCAGCACGTCACCCGGGCGGGCCGGGCCGGCGACGGTGAGGGCCTCCCGGGCGGCGTGGCAGACCTCGGCGTACCGGCAGGCGCCGGCCGCCTCGGCCATGGCGATCACGTCGTCCTCGAAGCGCCGCTTCGGATCGCGTACGGCCAGCGCCGCGAGCGCCTGCACCGGCGAGCGGGTCGGCACCACGCTCACCTTGATGCCGAGGCCGTGCGCCTCCTTGGCCGCCGCGCTCGCCACCGACTGGGTGTTCGGGTCGTTCGGCAGCACCACCACCCGGGCGGCGCCGGTGGCCCGGATCGCGTCGAGCAGCTCACCGGTGGACGGGTTGGCCGGCACCACCACCGCGCCCTCGGCGGCGAACAGCTCCGCGATGCCCGCACCGGTGGCCACCACCACGGCGGCCCGCCCCTCGGGCAGCGGCACCTGCGGCCCCGGCGCCGGGGCGACCTGGTCGGCGAAGCGGGTCACGCTGATCCGGTGCGGACGGCCGGCGACCACGCCCGCCTCGACCGCCGCCCCGATGTCGTTGACGTGCACGTGCACGTTCCAGGTGCCGGCGCCGTCGCCGACGATCGCCAGGGAGTCGCCGAGCGCGTCCAGCTCGGCGCGCAGCCGGGTCACCGCCTCGTCGGTGGCGTCGAGCAGGTACTGCACCTCGTAGGCGTACGCGTCGGAGCCGCTCTCCCGCACCGCGGTCGCCGGCACGCGGCGGGCGGGCGGCGCGGGCGCCGGCTGGGCCGGGCTCTCCCCGGTGACCACCTCGACCAGCGCGTCCAGCAGCAGGCACAGGCCGCGACCGCCGGCGTCGACCACGCCCGCGCGGGCCAGCTCCGGCAGCTGCTCGGGGGTACGCGCCAGCGCGTGCGCCGCCGCCTCGGACGCGGCCCGGGCCACGGCGCGCAGGTCGTCGCTGTCCGCCCGGCGGGCCGCGTGCGCCGCGGCGGCGACCACGCTCAGCAACGTGCCCTCGACCGGCCGGGCCACAGCGGCGTAGGCGGCGGTGGTGGCGTCGGCCAGGGCGTCGGCTAGCTGCCGCCCGCGCACGGCGGGCACGGCGGCGAGCGTGTCGGCGAGACCGCGCAGGATCTGCGAGAGGATCACGCCGGAGTTGCCGCGCGCCCCGAGCAGCGCGCCCCGGGCCATCAGCCGCAGCGCGTGCCCGTGCGGGGTGTGCCCGTCGTCGGGGAGCGTGCCGAGGTCCATGGCCAGGGCCTGCTGGGCCGAGGTGAGTGTGAGGACCAGGTTGGTGCCGGTGTCGCCGTCTGGCACCGGGTAGACGTTCAGCTCGTCGATCTCGCCCTGGTGGGCCCGGAGGGCGGTCAGCCCGCTCGCGCACCAGCGGCGTACCGCTGCGGCGTCGAGGGTCTCCAGCACGTCGGGAAGCCTACTGGCGTACACCGACACGCGCCGGGGTCGTCCGCCGCGTGTCCGCCCCGGCCGACGGCCCGGCGGGGACGCCGGTACGCTGGGTGGGCTCGCGAAAGGGCCGGTTGGGCGTACCGACTGTCATCGGGTAACCTGACCAGGTTGCCCGGGCAGCGCCTGGCGGCGACCTCATGAACGTTTCAATCCCAGGAGTATCCCGTGGCTAGCGTGTGCGACGTCTGTGGCAAGGGGCCGGGCTTCGGCCACAACGTGTCCCACTCGCACCGGCGGACCAACCGCCGCTGGAACCCGAACATCCAGTCGGTGCGTACCCCGGCCGGTGGTGGCACCACCAAGAAGTTGCAGGTCTGCACCTCGTGCATCAAGGCCGGCAAGGTCACCCGCGCCTGACGCGGTAGCGCCACCGGAACATCGTCGGTCGCCGGCGGATCCCTTCGGGGTCCGCCGGCTTCTGTCGTGTCCGGCGCCCCGGGGCGTTGTATCCACCGACCCGCCCCCGCACCCCTGACCGACCGTACGGCGACCGACGCGATCCGGCCGGTTAGGGTGCTGCTGCGCCGGCCGTCCGGTTCCGGCGCGAGCCGTGGGGAGGGTGACCGGTGGACCTCGATCTGGGTCGCGAGCAACTGGTGGTGGTGGGCGCGTCGTTCGGCTCGCTGAGCTGGTTCGACCAGGAACTGCCGCCCGGCAGCGTGGTGCTGGTCGAGGAACCGGATGTGATCGCCCGCCGCGACCTGGCCCGGTTCGCCGATCGGCTGCCGATGATCGGGCGCCTCGTCGCGGCCGAGTACCAGACCGGCTTCGACCCGGACGCCCTGCTCGCCCGCGAGCCCGGCCTCGCCGACGCCCGGCTGGTCCTGCCCGGCCTGGAGTACGCGGTCGGCGCCACCGCCCGGCTCGCCGAGCGCCTCGGCCTGCCCGGCGCCGGGGTGGAGGCCGCCGACGTCTTCTCCGACAAGCACCGGATGCGGCTGCTCGCCGACCGGATCGGGCTGGCCAACCCCGCGTACGAACTGGTCGACGACCCGGCGCGGGCGGTGGAGTTCGCGCAGGCGCACGGCGGCCGGTGCGTGCTCAAGCCCACCCGCCGCTCGGGCAGCCTGGGCGTTCAGCTGATCACCGACGCGGCCGAGGTGCCGGCCCGCTGGGCGGCGAGCGCCGCCCCGCCCGACCCGGCCGAGGCCACCGAGCGCGGCCTGCCCACCGGCGTGCTGGTCGAGGAACTGCTCGTCGGCTCCGAGCACAGCGTGGAGCTGCTCGTCGCCGACGGCGAGGTGGTCTTCGCCAACGTCACCGACAAGCGGATCGCCGGAGGCCGCTACCCGGTCGAGACCGGCCACACGGTGCCGTCCGCGCTGCCCGCCGCCGCGCACGACGCGCTGCGCTCCGCCGCGGTACGCCTCGCCGAGGCGGCCGGCTTCCGCAGCGGCATGCTGCACAGCGAGTGGATCCTCGCCGACGGCGTGCCGACGCTGGTGGAGTGCGCGGCCCGGATGCCCGGCGACATGATCACCGCGCTCATCTCGATCGCCTACGAGCGGGACGTCATCGAGGCGTACCTGCGGATCCTGCGCGGCGAACGGCCGGCGCTGCCGGCGCGGGCGACCGGCGCGGCGGCCATCGAGTTCCTGATCGCGCCGCCCGGCCGGGTCACCGCCGTGGACGGCAGGCGCGACGCGCTGCGCGTGCCGGGCGTGCTCGACGTGCAGGTGGAGACGAAGGTCGGTCAGACCGTGCCGGAGCTGCTCTCCTCGGCGCACCGCAGCGGGCACCTGATGACCTGGGGCGCCACCCCGGACGAGGCCGCGAACGCCGCGCGCCGCGCCGCCGGGGAGATCCGCATCTCCGTCGCCTAGAGCGTGCGGGCGTACGACAGGCAGCCCGGGGCCTCCTTGTAGAAGCCGAAGTTCGGGATCCGCTCGTAGCCCGCCGAGGTGTACATGGCGATCGCCTCGGGCTGCTTGTCGCCGCACTCCAGCACGATGCGCTTGCGACCGTGGTCGCGGGCGGACCGCTCGACCGCGGCGAGCACCGAGCGGGCCACGCCCCGGCCCCGCGCCGCCGGGTCGGTGTACATCCGCTTCAGCTCGGCCGTGTCGCCGTCCTCGCCGTGGCTGCGCCAGCCGCCGCAGCCCACCGGCCGCCCGTCCAGGTAGGCGACGAGGAACGCGCCGTCCGGCGGGGTGAACTCGGCCGCGTCGACCGGGGTCTCGTCGCCGCTGCCGCCGTACCGGGCGCCGAGGTCGGCCAGCGCCGCCCGGATCAGCGCCTGCGACTCGGGCGCGTCGAAGCGCCGCTCCCGGATCTCGATCTCGCTCACCGTGCCAGGTTACGACCGCCGCCGGCCCCGGCCCGGCCCGGCGGCCCGGGGTCGGACGCAGATCACTCCGGCCCCGCCACTGCGCCGGCCGTGCCGGCTGTTCCGCCGTCCGGCGGCTGTGCCGGCTACTCCGCCGTCCGGCGGCTGTGCCAGCTACTCCGCCGTCCGGCGGCTGTGCCGGCTATTCCGCCGTCCGCCGGAAGTGGTCCCAGCCGCGCGGGCCGCTGTAGGCGGCGCCGTCGACGGTGACCCCGGCGCCGGGCGCCACCCGCCCGACCGGCCGCCAGCCGTCGGGAAGCGCGGCGTCCCCCGGGAACGTCGCCGCCAGCGCGTGGTCCTCGCCGCCGGCCAGGATCCAGGTGTACGGGTCGACGCCGAGCGCCTGCGCCGCGTCCCGCATCTGCCGGGGCACCTCGAACGCCTCACGGCTCAGGTCGATCGCCACGCCGCTGGCGGTCGCCACGTGCCCGAGGTCGGCCAGCAGCCCGTCCGACACGTCGATCATGGCGGTGGCCCCGGCCGCAGCGGCGGCGGGTCCGGCGGCGTACGGCACCTCGGGGCGGCGGAACGCCTCGACCAGCAGCCGGGGCGTGCGGAAACCCCGGGACAGCACGGTGTAGCCGGCCGCCGACCAGCCGGTGCGCCCGGCCAACGCCACCACGTCGCCGGGGCGGGCGCCGGAGCGGACCACCGGGGCGCGGCCGGCCAGGTCGCCGAGCGCCGTCACCGCGACGGTGAGCGTCGGGCTGCCGGACATGTCCCCGCCGACCACGCTCGCGCCGACGAGCGCTGCCTCCGCGCCCAGCCCGTCGGCCAGTTCCTCGGCCCAGGCCGGGTCCAGCTCGGCCGGCATGCAGAGCGCGACGAGCAGCGCGGTCGGGGTGGCGCCCATGGCGGCGATGTCCGCGAGGTTCGCCGCCGCCGCCCGGTGTCCCACGTCTCGCGCCGACGACCAGTCCCGGCGGAAGTGCCGCCCCTCCACCAGCACGTCGGTCGAGGCGACCACCCGCCGGTCCGGCGCCGCCACCACCGCGCCGTCGTCGCCGGGGCCGAGCAGGCAGTTCTGTCCCTGCGCCAGCCGGGCGGTCACCCGGTCGATCAGGCCGAACTCGCCGACATCAGTGACAGTCATTCCGTCCCCTCGCTCCGCTGCGTCGTTCCGCACGTCCCACCCCTGTCCGTACCGGCGTGTGCTCGCTCACCGCGTCCGACCGGCAACCGATAGGGATCACGGCCGCTCAGTACGGTAGTTTCACCCTTCGGGTCGCCCGGAGGCGACGGACGGAGGTCGAGTCGTGGTACAGGCGTACATCCTCATCCAGACCGAGGTCGGCCGGGCGCGTGACGTGGCCGGTCTGATCGCGGACCTGGCCGGCGTGGTACGGGTCGACGCCGTCACCGGGCCGTACGACGTGGTAGTGCTCACCGAGGCGAACACCGTCGACGAGCTCGGCAAACTCATCGTCAGCAAGGTGCAGATGGTGCCCGGCATCACCCGCACCCTCACGTGTTCGGTGGTGCGGCTGTAAGTGGACGAGAAGGACACCTCCCCCCGCCGGGACGGCGCCACCCGCCGTGCCGCGCTCTGGGCGACGCTCGTCGCGGTGCCGGTGACCCTGGCGGTGGCCGGGTTCACGTTCGCCAAGCTGGCCCCGGAGTCGCCGGACGCCGAGCCGAGCGCTTCGGCGAGCCCCCGGACGCAGTCCAGCGCGCCGGTCGAGATGCCCGCACCGGCGCTGGCCGAGCGCCCGACCATCCTCTGCCGGGCCCTGATGTCCCAGCTCCCGGACAGCGTGCGCGACCTGGCGCAGCGCCCGGTGACCGCGGGCCCGGAGCAGAACGCCGCGTACGGCGACCCGGCGCTGACCGTGGCCTGCGGGGGCAGCCCGGCGCAGTTCCCGCCCACCGACGAGGTGTGGACGGTCAACAAGGTCTGCTGGCACGCGGCCGAGGAGGCCGACGCCACGATCCTGACCACGGTCGACCGGGAGACCCCGATCCAGGTCCGGGTGCCGAAGTCGTACGAGCCGCCGCTGCAGTGGGTGACCTCGATCTCCGACACGATCGTCAGCTCGGTCCCCTCGGCGAAGCAGGCCCCCTCGGGCTGCTCCGCCTGACGCCCGCCGGCTCAGCGGCCGGCGCGGCGGTGCAGGCGGTCAGCGGCCGGCGCGGCGGTGCAGGGCGGTACGGATCAACCGGTTGACCAGCTTCGGGTACTCCAGCCCGCTGGCCGACCACATCCGCGGGAACATCGACGTCGGGGTGAAACCCGGCATCGTGTTGATCTCGTTGAGGTAGACGTCCATCTGCGGGGTCACGAAGAAGTCGACCCGGGCCAGGCCGGAGCAGTCGAGCGCGGTGAACGCACGGGTGGCGTAGTCGCGCACCTGCCGGGCCACCGGCTCGGGCAGGTCGGCCGGTACGTCGTACTCGCAGACCTCGTCGGCGAAGATGTACTTGGCCTCGAAGTCGTACCAGTCGCGGTCGCCGATCATGCGCACCTCGGCGAGCACCGAGGCCTCCGGCGCGCCACCGGCCTCGCCCTCCAGCACGCCGCACTCGATCTCGCGGCCGACCACCGCGCCTTCGACGAGCACCTTGCTGTCGATCTCGCGCGCGGTGACGAGCGCGGCGTCCAGGTCGGCCCAGTCGTCGACCTTGGTGATGCCGAACGAGGAGCCGGCCCGGGACGGCTTGACGAAGACGGGCAGCCCGAGGCGCTCCTTGTCCTCCTCGCTCAGCGACATCCCGGCGCGCAGCACCGCGTACGGGCCGACCGGGATGCCCTCGGCGGCGCAGAGCTTCTTGGTGAACTCCTTGTCCATGGCCGCGGCGGAGGCGAAGACGTTCGCGCCGACGTAGGGGATGTCGGCCATCTCCAGCATGCCCTGGATGGTGCCGTCCTCGCCGTACGCGCCGTGCAGCACCGGGAAGACCACGTCCACGTCGGCGAGTGCGACCGGCCCCTGGGCCGGGTCGAGCACCATCAGGCCGCCGACGGCGGGGTCGGCGCGCAGCACCAGTTCGGCGCCGGAGCCGGCGGTGATCTCGGGGAGCTTGCGGTCGGCGATGGCGAGCCCGCTCGGGTCACCGCTGGCGAGCACCCACTGGCCCTGCCGGGTGATGCCGACCGGGACCACCTCGAACTCGTCCGGGTCGAGCGCGGCCAGCACGCTGCCGGCGCTGACGCAGGAGATGCCGTGTTCGGGGCTGCGGCCGCCGAAGACGATCGCCACGCGGGTCTTGCCTGGGGTGGTCATGGTCACCTCATCGTTCGCGACTGCGGCTGGCCGTGCTCGCCGGTGGCGCTCACCCGAATGACCTTACTGTGCGTTGCCGCAAGCGGTGGTCGTTACCCGGGGAGACACGGAGTCGCGTGGCAAACGGTCAAGGTGACATCTACGGTGAGTAACGGAACGGTGTGTCTCAGAAGACCGGTTGCCGGGGCCGGCGGCCGACCGCGATGACCTTCACGCGTTGCCGGCCGGCCCGCACCATGCCCAGCGCCATGAACGCGCCGGCGATCCGGTCGGCGGCCTCCCGGCTGCTCGCGCCGACCACCTGGCGGCGGCGTTCCGGGCTGGTCCGTTCGTCACGCCGGGTGCCGTCCGGTGGACGCACGTCGGTCAGGACCACCAGGAACCTGGTCACCGCGGAACCCCTCCCCGTCTCGTGGACCGGCAGGGGCACGCGGCGGTCGGATCGTGGGGGAGTGAAGAATCCGACCACCGCGCGCCCCATCCCCTCCGGTCGCTCACCATCACCGTCGCCACGACAACCGATGGTGAGGACGCCGTCACACATTGACAGGTTCACCGGCGTGAATGCAACTCTCATCGACTTTCTCTCATGCCCGCTTTCCCGCGGGATGTGCGACCATCGATGCATGGCGCCGAAGACCGCCCGGGCCCGACGGCTCGGCATCGCCCTGCGGACCCACCGGGAGGCCGCCGGCCTCACCCTGGAGGCCGCGGCCGACGAGATCAACAGCACCCGGAGCACGTTGTCCCGCTACGAGAACGCGCAGACGCTCGTCAGTCCCGCCACCGTGCGAGCGCTGCTGACCAGCTACGGCGTGGGCCCGGCGGACATCGCCGCGGCGGTGCAGCTGGCGAAGGACGCCCGCAAGCCGGGCTGGTGGGTGTCCTATTCGTACCTGCTGGACCAGCGCACCATCGACTTCATCGCGTTGGAGGCCGAGGCCACCGGCATCGCGAACTTCGAGCCGTCGGTGGTGCCCGGCCTGCTCCAGACCGCCGACTACATCCGCGGGGTGATGCGCGGCGGGCCGCACACGCTCACCGACGAGCAGGTGGAGCAGCGGGTCCAGCTACGGCTGGACCGCCAGCAGCGGCTCTCCGGCGCCGAGCCGCCGATCCTCGACGCCATCATCGACGAGGGCGCGCTGCTGCGCCCGGTCGGTGACCGCTCGGTCATGTCCGGCCAGCTCCAGCACCTGCTGAAGATGGCCGAGCTGCCGAACGTCACGGTGCAGGTGATCCCGCTGGCCGCCGGCTACCACCGGGGCACCCGGGGATCGCTGCACATCCTGGAGTTCGCCGACCCGGAGGACCCGATCATCGCCTCGGTGGAGACCGTCGCCGGGCAGATGGTCCTCGACCGGCCGGGCGACCTGCGAACCTGCGCCAAGATCATGGAGCACCTGCGGACCGTGGCGCTGAGCCCGGCGGCCAGTCGGGACCAGCTCCTCCGCCTGCTGAACGAGAGGTGACCAGATGAACGGCACGAACCGCGCGAACCCCACACCGGCCCGCTGGCGCAAGAGCAGCCACAGTGGCGACGAGGGCGCGTGCGTGGAGATGGCGCCGCTGCCCGGCGCGGTGGCGGTCCGCGACTCCAAGGACCCGGCCGGCCCGGTGCTGGTGTTCCCGCCGCAGGCGTGGGCCGCGTTCACCGCGGCACCGCCGCACGCCTGAGCGGCCCGTCATCGGGCGGCGATCAGCCGAGTGGGGCGGCGGCGGTGACGATGCCGCGTACCGCCTCCAGCGCCGCGATGGCCACCCCGCGCGCCCCGGCCATGTCCCGGTCCGGCACCAGCGCGAAGGTGGCCACCGCCCGCTGCTCCTCCCGGAGCACCGTGTGCTCGGCGACGGCGGCGAGGAACCAGTCCCGGAACTCCGGCGCCGCCTCCACCACACCCCCGCCGACGAAGTACGCGTGCGGGTCGGTGAAGTTGGCCGCGATGGTGAACAGCCGCCCCAGCGCCTTGGCCTGCTGGGTGAACACCAGGCGGGCCAGCGGGTCGCCGCGTTCGCCGTAGCCGCGCAGCAGCTTCGCCGCCCGGTCCGGCTCCTCCGCCGCGAGCGGATGCTCCGGGTGCCGGGCCAGCCAGTACGGCAGCAGGTTGCGCCGGATCGCGGTGAGCGAGGCGACGCTCTCCGCGTCCCCGGTGAAGCCGCAGGCGCAGACCGGCGCCGCCTGGTCCGGCTCGACCAGGCCGTCCAGCGGGATGTGCACGTGCCCGAACTCGCCGGCCATGCCGGCCGCGCCGCCGACCACCCGGCCGGACTCCACCACTCCCCCGCCGAGCCCGGTGCCGACGATCGCGGACACCGACGACCGGGCCATCGCCTCGGCGCCGAAGTGCACGTGGTGCGCGTAGAGCGCGGCGGCGTTGCCGTCGTTGGCGTAGACCACCGGGAGGCCCAGCCGCCGCTCCAGCGCGGTGCGCACGTCGAAGCCCCGCCAGGCGGGCTGGGAGAAGTTCGTCGAGCCGCGGGACGAGATGACGCCGGTGGCGCTGGCCGGGCCGGGCGTGTCCAGCCCGACCGCGCGGACCAGGTCACGCGGCACGCCGGTGTGGGCCAGGACGCCGTCGAACGCCCGCGCCAGCGCCTCCACCGCCGCCTCCGGGCCGTCGCCGACCTCGCTCGGGATCTCCAGCAGCCCGTCCACCAGGAACCGGCCGTCGACGGTCAGCACCGTGGCGTTGTCGCTCGTGCCCCCGTTGTCCAGTCCCACCACCACCGGCACACCTGAGCCGCCCACCGCCACCGCCTCCCGCCGCGCCTGACCCGAGGCTAGTTCCCGCCCGGCCCACCCGCCACGCCCCGGCGCGGACTCCCCGGCGCGGTCAGCCGGGACGACGGGCGGTGACCGCCGTGGCCTCCCGCTCCTCGTCGCGTACCACGGCCGGGTCCAGCCCGGCGGCGGTGAACACGGCGCACAGTTCCGGGGCCTGCGCGGCGCTCGCCTCGACCACGACGTGCCCGCCCGGCGCGAGCCACTCGGCCGCGCCGGAGGCGACCCGGCGCAGCACGGACAGGCCGTCCGTGCCGCCGTCCAGCGCCACCGGCGCCTCGTAGAGACGCGCCTCGGCCGGCAACGAGGCCACCGCACCGCTCGGCACGTACGGCGCGTTCGCCACCACCAGGTCCAGCTCTCCGCGCCGCCCGGCCGGCAGCGCGTCGAACAGGTCGCCCTGGTAGACCGGGACGCCGAGCGGTTCGAGGTTGCGCCGGGCGCAGGCCACCGCCACGGGGTCGATGTCGGCGGCGGCCAGCCAGCGGGGCGCCAGCCGTTCGTGCAGCACCACGGCGGCGGCGCCGGAGCCGCAGCACAGGTCGAGCACCGCCGGTGCCGGCCCGGCCAGCGCCGTCGCCGCGTCAACGAGCAGCGCGGTCCGGCCGCGCGGCACGAAGACCCCCGGGTGTACGGCGATCCGCCGGCCGCAGAACTCGGCCCAGCCGAGCAGGTGCTCCAGCGGCAGGCCGGCGACGCGACGGTCGACCAGCCGGGTCAGCGACTGCGCCGAGTCGGCGGCGGCGATCAGCAGTTCCGCCTCGTCCTCGGCGAAGACGCAACCGGCGGAGCGCAGCCGCCGGACGAGGGCGGGACGGTCGGGGGTGAACACGGTGGATGCCATGGCAAGCCTTTCGGGAAGCGCTCGTCGGCGCCCCCGGCGTCGCCTCAGCCCCGAAGCGACGCGGACTCGGAGGGAGCGCCGGTCCTCTGCTGGTGGATCGGACTCACCTCCTCGGGTCGGGGCCGCACGGGCCGTGGCCGACCGTCACGATAGCCCAGCGGCCGACACGCCGTCAGCCCGCCGCGTCGAGCGCCGCCGACACGTCGGCGAGCAGGTCGGCGGTGTCCTCGACGCCGCAGGAGAACCGCACGAAACCCGCCGACGTGTCGTCACCCCACTGGGCCCGCCGGTCGGCTGTGGTGTGCAGGCCGCCGAACGAGGTGGCCGCGGCCACCAGCCGGGCGGCGCCGAGGAACCGGGCCACCCGGCGCTCGTCGCCCAGGTCGAACGAGAGCACACCCGGTACGCGCCGCATCTGGGCCGACGCGACCGGGTACGCCGGGTCGTCCGGCCGTCCGGGCCAGCGCACGCCGGTGACGTCCGGGCGGCCCGCGAGCAGGTCGGCCAGCGCCCGCGCGTTCGCGGTCTGCCGGGCCAGCCGCAGGTCGAGCGTGGCCAGCGAGCGGTGGGCCAGCCAGCAGTCGAACGCGCCCGGCACCCCGCCGGTGGCGTTGCGCCAGGTGGTCGCCGCGTCCCGCAGCCCGGCGTCCCGGGTGGCCAGGTAGCCCAGCAGCAGGTCCGAGTGGCCGGTCAGCGCCTTGGTGCCGGAGGCGACCACCACGTCCGCCCCGAGGTCCAGCGGACGCTGCCCGAGCGGCGTCGCGGTGGTGTTGTCCACCGCCACCAGCGCACCGGCGGCGTGCGCGGCGGCGGCCACCGCCCGGACGTCGGCGACGTCCAGGCCGGGGTTCGCCGGGGTCTCCAGCAGCACCAGCCGGACACCCTCGAACGAGGGGTACGGCCCGGCCGTCGGCACGAGCACCACGCGTACGCCGAGCTGTTCCAGCGTGTCCGAGGCGAACGCGCGCACCGAGTAGTAGCCGTCGGCGGGCAGCAGCACGGTGTCGCCGGGGCGCAGCACGGTCAGCAGCAGCCCGGTGATGGCGGCCTGGCCGCTGGCGAAGACCCGGCAGTCGCCGCCCTCCAGCTCGCCGATCGCGGTCTCCAGCAGCCGCCGGGTGGGGTTGTCGGGCCGTCCGTACCCGTCCACCGCCGCCGACGGGCCGCGCTCCGGGTCCAGGTGGTACGGCGCGGCGAAGACCGGGCCGGGCAGGAACGGCTGCCCGGGTACCGCGTCCGGCAGGCCGGCGTGCACGCTGCGCGTGCCGTCACCCCAGTGCTCGTCGGTCATCCCGGCTCCGCTCACTCGTACGACTCGGGCTTGGCGGTGCGGCTCATCAGCGCGTCCACCGCCAGGCGCGGATCCATCCCCTCGTGGCAGATCCGCTCGATCTGCTCGGTGATCGGCATCTCCACCCCGTGCGCCCGGGCCAGGTCGCGGATGGCCAGGCAGCTCTTGACGCCCTCGGCTGTCTGCCGGGTGGCCGCCTGGGCCTGTTCCAGCGTCTCCCCCCGGCCCAGGTGCTCGCCGAAGGTGCGGTTGCGGGCCATCGGCGACGAGCAGGAGGCGACCAGGTCACCCATGCCGGCCAGCCCGGCGAACGTGATCGGGTCGGCGCCGAGCGCCACGCCCAGCCGGGCGGTCTCGGCCAGGCCGCGGGTCATCAGCATGGCCCGGGTGTTGTCGCCGAAGCCCATCGCGGTGGCGATGCCGTACGCCAGCGCGATCACGTTCTTCACCGCGCCGCCCAGCTCGCAGCCGATCACGTCGTCGTTGGTGTACGGGCGGAAGTACGGCGTCCGGATGGACGCCTGCACCAGCGCGGTGCGGCGGCTGTCGGTGCCCGCGACGACAGTGGCGGCCGGCTGCTCGGCGGCGATCTCCGGGGCCAGGTTGGGCCCGGAGACGACCACCACCCGGTCGGCGGGCACCCCGGCGGTCTCCGTGATCACCTGGCTCATCCGCTTGGTGGTGCCCAGCTCGATGCCCTTCATCAGCGACACCAGCGTGGCGTCCGGCGCCAGGTACGGCGTCCAGTCGGCGAGGTTGCCGCGCAGCGTCTGCGAGGGCACCGAGAGCACCACCACCTCGGCCCCCTCGATCGCCTCGGCTGCGTCACCGGTGGCGGTCACCCGCTCGGGCAGGCGTACGCCCGGCAGGTACTCCGGGTTGTGCCGCCCGGTCCGGATCGCCTCGGCCACGGCGGCCCGGCGGGCCAGGACCGTCACGTCCCGCCCGGCGTCGGCGAGGATCTTGGCGAACGCGGTCCCCCAGGAACCGGCGCCCAGCACGGCGACGTGCCCGCTCATTCGGTGACCTCCCGGGTGCCGGTGCGGGCGGGCCGCTGCCAGAGCGGCGGTGGTGTGCCGCCGCGGATCTCCGCGACCAGATCCCGGATGCGCAGCATGATGGTGTCCGTCATCTCCTCCAGGATCGGCCGGGTCGGCGTGGCGCCGGCCCAGCGGCTCAGGTCCACCGGCGGACCGGCGATCACCGTCACCGGGGTACGCGGGCGCAGCCCGAACCGGGCCGTACGCGGGTCGAACATCCGTTCCGGGCCGACCATGGCGATCGGGACCACCGGGGCGCCGGTGGCCAGCGCCAGGCGGGCCGCGCCGGTCTTGCCCTTCATCGGCCACAGGTCCGGCTCGCGGGTGGTGGTGCCCTCCGGGTAGATCACCACCGCGCCGCCCTCGGCCAGCGCCGCGACCAGCTTGTCCAGCGACTTGACCGCCTCGACTGTGCCCCGCTCGACCGGGATCTGCTGGCACCGGTGCAGGATCCAGCCGACCACCGGCACCCGGAACACGCTGGCCTTGCCGAGGAAGCGCGGCCAGCGCCCGGCGTCGTAGATGTAGTGCGCGACCACGAGCGGGTCGGCGTGCGAGATGTGGTTCGGCACGAGGATCACGCCGCCGTCGCCGCGCAGGTGCTCCATGCCCCGCCAGGTGCGCCGGGTCCAGACCGTCATCAGCGGCTTGACCAGCACCACGGCGAGCCGTCGCCAGACCCCCAGCCTCCGCCGTGCCACAGTGCCTCCTCGATCCGCCCTCGCGCCCCGGCACAGAATCATGCCTGTTCGCCCCCGCTGCGGCCAGTGCGGGTACCGCCGCCCTCGCTGGCAGGATGGTCGGCGTGTCTGAGGCCCGCTGGACCGTGGTGATGCCGGTGAAGCGCCTTCCGGCGGCGAAGAGCCGTCTGCGGGGCGCGCTGCCCGGCGTACCCCATGAGGAGCTGGCGCTCGCCCTGGCGGCCGACACGCTGCGCGCGGTGCGGGCGTGCCCGGCGGTCGCCGGGGTGCTCGTGGTCACCGACGACCCGCGGGTGAGCGCGGCGGCCGGCGCGGCGGGCGCCCGCGTCGCCGGCGACCCCGGCGGCGGGCTGAACGCGGCGTTTCGGCACGGCGCGGCCGTCGCCGGGCCGCGCGCCGCCGTGGCCGGCCTGACCGCCGACCTGCCGGCGCTGCGACCGGCCGACCTGGCCGCCGCGCTGCGGGCCACCCAGGGGGTACGCGGGTTCGTGGCTGATGCCCCGGGCGGAGGCACCGTGCTGCTCGCCGCGCCGGCCGGGACGCCGCTGGCGCCGCGGTTCGGGCCGGGCTCGGCCGCGGCGCACGCGGCGAGCGGGGCGCTGCCGCTCGCCGGCGACTGGCCCAGCCTGCGCCGGGACGTGGACACCCCGGCGGACCTGGCCGACGCCGCCGGGCTGGGCGTGGGGCCGCGCACGGCCGCGCTGCTGGCCCGGGTCGCCACGGCGGTGGAGTACGGTGCTGGCATGCAGGGGACGGTGGCGACCTACGACGCGTCGACCCGCAGCGGTGTGCTGCTGCTCGACGACGGCACCGAGCTGGCGTTCCCGGCCCGCGCGTTCGACGCCTCCGGGCTGCGATTGCTCCGGTTGGGGCAGCGTGTCCGGATCGAGCGGGACGCCGACGGCGAGGTGGTCCGGGTGACCTTGCCGACGATGGCGTGAACAACCTGGCCCGAGTTCATTTTCCGTTCACCCTTATCGGGGAATCATGAGGTGGTGAGCACCCCTCGCGAGCAACCCGACGGCCCGCCGCCGATCCTCGACCCCGGCACGCCCCGCAACGGCCGCCCCACCCGCGGCCCGGACGGGCGGTTCCGCCAGCCCCGCCCCCCGGAGGAGCGCCTCGGCGCCGATCCGGACGCGGCCGACGCGGCCGGGCTGGACGAACCGCTCGACCCGGTGGAGGGCCCCGGCCCGGCCGACGAGACCGCAGCGGACGCCGCCCCGTCGGCCGTGCCGCCGCTGCCGGAGGACCGCTTCCTCAACCGGGAGCTGTCCTGGCTCGACTTCAACGCCCGGGTGCTGGCGCTCGCCGAGGACCCGCGCACCCCGCTGCTGGAACGGGCCAAGTTCCTGGCCATCTTCGCCAGCAACCTGGACGAGTTCTACATGGTCCGGGTCGCCGGGCTGAAGCGGCGGCTCTCCGCCGGCCTGCCGGTACGCGGCGGTGACCGGCTGCCGCTGCGCACCCAGCTCGACCTCGTCACCTCCAAGGCGGCCGGCCTGGTCGCCCGGCACGCCGCCTGCCTGGTCGACGACGTGCTGCCGAAGCTCGCCGCCGAGGACATCCGCATACTGCGCTGGAGCGATCTGGACGACGCCGAGCGGGAGCGGCTGCGCACCTGGTTCCGGGAGCACATCTTCCCGGTGCTCACCCCGCTGGCGGTCGACCCGGCGCACCCGTTCCCGTACATCTCCGGCCGGTCGTTGAACCTGGCCGTGTCGGTACGCGACCCGGACGGCGGCTCGGAGCTGTTCGCGCGGGTCAAGGTGCCGAACAACGTGCCCCGGTTCGTCCGGGTCCACCGCGACCAGCCGGGCGTGCGGTTCCTGCCGGTCGAGGACCTCATCTCGGTGCACCTCGGCCAGCTGTTCTCCGGCATGCAGGTGGTCGAGTGCCACCTGTTCCGGGTGACCCGCAACGCCGAGGTGGAGGTGGACGAGGACCGCGACGAGGACCTGCTCCAGGCGCTGGAACGGGAGCTGGCCCGGCGCCGGTTCGGCCCGCCGGTACGCCTGGAGGTCGCCGCCTCCATCTCCGACCACATGCTGGAGCTGCTGGAACGCGAGCTGGACATGGACGGCCACGACGTGCTGCGGGTACGCGGGCTGCTCGACCTGTCCGCGCTCTGGCAGGTCTACGGCGAGGCCGACCGGCCCGACCTCAAGGACCCGTCGTTCGTGCCGGCCACCCATCCGCGCCTGGCCGAGGGTGAGGTGCCGCGCAGCGTCTTCGCCACCCTGCGCGACGGCGACGTGCTGGTGCACCACCCGTACCACTCGTTCGCGACGAGCGTGCAGCGCTTCGTCGAGCAGGCGGCGGCCGACCCGAACGTGCTCGCCATCAAGCAGACGCTCTACCGCACCAGCGGCGACTCCCCGATCGTCGACGCGCTCGTCGACGCGGCCGCCGCCGGCAAGCAGGTGGTGGTGCTGGTCGAGCTGAAGGCGCGCTTCGACGAGGTGGCGAACATCGGCTGGGCGCGCACGCTGGAACGAGCCGGCTGTCACGTGGTGTACGGCCTGGTGGGGCTCAAGACGCACTGCAAGACCGCGCTGGTGGTACGCCAGGAGGGCAACCAGATCCGCCGCTACTGCCACATCGGCACCGGCAACTACCACCCGAAGACCGCCCGGCTCTACGAGGACTTCGGCATGCTCACCGCCGACCCGGAGATCGGCGCCGACCTGACCGACCTGTTCAACGTGCTCACCGGCTACAGCCGGCAGACCGCGTACCGGCGGCTGCTGGTGGCGCCGCAGGGCATCCGCAGCGGCCTGATCGAGCGCATCGACCGGGAGATCGAACACGTCCGGCTGGGCATGCCGGGGCTCGTGCAGTTCAAGGTGAACTCCCTGGTGGACGAGGAGATCACCGACGCGCTCTACCGGGCGTCGCGGGCGGGCGTGCACGTGGACCTGCTGATCCGCGGCATGTGCACGCTGCGGCCGGGCGTGCCGGGCCTGTCGGAGAACATCCGGGTCCGCTCGATCCTCGGCCGGTTCCTGGAACACTCGCGGATCTTCCGGTTCGGCAACAACGGCGACGCCGAGTTCTGGATGGGCTCGGCCGACCTGATGCACCGCAACCTGGACCGCCGGGTGGAGGCGCTGGTGCAGGTGAGCGACCCGGTGGCCCGGGCCGAACTGGACCACGTCCTCGCCGCCGCGTTCGATCCCGACGTGGACGCGTTCGAGCTGGCCGCCGACGGCACCTGGCACCGGCGTACCGCCGACGGCGACGTGCCGCTGACCCACCTCCAGGATCTGTTGCTGCGCCGGGTCGGCGGCCGGGCGGACTGACCGGGCGTGGCGCGTGGCGGGCGGGCATACGGTGAGCGGGTGAGCGACGACGAACCGGTGCGGATCCGGGCCGCGGGCGGCGTGGTGTGGCGCCCGGGTCCGGCCGGCGTCGAGGTCTGCCTGGTGCACCGTCCCCGGTACGGCGACTGGTCGCTGCCGAAGGGCAAGCTGGACCGCGGTGAGCACCCGCTCGTGGCAGCCGTCCGCGAGGTGGCCGAGGAGAGCGACGTACGCGCCGTGCCGCAGGTACGCCTGCCCACCGTCCGCTACCGCAGCGAGGGTCTCGCCAAGGCGGTCGACTACTGGTCCATGCGGGCGGCCGGCACCGGCGGTTTCCAGCCCGGCACCGAGGTCGACGACGTGGCCTGGTTCCCGGTCGACGACGCGGTACGCCGGGTCAGCTACCCGCACGACGCCGAGGTGATCGCCGCGTTCGCGGCGCTGCCGCCGGTCACCGCGACGGTGCTGCTGGTCCGGCACGCGCACGCCGGCAAGCGCGGCACCTGGACCGGCCCCGACCACGGCCGCCCGCTGGACGAGCAGGGGTGGGCGCAGGCACGTCTGCTGGTCCCGCTGGTGGCGCTGGTCCGCCCGGCCCGCCTGTTCTCCGCCTCGGCCCGGCGCTGCGTGCAGACGCTCGACCCGGCGGCGGCCCGGTTGGACCTGCCGATCGAGGTCTGCGGCGACTTCGACGAGCCGGTGCCGGGCCAGCAGATCGAGGAGTGCGCGCTCGCCGCCGCGGCCCGGGTGACCGCGCTGGCGCAGGCCGTCGGGACGGTAGCGGTGTGCAGCCAGGGCAAGGTGATCCCGGGCGCGCTGGAACGGCTCACCGGCCGCGTGGACGAGGACTTCACCACCGCCAAGGGCGGCGGGTGGCTGCTGCCGTTCGCCGGTGACCGGTTGGTCCTTCCCGACCGGTTGTGAGGCCGGCCGCGGTCGTTGCGGCGGCCGCTCAGGGCAGCGTGACGGTGAGCGTCACCGGGAGATGGTCGCTGGCCTCGGTTCGCGGCGCGCGTACCTCGCCGGCGGTCAGGCCCGGCGACACGAAGACGTGGTCGATCTGGGTGCGCGGATCGTCGGCCGGGCTGGTCCGCAGCGGCCGGGCCGCAGCCAGCGCGTCCACCAGGCCCGCGCGGGTGAACTCGGCGAACGCCGGGTCGTCCGGTTCGGTGTTCAGGTCGCCGCCGAGCACCAGTGGACGGCCGTTCGCGTACCGGCCGGCGAACGCGGCCACCTCGCCCGCCTGCTCGACCGGATCCCGGCCGGGCGGCGGTTGCAGGTGCGTGGCCACCACCGCCAACTCCCGGCCGCCGACCTCGAGCGTGACGCCGAGGGCCTGCGCCCCGGTCGGCGCGCCGTGCGCGGTCAGCCGCCGGGTCTGCCCGGAGCGCATCGGGAAGCGGCTGAGCACCGCGTCACCCCAGACCGGGTCGGCGGCGGGCGCGAAGACGTACGGCATCCCGAGGCGCCCGGCCAGCAACGCCAGCGTGTCGTGGCCGCCGTTGAGCCACCAGCCCCGATCCACCTCGCTGAGCAGCACGACGTCCGCGTCGCGCAACTCCCGGGCCAGCGCGTCCAGGTCCAGCCGGCCGTCCAGGCCGAACCCCATCCGGATGTTGTACGCGGCCACGCGTACCGCCGCCGGTGCGGTGGTGGCCCGGGCCGGTGTGGGCGGCACGTGCAGCGCGGCGGCGAGCCCGGCCAGCGCGGTGAGCCCCGCCAGGGCCGCGATCCGGACCGTGGCGGGCAGCACCGGGCCGGGCACTGCCGCGCCGTGCGACATCGGGGCGGGCGACGTCATGGCGGGGCGGACAGGCGCGGTAGCCGCCACCAGAGCCACCAGGACGGCCGCGGCGACCGGAGCCCAGCCGTTGGGGTACCCCACGTCGTAGGCGGCGTAGTAGGCCACCGTGGCCACCGCGAACACCAGCATCCCGAGCACCGCCGCCCGTCCCCGCCGCGCCCCCGCCCGCCCGTCGTCACCGTTCCCGGCCGCGTCGTCGGCGGGCGTGTCGGTGAGCGCCAGGCAGCCGCCCAGACCGGCGGCGGTGAGCAGGTACGCCGGGACGAGACGCCCGGTCACGAACAGCACCGACCCGGCGAGCAGCGCCAGCGGCCACAGCACCCGGGCCACGCGCGCCGGTGCCCGGAACAGTGCCGCCGCGAGGAACAGCAGCACCGCGAGCACGCCCCACAGCGATCCGCCGGCCGGGCGGGCGAGACCGGGGAAATCCGGCGACCCGGTGCCGGCGGCGGCGCTCCAGATCGCCGGGGCGAGCGCCACCTGACCGGCCAGCAACAGCGCCGGCCCGCACAGCGACCAGGCCCGCCGGCCCGGGGTGGGCACGCGCCGCCCGCCGTCGCCGTCCGCCGCATCCGCCGCCGGGACGGCCGGCCGCGCCGCGTCGCCGCGTACCGGAGCGGCCGTCCGCTCCCGCCGTGCCACCGCCGCGGCCAGGAACGCCGCTACCAGCAGGGCGCTCAGGCCCCAGGCGAGCACGCCGCCGCGCCACACCAGGTCCTCGGTGCCGAGCAGGGCGTGCCCGACCGCGTTCCCGGCCAGGCCGAGCGCCAGCCCGGCGACAGGTCTTGGAACCGACGCGGCGATCGCGGCGAGCCAGACCAGGCCCGCGAGCAGCCCGGCGCAGGCCAGCCAGAGCTGGGCCGGGCCGCCGGGTTGCGCGGTCAGCGCCAGCCGGGCCACCGCCAGCACGCCCGCGGCGACGAGTCCGACCGGGCCGGCACCCATCCGGCGTACGAGCATGGGCGCGGCGAGGGCGAGCAGGAACCAGCCGAGCGCGAACGCGCCGAGCAGTTCGGCCGGCGTCTCGGCGGCCTGGCCGAACAGGGTGATGATCGACGGCAGCCAGACCCGCAGCACGTCCAGCAGAATCGCGATGCCCAGCGCGAGCGCCAGGGTGGAGAGGTGACGGTGCCGCACGGGCGCCTCTTCTCGTGACCGACGGGGGTTTTCGGCACGGCGATTCTGCGGGGCGCGGCGGCGGGCGGTCAACGCGTACCCATGCGAAAGGGCGCCCACCGCGAACGGTGGGCGCCCTTTCGTGGGCCGTCCGGTCAGCGCCGGGTGGCGGCCTTCTTGGCCGGCGCCTTCTTCGCGGGCGCCTTCTTCGCCGCCGTGGTCTTCTTGGCCGTGGCGGACTTCGCCGCGGTCGTCTTCTTGGCGGTGGTGGTCTTCTTCGCCGCGGTGGACTTCGCCGCGGTCGTCTTCTTCGCCGCCGTGGTCTTGGTCGCGGCGGCCTTCTTCGCCGGCGCGGCCTTCTTGGTCGCGGTGGTCTTGGTGGCCTTCGCCGCCGTGGTCTTCTTCGCGGCGCCGGTGGTCTTCGCCGCGGTGGTCTTCTTCGCGGCGCCGGTGGTCTTCTTCGCGGCGGCGGTGTCCTTCGGCACCTTGCCGCTGGCCACCATCTCCTTGAAGCCCGCGCCCGCCCGGAACGTCGGGACGGAGGTCTTCTTGACCTTCACCGCCTCGCCGGTCCGCGGATTGCGCGCTGTTCGGGCTCCCCGGACGCGCTTCTCGAACGCTCCGAAACCGGTGATCGCCACCTTCTCGCCCTTGGTGACCGCCGCCTGGACCTCAGCGAGAACCGCGTCGAGCGCGGCCGTCGCCGTCTTCCGGTCCCCCAGGCGAACGGCGAGCGCCTCGATGAGCTCGGCCTTGTTCACGACTTCCTCCCGATTGTGCAACTGACTCGACGCGAGCCATTCTGCGCGCACGGTATGCCCTGTGCTGCCTGGACACAAACATTCGGTGGAAAAAAGCCCTTGTGTCGCAACGGATTCGCCCCCACCGGATGCACCGGTGGGGGCGAATAGCGCTGGAAGTCAGGCGATCGAGGGCAGGAACGCCGGCCGGTCGGCCTCGTACGCGCTGATCTCGGCCTCGTGGCGGAGGGTGAGTCCAATGTCGTCCAAGCCCTCCATCAGCCGCCAACGGCTGTGGTCGTCCAGCGGGAACGCCCAGGTGGCGTCACCGGCGTGGACCTGGCGGGCGGCGAGGTCGACAGTGATCGGCGTGGTCGGCTCGGATTCCACGAGATCCCACAGTTCTTCCACGGCTTTCAATTCCAGCTCGACCGGAAGGAGACCTTCCTTGAGCGCGTTGCCGCGGAAGATGTCACCGAAGCGAGGCGAGATGACGGCCCGGAAGCCCCAGTCCCGCAGCGCCCACACGGCGTGCTCCCGGGAGGATCCGGTGCCGAACTCGGGGCCGGCGATCAGAATCGACGCACCCGAATGGACGGGATCGTTGAGGACGAATGACGGGTCCTCCCGCCACGCGTTGAACAGACCATCGGCGAATCCGGTCCGGGTCACCCGCTTGAGGTACACGGCGGGGATGATCTGGTCGGTGTCCACGTTGGATCGGCGCAGCGGCACGGCCGTGCCGGTGTGGGTGGTGAACTTGTCCATCTGTCGGCTGCCCTTCTTACAGGTCGGCGGGGGCGGCCAGCCGGCCGACCACGGCGGTGGCGGCGGCGACCGGCGGGGACACCAGGTGGGTACGCCCGCCCCGGCCCTGGCGGCCCTCGAAGTTGCGGTTGGAGGTCGAGGCGGAACGCTCGCCCGGCTTCAGCGTGTCCGGGTTCATGCCCAGGCACATGGAGCAGCCGGCGAAGCGCCACTCGGCGCCGGCGTCGGTGAAGACCTTGTCCAGCCCCTCGATCTCGGCCGCCTCGCGGACCGCGGCGGAGCCGGGGACCACGAGCATGCGTACGCCGTCGGCGACCCGCCGCCCGCGCAGCACCTCGGCGGCGGCCCGCAGGTCCTCCAGGCGGCCGTTGGTGCACGAGCCGACGAACACCACGTCCACCGCGAGGTCGCGCAGCGGGGTGCCCGGGGTGAGGTCCATGTACTCCAGCGCCCGGCGGGCGGCGACCCGCTCCGGTTCGGTGACGAACTCCTCCGGGTCCGGCACCGTGGCGCCCAGCGGCACGCCCTGCCCGGGGTTGGTGCCCCAGGTGACGAACGGCGTGATCCGGCTCGCGTCCAGCGTCACCTCGGTGTCGAAGGTCGCGCCCTCGTCGGTGGGCAGCGTCCGCCAGTACTCCAGCGCCGCGTCCCAGTCGTCGCCCTGGGGCGCGTTGGGCCGCCCCTTCAGGTACGCGAACGTGGTCTCGTCCGGCGCGATCATGCCGGCCTTGGCGCCCCACTCGATGGACATGTTGGCGATCGTCATCCGCCCCTCCATCGAGAGGTCGCGGATCGCCTCGCCCCGGTACTCGACGATGTGACCGCGTCCACCGCCGGTGCCGACCTGCGCGATCAGCGCGAGCACCAGGTCCTTGGCGGTGACGCCGGGCGCCAGCTCGCCGACGACGTTCACGGCCATGGTCTTCGGGCGTGCCTGCGGCAGCGTCTGCGTGGCCAGGACGTGTTCGACCTCACTGGTGCCGATGCCGAACGCCAGCGCCCCGAACGCGCCGTGGGTGGCGGTGTGCGAGTCGCCGCACACGATCGTCATGCCGGGCTGGGTGAGGCCGAGCTGCGGGCCGATGACGTGCACGATGCCCTGGTTCTCGTCGCCCAGCGGGTGCAGGCGGACGCCGAACTCGGCGCAGTTGCGACGCAGCGTCTCGATCTGGGTGCGGGAGGTGGGGTCCGCGATCGTGAGCAGGTCGCCGCGCCGGGAACGGAACGCCGGGTCGTCGTACCCGGTCGGGGTGTTGTGGTCCTCGGTCGCGATCGTCAGGTCGGTACGGCGGACCCCGCGCCCGGCCAGACGCAGCCCGTCGAACGCCTGCGGGCTGGTCACCTCGTGCAGCAGGTGCAGGTCGATGAAGAGCAGGTCCGGCTCGCCGGCGGCGGAGCGGACCACGTGTGCGTCCCAGACCTTCTCGGCCAGGGTCCTCGGTTGAGTGACTCCCACCATCTGGACATCCTAAATTCTGGGAGGTAAATTTCGGCTTGTGGGACACAGTATGAGCGGTGTCGGCGTTCTCGACAAGGCGGTGGTCATCCTGGCCGCCTGTGTCGACGGCGCCAGCCTGGCCGAACTCGTTGAACGCACCAAGCTGCCCCGGGCCACCGCGCACCGGCTGGCACAGGCGCTGGAGATCCACCGGATGCTCGTCCGGGACACCCAGGGGCGCTGGCGCCCGGGTCCACGCCTGGGCGAGCTGGCCAACGCGGCCCCGGACGTGCTCCTGACCGCCGCCGAGCCGCTGCTCGCCGCGCTACGGGACGCCACCGGCGAAAGCGCCCAGCTCTATTTGCGCCGCGCCGACGAGCGGATCTGCGTGGCCGCCGCCGAGCGTGCCAGCGGCCTGCGGGACACCGTCCCGGTCGGCTCGGTGCTGCCGATGACCGCCGGTTCGGCGGCGCAGATCCTGCTCGCCTGGGAGCCGCCGGAGGCGGTCATGCCGCTGCTCCCCCGCTCCAAGTTCACCGGCCGCACGCTGGCCGAGGTGCGGCGGCGCGGCTGGGCGCAGAGCGTCGCCGAGCGGGAGGCGGGTGTGGCGAGCGTCTCGGCCCCGATCCGCGACCGCACCGGGCGGGTGATCGCCGCGATCAGCATCTCCGGCCCGATCGAGCGCCTCGGCCGCCGCCCTGGCGAACGCCACGCCATGGCCGTGGTCCGAGCCGGCCAGCGCCTCTCCGGCCTCTAACCCACCGACGCCCACTCACCCCACCCACCGGCCCCACCCGCCCCCGTTGATCATGAAGTTGGCGGCATTTTTGATCTCTCCGACTGCCGCTAACTTCATGATCAACGGGGCGAGGGCGGGGGCGCGGGGCCGGGCAGGGGGGCGGGGATGCGGAACGGCCCGCCTCGCGGAGCGAGACGGGCCGTTCGTGGATGTAGCCCCGACCGGATTCGAACCGGCGCTACCGCCTTGAGAGGGCGGCGTCCTGGGCCGCTAGACGACGGGGCCAGGCACTTTTTCGTGCTTCACCACCCTGCCGGGCGGTGTGGCAGTAGTCTAGCGGCATCCCGTGCGGCACCACCGAGGGGGGTCAGCCCCTGCGCGCGTGGGCCGGACAGCAGAAAGCCCGCCCCGGAGAACGGGACGGGCTGTCGGTGCTGTAGCCCCGACCGGATTCGAACCGGCGCTACCGCCTTGAGAGGGCGGCGTCCTGGGCCGCTAGACGACGGGGCCAGAACCTTCATTGCACTCCGCCAGCGTGAGCTGCCGGATTCCAGCGTCCGAGGGTTCTCGCGAACCCTCGGCTGCGCTGGGGTACCAGGACTCGAACCTAGACTAACTGAACCAGAATCAGTCGGGCTGCCAATTACCCCATACCCCATTGGCCCCTTGCGGCGCCGGGAATGAACTTTACCCTCCCGGTGCCGACAGGCCAAATCCAACCCCTCGAAACCCACCTGACCAGCGGAAACGAGGCATCGGAGCGATCAGGCGACAGGGACCACCGGGTTGCTCAGCTCCCCGATCCCCTGGATCCGCACGGTGACCGTATCCCCCTCGGTGAGCGGGCTAACCCCCGCCGGCGTGCCGGTCAGCACCACGTCGCCGGGCAGCAGCGTCATCACGTGCGAGATGTACGACACCAGGCCGGCAACGTCGAACACCATGTCCTTCGTCCGGCCGAGCTGGCGTACCTCCATCTCCTCCGGGTTGCGACCCACCTCACACCGGATCTCCAGGTCGCTGACGTCGAGCCCGGTGGTGATCCACGGCCCGATCGGGCAGAACGAGTCGAAGCCCTTGGCGCGGGTCCACTGCCCGTCGGAGCGCTGGAGGTCCCGCGCGGTGACGTCGTTGGCGCAGGTGTAGCCGAAGATGGCCCGCTCGGCGGCGGCCCGGTCGGCCCGGCGGGCGCCCGGGGCGCCGATCACCACGGCGAGTTCCGCCTCGTGCTCGACCTGCTTGGAGAAGATCGGCAGCCGGATGGCGTCGCGCGGGCCGATCACCGAGGTGGACGGCTTGAGGAAGAGCAGCGGCTCCTTCGGCACCTCGCTGCCGTGCTCGGCGGCGTGCTCGGCGTAGTTACGGCCGACACACACCACCTTGCTGGGCAGGATCGGCGACAGCAGCCGGACGTCGGAGAGCGCCCAGCGGGCGCCGGAGAACTGGATCTGCCCGAACGGGTGGCCTTCGATCTCGGCGATGGTCAGGCCCTGCGGCCCGGCCTCCGGCTCGCCCTCGACGACCCCGAACGACATTCCCTTGGCATGAGCGAAACGAGCGATACGCACCCGGCCAATCTATCCCCGCCCGGGGGCCGCCCGGCGGACACCGGCAGGCGGCACGCCCCGGCGGTCGCGCACCACACCCTCGCGGGCCGCCGGCGGCACCGGACCGGCGGGAGCCGCACAGGGTACGCGTGATCGCGCCGGACGGGGCGGGAATGGCGGCTTCGTACCCGCCCGGCGGGCCCCGGACCATAGCTTCGGGTCCGGAGGTTCGTTGGTATGCCTGCATCGAGACGACACCACAGGGCCCTGGCAGTGTTCGTGAACTGCCTCGGCGTCATCGCCGCCGTACCGGCGCTGTCCCCGGCGACGCCGGGCGCGGCCGCCGCCCCCGCCCATCCGGCTCCGGCACCGGCGGTCTTCCCCGGTGCCGCGGCCACCCCGATCCCGACCGGCGTGCCGGCGGTGCCCCCGGCGGTGCCGACCACCGGCCCGGCCCCGGTCCGGCCGTCTATGCCCCCGGTGAGCGTGGCGGTGGGTGCGTCGGGCACTCCGGCGCCGGGCTACCGGATCGAGGTCCGCAACGCCGGCTCGGCACCCGTCGACACGATGGTCCGGCAGGAGTTGCCGAACGGGTCGCGGGCCACCACGGTGACCGGCGGTGGCCGGGCCAGCCGGCCCGCGGGGATGAGCGCCGGTGAGGTGACCTGGCGGCTGCGGCTGCCGGCGAAGAGCACCACCACGCTGCACACCGCGCTGTCGGTCCCCGGTCCGGGCCGCTCGGTGACCGCTCCCACCTGCGTGTACGGCACGGACGGCACCCGCCCGTTCGACTGCGCCACGGCTACCTGGGTGGGTGCCGCGACGGCCCCGGCGGCGCAGGTCACCGCCGCCCCGGCCTGGCGGCGACCGCCGGTGCTGCTCGCCGCGTTCACCGCGCTGCTGGTGGTCACCGCCGGTGTGGTGTGGTGGGCGGTGTGGCGCCGCCGCCGGCGCACGGCCGCGCGGAGCGCCACGACGCCCACCGGTACGCCCGGAGGCGGCGCCATGCACACCGGCGCCCCCGAAGGCGGCGTGCCCGGCCTGGGCATGCCGGGCGGAGCCGGACCCGGCCAGGGCGGCCCCGGCCAGGGCGGACCGGGCAACGGCATGCCGGGCCACAGCGGGCCGGCCGAGCGGGGCACCGTCTATCCGCGTACGGCAGCGCCGTCGCCCGCGAGCCGTCGTCGCCGGCCGCCGGTCTGGCTCGTGGTCGGCGTGGCGGCGGCGGTGCTCGCCGGTGTGGTCGGCGCGGCGGCCTGGTCGGCCACGCAGCGGGTGGCCGCGATGGACACCACCAAGCAGCCGACGAGCGGCGCGTGGGTGGGCAGCAGCGTCACCGGCGCGCTGGGCCAGCCGCTGCGCGAGACCGCGTTCGAGTTCACCGTCTACCGGGTGAGCTGCGGCGCCGACGTCCTGCCACCGGCGTCCGGCGGGGGCCGGCCGTGCCTGGCCACGGTCGGGGTGCGCAACCTCACCAACGAGGACCAGACCTGGCACGGGCAGTTGCAGCGGGCGTACCTGCCGAGCGGCAACTGGGTGGCGGCCGACGAGGACGCGACCCGGGTGGCGAACCTGGGCCGGGACGTCTTCTCCCAGCCGGTGGCCGCCGGGCGGCGGGTGCTGCTGCCGCTGGTGTTCACCATGCGCGGCGACGAGCCGCCGAAGCGGCTGGAGTTGCGCAGCGGCGTCTTCTCCGCGGGCGTGCGGGTGGACGTGGCGTGATCCGGGCACGGGCGGCGGTCGTACCCTGGGGTGCGTGACCGCCGCCCTCGCCCCCGCGCTCGACCTGGCCGACTGGCAGGCGCGCCGGCACGCCCACGAGGCGCGGGTGGACGCCTGGCTGACGCCGCACCTGACCCGCCGCCGCACCGGGGTGAAGCACCCGGTCGAGGACTTCCTGTTCACGTACTACTCGCACCGCCCGGCGCAGTTGCGCCGCTGGCACCCGGGTGCCGGCGTGGTGCTGCGCGACGCCGACCCGGCCGGTTTCGGTCCGGACTACACAGCGGCCGCCGCCGGGCTCACTCTCGACACCGATCGGGTACGCGCGCGGCGCGCCGAGTCGATCGCCTGGATCCGTACGCTGCTCGCGGCGACCGCCGGGCGCCCGGCGCAGTTCGGCTGTTTCGGCATGCACGAGTGGGCGATGGTCTACCGGCAGACGCAGGAGCAGGTACGGCACAACGCCTGGCCGTTGCGGTTGAGCCCGGCGGCGACGGCGGCGGTGGTCGAGGAGCGCGGCGTGCGGTGCAGCCACTTCGACGCGTTCCGCTTCTTCACCGCGCCGGCCCGGCCGCTCAACGTGCTCCAGCCGACCCGGGAGGGTCAGCACGCGCTGGAGCAGCCGGGCTGCTTGCACGCCAACATGGATCTGTACAAGTGGGCGTACAAGCTGTCGCCACTGGTGCCGTCGGAGCTGGTGGCGGACTGTTTCGCGCTGGCCCGGGAGATCCGGGCGCTGGACATGCGAGCCAGTCCGTACGACCTGGCCGACCTGGGCTACCCGCCGGTGCGGGTGGAGACGCCGGAGGGCCGGGCCGAGTACGCCGCCGCCCAGCGCGGGTTCGCCGAGCGGGCCGCCGGGTTGCGGGCCCGGCTGCTGGCCGCGCTCGACCGGGCCGTGCCGGCCGACCGCCGCTGAGCGCGGGGCCGGCCGGCGCGGGGATCAGTTCGGGGCGCAGGTCACTGCCGGCGACGGGTTCGGGACCGCACCGTCGGCCAGGAACCCGAACGTGGTCTGGGCGGCCGGGGCCAGGGCGCCGTTCCAGCTCGCGTTCCGGGCGGTCACAGTGGTTCCGCTCTGTGTCACGTCCGCGCTCCACGCCTGGCTGATCCGCTGTCCGGCGGCGAGCGGGAAGCGCACGGTCCAGCCGCCGATCGGGGCGGTGCCGTCGTTGCGGACGGTCACCTCGCCCTGGAAGCCGCCCGGCCACTGACCGGCGAGGCGCCAGGTGGCGGTGCAGCCGCCGGGCGCCGCCGTCGGGCCGCCGGTGGGCGACGGACTGGTCGTCGGTGACGGGCTGGTCGTCGGTGAGGGGCTGACGGTGGGCGACGAGGTGGGGCTGGCGGTCGGGGACGTGGTCGGGCCGGGCGTGGTCCGGTCCAGCGCGGCGACCAGCGCCGGGTACCACCGGTCGGACATCTTCTGGTCCCCGGCGGCGTTCGGGTGCACACCGTCGTACGTGTCGGTGGCGGTGCTGAACCCGGTCCACTGGTCGACCACCACGATCGGGGAGGCGGCTGTGGTCTTCCCGGCCGCCCAGCCGTCGACGAGCGCGTTGAGCGCCACCGTCCGCGAGCCGCACTCGGGGCAGCTCGCCGGGTTCATCGGGATGATCTTCGCGACCAGCACGGTCGTGGCCGGGTTGGCGGCCCGCATCTGGTCCACCAGCTTCGAGTACGCGGCCAGGATGGTGGCGGGCGCGATGTTGCTCCACACGTCGTTGGTGCCGAAGTGCATGAGCACGACGTCCGGCCGGGTGGCGGCGAGCCAGCCGGGCAGCAGGTTCTGGTTCGCCACGTTCGTCGCGAGGTAGCCGCCGTGCCCCTCGTTGTCGCCGTCGTACGGCACACCGCAGCCCTGCGGCCCGAGCGTGCCGACGAAGTCGACGTCGGTGTGGCCGGTGGACTGGAGGCGGTTCCAGAGCAGTGCTCGCCAGCAGCCGGGCGAGCCGGTGATGGAGTCGCCGAGCGGCATGACGCGGACCGGGGTGGCCGCCGCGGCGGCCGGGGGCGTGGTGGTGGTGAGGGTGAGGCCGAGGGCGAGGACCGGTAGCAGCGCGGCGAGCGCGGTCAGCGCGGCGCGCAGCGGGTTTCGGGACATGCGGAAGGGACTCCTGTCACTGTGACGTGGTGGTCGGTGACGGCCCTGAAGCTCCTCGTACGCATTGAAGCGCTTCGACGCCTCCGGCTCAAGCCTCCGGGTGCCCCCGATGCCGGTTCCACTCCGGGGCGAGGATCGACATGACTGTGGCGTCCACCCAGTCGTCGCCGTCGCGCAGCACCTGCCGCAGCGTCCCCTCGGCGACGAAGCCCACCTTCTCGTAGGCGCGCCGGGCACGCGGGTTGAACGCGAACACCTCCAGGCCGATGCGGTGCAGGCCGAGCTGCTCGAAGCCGTACCCGACGATGAGCCGGACCGCCTCGGTGCCGAGGCCGCGGTCGCGGCCGCCGGGGCCGATGAGCGTGCGGAAGTTGCAGCTCGCGTTGGTCCGGTCCCATTCGTTGAGGACCACCTCACCGACGCAGGCGCCGCCGGCCCGGTCCACCACCGCGAGGTCGAGCCGGTCGTCCTGGCTGTTGCGGGTGCCGTACCAGGCGCGCAGGCGGGACGGCTCGAACGTCTCACCGGCCGGGCTGCCGGTCAGCCGGGCCACCTCCGGGTCGGCCAGGATCTCGGCGAGCGCCGGCAGGTCGTCGTCGTGGAACGGGCGCAGCACGACGAGCTCGCCGGTGAGCGTGGGCTTGACGGAGAAGTCGATCACGTGGCGGAATTCTCCGCGCGGCGCGTGTGGCGGCTCAACGGATTTTCGGTCAGTCGCCGTCCACCCGGCGGTCGCGTTTGCGCTGGGACTGGCGCTTCTTCTCGGCCAGACGGCGCTCCTTCGCGCCACGGGAGGGGCGGGTCGGGCGGCGCGCCTTCGGCGGCGGGGCGACGGCCTCGCGCAGCAGCGCGGCCATCCGCTCGCGGGCCGCCTCCCGGTTGGCCAGCTGGGCGCGGTGCTCGCTGGCGGTGACGGTGAGCACGCCGCCGACCAGGCGGCCGGCGAGCCGGGCCAGCGCGCGTTCCCGCAGCGCCTCCGGCACGCTCGGCGAACCGCCCAGGTCGAAGCTCAGCTCCACCCGGGAGTCGGTGGTGTTCACTCCTTGCCCACCCGGGCCGGAGGAGCGGGAGAACCGCTCGCGCAGCTCGGCGGCGGGCACCACGAGCCGATCGGTGACCCGCAGTCCGTCGTCCACTCCCCGAGGCTAGCGCCCGGCGCGGTGGCTCGGGGTGGGGGTGGCGCTCGGCGTGGGACCGGCCCGTTCCTCGCCGCCGCCGGACGCCGCGTACGCGGCCGCGCCGACGAGCAGCAGGGCGATCACCGCGAGCTTGACGACCACGCCCCGGATCGCGAGCCAGGCGTTGCGCCGGGCGCCGGGGACGCTGGTCCGGATCGTCTGGTAGTCCGTCCAGCCGCGTTTCGCACGCGCGTAGGAGGCGCCGACACCGGCGCCGATGATCAGGCCCACCACGAGGAGGGCCGCAATGACAGCTTGCTCCACCTCCGCCAGTATCCATACTCAGCGTAATATTTCTATGCCCCAATGATCCCACGCCGGATATCCGACACTTCGCACCGATCTTGCGACGCTTGTGCAGGTCAGCGCCGCGCGGGGCGCCGGAGCAACCCCGCGCGGGTGGCCGCGCCGGCGACTCAGCCGCCCCGGCCGATGATGGTGTCGGCGGTCTGCTGGACCTGGTCGATCGGGATGGCGAAGCCGATGCCGATCGACCCGTTGCCGTCGATGGTGGCGATCGCGGTGTTCACGCCCACCACCTCACCGCGCGCGTTCACCAGTGGCCCACCGGAGTTGCCCGGGTTGATGGAGGCGTCGGTCTGCACCGCCGTGTGCCGGCCGTTGCCGATGCGTACCTGCCGGTTGAGCGCGCTGACGATGCCCGCGGTGACCGTCCCGGCGAGCCCGAGCGGCGACCCGACGGCGAGCACCGGCTCCCCCACCCTGGTCGAGTTCGCCTTGGCCAGCGGCAAGGGCGGCAACCCGGCCGACGCGGGCACCTTCAGCACGGCCAGGTCGCTGGCCGGTTCCCGGCCCACCACCTCGGCCGGGAAACGCCGCCCGTCCGAGGTCTCCACCGTCACCGCGCCGGCACCGCCCCGGGCCAGGATGTGGTCGTTGGTGACGATGTGCTGCTCGTTGTCGATGGCGAACCCGGAGCCGGACGCGGACGCGCCGGAACGGCCCCCGACCATCACCGACACCACCCCGGGCACCGTCTTGCCGGCGGCGGTCACCAGCTCCGCCGGCACCGGCGCGGCGGAGGCCGCCGTCGGTCCCGGCGCGCCCCGGTCGGCCGCCCAGGTGCCGGCCGCCGCGCCGGAGACGGTGGACAGCGCCACCACCGCCGCCACACTCAGCAGCCGGTGCCGCATGCTGCGCCGCCCGGCCTCCGGCCCACCCCCGGGTACGTCCCGGTGGCCGCGCCCGTCCGGGTCCAGCTCCGGCGAGACGAACCACGGTCCGCGTGGCTCGCCGAGTCCGGTCTGCACTGCCATGCCTGGCTCCTCACATGTCGTGCCGTCGTGGTGTGCGGGTCAGGGCAGCCGGGAGAACCACCGCAGCGAGCCGGCCGCGGCGCCCATCGCCAGGACCAGCCCGAGGCCGATGAAGCGGGCCGAGATGTCCTGCCGCTCGGTGCGATAGCCGACCGAGGTGCCGATGTCCTCGTAGACGTCCTTCAGCTCGGCGGTGGTGGACGCCTCGTGGAAGCCGCCGCCGGTCTGCTCGGCGACCGCCCGCAGCGTCTGGCCGTCCACCGGCACCTGGATCGCCCGGCCGCCGCGGTCGACCGAGCCGCCGGGCGTGCCGAAGGAGATGGTGTGCACCGGCACCTTCGCGGCGACCGCCTGGTCGGCGGCCTCCATCGGGTCCATGCCGGAGGTGTTCGCGCCGTCGGAGAGGATGATGATCCGGGCCGGCGGCGGGTCCTTGGCGGCGGTCGCGTCCAGGCTCTTGACCGCGCCGAGCGAGGTGCTGATCGCCTCGCCGATGGCGGTGCCCTGCACGCCGGTGATGCCCTCGGCCAGCCGCCCGATGCCGTCGTGCAGCGCCTCCCGGTCGGTGCTCGGCGGCACCAGCACCGCCGCGCTGCCGGCGAACGCGACGAGGCCGACGTTGAACTCGTCCGGCAGCCCGTCGACGAACCGCCGGCCCGCCTCCTTGGCCGCTGTCAACCGGTCCGGGTCCACGTCACCGGCGAGCATCGAGGTGGAGACGTCCACCGCGACCATCACAGTGGCCCGTTCCCGGGGCACCCGCACCTCCGCCTCGGGCCGGGCGAACCCGACCACCAGCAGCGCGAGCATGGCGAGGAACAGGCCCGCCGGGACGTGCCGCCGCCAGGCCGGACGCCGCGGGGCGACCCGGTCGAGCAGGCGCAGGTTGGTGAAGCGCACCGCGTACCTGCTCTGCCGCCGTTGCAGCACCAGATAGCCGGCGACCAGCGCGACGACGGCGAGCAGCAGCCAGAGGCGGGCGGGTGACTGCCAGGTCATGCGACACCTCCGCGGGCGGCGGCCGGCACCATGGCCAGCCGGCGCTGCTCGTGCACGTACCGGACGACGTCCGCGCACCAGTCCCGGTCGGTGCGCAGCGCCAGGTGGGTCGCGCCGGCCCGGCGCAGCGTGCGGCGTACCTGGTCGCGCTGCTCGGCGGCGGCGCGCGCGTACCGCTCGCGCAGGCCCGGGTCGCCGGTCCACACCTCGCGGTGCCGGCCGCTCTCCGGGTCGACGAGCGTGATCAGCCCGACGTCGGGCAGTTCCAGCTCGCGCGGGTCGGTCACCTCGACCGCGAGCACCTGGTGCCGTACCGCCAGGCGGCGCAGCGCCGCGGCCCACGGCGGCGGCGCGGTGTCCGGGTCGTCGGGCAGTTCGTCGAGGAAGTCGGAGACGATCACCACGAGCCCGCGCCGGGTGGCGACGCGCTGGAGGCCGTCCAGCCCGTCGACCAGGCCCGGCACCGCGTCCCGAGGGCGCGCGCCGGCCGCGCCCGCGCCGCCGGAGTCCGGCAGGCCGCCGGTACGCGGGGCGCCGAGCAGCGCGCGGAGCAGCCCGAGCAGATGGGTACGCCCGCTGCGGGCCGGGAACCGGCGCAGCCCGTCCGGCGTGAGCACCTGGGCGCCGAGCCGGTTGCCGACTCCGGCGGTGAGGAAGCCGACCGCCGCCACGGCCGCCACCGCCAGCTCCCGTTTGTCCAGCGTGGACGTGCCGTACTCCATGCTGGGGCTGGCGTCGACGAGCAGCCAGGTGGTCAGTTCCCGGTCCGCGTCGACCTCGCGGACGTGCGGCACCGTGGTCCGGGCGGTGACCGCCCAGTCCATCCGGCGTACCTCGTCCTCGCCGGGGCGGTACTCCCGGCTGCCGGCCGCCTCGCTGCCGGGTCCGGGCAGCAGGCCGCGGTACCGGCCGTGCAGCAGGCCGTCGAGCCGCCGGGTCACCGTCAGCTCCAGCCGGCGCAGCCGCTGGTCCGGGGCGAGATCGGCGAGCCCGGGTTCGGCTGCGCCGGTCATGCCGCCGCCAGGTCGTTCACCGTCTCCGTGGGCCCGTTGACCAGCCGGGGCGGCGGCACCGCCTCGATCACGCGGCGCACCACGTCCTCGCCGGAGATCCCGTCGGCGATCGCGTCGAAGGAGAGCACGAGCCGGTGCGCCAGCACGTCCACCGCCAGTTCCCGGATGTCCTCGGGGAGCACGTAGTCCCGGCCGTGGATGAGCGCCTGCGCGCGGGCGGCGGCCACCAGGCCGAGCGTGGCCCGGGGGCTGGCCCCGTACGCCAGCAGGGGCGCGACGTCGGGCAGGCCGAAGCGCCCCGGGTCGCGGGTGGCGAGGATGAGGCGGACCACGTACTCGGCGAGCGCGTGGTGGACGAAGACGTCGGTGGCGCGGCGCTGGAGATCGCGCAGCCGGTTCGGGTCGAGCACGGTACGCGCGGTAGGCCGCTCGGTGCTCATCCGGTAGAGGATGGCCAGCTCGTCGGCGTCGCTCGGGTAGTCGACCACGACCTTCATCAGGAAGCGGTCGCGTTGCGCCTCGGGGAGCTGGTAGACGCCCTCGGACTCGATCGGGTTCTGGGTGGCCAGGACCAGGAACGGGTCCGGCACCGGCCAGCTCCGGCCGGCGATGGAGACCTGCCGCTCGGCCATCGCCTCGAGCAGCGCCGACTGCACCTTGGCCGGGGCCCGGTTGATCTCGTCGGCGAGCACCAGGTTCGCCATGATCGGCCCCAGCTCCACGTCGAACTGTTCGGTGGAGGCGCGGTAGATGCGGGTGCCGACGATGTCGGAGGGAACCAGGTCGGGGGTGAACTGGATCCGGGAGAACGTGCCACCGACCACTGTGGCGAGCGTCTGCGCCGCCAGCGTCTTGGCCACCCCCGGTACGCCCTCCAGCAGGCAGTGCCCGTCCGCGATCAGGGCGGTGAGCAGGCGGTCGACGAGCCGATCCTGCCCGACGATCACGCGTTTGACCTCGACGAGGGTCTGTTCCAGCTCGACGCCGCTCGCGTCGGCGTCGACCGGGCTGAGCACGCTGGCCGGGGTGTCCGAGATGTCCGTCACGGTGCTTGCTTCCCGTGCCGGACCGGCGACAAACGTCGGATTATCGGCCCCTGGGCGGTGGTCTGTGGGCCGGACCGGCAGCATCTCCCCAGCCGGGCGGGAACGGCGCGAAGCGGCGCGGCACCGGCCGGACCGGCACGGAACACGACACCGGCCCCCGCCGGAGCGGGGGCCGGTGCGGGGCCGGACGGGTCAGTTGGCGATGACCAGGTGGAACGGCCGGTCGGCGGCGCCGCCGGTGGAGTTGCGGGTCTGCACGAAGACCGCGTTCGGGGTCAGCGTGCGGGGCGCGACCGACACCTCACCGGCGGGCGGCACGTTCGCCGGGTCGTTCGTGCCGATGGTCGCCACGTACGCCTTGGCCGAGACGTTGTAGTCCAGCAGCACCTGGTACTGCCCGGCGGTGACGCCGGTGCCCGGGGTGAACCGGAACGAGGACACCACGTTGCCGGAGTGCTGCAACAGCGTCCCGTTGGCCGCCACGACGGCCCAGGCGACCTGGCCCGCGGCCGGTGGGGCCAGGGTGGCCCGCATCGCGGTCCGGGCGGCCTGCCGCTCGACGGCGGTCACCGGCGGCTGCGCCGTGGAGTGCCGGGCGCCGGGCTGCGGCTTCGCCTCCGGCTGGGCGGCCGCGGCGATCCCGCCACCGGCCAGGCTGAGCGACAGCGCGGCGAGCGCCACCACCGTCGCCTTTCGCTTGAAGAATGTGGCCATGAGTTCTCCCTTGGTAGACCGTGGTGATACGGCGACTGCGCGCGTCAAATTGCGGATCATCGGGTATCCGCCCGGGAGCGCACCGCTCGTGAGCTGGCCTTACTACAGAGAGTCGCGACGTCTCAACCAGGTGGAACCTAGCACCGGAAAATGCAGGCGGTCAATAGCGTTATTGCGTGTCCGACCGATCCGCAAAGATGCCCCAAAATTGCGAGGAACAATTCACGAAATTGTTTCGGAGGGCGTCGCGCCGGCCCGGATCCGGGTAGCCTCACCGTCATGATCACCCTGCCGCGCCTGCCCCGGGCCGATACCCGGGGCGGCCGCCCGGCCACCGTCGCGTGCTGGCTCGCGGTCGCGCCGGTCGCCGCGTGGGCGCTGGTGCGCCTGACCGGACTGGAACGCGGTCCGCTGGTGCTGGCGATCGCGTTCACGCCGTACGCCGCCGCCGTGGCCCCGGTCGTGGCGGTGGCGGCGCTCGCCCTGCGGCGCCGCGCCCCGGCGGTGGTCGCGGCCCTCGCGGCGCTGGCGCTGGTCGGCGCGGTGGCGCCCCGCGCGGTCCCCGGCGACCGGCCCGCCGCCGACGGGCCGGCGCTGCGGCTGCTCACCGCCAACCTGCGTCTCGGCTCGGCCGATCCGGCGGCGCTGGTGGACCTGGTCCGGACGCGCCGGGTGGACGTGCTCACGGTGCAGGAACTCACCCCGCCGCTGGCCGCCGAGCTGGACCGGCTCGGCCTGGCCGCGCTGCTGCCGTACCGGTCGCTGACCCCCGAGGTCGGCTCGACCGGCTCCGGCGTGTACGCCCGGCACCCGCTGCGGGACACCGGCCACCGGCGCAACCAGGGCTTCTTCTTCACCCAGGCGTACGCGACGGTGACGGTGCCCGGGGCGCCGCCGCTGCGGGTGGAGTCGGCGCACCCGGCCGCGCCGTACGCCCCCGACGTGGTGCCGGACTGGTGGACCGACCAGCGCGCCCAGCCGCCGGCCACCCCGGACGGCGGGCTGAGCGTGCTGGCCGGCGACTTCAACGCCACGCTCGACCACGCGGCGCTGCGGGACCTGATCGCCACCGGCTACACCGACGCGGCGGACGCGGCCGGAGCCGGGTTCGGCGGCACCTGGGGCCCGTACGACGGCGACCCGATCCCGCCGGTCGCCATCGACCACGTGCTGGTGGACCGGCGCATCGCGGTCCGCGCCGCCGGCACCCGTCCGGTGCCTGGGAGCGACCACCGCGCGCTGCTGGTCGAGCTGCGCCTGCCGGCCGGGTGAGTCAGGCCGCCGTCCCGCCCGGCACCCGGGCCCGGTCCAGGCCGTAGGTGAGCGCGTCGACCAGGGCGTGCCAGCTCGCCTCGACCACGTTCGGGTGTACGCCCACAGTGGTCCAGTCGCGGCCGGCGCCGGCGGTCTCCACGAGCACGCGCGTCACCGCGCCGGTGCCGTGGCTGCCCTCCAGGATGCGGACCTTGTAGTCGGCCAGCTCGAACTCGCGCAGCTCCGGGTAGTGCCGGGCCAGACCCACCCGCAGCGCCTCGTCCAGCGCGTTGACCGGGCCGTTGCCCTCGGCGGTGGCGATCACCCGCTCACCGCGTACCCGGATCTTCACCGTCGCCTCGGAGACCACGGCGCCGTCCTCGCGGTGCTCGACGATCACCCGGTACGACTCCAGCGCGAACGGCCGGGCCGGCGCGGCGTCCGGCAGCTCGGAGCGGACCAGCAGCTCGAACGAGGCGTCGGCGGCCTCGAACGACCAGCCGTCGGCCTCCAGCTCCTTGACCCGCCCGGTGACCCGGGACAGGGTGTCCGGATGGCCGGCCAGGTCCAGACCGAGCTCGCGGCTCTTGAGCTCGATGCTGGCCCGGCCGGCCATCTCGGTCACCAGGATCCGCATGTCGTTGCCCACCACAGTGGGTTCCACGTGGTTGTAGAGCAACGGGTCGACCTTGATCGCGCTCGCGTGCAGCCCCGCCTTGTGAGCGAAGGCGGCGGCCCCGACGTAGGCCTGGTGGGTGTCGGGGGCGATGTTGGCGATCTCGGCGATGGCGTGCGAGACCCGCACCATCTGTTCCAGGCAGCCCTCCGGTAGGACGGGCATGCCCAGCTTGAGCTGGAGGTTGGCGACGATCGCGAAGATGTCGGCGTTGCCGGGGCGCTCGCCGTACCCGTTGGCGGTGCCCTGCACGTGCCGGACGCCCGCCTCGACCGCGGCGATCGTGTTCGCCACGGCGCAGGCGGTGTCGTTCTGGGCGTGCATGCCGAGCCGTTCCGGCGCGATCCCGGTCCGCGCCACCAGCCCCTCGATCACGGCGGTGACCTGGGAGGGCAGCATGCCGCCGTTGGTGTCGCAGAGCACGAAGCGCTCGGCGCCCGCGGCCAGCGCGGTCTCCGCGACGGCGGCGGTGTAGCCCGGGTCGAACCGGAACCCGTCGTAGCAGTGCTCCCCGTCGACGAAGACGCGCCGCCCCTGCGCCACCAGGTACGAGACGGTGTCCCGGACCATGGCGAGGTTCTCCTCGGCGGTGGTGCGCAGCGCCCGCTCCACGTGCCGCAGGTCCGCCTTGGCGACCAGGGCCACGGCCGGGGTCTGCGCGTCGAGCAGGCCGCGCACCTGCGGGTCGTCCTCGACGGCGAGGCCGGCCTTGCGGGTGGCGCCGAAGGCGACCAGGATCGCGTGCCGCAGCTCCAGCTCGGTGCGGGCGCGGCGGAAGAACTCGGTGTCCTTGGGCACCGCGCCCGGCCAGCCGCCCTCGATGAAGCCGACTCCGAGGTCGTCCAGCAGGCGGGCCACCGCCAGCTTGTCGACCACCGAGTACGTGAGCCCTTCGCGCTGCGCGCCGTCGCGCAGCGTCGTGTCGTACACCTGGAACGTCATCGGAGTCCTCTTCTCGTGCCCTGGGGGAGCAAACAAAAAGACCCCCCGCGGATGCGGGAGGTCTGCGCGCTCGGCGAGGGAAGGGCCGGCGCGCTAGCTGCTAATGATCAGGACGAAGCTGGTCACGACCCGTACTCTGCCACCCCGCCCCCGGTTTTGGGAGGCGAAACCCATATTCCGGGACGGTGAACGTCCCGGTGATCGTCTTCACACGCGGGCACGCCCGCCACGAGCGCAAACGGGGCTACGGAAGAATCTTGAACAGATCCAGTTACTGACCCGGCGGTGCTGCCGGGTCACGCTCAAGGAGGACCCGTGCTCACTGTCGGTGACCACTTCCCCGAGTACGAACTCACCGCCTGCGTGTCGCTCGACGCCGACAAGGCGTTCGAGACGATCAACCACAAGTCCCACGAGGGCCAGTGGCGCGTCGTGTTCTTCTGGCCGAAGGACTTCACCTTCATCTGCCCGACCGAGATCGCCGAGTTCGGCCGCCTCAACGGCGAGTTCGCCGACCGGGACGCCCAGGTGCTCGGCGTCTCCGTCGACAACGAGTTCGTCCACTACGCCTGGCGCAAGGACCACCCGGACCTGCGCGAGCTGCCCTTCCCGATGCTCAGCGACATCAAGCGTGAGCTGACCTCCGCCTGCGGCGTGCTCGGCGAGGACGGTGTCGCGCAGCGGGCCACCTTCATCGTGGACCCGAACAACGAGATCCAGTTCGCCATGGTGACCGCCGGTTCGGTCGGCCGCAACGTCTCCGAGGTGCTGCGGGTGCTCGACGCGCTCCAGACCGACGAGCTGTGCCCGTGCAACTGGAACAAGGGCGGGGCGACGCTCGACGCCAACGCGCTCCTCGCCGGCGCCGGGGCCTGACCATGGGCCTGGACGTTATCAAGGCGGGTCTGCCGGAGTACGCCAAGGACATCCGGCTCAACCTCGGCTCCACCATCACCACCTCGACGCTGAAGCCGGAGCAGGCGTGGGGCACCGCCCTGGCCTGCGCGGTGGCGGCCCGCAACCCGGTGGTGCTGCGGGAGATCGCCGCCGATGCGGCCGGTCACCTCACCCCCGAGGCGGTCGAGGCGGCCAAGGGCGCGGCGGCGGTCATGGCGATGAACAACGTCTACTACCGGGCCAAGCACCTGATCGGCGACGAGCAGTACGCGTCGCTGCCGGCCCGGCTGCGGATGCAGATCATCGCCCGCCCCGGCGTGGAGAAGACCGACTTCGAGCTGTGGTGCCTCGCCGTCTCGGCGATCACCGGCTGCGGCGTCTGCCTGGAGTCGCACGAGAAGACGCTGCGCGCCGCCGGGTTCAGCCGTGAGCAGGTGCACGAGGGACTGCGGATCGCCGCCGTCGTACACGCCGCCGCGGTCACCCTGGACGCGGAGGCCGCACTGGCCTGACCCACCGGCCCGTGCGCGCCCGACCGGCACCGCGCGGGCCGACGACCCGAGGGGCCGGCGTCACCACCGTGGCGCCGGCCCCTCGGCGTCGGCGGGCCGGCCGCCGGCGGGTTGGTGCTCGGACAGGGTGGGTAACCCTTCCGACTGACGACGGCGCCGCGACGGCCGCGGCCCTGGGGACGGGAGGCGGCACATGGACGGACTGGACCCGCGCGCCACGCACGGCGGCACCGAGCCGATCCTCGACGACGGCCGGGGCACGGTCGCCGGGGGCGCTCCGGCGGGCGCCTTCGACCCGTGGCGCTACCGCGACGAGGCGGGCGTGGCGAGCGCCGACCTGACCGGCTACAAGGTCGAGGCCACCGACGGCGCCATCGGCAAGATCGACCGGGCGAGCCACGAGGTGGACGACAGCTACCTGGTCGTGGACACCGGGCCGTGGATCTTCGGCAAGAAGGTGATGCTCCCGGCCGGCACCGTGAACCACGTCGACCACGACGCCCGCACCGTGCACGTCGACCGGGAGAAGGACCAGATCAAGGCCGCCCCGGAGTACGACGAGTCCAGCCACGCCGACCCGGGCTACCGGGACCGGCTGGGCGGCTACTACGGCGAGAACCACTCGGCGCTGCCGCCGGACGTGCCGCCGCGCATCTGACACCTCGGCGACGGCCGGCGGGGACGCGCGAGCGCCCCGCCGGCCGTTACCGTGTCGGATGTGGACGCCCCGGAGAGCCCCTTCCCCGCCCTGTTCAACTTCCGCGACGTCGGCGGATACGCCGCCCGCGACGGGCGCACCGTCCGCCGCGGCCGGCTCTACCGCTCCGACTCGCTGCACCGCATCGACGACACCGACCGGAGCGCGTTCACCGCGCTCGGCATCCGTACCGTGATCGACCTGCGCCGCCCCACCGAGGTGGAACGCGACGGGCGGGTGCCCGACTACGACGGCCTGACCTACCGGCACATCCACCCCGAGCACGCCGACTGGGGCGCGAACCGGTTCGACTCCTCCGGCGTCAGCCTGGCCCGCTACCTGGCCGACCGCTACGCCGACCTGGCGCGCACCGGCACGGCCGGGCTCGCCGAGGCGGTCGGGCTGATCGCGGACAGCGCCAACGCCCCGGTGGTGGTGCACTGCGTCGCCGGCAAGGACCGCACCGGCATCGTCTGCGCGCTCACGCTCGCGGTGCTCGGGGTGCCCGACGAGGACGTGGTCGCCGACTACGCGCTCAGCAGCGCCGCGTCGCAGCGCTTCGCCGAGTGGGTCCGCGCCACGCTGCCGGACGCGGAGGAACCGCCGCCGCCGTTCCTGGCCTCCCCGGCCGAGGCGATGGAGCTGTTCCTCGCCGAGTTGCGTGGCGGCTACGGCTCGATCGAGGGCTACCTGACCCACGCCGGCGTCACCGAGGCGCAGCTGGAGTCCCTCCGCACCCACCTCCTGGACTGACCGCCGCGCCGCCCCGACCCTGCCCAGCGGTGATCAAGGAGTTGGTGTCCTCGTCCGCGCCGGAACCGGACGCGAACTCCTTGATCACCGCGGGATGACCGTCAGAGGACCCGGGTGACCCAGCCGTGGGGGTCTTCGGCGCGGCCGCGCTGGATGTCGACGAGCTTCTGGCGCAACGCCATCGTGGCCCGGCCCGACTCACCGCCGCCGATCAGGAACTCGCCGTCCGGGAAGCGCACGCCGCCGATCGGGGTGATCACGGCGGCCGTGCCGCAGGCGAACACCTCGCGCAGCCGCCCGCTCGCCGCGTCCGCCTGCCAGTCGGCGAAGGCGACCGGCGCCTCCCGCACCTCGTGCCCGGCCTCGGCGGCCAGCGCGAGGATCGCGTCGCGGGTGATGCCCGGCAGGATCGTGCCGCCCAGCGGCGGGGTGACGATGCTGCCGTCGTCGTAGACGAAGAAGACGTTCATGCCGCCCAGCTCGTCGACGTACCGCCGCTGCACCGCGTCCAGGAACACCACCTGGTCGCATCCGGCCTCGATCGCCTCCGCCTGGGCCGCCAGCGAGGCGGCGTAGTTGCCGCCGCACTTGGCCGCGCCTGTGCCGCCGGGCGCGGCCCGGGTGTAGTCCGGCGAGACCCACACCGTCACCGGCTTCACGCCACCGGCGAAGTACGCGCCGGCCGGCGAGGCGATCACGCAGTAGAGGTATTCGTTGGCCGGGCGGACACCGAGGAAGACCTCGCTGGCGAACATGAACGGCCGCAGGTAGAGGCTGGCGTCCTCGTGCTCGGGAATCCACGCCTGGTCGATCTCGACCAGCCGGCGCAGCGACTCCACGAACGTCTCCTCCGGCAGCTCCGGCATGGCCAGCCGGCGGGCGGACGCGTTGAACCGGGCCGCGTTGGCCTCCGGGCGGAACATCGTCACCGCGTCACCGGTGCGGTACGCCTTCAGCCCTTCGAAGATCTCCTGCGCGTAGTGCAGCACCGCAGCGGCCGGGTCCATCGGGATCGGCGCCCGCGCCTCCAGGCGGGCGTCGTACCAGCCCTTGCCCTCGGCGTACCGGATGGTGACCATGTGATCGGTGAAGACCCGGCCGAAGCCCGGGTTCGCCAGCAGGGCGGCCCGGTCGGCGGCGGATACCGGCGCGGGATTCGGACGGATCTCGAAATCGAGCATGTCACCACCGCTCATCGCGCTGACCTCCCTGCGGGTTGACGGCATGCGGGATCGCACGCCGACGTCACTGGTGCCAGAAAACTTACCCCGAACGGTCGTTCAGCGGATAGCTCCGCCCCGGCGGAGACGACGCGCCGGACGGTCGGGGTGGCCCGGTGACGGGTCTGGCGGCCCGGTACCGGGCCGCCAGCAGGGTCGGCCCGGTCAGGCTACGGAGAGCGCGGCGAGCCGGTCGCCGACCTCCTCGGTGCGCAGCGTAGTTCCCGGCGTACGCCCGGCCAGCTCGGCGCCGACCGCGGCGGTGACCCGGGCGGCGGCGTCGGCGTGGCCGAGCTGGTCCAGCAGCAGCGCGGCGGACAGCACCGCGGCGACGGGGTCGGCGACGCCCTGGCCGGCGATGTCCGGCGCCGAGCCGTGCACCGGCTCGAACATCGACGGGTAGCGCCCCTCGGGGTTGATGCAGCCGCTGGCCGCCAGCCCGATGCCACCGGTCACGGCGGCGGCGATGTCGGTGAGGATGTCGCCGAACAGGTTGTCGGTGACCACCACGTCGTACCGCGACGGGTTCGTCACCAGGAACATCGCGGCGGCGTCGATGTGCTGGTATTCGGTGGTCACGTCCGGGTGCTCGGCGGCCACCGCGGCGAAGGCGCGCGCCCAGAGCGACCCGGCGTGGGTGAGCACGTTGGTCTTGTGCACGAGCGTGACCTTGCGCCGCTCCCGGCGGGCGGCGCGGGCGAACGCGTCGCGGATCACCCGCTCGACGCCGTGCCGGGTGTTCAGGCTCTCCTCGGTGGCCACCTCGGCCGGGGTGTCCCGGTGCAGCGCGCCGCCGGCACCCGCGTACAGCCCCTCGGTGCCCTCGCGGACCACCACGAGGTCGACCTCGCCGGGCTTGACCGCGGCGAGCGGACCGGCGACGCCGGGCCAGAGCCGGGACGGGCGCAGGTTGACGTACTGGTCGAAGGCGAACCGGAGCTTGAGCAGCAGACCGCGCTCCAGCACACCCGGCGGCACGGTCGGGTCGCCCACCGCGCCGAGCAGGATGGCGTCGTGACCGGCCAGCTCGTCGAGGACGGAGTCGGGCAGCACCTCGCCGGTGCGGTGATAGCGCGCCGCGCCCAGGTCGTACTCGGTGGCCTCGATACCGGGCACCACCGCGTCGAGGACCTTGCGGGCCTGCGCGACCACCTCGGGTCCGATGCCGTCGCCGGCCACCACCGCGATGTGTGCCACCTGACGCTCCTCGTCTTGTCGTTAGGCGCAACCGTACGTCGCCGTCCCGCCCCCCGGTACGAATCTTCCATCATCCGGGACGGCGAATCACAGGAGGCTCCCAGCCGGCACTCATGGTGCGGTCATCTCCACTGCTTAGGGTCGGGGCCACGGGCCGACGGGGGCCCGGAATCCGGCACCGCCGCGACGCGGCGGCGACCACCGAGGGGGCAGGTGTCATGCGGATCGAGCACCGGCGGGCCCACTGGGCGGACGAACAGCCACGCACCCGCTGGGTCGACCAGTCCGCGTTCCGCCCGGCCCGCCCGGACCTGCACCTGGGCGCCACGAACCACCGCGCCGAGCGGTCCGGCGCCGCCGCGTCCGGCCGGATCAGCGTCCGCCACACCGTCGCCACCTCGACCGCCGACTACACCATGCTGCTCAACGCGCCGGAGTGGTTCGGCCACCGGGCGGTCAGCGAGGCGCTGCGCGACGCCGTCGCCGAGCTGCGCGCCGTCGACCTCACCTACGGCCCGAACCGGCCGGACAGCCTCGTCTCCCGGCTGCGCCGCGACGAGATCAGCCCCGACTCGTACCCGCCGCTGGCCGACCTGATCGACCTCTGCGCCGCGATGCGGGCGGCCACCGACGGCTGGTTCGACGCCTGGGCCGTGCCCGGCGGCTTCGACCCGGGGGGCCTGCTCGGCGGCTGGGCGGTGGAGCGGGCCGCGGCGCGGTTGCGCGCCGCCGGCATCCACGACTACGCCGTGCTCAGCGGCGCCGACCTGACGGTACGCGGACACGCGGCGCACGGCGGGCCGTGGCGCGTCGCGGTGCACCACCCCACCGACACCCGCCGGACACCTGTCGTGCTGGAGATGACGACGGGCGCGGTCGGCACGTCCGGCGTGACCGGCCGGCGCGGCCACGTCGTCGACCCGCACACCGGCGAGCCGACCGATCGGCTGGTGGCCGCCACCGTGCTCGGCCCGAACCTCGCCGTCGCCGACGCCTACGCCACCGCCCTGTACGCCGCCGGACCGGCCGGGCTGGCCTGGTTCCGTCACGACTCGGACTACCGGCCGCTGTTCGCGCACCACCGGCGCTGATCCGCTGCCCGGCGCGGAGCGCGATCGGCCCCCACGGTCTCGGCAACGACCGTGAGGGCCGGTCAGCGACGAGTGCGCGTGGCTCGCGCAATCGAGGGGTGCGGGCCGAGGGGCCGGGCGCCCGACCACGCCACCCGAAGACGGGCCGGGGATCGACTCAGCGGAAACCGCATCGGTACGCTAGCGAATCGACGCAACTCGACGCAAGAGTCTCCACAGCGGACGCCGGGTGAACGGTGTCGGCAATCAGCGGTGAACGCACGGTGGGGCAGAGGTGACGGGCCGGGCCCGGGATGGCACGCTGTCCGCCGTGAGTTTCGATCTGAGCGTGTGGGCCCTGCCGAACGGGGCGACACCGGAGCAGGTGCGCGCGGCGGTGCAGCAGTGCCGCGACGGCTGGCACGGCGAGCAGCACCCCGACCCGCGACTCGTCGCCTTCTACCGGGCGATCACGGCGAGCTACCCGGACCGCCCGGCCCGGCCCGGTACGCCGTGGGAGGTGGCGCCGCTGCACACGGCCGCCGACCACATCGAGATGAACCTGTATCCGACCTGCCCGGACCAGGTCCTGCTGGACATCGAGCGGCTGGCCGGCGAGCACGACCTGATGCTCTTCGACGCGCAGGACGGCTCGGTCTACCCGCCACCGGCCCGCGTCCGTTCCTGACCCACCGGGACGACGAAGGGCCCGGCCGATCCGGCCGGGCCCCCATGTGTCCTGTTCGGACTACACGTCGCGCAGGTCGGCCGCGCTGGCCGCGACCGCGCCGATCGAGTCGGCGGCGGAGGTCAGCAGGTCGGCGCCGAGCGCCTGGTCGACGGTGAGCGTCATCAGCGTCTCACCACCGGCCTCGCGGCGGGCCACCTGCATGGCGGCGATGTTCACGCCGGCCTCGCCGAGCAGCGTGCCGACGGTGCCGACCACGCCGGGCCGGTCGGCGTAGCGCAGGAAGACCAGGATGCCCTCCGCGCCGATCTCCACGTCGAAGCCGTCCACCTCGGTCAGCTTGAACACGTCCCGGGTGCCGGTGTGCGCCACGGTGCCGGAGACGCGGACGGTACGGCCGTCCGGCAGCGCCCCGCGCACGGTCACCAGGTTCGGGTGGTCGACGGTCTCGCCCGGCGTGGCGAGCGTGACCTCGACGCCCCGCTCGGCGGCCAGGTGCGGCGCGTTGACGTAGGTGACCTGCTCCTCCACCACGGAGCTGAACAGGCCCTTGGTCGCGGCGAGCTTGAGCACCGACACGTCGTGGGCGGCGATCTCGCCGCGCACCTCGACGGTGACGCTGGCGGCCACCCCGCCGGCCAGGGCGGTGAACGCCCGGCCCAGCCGCTCGGCCAGCGGCAGCAGCGGGCGGACGTCCTCGGCGACCACGCCGCCGGCCTGCACGTTCACCGCGTCCGGGACGAACTCGCCCTGGAGCGCGAGCTTGACGCTCTTGGCCACCGCGAGGCCGGCCTTGTCCTGCGCCTCGTTCGTGGAGGCGCCCAGGTGCGGGGTGGCCACCACGTTGTCGAAGGCGAACAGCGGCGAGGAGGTGCACGGCTCCTTGGCGTACACGTCGACGCCGGCGCCGGCGACCCGGCCCTCCGCGATCGCGTCGGCGAGCGCCTGCTCGTCGACCAGACCGCCGCGGGCGGCGTTGACGATCCGGACGCCCGGCTTGACGATCGCCAGCTCCTTCTCGCCGATCAGGCCGACCGTCTCCGGCGTCTTCGGCAGGTGGATCGAGATGAAGTCGCTCTCCCGCAGCAGCTCCTCCAGCCCGACCAGGCGGACGCCGAGCTGCGCGGCACGGGCCGGCTGGATGTACGGGTCGTACGCGATCAGCCGGGTGCCGAACGCGGCGATGCGCTGCGCGAAGAGCACGCCGATGCGGCCGAGGCCGACCACGCCCACGGTCTTGCCCTGGATCTCGACGCCGGTGTACTTGGACCGCTTCCACTCCCCCGCCTTGAGCGCGGCGCTGGCGCTGGCGGTGTTGCGGGCCACCGCGAGCAGCAGCGCGACGGCCTGCTCGGCGGCGGAGACGATGTTCGAGGTGGGCGCGTTGACGACCATGACGCCCCGCGCGGTGGCGGCCGGCACCTCGACGTTGTCCAGGCCGACGCCGGCCCGGGCGACCACCTTCAGCCGCGGCGCGGCGGCGATCGCCTCGGCGTCGATCTGGGTGGCGCTGCGTACGATCACCGCGTCGGCCTCGGAGAGGGCGGAGAGCAGGGCGGGGCGGTCGGTGCCGTCCACGTGGCGCACGTCGAAGTCGTGCGCGAGCACCTCGATGGCGGCGGGGGCGAGTTCTTCGGCGATCAGTACGACAGGATTCATCGGTCCTCGTAGACGCTCGGTAATGGTTCGGCCTGGGGCGCCGGGACGCCGCGCTGCGCCCTGCGCCGATCCGTGCCACGGCCGTCGGGTGCGCTCGGGCACCACACCAAGGATGGTAGGGGGCCGCCCGCCCGGCGTGTCCCGGACTGCGGGGTGAGGGCCCTCACACAGGCCCGTCGCACGCCTGTCATCCCCCGTTCACCGTACGTCGCGCTGGCAGCGGCCCGCTACAACGGGAGCTGTCGTCACGAGGGAGGAAGCGCCGATGTCGGTGGTCGTCCGGATCGCGCTGCTGCGGCCGATGGCCCGGCTCGACCCGGCAGGCTGGGGGCCGAGGCTGGCCGAGGCGTTGATCACCCGGTCCCAGGTGGTGAGCGGCCTGCGGGGTGGAACGGCCCGGCGGACGGCCGCCGCCGAGGAGGCGGTGGCGCTCTGCCGCCGGCTGGTCGCCGAACGCCCGGATCGGCACCGGACGGCTCTGGCCCGGGCGCTGGTGGCCCGCGCCGGCGTGCCGGACGTCCGTCCCACGACCGCGGTCATCGCCGAGCTCACCGAGGCGATCGGGTACGTCGAGGAGTCGTCCGACCGGCTCGGGCTCGTGGCGCTCGCCACCGCCCGGATGCTGCTCGCCCGGCACCGGGCCCATCTCGGCCAGGTACGGGAGGCGCTCACGTCGACGCGGCTGGCGCTGCGCACCTGGGCCGACGTGGAACCGCTCACCGTCGACGATCGGGCCCGGTGGATCCTCACCCTGCTGGTGGCCGGGGAATGCGCGACGACGCTGGAGCGGTCCGACGAAGCGCTCGACGTCCGCCGGCAGGCCTGGGACGCGTACCGCGGCCTTCCCTGGCGGCACCGGTTGCGCTGGATGTCCGTCGGCGCCAACGCGGCGGTGAGCCTCGCGGGCAGCATGGCCGTGCACGGTCGGCACCGGGACGCGCTGGAACTGCTGACGGCCTCCGCCACGAACCTGGAGGTGCTCCGATCCGTCACACCGGTGCCCGGGCACCGCATGTCCGCCGACGCGCTGCTGACCGAGGCGCTCTGCCGGCAGGAACTGGGTGACGACGAGGCGGCCGACCGGCTCGCCGCCACGGCGGTCGACCACCTACGGCGCTTCGTCGACCGGACTCCCGGAGTACGCGGAAGCAGCCTGGCCCACGCGCTGCGCACCCACGGTCTCCTGCTGCTGCGTAGCGGCCGGCCGGACGAGGGCGTCGCCCGCCTCGCCGAAGCCGTCGAGGTGGCACGCGAAGGCGGGGGCATGCACCTGGCCGGGGCACTGGCGTCGCTCGTCTCGGCACGGATGACGGCCGGCGCGTGGGAAGACCTGGAGCCGCTCCTGGAGGAGTTCCTGCCGCTATGCCGACGGCAGGCCGACGACCTGCCCGAGGTGTTCCGCCCACTGCTCGTCCAGAGCCTGTGCGCGGTGACGGTCATGTCCGCCTTCAAGCGGGGCGACGAGGACCCGCCGCCGCCCGGCACGCGGATCGCCGGTACGACCGGGACAGCGGCCGGACGGGAGGCGGTCGAGCTGGCCCGGTCACTGGTGGCCGAACAACCGGCCTACCGCGCGCTGCTGAGCGCGGCCCTGTTCGGCCTGGACCGGGCCCTGAACCGGTCCGGTGACGTGGCCGGGGCGGCCGAGGCGCTGCGGGAGTGCGTGGCCCTGCGCCGGGAGCTGGCCGACGAGGATCCGGCCCACCGGGCCGACCTCTCCCACGCGCTGGGCAATCTCGGCAACCGGCTGGACGCGCTGGGCCGGCTCGACGAGGCGTACGACGCCCACCGCGAGTCGGTGGAGCAGGCGCGTGCGGTGGACGGCGGGCTGCCGCCCGCGGAGATGGCCGTCGCACTGCGCAACCTGGCCACGTCGCTGGCTGCGCTCGGCCGCCGGGACGAGGCCGGGCGGGCACTCGCCGAGGCGGACCGGCTGGTCGCCACCTGACCGGTGGTGGGCGGAACGGACTGCGGCCCGCGGCCCGACGCCGGGGAGAGCGTCGGGTCGCGGGCCGCACGTGGGGAGGGTTCAGGCGGTCTCGGTGATCGGCCGGTCGACCCAGCTCATCATGGCCCGCAGCTTCTGCCCGGTCTCCTCGATCGGGTGCGCCGCGCCCTCGGCCCGCCACTTGGCGAAGTTCGGCCGGCCGGCCTCGTCCTCGGCCACCCACTCGCGGGCGAACTCGCCGGACTGGATCTCGCCGAGGATCTTGCGCATCTCGTCCTTGACCCGCGAGTCGATGACGCGCGGGCCGCGGGACAGGTCGCCGTACTCGGCGGTGTCGGAGATGCTGTAGCGCATCCGGGCGATGCCGCCCTCGTACATCAGGTCGACGATGAGCTTCAGCTCGTGCAGGCACTCGAAGTAGGCCACCTCGGGCGCGTAGCCGGCCTCGGTGAGCACCTCGAAACCGGTCTGCACCAGCGCCGCCGCGCCACCGCACAGCACCGCCTGCTCGCCGAACAGGTCGGTCTCGGTCTCCTCGGTGAAGGTGGTCCGGATCGCGCCGGCCCGGGTGCCGCCGATCGCCTTGGCGTACGCCAGGGCCAGGCCGAACGCGTTGCCGCTGGCGTCCTGCTCGACGGCGACCAGGCAGGGCACGCCCTTGCCGTCGACGTACTGGCGGCGGACCAGGTGACCGGGGCCCTTCGGGGCGACCATCGCCACGTCCACGTCCGCCGGCGGCTTGATCAGGCCGTACCGGATGTTGAAGCCGTGCCCGAAGAACAGCGCCTTGCCCGCGGCCAGGTTCGGCGCGATGGACTCGGCGTAGATGTGCCGCTGGGCGGTGTCCGGCGCCAGGATCATGATCACGTCGGCCTCGGCCGCCGCCTCGGCGGGCGTGAGCACCCGCAGGCCCTGCTCCTCGGCCTTCGGCCGGCTCTTCGACCCGGCGGGCAAGCCGATCACCACGTCGACGCCGGAGTCGCGCAGCGACAGCGCGTGCGCGTGGCCCTGGCTGCCGTACCCGATCACGGCGACCTTGCGGCCCTGGATCAGGCCCAGGTCGGCGTCGTCGTCGTAGAACACCTCAACGCTCATTGACTTCCCTTTCGTACGGCGGTGCCCGTCGGCCCGTCGAAAAACTTGTGGGTACGGATCAGGCGGCGCGCAGGGCCGGGCCGGCGGTGATGGCCCGCGAACCCCGCCCGATGGCCACGGTGCCGGACTGGACCATCTCCTTGATGCCGAACGGCTCCAGGTCGCGCAGCAGCGCGTCGAGCTTGTCCGGCGTGCCGGTGGCCTCGACGGTCAGCGTGTCCGGCGCGACGTCGACCACCCGGGCGCGGAACAGGCCGACCGTCTCCAGCACCTGGGCGCGGGCCGCGCGGTCCGCGCGGACCTTGACCAGCAGCAGCTCCCGCGCCACCGACACCTGCGGGTCCAGTTCCACGATCTTGAGTACGTTGACCAGCTTGTTGAGCTGCTTGGTCACCTGCTCCAGCGGCGAGGACTCGGCGTTGACCACGATGGTGATGCGGGAGACGTCCGGGTTCTCGGTCTCGCCCACGGCGAGGCTGTCGATGTTGAACCCGCGCCGGGAGAACAGCCCGGAGACCCGGGCGAGGACACCCGGCTTGTTCTCCACCAGCACGGACAGCGTGTGCATAGTCATCTAGAGTTCGTCCTCGTCGAAGGCAGGGCGCACGCCCCGCGCGAACATGATCTCGTCGTTGCTGGTGCCGGCGGCGACCATCGGCCAGACCATCGCGTCCTTGCCGACCACGAAGTCGATGACCACAGGCGCGTCGTTGATCGCCATGGCCGCCTCGATGGTCTTGTCCACGTCGGCGGCGTTCTCGCAGCGCAGCCCGACGCAGCCGAGCGCCTCGGCGAGCTTGACGAAGTCCGGGATGCGGTGCTTGTGCGTGCCCAGCTCGGTGTTGGAGTAGCGCTCCCCGTAGAACAGGGTCTGCCACTGCCGCACCATGCCGAGGTTGCCGTTGTTGATCACGGCGACCTTGATCGGGATGCCCTCCAGCGCGCAGGTGGCCAGTTCCTGGTTGGTCATCTGGAAGCAGCCGTCGCCGTCGACCGCCCACACCGTGGTGTCCGGCTTGCCGACCTTGGCGCCCATCGCGGCCGGGACGGCGTAGCCCATGGTGCCCAGGCCACCGGAGTTGAGCCAGGTGTGCGGCTTCTCGTACGAGATGAACTGGCTGGCCCACATCTGGTGCTGGCCGACGCCCGCCACGTAGACCGCGTCCGGGCCGGCGATCTCGCCCAGCCGCTTGATCACGTACTGCGGGGAGAGCGTGCCGTCGGCCGGTTCCTCGAAGCCGAGCGGGTAGCGCTCGCGCAGGTCGTCGAGCTGGGCCCACCAGTCGGTGTGGTCCACCGACGGGTGCGCGGCCTGCTCGGCGGTGACCGCCGCGATCAGCTCGTCGATCACGTGCCGCGCGTCGCCCACGATCGGGACGTCGGCGTGCCGGTTCTTGCCGATCTCGGCCGGGTCGATGTCGGCGTGCACCACTGCCGCGTCCGGCGCGAACGAGTCGAGCTTGCCGGTCACCCGGTCGTCGAAGCGGGCGCCCAGCGCCACGATCAGGTCGGCCTTCTGGAGGCCGTAGACCGCGGCGACGGTGCCGTGCATGCCGGGCATGCCCAGGTGCTGGCGGTGCGAGTCGGGGAACGCGCCCAGCGCCATCAGCGTGGTGACCACCGGGATGCCGGTCTGCTCGGCCAGCTTGCGCAGCCCTTCGGTGGCACCGGCCTTGAGCACGCCGCCGCCGACGTAGAGGACCGGACGGCGGGCCGAGGTCATCAGCCGGGCCGCCTCCCGGATCTGCTTGCCGTGCGGGTGCAGCGTGGGCCGGTAGCCGGGCAGGTCCAGCGTGGGCGGCCAGGAGAAGGTCGCCGGCGCCTGGAGAACGTCCTTGGGGATGTCGACGAGCACCGGGCCGGGGCGGCCGGTCGCGGCCAGGTGGAACGCCTCGGCCAGCACGCGGGGGATCTCGTCGGCGGTCTGCACCAGGAAGTTGTGCTTCGTGATGGGCAGCGTGATGCCCTGGATGTCCGCCTCCTGGAAGGCGTCGGTGCCGATCGACGGCCGGGCCACCTGCCCGGTGATCGCCACCATCGGGACCGAGTCCATGTACGCGTCCGCGATCGGGGTCACCAGGTTCGTCGCGCCCGGGCCGGAGGTGGCGATGCACACGCCGACCCGGCCGGTGGCCTGCGCGTAACCGGTGGCCGCGTGCCCGGCGCCCTGCTCGTGGCGGACCAGGATGTGCCGGACCGTGGAGTCGTAGAGCGGGTCGTAGGCGGGCAGGATCGCGCCGCCCGGAATGCCGAAGACCACGTCGACGCCGAGCGCCTCGAGCGACCGCACGAGCGAACCGGCGCCCGAGACCTGCGCGGTGGCGGGCTCCCGTACGGGCGTCTCGGTGGTGGGGGCCGCCGGGACGGTACGGCCGGAGCGGGCGGCGGGGTCGGAGTCACCGGCCGCGCCGGTGCCGGAACGGGCACGGCGGGCGGAGTGGGCGAGGGTCTCTGGCGTGGGTCTCGTCATGGCGGTTCAAGCCTTCGGAAGTGAGTGGGTGACGCGCTTCTCAGGATGGGACGGGGAGGTCCCGGCGATGGTCCGACGGCAACAAAAAAGCCCACGTGCAGGATGCACGGGGCCAGCGCACTCTCGGTGGGAGAGTGCGCTCAGGTAAGTACTCGCGGCGACCGGTTCGACGACATGCGGCTAAGCCTGACGCATCTCACGCGATGAGTCAACTGATCCCACATTTTGGTTCACGGACGTGGGAGTGTCGGCCGCCGGCACCCCCTCCGCGCCCGGCGCCACCTGCGAAGATCCCTCCGTCGGGGGACGCTGGGCGGGCACCGCGGCGGGCGGGTTGTTGCGCAGCCGCGGCAGCAGCGGCGACGGGGCGCGCGCCGGCGCGGGCGGCGGCACCGGCGGCATCGCGCTGTGCCGGTTGCCGGGGGCGGTGGCCGCCTCCAGCATCGCCTCCAGGTGCTCGGCCGGCACGCCCCAGCCGAACAGCGCGCCCTGGCCGAACCGGCAGCCGGCGGCCACCACGGCGGCCAGCTCGGTCGGGTTGGTGACGCCCTCGGCGATCACCTCCAGCCCCAACTGGTGGCCCAGACGCATGACGATGTCGACCATCGGGGCGAACGCCGGGCCGTCCCGCCCGACCGGCCGTACCGGCTCGTGCTCGGCGACCAGACTGTGGTCGATCTTGAGGATGTCGATCGGCAGCCGCCGGAGCTGGCCGAGCGACGAGTAGCCGGCGCCGAAGTCGTCCAGCGCGATCCGGACGCCGGTCAGCCGCAGCGCGGTGAGCCGCCGGATCAGCTCGTCCAGGTCGGTGGCGACCGCGTGCTCGGTCACCTCCAGCACCAGCCGCTGCGGCGGCACGTGGTGCGCGCGCAGCGCGTCGGCCACCTGGACCACGTACTCCGGGGCGTGCAGCTCACGCGGCGACACGTTCACCGACACCCAGACGTCGTGCCCGTCGGCCAGCCAGCGGGAGAGCTGGTAGCAGGCCTGGTGCAGCACCCACGCGCCGAGCTTGGCGATCATCCCGCACTCCTCGGCGAGCGGGATGAACTCGTCCGGCCGGACGTTGCCCAGCTCCGGGTGCCGCCAGCGCAGCAGCGCCTCCGCGCCGACCGGCCGCACCGACGGCAGCGAGGCCACCGGCTGGAAGACCAGCCGCAGCTCGTCGCGCTCGATCGCGCCGCGCAGCTCGTGCTCCATCCGGGTCCGCCGGCTCAGCAACTGGTCGTACGTGGCGTCGTAGCGCTCGATCCGGTTCTTGCCCCGCTGCTTGGCGTAGCGCAGCGCCAGGTCGGCGTTGCGCAGCAGCAGCTCGACGTCCTGCTCACCGTGCCCGGCGGCCACTCCGATGCTCACCGACAGGAAGACCGGCCCGTCCCCCTGCTCGTACGGGCGGCCGAGCACCCCGAGCAGGCGGTCGGCGACCGGGCCGGGGTCGGCCGGCCCGTGCATCAGCACCGCGAACTCGTCGCCGCCGAGCCGGGCGGCCAGGTCACCCGGGCGCAGGTTGCCCCGCAGCCGCCGCCCCACCTCGATCAGCACCGCGTCGCCGACGTCGTGCCCGCGCATGTCGTTGACGTTCTTGAAGCCGTCGAGGTCGAGCCCGAGCAGCACGCACGGCACGCCGGCCTCGGCACTGCGGTGCAGGGCGCGCAGCAGCCCGCGCCGGTTCGCCAGCCCGGTCAGCGGGTCGGTGTGCGCCAGCTCGCGGAAGTGCGCCTCCCGCTCGGCCAGCCGGATCGCGTAGCCGCGCACGTCGTTGAGGGCCAGGTACTGCCGGGTCACCAGCGCGAACCCCTCGACGGTGCCGGCCACGATGGCATACCCGTCGAATCCGCCGCCCTGCACCAGGTGGTACATCGCGGAGGCCGCCATGGCGAACATCGGCACGAAGGCGTACTCGCCGTCGCGGCGGATGAAGTCGACGTCGAGCTGCGTGAGGTCGGCCCGGCGCCCGGCCACGGCGGTGGCCAGCAGACCGGCGGCGGTCAGCACCGCGCCGGTGAGCACCATGCCCGGGCCGGCCTGGCAGAGCCCGGCGGACACGGCCAGCCCGCCGGCCGTCACCGCTATCGCGCCGGCGGCGAGCAGCGTCAGCCACCCGCGTGGCGGCGCGACCCTCAGCACGACGATCATCGTGAGCCCGGTGGTGAGCGCCGCACTGACGGTGGCCAGCACGATCGGCAGGCAGGCGACCGGGGTGGCGTCGCCGAGCAGCCGGGTCGGCTCGCTGAACGCCACCCAGCCGACGAACCAGAGCGCGCTGCCCATGATCAGGCCGTCGAGCAGCAGCCGGGCGGTGGCGGCCCGAGTCGCGGCGGCGCCGGGCAGCCGCAGGACGGCGGCCCCGAGGCCGAGCGCCGCGAGCGTCGTACCGACGGAGACGAGGACCGCCCACCCGGTCCGCTGGCCCTGCCGGTGCGCCCAGTGGTCACCGGCGGCCAGCAGGCCGCCGAGACCGACCACGAGGCTGAACAGGGCGGCCCCGGCGGCGACCGCGAGCAGCAGGTGGGCCGGCCGGCGGGGGCCGGTGCGGCGCCGCACCGACGCGGCGAGCAGCCCGGCGGCACCGGCCGCGACGATGCCGCTCAACACCGCGACGGTGACCATCCCCGGGGACGACTTCACGCGTCAACTCTGCCGGATGAGCGCCTCCCGTGGGGCACCGGGTGTGCAACTGTTGGGACACAGGGTGCGCGCCGCGGGATCGCCGCGCGGATGGTGTCAGACTGGTTGTCATGCCTGAGCTGCGGTCGAGGACCTCCACCCACGGTCGGACGATGGCCGGCGCCCGGGCCCTCTGGCGGGCCACCGGGATGACCGACGACGACTTCGGCAAGCCGATCGTCGCCATCGCGAACAGTTTCACCCAGTTCGTACCCGGTCATGTCCACCTCAAGGACCTCGGCGGCCTGGTCGCCGACGCGGTGGCCGAGGCCGGCGGCGTCGGCCGGGAGTTCAACACGATCGCCGTGGACGACGGCATCGCCATGGGCCACGGCGGCATGCTCTACTCCCTGCCCAGCCGGGAGCTGATCGCCGACGCGGTGGAGTACATGGTCAACGCGCACTGCGCCGACGCCCTGGTCTGCATCTCCAACTGCGACAAGATCACCCCGGGCATGCTGCTGGCCGCGCTGCGGCTCAACATCCCGACGGTCTTCGTCTCCGGCGGCCCGATGGAGGCCGGCAAGACGGTGGCGATCGAGGGCATCGTGCACTCCAAGATCGACCTGATCGACGCCATGATCGCCTCCTCGAACGAGGCGGTCACCGACGACCAGCTCGGCGAGATCGAGCGCTCCGCGTGCCCCACCTGCGGCTCCTGCTCCGGCATGTTCACCGCCAACTCGATGAACTGCCTCACCGAGGCCATCGGCCTGGCGCTGCCCGGCAACGGTTCGACGCTCGCCACCCACGCCGCGCGGCGGTCGCTGTTCGTCGAGGCCGGGCGCACCGTGGTCGAGATCGCCAAGCAGTGGTACGAGAACGACGACGCCTCGGTGCTGCCGCGCTCGATCGCCGGCCGGGAGGCGTTCGAGAACGCGATCGCCCTCGACGTGGCGATGGGCGGCTCCACGAACACCGTGCTGCACCTGCTCGCCGCCGCCCGCGAGGCGGAACTGGACTTCGGCGTCGCCGACATCGACGCGATCTCCCGCCGGGTGCCGTGCCTGGCCAAGGTCGCCCCGAACTCGCCGAACTACCACATGGAGGACGTGCACCGGGCCGGCGGCATCCCCGCCATCCTCGGCGAACTGGACCGCGCCGGGCTGCTGCACCGCGACGTGCGCGCGGTGCACTCCCCCACCCTGGACCGGTGGCTTGCCGACTGGGACGTCCGGGGCGGCTCGGCCACCCTAGAGGCGGTCGAGCTGTTCCACGCCGCGCCGGGCGGGGTGCGCACCACCGAGCCGTTCTCCACCGCCAACCGCTGGTCGTCGCTGGACACCGACGCGGCCGGCGGCTGCATCCGCGACCGGGAGCACGCGTACAGCGCGGACGGCGGCCTGGCGATCCTGCACGGCAACCTCGCGCCGGCCGGCTGCGTGGTGAAGACCGCCGGTGTGCCCGAGGAGTGCCTGACGTTCCGCGGCCCGGCCAAGGTCTACGAGTCGCAGGACGACGCGGTGACCGCGATCCTCGCCAAGGAGATCGTCGCCGGGGACGTGGTGGTGATCCGGTACGAGGGCCCGAAGGGCGGCCCCGGGATGCAGGAGATGCTCTACCCCACCTCGTTCCTCAAGGGCCGTGGGCTGGGCCGTTCCTGCGCGCTGCTGACCGACGGCCGGTTCTCCGGCGGCACCTCCGGCCTGTCCATCGGGCACGTCTCCCCGGAGGCGGCCTCCGGCGGGCTGATCGCGCTGGTGCGCGACGGCGACGAGATCGTCATCGACATCCCGGGCCGGTCGATCGAACTGAACGTGCCCGCCGACGAGCTGGAGGCGCGCCGGGTGGCCGAGGAGAAGCGGGACCGCCCGTACACCCCGGTCGACCGGCAGCGTCCGGTGTCGGCGGCGCTTCGCGCGTACGCGTCGATGGCGACCTCGGCCAGCGACGGCGCCTACCGCCGCGTCCCCGAGTGAGCAGCGCGGGGCTCTGCGACAGGGCCCCGCGCGACGCCCGCCGCCGGTAGGGTCCGGCGGCGTGGAGACGACGGTGAGCTACGCGCGACTGGTCCGGCCGGCGATCGACCGGGTCTACGTGGGCGCCCGCTGGGGAGCCCGCGCCCGGATGGAGGCGTTCTACGCCGAGCGGGGCTGCACCCTCGGCGCGGAGAACAGCTTCTTCTCCGGTGTGCTGGCCCGGCCGATGCCCGCCGAGGCGCTGGCCGACGGCCTGGTCTACACCTCCGGGAGCATGGACGAGGAACTGGAGCAGGGCATCGTCGTCCGGGACGCCGAAGGCGCGTGGCACCTCACCGACCTCGGCCGCGAGCTGACGCTGTTCGCCCAGCGGGCCACCGGCGAGGCCGCCGAGGAACTGTGGACCATGCTGCCCGGGGTGCTGCCCGGTCTGAGCATCGTGCCCCGCCTCGCCGACCTGGTCGGTCGGGTGCTGACGCACGCGCAGGCCACCGGCGGGCCGGTGTTCCGGGCGATGTCCCCGCCGTACGAGCCGGAGGGCGCCTCCCCGGCGCTGCTGCTCGTCACCCGGCTGGGCTCGCTGCGCCACCACCGCGCGGACGCGCACCGGGTCGCGTGGCGGGCCGCCGGGCTGACCGCCGACGAGATCCGCGCGCTGCCGGACGGCCCGGAACGCGCGGCGATCGAGGCGGACACCGACCGCCGCGACGAACCGGCGTACGCGGTGCTCACCGAGGCCGAGCGGTGGGAACTGCTGGCCGGCCTCGCCGCCCTGCCGAACTAGCGCTCTCAGCCCTCACAACCGTCGGGTGGAACGTCATGGGTGTCAAACGGGGCCGTAGACACCCATGACGTTCCACCCAAGGCGCGGCGACGACGGTGGCGGGCGCGTCAGGACTGGGTGGGGTTCTCCTCGGCGGGGGCGGTGCCGTCTGTCGGCAGGCCGAACTCCGCCGGTGAGTTCTCGTCGGTTCCGTCCAGGTCCGCGTGCGGCTCGTCCGGGGTGACGTCGTCGGGGTCGGCGCCTCCGGCGTGCAGTTCGGACAGCTCAACCGGATCAGTCATGCCGTCCTGGTACCCGCCGGGCGCCGCCCGAACCCGCCCGGCCGCAGCCCGTCGACCGCGCCTGTCCGTCAGAGGCGGACCGTCTTCCAGGTCGTCGACCAGGCCCGGCCGGGTAGGGGTCCAGCCGACCGACCTCACTACGGGCGGAACGGTGGGGTCACTCGCCGGAGCGGTCCGGCGATCCAGAGGTGCCGGGCGTTTCCCGGGTGTCGAACTCAGGGCTGTCCTGCGAGGAGATGGCGGTGGAGACGAGGCTGGAGGCGACCGGCTGTACGGGAATTACGTCCTCCGACGTACGCAACCGGGGCGGCGCGGGCATCCACGGCTTGAGGTTCTGGATGATCTGCTCGTAGAAGTCGTCGATGGCGTGCAGCACGGAGTCGATGAAGGCGCCCCGACCGCTGCCACGCTTGGTTCCCGCGGCCGTGCTCTGGGCGATGCGGAATGCCCGCAGTTCGCGCGAGGGGTCGCTGATGAGCGTCGTCGGCTCGGCGCGGATCTGGCGGAGGAGATCGGTGGCGCCGCCGCCTCGGGCGTGCATCGCGAATGCCTCGATCCGGACCGTGTCCGGCGCGTCCTTCAGTTGACGGACCAGCCAGTTCACCCGGGTTGTCGGCCGGCCAGAGCGTGGGGCGTCGACATCGACGTGGCAGACGATCTGCCCTGCCCGCAGATCGGCGGTGACGTGAAGGTGGCCGACCGCACCCGGAATCCGGATGCTGCCGGTCAGGGTGCCGGCACTGGCGAGCTGGTTGGCGAGCGACTGGGTGCGCGCGGCCGGATCGGCGAGGTCGCGGCGGCTCAGAGCGGGAGTCACGTCGGTACCGAGCCGTCGACCGAGTCGGAGGCACGCGTAACGGATCAGGGCGTCGAAGCGTCCGGCGACCTGCGCTGCCGCACCGTCGCCCGCCCGCAGTGTCCCGGCAGACACCCCATCCCGAACCTGCACCCACGCCGGCCCCATGTCGCTGAACTCAAGAGCGCCCGAGCGCGGGTGTTCGAGGTATCGGATCAACTCGCCCAGAACCCATGCCTGATCCGGGTCTGCGACGCCGCGGTATTCCTTCTGAATCACCGCCTGGGTGAGGATCTCCGTCCATGGCAGGTGGTACAGGGCGACCTTGCGGAGTTTCCGCCGGTCGACGGTCGTCGGGTGCTGGCCCGGGACGGGGGCGATCTCGTTGGAGATCGTGATGAGGGCGTCGAATCCCTGCTCCCGTGCGATGTCCAGATAGGCCTCCAACTGCTCGGACCGCAGCGGGTTACTGCCGGTCTTCACCTCCACGAGTGCGGTCCACTGGCGTTGTCCCCTGGTGACGCGAATGAGACCGTCCGGGAATAGCTGCTGGTTTCCGAGCTTGAAGGGAACCTCGATGAAGGTCTGCACCACTCCCGCCGGCGCGCCGACGGACTGGGTCAGGACACGTCCGAACTCCCGGACCGCGCTCATCACCGCCAGCAGGGCGGAGGTCGCCCGGCGTTCCTGCTCCTCCGCGCCGTTGATCCCGGAAGTGGGGATCAGGCGGGCCGCGAGCCAGGTTTCCTCAGACATAAAGTGACTCCTCGTGAATGCGGTGGTACGAGAAGTTACTCGCGAGCCCGGCCGGAAAGCGGCGCGACAACTGGCGCGTACGAACGGAAAGAGTTGACCAGTCGGATGTCGAGCGATCCGTCCCGGTCGAAACCGACTGCCGGACGGATAGCCGGTGTCATCAATTCGGCTCTGGTCGGCTTATCAGTCCGATACCTGACTGCGAATGGCGTTCCACCGACGGACTCAGGCGCGCGGCCGATGTCGTTCCAGGCCGTCGAAGAGCAGGTCGAGGGTGAACTCGAACTCGGTCTGACTGTCGCACCACCCGAGCGTCGGATCCGCCGCGTCGTGCGTCTCGGCGGCGACCATCGCGGCCAGGTGCGGCAGCCGTTCGGCCAGCGCCACCATCTCGGCCTCCGCCGCGTCCGCGTCCGACTCCCCGCCCGCGTCCGGGCGGAACACCTCCTGCGCGAAGCCGAGCGCCAGGCTGCCGAAGGCGTGCAGCGCCCGGTGGGCGATCCGGTACGAGAAGCCGCCGTCGACGAGCGTGGCGAGGATGCCGTCGTAGTAGGCGTACACCCCGGCGGGGACGGTCGGGCGGGAGCTGAGCAGCGCCGGGGCCCACGGGTGCCGCAGCATGACGGCACGCGCGGCGAGGAAGCGCAGCCGCAGCCGGGTTCGCCAGTCGGCGCCGGGCGCGTCCGCCTCGGCCTGCTCGGCGGCTGAGGTGATCTCCGCGGCGACGGCGTCCACGAGGCCGTCGAGCAGTCCGGCCTTGCCGGGCAGGTGGTGGTAGAGCGACATGGCCTCGACGCCGAGTTCGGCGGCGAGCCGGCGCATCGTGAGCGCGGCCATCCCCTCGGCGTCGACCAGGGCGATCGCGCTGGCCAGGGCTCGCTCGCGGCTCAGCGGCTCCCGAGGTTTCCTCGCTCCCATCCGGCTTCCCATCTTCCCTTGACCTTACAACGTATGGTTGGCCTTACGACGTAAGGCGACCCCCGCCACGGCACGTCGACCCACCCCCGAGGAGCCGCCATGCACCAGCTGATCCGTACCGCCCGCGTGACCGGGCTGTTCTACCTCGGGCTCGCCGTCACCGGCGCGCTGGGGTTCCTCACCGTCCGGCCGATGATCTTCGACGCCGACGACGCGGGCACGACGCTCGCCAACCTGGTGGCCCACGAGTCGCTGGCACGCGCCGGCATCGCGCTCGAACTGCTGGTCGTCCTCACCCAGACCCTCACCGCCGTCTGGTTCTACCGGCTGTTCCGTACCGTCGACGGCACCGCCGCGGGCAGCATCGCCGCCTTCGGGCTGGTCAACGCCGTCGCGATCCTCGGCAGCGCCGCCGTCCTCGCGACGGCTCTGCAGGCCGCGACCGGCGGGCCGGGCGACGCCGGCACCGTCCAGTTGCTCTACCTGGTCAGCGGGAACCTGTGGGAGGTGGGCGGCCTCTTCTTCGGCCTCTGGCTGGTGCCGATGGGCTGGTGCGTGCTCCGGTCGGGCTGGCTGCCCCGGCCGCTGGGCTGGGTCCTCGTCGCCGGCGGTGCCGGCTACGTGCTCATGACGTTCGTCGCGTACCTCGCCCCCGGCGCCGGCGTCGCCGGTGACCTGCTGGTGGTGCCCGCCACGGTGGGCGAGGTGTGGATCCTCGGCTACCTGATCGTCTTCGGCGTGCGCAGGCGGGTGCTCGAAGAGGCCGGAGCCTAGGCCGGGCTCGCGGCGAGGGCGACGCCTCTGGCGTACCGGATGGCGGCCGGGGTGTCCGCGAACACCAGGCCCTCGCGGCGCAGCTCGTCGGCGACGCCGAGCGTGCTGAGCACCTGGTCGTGCCCCGGGGTGATGCCGGAGATCAGCACCGTGATCCCCCGGCCGCGCAGCCGGGCGACGGCGTCGCCGAGCACCTGGGCGCCCGTCGCGTCGATGGTGGAGACGCGGGACATCCGCAGGATCACCACCCGCACGTCGGCCACCTCGGCCAGCTCCAGCAGGAACGTGTGCGCGGCGGCGAAGAACAGCGGCCCGTCCAGCCGGTACGCGACGATGTGCTCGGCGAGCAGCGCGTGCTCCTCGTCGCTGTGCTCGCCGGTGTCCAGCGGCACCTGTTCCAGCTTGGCGCTGCGGGCCACCGCGCGCAGCGCCAGGACCACGGCGACGGCGAGCCCGACGACCACTGCGGTGACCAGGTCCCAGATCACAGTGACGGCGAACGTCAGCACGAGCACCACCGCGTCGGCCCGGGTGGCCCGCATCAGCGCGAGCAGGGAGGCCGCCTCCACCATCCGGACCGTGGTGGCGAGCAGCACGCCGGCCAGGGCGGCGAGCGGGATGCGGCCGACGAGCGGGGCGGCGGCGAGCACGATCGCGGCGAGGGCCACCGCGTGGGTGAGCGCGGCCAGCTTGGAGGACGCACCGGCGCGGACGTTGACAGCGGTACGGGCGATGGCGGCGGTCGCCGGGATGCCGCCGAACACCGGGGAGGCGAGGTTGGCCAGGCCCTGGCCGAACAGTTCCCGGTCCGGGTCGTGCCGCTCGCCGACTGTCATGCCGTCGGCCACCGTCGCGGAGAGCAGGCTCTCCAGGGCGGCGAGCGCGGCCACGGCCAGGGCGCTCGGCAGCAGGACGCCCAGCGCGCCGAGGTCCACGAAGTCGAGCGACGGCGCGGGCAGCCCCTGCGGCAGCTCGCCGATCCGGGCCAGGTCGATCGGGGCCAGCTCGGCGAGGATCGTCGCGGCGGCCACTCCGACCAGGGAGAACGGCACGGCGGGCCGCCACCGGCCGCCGAGCAGCATCAGCGCCGCCACGCCGAGCGCCACGGCGATCGCCGCGGGCCGGGGCTGGGCGGCGAACCGGGCGACCGCGTCGGCGGCCACCGCCCACACCTTCTCCCCGTGCGCCCCGGCGACGCCGAGCGCGGCGGGCACCTGTTGCAGCGCGATGACCACGGCGATGCCGGCGGTGAAGCCCTCGATCACCGGGGCCGGCAGGTAGCGGACGTACCGGCCGAGGCGGGCCAGGGCGAGCCCGATCAGGATCAGCCCGGCCAGCGCGCCGACCATCAGCACGCCACCGGCGCCGAACTGCTGCACCACCGGCACCAGCACGACTGTCATGGCCCCGGTGGGACCGGAGACCTGGAGGTTGGAGCCGCCGAAGACCGCCGCGACCGCTCCGGCGACGACGGCGGTGACCAGACCGGCCTGCGCGCCGAGCCCGGAGGTGACGCCGAAGGCCAGCGCCAGCGGCAGCGCCACCACGGCGACGGTGAGCCCGGCGAGCAGGTCGCGCCGGGGCGAGCGGCGCACTGCCGCCCAGTCGGCCCGGCCGGGCAGCAGCCCGCCGAACAGCCGGCCCGCCTGCCGTACGAGGTCACCGGCGCGAAGGGCCGCCCCGCTCACCGGTCCGTCCCGGAGGCCCGCAGTTCGTCCAGCAGCGCGTCCCGGTCGGTGAGGACCGCGCCGAGGATGCGCCGCCCGGCGGCGAGCAGGTCGGCCACGTCGGGGGTGCTGAGCGCGTACATCACCAGCGGGCCGTCCCGGTACGAGGTGACCATGCCGGCGCGACGCAGCACGGCGAGCTGCTGGGAGAGGTTCGACGCCTCCACGTCGATGGCGGCGAGCAGGTCGCGGACCGGCAACGGCCCGTCCTGGAGCAGTTCGAGCACCCGGATGCGGACCGGGTGCCCGAGGGTGCGGAACAGCTCCGCCTTGGCCTGGTACAGCGGCACCGACACGACTCACCCCTCCGACGACTCTGAAGACTTTAGCACTTGCAGAAATCTTCAAATCGACGGAGATGGGGGTGAGCGCCTCAGAGCAGGTCGTTGACGCAGCGCAGCACCGGGCGGCGGGTGAGCGCGTCGGCGTCGAGCGGGCCGGGCGCGCGCACGGTGAACGTCGCGCTCTCCCCCGGCAGCAGCGTCACCAGCGCCCGGTCCACCTGCGCGGCCGGATCGAGGCGGTCCGGGAACAGCGTCAGGTCGCGCAGCACCGTCCGGGCGGTCACCCGGACGCGCCGGCCGCCGTCGGCCGGTTCGACGGCCGCGTCCCACTGCGCCGCCGGCCACCGCACGTCGCGGTCCTCGGCGAAGAACCACAGCGCGCGCTCCGCGGCGTCCCCGGCGTCCGCGACCAGCAGTTCCGCGCGGCCGTCGTCCGGCCGCGCCAGCTCCGCCGGCAGCACCACCACGACCGAGGAGTACGCCGGGACGTCGAGGTCGACCGAGGTCTTCGCCCTCGGCTCCCCGGTGACTGTCAGCCGGGTGACGGTGGCCGGCCCGCTCCACGCGTCGGCGGTGTCGTTCACCGCCACCAGCGCCAGCCCGCCGTCACGCGGCTGCACGGTGAGCAGCCGGTCGGCGTAGGCGCGGCGCAGCGCGTACCACAGGGGTTTGCGGCGCCCGTCGCCGTCGATCGCCGACCAGGACGTGACCGGCCAGCAGTCGTTGAGTTGCCACACGACGGTGCCCGCGCAGACCGGCCGGTACGAGCGGAAGTGCTCCACGCCGAGCTGGATGGCGCGGGCCTGGTTGAGCTGGGTGAGGTAGTGCCAGTCGTCGAAGTCGGCGGGCGGCGGCAGGTGCGCGTCGAGCCCGCGCCGGAGCTTGCGGTCCCCGTCGGCCGCCTTCTGGTGGTGCGCCATGCCCGGCGAGTCGTGCGCCAGCGGTTCGTCGGAGAGGGCCCGGCGCAGCGTCGCGTACGCGGGCGGCGCCTGGTAGCCGAACTCGGCCACGAAGCGGGGCACGTAGTCCCGGTAGCGGGTGTAGTCGTCGGTGTTCCACACGTCCCAGATGTGCGTGGTGCCGTGCGCCGGGTCGTTGGGGTGGACGTCCTCGCTGCCGGACCAGGGGCTACCCGGCCAGTACGGGACCGTCGGGTCCAGTTCGCCGACGATCTCCGGCAGCAGCTCCAGGTAGTAGCCGCGTCCCCAGGTGCGCCCGGCCAGGGGTTCCTGCCAGTCCCAGTCGTGCCAGCCCCAGATGTTCTCATTGTTGCCGGTCCAGAGCACCAGCGAGGGGTGCCCGGCGAGGCGCGTCACCTGCTCGCGCGCCTCCGCCTCGACCTCGGTGCGGAACGGCTCCTCCTCGGGGTACGCCGCGCAGGCGAACAGGAAGTCCTGCTGCACCAGCAGTCCCATCTCGTCGGCCAGGTCGTGGAAGTCGTCCGACTCGTACCGGCCGCCGCCCCAGACGCGCAGCAGGTTGACGTTCGCGCCGGCCGCCTGGGCGAACCGCTGCGCCAGGCGCTCCCGCGTGACCCGGTGGAGGAACGCGTCGTCGGGGATCCAGTTGACGCCTTTGACGAACACCGGCACGTCGTTGACGTGCAGCGCGAACGGGGTGCCGTGGGCGTCGGGCGTGGTGTCCAGCCGGACCGAACGGAACCCGATCCGGCGGGACGCGGCGTCCAGCTCCCGGCCGCCGGCGCCGTGCAGGCTCACGTCGAGGTCGTACCGCGGCTGATCACCGTACCCGATCGGCCACCACAGCGCGGGGTCGGCGACGGTGAGCGTCACGACGGCGGTCCGCTCCCCCGCCGGTACGGCGACCTCGGCGGTGACCCCGGCGACGGCGGCGCGGACGGTCAGCGGCTCGTCGCCGGCCCGCTCGACCTCGGCGCGCAGCTCGACCCGGCCGGTGCCGTCGACCACCGTGACGAGCGGCCGGACCGACGCGAGCCGGGCGGTCGACCAGGCGTGCAGGCCGATGTCCTGCCAGATGCCGGCGGTGACGAGCGTCGGTCCCCAGTCCCAGCCGAAGTTGCAGGCGGTCTTGCGGATGAAGTGGAACGGCTCCGGGTACGCGTTCGGCCGGTCACCGAGCCGGTCCCGGTGCGCCTCCGCGTACCGGTACGGGGAGTCGAAGCGTACGGCGAGGGTGTTGCCGTCCGGGCGCAGCAGCGCGCGGACGTCGAAGCGGTACGAGCGGTGCTGGTTCTCGGTGCGGCCGACCTCGACGCCGTTGAGCGTGACGGTGGCGACCGTGTCCAGTCCGGCGCAGACCAGGTCGATCCGGTCCTCGTCACCGGGTTGCCAGGCGAACGTGGTCTCGTAGACCCAGCCGGTGCGGCCGATCCAGGTGAGGCGGTTCTCGTTGTCGTCCAGGTACGGGTCGGGGATGAGGCCGGCCGCGAGCAGGTCGGTGTGGACGCAACCCGGGACCGTGGCCGGCACCGCCGCCCCGGCGATCTCCGGCGGCACCGCCGGGCCGGGCTCGGCCCGCAGCGTCCATCCCTCGTGCAGCAGCGTTCGACGGCTCACGACTTCACCGCGCCTTCCATGATTCCGCGGACGATCTGACGTCCACCGATGAACAGCATGACCAGTAGGGGGACGGTGGCGATGAACGCGCCCGCGAGCACCCGCCGGTAGATCACGTAGTTGCCGCTGGCCAGGTCCGAGATCGCCACCATCGACGTCGGGTAGTCGGTGCCGCTGAGCGTGATCAGCGGCCACTGGAAGTCGTTCCAGGTGGCCACGAACGTGAGCAGGCCGAGCACCGCCAGGGCCGGACGGATCGCGGGGAGCACGATCGTCGCGTACACCCGCATGGTCGTGGCGCCGTCGACCCGGGCCGACTCGATCAGCTCGTCCGGGACGGTGTTCACGATGAACTGCCGCATGTAGAACACGCCGAACGCGGTGACCAGGCCGGGCGCGATGACCGCGAGCAGCGTGCCGTTCCAGCCGAGCTTGCCCATCACGATGTAGAGCGCCACGATGCCGAGCTGGTTGGGGACGGTGAGCGTGAGCACCACGAACAGCATCAGCACGCGGCTGCCGGTGAAACGCAGCTTGGCGAAGGCGAACCCGGCCAGCGAGCAGAAGAACAGCACCGAGGCGGTCACCACGGCGGAGACGATGACGCTGTTGACCAGCGACGCGGCGAAGTAGACGTCCTGGAGGGAGAAGACCTCGTCGACGTTGGTGAGGAAGCGGTCGCCGGGGATCACCGCCGGCGGCAGCTTCGCCAGCGCCTCGTCGTCGCTGGTGGCGATGACGAACATCCAGTAGAGCGGGAACGCGGCGAACAGCATGCTCACCGCGAGGAGCAGGTAGGTCCAGAGCCCGGCCGGGGTGTCCTGTGGCGCCCGGGCCACCACGCGTCGCGTCGTCACCGGCGGCCTCCGGAGAGTCGGTTGGTCAGCAGGTAGTTGACGCCGGCCACGATCAGGATGATCAGGAACAGCGCCCAGGACATGGCGGCGGCGTACCCGAGGTTGAGGTCCTTCCAGCCCACCTTGTAGATGAGCTGGGCGATGGTCTGCCACTCGCCGTCCGGCCCGCCGGTCGCGGCCTGCGCATTCGGGTCGAACAGCATCGGCTCGGTGAACAGCTGCAACCCGCCGATGGTGGACAGGATGACTGTGAACAGGACCACCGGCTGGATCATCGGCACGGTGATCCGCCAGAGCTGCTTCCACTGCCCGGCGCCGTCGATCGCCGCGGCCTCGTAGACGTCGCGCGGGATGGACTGCATGGCGGCCAGGTAGAGCAGCGCGTTGTAGCCGATCCACTTCCAGTTGACCATCGTGGCGATGGCGATCCAGGCGTGCAGCTTGTCCGCCCGCCAGTCGATCGGGTCGTCCGCGCCGCCGATGCCGAGCAGGCCCAGCGCCCAGTTCGCCATGCCGAAGTCGCGGGAGAAGAAGACGCTGAACACCATCGTCGAGGCCACGATCGGTGTCACGTACGGCAGCAGCACACCCACCCGCCACCACGTCTGCGCCCGCAGCTTGCGGTTGAGCAGCGACGCGACGAGCAGCGCGAGCAGCAGTTGCGGAACCGTGGAGAGCAGGAAGATGCCGAACGTGTTGTAAAGGGCGTTCCAGAAGTCCTCGTCGGCGACCAGGCGGCTGAAGTTCTCCACGCCCGCCCAGTACGGCAGCGTCGGGTCGTCGAGGCGGTAGTTGCGCAGCGACACGACCGCGTTGAACAGCAGCGGGAACAGCCCGAACACCACGAAGAGCAGGAAGAACGGCGCGATCATCAGGTACGGCATGTACCGCATGTCGAAGCGGTACAGCCGGTCGCGCCAGGTCATCCGCCGGTCGGCTGCCCCGGTACGGCCGCGCCTGCGCGCGGGTGGGCGGTCGGGCGGCGCGGGCGCGGCACGGGTGCTGGACATCGGTTCACTCCAGGGCCGGGAGATCGGACGGCGACGGGGCGGACCGGGCCGCCCCGCCACCGCTGACACGTCAGGACTTGGCGGCCTTCTCGGCCTCCTTGACCGCCTCGGACCAGGCGGCGTCGGACTTGAGCGACTTGTTCTCCACCCGCCGGATCACGTTCTCCACCGCCACCCGGGTCGGGCCGTTCTTGCGGCCCAGGTACTGCGGGGTGAGGCCCTGCGCCATCTTCGGGAAGATCTGGCCGACCGGGGCGTCGTTGAAGAACGGGTTCTTGAAGTCGGCGATGGCCGGGTCGGCGTAGAGCGCCGGCTGTGACGGCAGGTTGCCGACCTTCTTGAAGATCTCGATCTGCTGCTCCGGCGCGACCAGCCAGGTCAGCAGCTTGTACGCCTCGTCGACGTTCCTGCCCTGCTTGGGCAGCGTCAGGAACGAGCCGCCCCAGTTGCCGCCGCCACCCGGTACCGCGGCGATGTCCCACTTGCCCTCGGTGCCGGGCGCGGTGTCCTTGATGTGGCCGAGCATCCAGGCCGGGCAGGCGAGCACCGCGAACGCGCCGCTGGTGAAGCCCTTGTCCCAGTCGGCCTGGAAGCTGACCAGGTTGGCCGACAGCCCGGCGCCGACGGCCTTGACCGTGTAGTCGAACGCGACCTTCGGGCCCTGCTCCATCCGGAGCTGGTCCTGTTCGTCGTAGAAGCCGACCGGCTGCTGGCCGAGGATCGGGTTGAACAGGTTGGTGCCGGCGTCGATGAACTTCTTCTTCGTCGTGGCGGTGTACTGCTGGCCGACCTCGATGAACCTGTCCCAGGTGGGCCAGAGCGCTGATACCTGGTCGCGTTCGGTGGGCAGGCCGGCGGCCTTGAACAGGTCGGTGCGGTAGCACATGGCCAGGCCGCCGACGTCGGTGCCGAGGCCGATCTGTGTCTTGCCGTCGGCCGACAGCGACTGCTTCCACTTCCAGGGCAGGTACTTGCTCTCGTACGAGCCGGCGCCCTTGTCGAGCAGGTTGACGAACTTGTCGGACTGGCTGCGGAACTGGACCATGAAGCCCTCGTCGATCGCCGCGATGTCCGGTGCCCCGTTGCCCGCGACCAGCTTCTTCTGCAGGTCCTCGTGCTGGGCGTTGTACTCACCGGAGTTGAGCTGGATCTTGACGTTCGGGTGCTCGGCCTCGTACTTGGCCTTCAGGTCCTGGAGGCCGAAGTCGCCCCAGAAGTTGATTTTCAGCGTGACCTGACCACCGGCCGAGTCCGAGCCGCCGGTGGTGCTCCTGCCGCTGCAGGCGGCGACCATGACCAGGCTGACGGCACCGACGGCGGCCACGCGCGCCAGGTGCGTCCAGGACCGTCTCATCTCATCCTCCGCGCCGAATGGGAACGCTCCCGAATATCGAGAGACGTTGACTGAACCGGATAAGTGACGCCACCGTACGGTCCCCATTCATGACTGTCAACGGTCGGCTACCGATGCACCCGCCCGGTAACCTCGCCGCCGCTCACGACCGAGATCCGGGGCGCTGGTGACGCTCGTCGGCGAGTCGAGGATCTAAGCTGAACCGAACAAGCGCCTGCGGCCGACTCCGGTCCATCGGCACCGCCGGCTGCACCCGGGCCCGGCGACGCGTGCAGTAGCGTCACCAGACGCCGGTGATCCGGCGACCGGAAGCGCCCGCGAGGGCCGGACACAGTGGAGGAACGCTCCGGTGAAGCGGCCGACCATCGCCGACGTCGCCCGGCGCGCCGGGGTCTCCAAGGGCGCGGTGTCGTACGCGCTGAACGGGCAGCCCGGCGTCTCCGAGGCGACCCGCCGGCGCATCCTCGCCATCGCGGCCGAGATCGGGTTCCGTCCGAGCAGCGCCGCCCGCGCGCTGTCCGGCGCCACCGCCAAGGCGGTCGGGCTGGCGCTGTGCCGCCCCGCCCGGATACTCGGCATCGAGCCGTTCTTCATGGAGCTGATCAGCGGCGTCGAGGCCGAGCTGTCGGCCCGCTCGTACGCGCTGACGCTCCAGGTGGTCAGCGACCAGGAGGCCGAGATCGCGGTCTACCGGCGGTGGTGGGCGGAACGCCGGGTGGACGGCGTGCTCGTGTGCGACCTGCGCACCGACGACCGGCGCGTGCCGGCGCTGGAGGAGCTGCAACTGCCGGCGGTGGTGATCGGCGGCCCCGGGCACACCGGCGGCCTGGCGAGCGTCTGGTCCGACGACGCGGCGGCCCTGGTCGAGACAGTGGAGTACCTGGTCGCGCTCGGCCATCGGCGCATCGCCCGGGTCGGCGGACTGCCCTCGCTGCTGCACACCGAGATCCGCACCGAGGCGTTCACCGGCGTGTGCGCGCGGCTCGGGCTGGACGAGGCGGCGACCGTCTGGTCCGACTACACCGGCGAGGAGGGCGCGCGGGCCACCCGCCGGCTGCTCAGCTCCGCCGGGCGACCGACCGCGGTGATCTACGACAACGACGTGATGGCGATCGCCGGGCTCTCGGTGGCCCAGGAGATGGGCCTGACCGTGCCCGGCGACCTGTCCATCGTGGCCTGGGACGACTCACCGCTCTGCCGGCTGGTGCACCCGCCGCTGACCGCGCTGGGCCGGGACATCCCGGCGTACGGCGCGCACGCCGCCCGGCAGCTCCTGGCCGTGATCGCCGGCGAACCGGCCGCCGTCGTGCAGGACGAGACGGCGCACCTGACGCCGCGCGGCAGCACCGCCCCACCTCGTACGACGGCCCGCTGAACCGGTTCAGCTACCGGGCGGTGGACGGGTACTCCTCGAACCACGCCTCGACCCGCTCGGCGGTCGCCGGGCGGGCCAGCGCGAAGCCCTGGCCGTACCGGCAGCCGGCCCGCCGCGCGCCCGCCACCTGCCCCTCCGACTCCAGCTCCTCGACCACCAGCTCCACGCCGAGGCGGTCGGCCAGGTTCGCCACCACGTCGATCAGCGGACGCTGACCGTCCCCGCCCGGGCCGACCAGGTGCGGCCCCACCTTGAGCAGGTCGATCGGCAGCCGGCGGAGCTGCGCGAGCGAGGCGTGCTCGGCCCGGAAGTCGTCGAGCGCGATCCGCACGCCGATCGACCGCAGACCGGCGAGCCGGGCCACCACAGTGGACAGCTCCCCGCCCACGACCGGCTCGGCCACCTCCACCACCAGCCGTTCCGGCACCACGTCGTACGCGGCCAGCGCGGTCGCGGTACGCGCCACGAAGTCCGGCGCGGCCAGCTCGCGCGGCGTCACGTTGACCGCCATCCACAGCTCACGGCCGCCCTCCGACCACGCGGCGAGCTGCCGGCAGGCCCGGTCCAGCACCCACCGCCCGATCTCACCGGTCAGGTCGAGGTCGGCCGCCACCGGCAGCAGCTCGGCCGGGAGCACGGTGCCCAGCGCCGGGCTGCGCCAGCGCAGCAGCGCCTCCGTACCCACCGGCATCCGGTCGGCGAGCGCCACCACCGGCTGGTAGACCAGGTCCAGCTCACCGCGCGCCACCGCGCCGGGCAGCTCCCGCTCCAGATCCAATCGGCGGACCAGCTGCTCCTCCAGGTAGGCGTCGTACCACTCGACCCGGTCCCGGCCGAGCTGCACCGCCCGGCGGCGGGCCAGGTCCGCCTGCCGCAGCACGTCCTCCGGATCGCCGCCGCCGGTCTCGGCCAGCCCGACGCTCACCGCCAGCCGAAGGACACCGCCGGGCCGGGGGTACGGCTCGGCCAGCGCCGCCAGCAGCCGCAGGCCGAGCGCGTACGCCAGCACCGGCCCCGCGTCGGTGAGGACGGCGTACTCCGTGTCGCCGAGCCGGGCCACCAGATCGTGCGTCCCGGCGCCCGCCCGCAGCCGGCGCGCGGCCTCGGTGAGCACCGGTCCCTCCGGCACCGCGCCACCCACCCCGTGCAGGTCGACGACGAGCAGCGCGCCGCCACTGCGTTCCGCCATCGCCCGGACCAGCTCCGCGCGCGTCAGCGGCACGGGCTCGGCGGCCCGGGCGTCCGGTCCGAGCCGGCGCCGCAGCCACGCCTCGCGGGCCGCGAGCCGCTGCACCCGGCGGCGCTGGTCGGCGGCGGCGAGCAGCTCACCCGCCATGATCGGCGGAATGACGGCCAGGCCCAGCGCCATCGCGGCGGTGCTGAACTCCCCCGCCGTACCCAGGTGGATCCCGGCGGCCAGCGCGGCGATCCCGGCCGGCGCGGTGAGGCGGGGCCAGGCGGCCGGCGCCACGTCCCGGCCCGTTCGTTCACCGCCCGAGGTGCGCCGGGCCCCGGCGGCGGTGAGCAGCGCCCCGGCCACCAGCGGCGCCGCGACGAGCGGCAGCGCCCGGTCCGGCGCGCCGTAGGCCAGCAGCACCACGAGGAGCGTCAGCCCGCCGAGCGTCAGCGCCGCCCCGGCGTGGCAGCGAGCGGCGCCCGGCCGGCGGCGACGTTCGGCGACGGCCGCCACCGCGAGCACGGCGAGCACCACCGCACCACCAGCCGCGACGACCCCGGCGACGGCCGGGACCGGGCCGCCCGGCAGCAGCATCCAGCCCGCGAAGACCAGGCTGACGCCGAGCGCGAGCACGTCGACGGTACGGCGCACCAGCTCCGGGCCGGACAGCCGCGATCGGCCGGGCAGGCGCAGCAGGGCCGTCACGTGCAGCGCCCCGGTGAGGCACAACCCGGCCAGCGCGACCGGCAGCCGGTGGGCGGCGTCGCTCAGCGGCAGCACCGCGACGGTGAGCCCGGCGACCAGGACGGCGCTGTCGAGGATGGCGGCGACCCGACGGGACAGGGCAGCGCGTCGCGCCCGCCGCCCGGTCGTCGTTGCGCCGTGCGCCAGGGCGGTGTCAGTGGTCTCGCCCGCGTGGCACCGGAACGTGACCACCTGCTGCGGTCCGGGCTGCTGCGGTCCGGGCTGCTGCGGTCCGGGCTGCTGCGGTCCGGGTCCGGCCAGCCAGGCGAGCCGGACACAGGCGAGGGCGAAGCCGCCGGCGACGGCGAGTGCCGCCGCGGCGGGGCCGGGCAGGACACCGGCGACACCGGCGAGGAGGAAGGCCGCGCCGGTGAGCGACACGGCGACATCGGGCAGGACTGATCGCCGGCGGGGAGCGGCGGGAGGGGGGACGGGCACGGCGGTCGCCTTCGTGAGGGGGCACGGGGGCGGTGCGGTTGCGGTACGCGGTACGACGTGCGGGGTCGGGGGCGGGGCGGGACGCATCGGCGGGGACCGCTGCGGCCACGCCTAGAAACGATCCCGGAAGCGTCCGGTGACGTCACCGCACCAGTGATGTCCGTCACATCAATAGACGTCGCCGCGGCGGATCCCGTTCAAGATCGACGCCGCCGCGTCTCCCGGCACGAGATCTTGGTACCGAACCGCCCCGGGAAGGGCGGAGCCGTACCAGGATCTCGGGGCGGTCGGGTGGGGTGGGGACGCCCGCGGGGTGGGGTGAGCTGGCCGGATGGGATCATCGGGGGGTGAGCCGCGCCGATACCGTCCGTTTCCGTCACAACCAGGCCATCCTGGTCGCCGCGATCGTCGCCTTCATCGGCGCGCTGCCGCTGGCCTCCGCTCGCTGGTGGCTGCTCTGGGTGCTGCTCGTGCCGCTCGCCGTCGCTGTCTGGGCGTGGCGGGCCGGCACCGACGCCGACGCCCGGGAGCTGCGGCTGCGGGCGCTCGTCGGGCAGCGCCGGGTGCCGTGGAACCGGGTCGCCGAACTCGCCGGTGACGCCCGGGGCCGGGCGGTGGCCCGGCTCGACGACGGCGAGGTCGTGGTGCTGCCGGCGGTACGCGCCACCGACCTGCCCCGGCTGGTCGCCGTCACCGGCCAGGAGCTCTCCGGCACCGCCGGCGATCAGTAGCCGTCGACCACCCGGTTCGTCAGCTCCTCCCCGGCCACGTACCGGCGCAACTGCTCGCCCACCAGCCGGTACGCGCGGGGCAGCAGCCCGCGTACCGAGCCGCCGACGTGCGGGGTGAGCAGCACGTTCGGCAGCTCCCACAGGGGATGCTCGGCGGGCAGCGGCTCCGGGTCGGTGACGTCCATCGCCGCGCGCAGGCGGCCCGAGGTCAGCTCGGCGACCAGCGCCGAGGTGCGGGCCACCGGCCCCCGGGCGGCGTTGACGAGCAGCGCGCCGTCAGGCATCGCGGCGAGGAAACGTTCGTCGACCATGCCCCGGGTCTGCTCGGTCAGCGGCACCAGCAGCACCACCACGTCCGCCTCGGGCAGCAGCGCGGGCAGCTCGTCGACCCCGTGCACGCCCTGGTCGGGCCGCGGCGTACGGGCCACGAGCGTGAAGCTCACCTCGAACGGGGCGAGCCGGTCGCGTACCGCGGTGCCGATCGAGCCGGCGCCGACGATCAGCACCCGCTTGCCGGCCAGCTCGTCGGTGGGCGCCACCTCGTCGTACGCCCACTCGCGCCGCGCCTGGGCGCGGGCCAGCGGCGCGAACCCGCGCAGCGAGGAGAGGATCGCGGCGACCACCCATTCGGCGGTGGGCGAGTCGTGCACGCCCCGGGCGTCACAGAGCGTCACGCCGTCGGGGATCCGCCCCACCCAGGCGTCCGCCCCGGCGGAGAGCAGTTGCACCACCTCGACGTCGGGCAGCTCGGCCAGGAGCGCCCCCGCGTCCGGGCCGGACAGGAACGGCGGCACCCAGAACCGCACACCGGCCGGGGACGACGGGAGCCGCCGCGGGTCGTCCAACAGCTCCACGGTGACGCCGGGCGGTAGCTCGCCGAGCAGCCGACGGCCCTCGGGGTGCGGGATCCATGCCTTCACGACCGCCGACGATATCGGCCCCGGACCGGCCGGCGCGGCGTGACCCGTGACGAACACCGCGCCGGGAATGGAGTGGCGGTCCGGCGGGGTATAACCGAGTGCGGGATGCCGGTCGGGTGTTCCGCTTCCTGAGGACGGTGGCGATGAGCGAGCACGGCCGGGGACGGGTGTCCGTGCCGATTCCGGCGCTCGCCGACCCCGACCGGTTACGTTCACTCGGCGAGACGCGGCTCGACGCCGTACCGGACGAGGCGTTCGACAGGTTCGCGCGTCTGGTCGGCGACCTGCTGGACGTGCCTGTCGCACTCGTCTCCCTGGTGGACGCCGAGCGTCAGTTCTTCCCCGGGGCGACCGGCCTGCCAGAGCCGTGGGCGGCACGCCGGGAGACGCCGCTGAGCCACTCGTTCTGCCAGCACGTCGTCGACATCGAGATGCCGCTGGTGCTGCCCGACGCCCGCCTCTACCCCCGGGTGCGCCTCAACCTGGCCATCGAGGACCTGGGCGTGGTCGCGTACGCGGGCATGCCGCTGACCGACCTGGACGGGCGGGTGCTCGGCTCGCTCTGCGCGATCGACAGCAAGCCCCGGGCCTGGAGCAAGGAGCAGCTGCGGACGCTCGCGGACCTGGCCGCCGCGTGCTCCTCGGAGCTGCGGCTGCGCATCGCGCTCCGGGGCGCCGAGCAGGCCCGCCGCCGCGCGGAGGAGGCGCACGACCGGCTCGCCATGCTGGCCGGGATGAGCGAGATGCTCGGCGGCACGCTCGACGTGGCCACTGCCGTCGCCCGGCTCGGGCACGCGATGGTGCCGCTGCTCGCCGACTGGTGCCTGATCACGCTCGTCGACCCGGCCGGCCGGCCGCGCACCGTCACCGGCGTACACCGGGACGCCGAGCGCGAGGCCGACCTGGCCCGCTTCGCCGAGCTGCTGACCACCGGGCTCAGCGCGGAGTCGCAGATCCGGTCGGTGCTGCGTAGCGGACGGCCGGCGGTGCGCGCCGTGGCCGGTCTGGACGACGTGGCGCGCGGCACCACGCACCCGGAGCTGGTGCCGCTCGCCGACCGGCTCGGCGTCGGTTCCCACCTGACCGTGCCGATCACCGCCGCCGGGGACCGGGTGATCGGGGCCGTCACGCTGGTCAACCGTGAAGGGCGGCGCGGTTTCGACGCGAGCGACCTGCGCACCGCGCAGGACATCGGGGTACGCGCCGGACAGGCGGTCGGCAACAGCCGCCTCTACGGCGAGCAGCGCCACGTCGCCGAGGTGCTCCAGCACAGCATGCTGCCCGCCCTGCCGGCCGTGCCGGGGATCGAGCTGGCCGCCCGCTACCTGCCGGCCGCCGACCGGGTGGAGGTGGGCGGCGACTGGTACGACGCCTTCGTCCAGCCCGACGGCGAGCTGATCGCCGCGATCGGCGACGTCGCCGGGCACGACATCGAGGCGGCGGCCACCATGGGCCAGTTGCGCAACCTGGTGCGGGGCAACGCGTACGGGCGGGACGATCCGGTGGAGGATCTGATGGCCCACCTCGACCGGGCAATGGGCGGGCTGCGGGTGCCCACCGTCGCCACCGCCGTGCTGGCCCGGGTGCGCCCGGCCGGCGACGGGCTGGCGGTCTCCTGGTGCAACGCGGGGCATCCGCCGCCGTTGCTGGTGCGGGCCGACGGCACGGTCTCGGTGGCCGACGGTCGCGGACCGCTGCTCGGCCTGGCCCGGCCGCCCCGGCGCGCCGGCCGGACGCTGACCCTCGCCCCCGGCGACACGCTGCTGCTGCACACCGACGGGCTGATCGAGCGACGGGACCAGCCGATCGACGAGGGCCAGGCCGATCTGCTCGCCCACCTCCGCGCCGGCGGGCCGGGCGTACCGCTGGACCTGCTCTGCGACCGGCTGCTCGCCGCCGCGCACCATTGGGAGGACGACGTGGCCCTGCTCGCGCTGCGGGCCGGTTGAACCGGCACTCCCCCGAACGGCCGGACGCGGGCAGGCGTACGCGCGACGTGCCCGGTTCGCGGGTCCGCCCGGCTAGGCTGGGGCGGATGAGCCCGCGTCTTGCGTACCCCCGTGTCCGCCGCCTCCGGACGGCGCTGGCGGCGTCCTGCGCGGCGCTGTTGCTGGGCACCGCCGGCTGCGCCCTCGGCGAGCCCGAGCCGGACCCGGCGGGCGCGCCGCCCAACCTGCCGACGCCGTCCGGCACCGCGAGTCCCGGCGGGGCCGGCCAGCAGGTGGTCGCCACCGTGCTGGCCAAGGGTCTGGAGGTGCCGTGGGGCATCGCGTTCCTGCCCGACGGCGGGGCGCTGGTGACCGAGCGGGACAAGGGACGGATCCTCCAGGTCGGCCCGGAGTCCGGCCCGGACGGGCTGGCCGTCCGGCCGGTGCAGACAGTGCCCGACGTGGCCGCCGGTGGCGAGGGCGGCCTGCTGGGCATCGCGGTCTCTCCCGCGTACGCCCGGGACCGCACGGTCTTCGTCTACTACACGGCCGAGGACGACAACCGGATCGCGAAGATGCAGCTCGGGCAGGCGCCGAAGCCGATCCTGACCGGCATCCCGAAGTCCGGCACGCACAACGGCGGCGGGCTGGGCTTCGGCCCGGACGGCCACCTCTACGCGAGCACCGGCGACGCCGGGCGCACCGAGAACGCCCAGGACGCCAAGAGTCTCGGCGGCAAGATCCTGCGGATCACGCCGGACGGCAAGCCGGCGCCGGGCAACCCCACCGCCGGGTCGCCGGTCTGGTCGACCGGTCACCGCAACGTCCAGGGCTTCGCCTGGACGCCGGACAAGAAGATGTACGCGGTGGAGTTCGGCCAGAACACCTGGGACGAGATCAACCAGATCAACAAGGGCGGCAACTACGGGTGGCCCCGGGTGGAGGGGCGCGGCGACGACAAGCGCTACGTGAACCCGATCACGCAGTGGCCCACCGGTGACGCCTCCTGTTCCGGCCTGGCGGCGGCGGACCGTCTGCTCGTCGCCGCCTGCCTGCGCGGCCAGCGACTGTGGCTGGTCGAGCTGGCCGGCAACGGCACCGTCCTCGGTCAGCCCCGCGACCTGCTCACCGGCCGGTACGGTCGGCTACGGGCCGTCGCGGCGGCGCCGGACGGCTCGCTCTGGGTGAGCACCTCGAACCGCGACGGGCGGGGTACTCCCACCGCCGAGGACGACCGCATCCTGCGACTCGTCTTCGCCGACGGGGGCGCCGGCCGGAGCTGATCCGGCCCACCGGGTTTGTCAAGATCGCTCAAGGGGCAGGTCAGGATCTCAGCATGGACGGCCACGAGAACGAACAGCACCGCACCGGGGACGAGACGTCTCCGGAGCGCGGGCGCGCCCGCCGCTTTCCGGCATGGCGGCCCGGCGACCGGCTGCGCCGGCTGGGTGTCGTGCTGGCTGTCCTCGCGGTCACGCTCGGCGGCATCGTGGTCGGCACGTACGCGGGCGGCCACGTCGGCACCGACATCGGCCCGTTCCGAGCCGAGCTGAAGCTCAGCCCATCGCTGTCCGGCGGCACCACCGTCGACATCCCGCCGCTGGGCGCACTGCTGCTGGACAGCCACGACGGCCCGGCGTACCTCACCGTCGAGGTGGGCTCGCTGGACCAGGGGCGCACCGAGGCGCTCATCGACGACCCGGCCAGCATCAGCCGGGCCAGCCAGTCGGCCGTCCAGGACGTCCGCGACGGCGTGATGCGGCTCGGGCTGCGTACGCTCGCCTCGGCCGTGCTGGCCACGCTGCTGCTGGCCGCGCTCGTCTTCCGGGACGTCCGGCGTACCGCCTGGGCCGGCGGCCTGGCGCTCGTCGTGACCGCCGGCAGCCTCGGCATGGCCGCGAGCACCCTCCGCCCGCAGGCGATCGAGGAGCCGCGGTATGAGGGCCTGCTGGTCAACGCGCCCGCGATCGTCGGTGACGCGCGGCGGATCGCGAACGACTACACCAAGTACGCCGAGCAGCTCCAACGGCTGGTCGGCAACGTCAGCAAGCTCTACACCACCGTCTCCGCCCTGCCCGTGGTACAGCCGTCACCCGGCACCACCCGGGTGCTGCACGTGTCGGACATCCACCTCAACCCGACCGGGTGGCAGCTGATCCGTACCGTGGTCGAGCAGTTCGGCATCGACGTGGTGGTCGACACCGGCGACATGACCGACTGGGGCAGCGAGCCGGAGGCGTCGTTCGTCGGCTCGATCGGCCTGCTCAAGAAGCCGTACGTGTTCATCCGCGGCAACCACGACTCGCCGCGCACCGCCGCCGCCGTGGCGCAGCAGCCGAACGCGATCGTGCTGAACAACTCGGTCACGACGGTGGGCGGGCTGACCATCGCCGGCATCGGCGACCCCCGCTTCACCCCGGACAAGGAGACCTCGCCGGCCGGCAGCGGCCTCACCTCGGCCGTCGCCGACCAGGTGATCGGCGCCGGCGAACAACTAGCCGGCACGATCCAGAAGTCGCCGCGCAAGGTCGACATCGCGCTCATCCACGACCCCGCCTCGGCCGGCCCGCTCTCCGGCACCTGCCCGCTGGTGCTCTCCGGGCACACGCACTCCCGGCAGGTGTCGAAGCTGCCGCAGGTCGAGGGCAAACAGCCGACCACGCTGATGGTGCAGGGCTCGACCGGCGGGGCCGGGCTGCGCGGCCTGGAGGGCGAGAAGCCGACCCCGCTGACCATGACAGTGCTCTACTTCGACCAGCAGAAGCTGCTCCAGGCGTACGACGAGATCACCGTGGGCGGCACCGGGCAGTCGCAGGTCAACCTGGAACGGCACGTCATCCGCGACCCGGCCAAGGGCGACCAGGTGCCGGTCACCCCGACGCCCACCCGCGGCCCCTCGGAGTCGCCGTCACCGGGTACGACGACCCTGAGCCCCACCCCGACGAGCTGACCGTCCCGCGCCTGCTCCCATTCTTCCTGCTTCTGGCGGTCCCTCACGTGACGCCTGGCCGCTCGCCACGCGTGACACCCGGTCACTCTGCGTAACAAAGCCGTGCGGCGCCGGGATACCCCGCCGCCGCCTTTGCTCTGCACCCATCGGCGCAGCAGGCACCGAGAGTAACCGCGCGGGTGGCTGCAGAGCAGCGGCGCGGGCCACCCCGCCCCAGCTCAAGAGCGGTGCTGCGGATGTGGCTGCAGAGCAAAGGGGCCGAGAGGCAACACCTTCGGCCGCCAGAGACGGTTACTCCCCGCAACCACCTCGGCGGTGACGTTCCGTTAGGCAAACTGTCCAGCATCGACCAAGACGCGGACCGCCATGCCGGAGTCGAGCCGGGACCAGCCGGTCGCAGCACGCACCGGGGCCGAGTGCCCGAGGGCAGGACGGACCGGTCCGAGAGCGCCGTGAGGCCGGCGAGCCGAGCGGCCGAGGCGCGCGCACCGAGGCCGGACCTCACCGCGGCGCGAGGGGCCGCCCGGAAAGTCCGGCCGGCCCCGTGACGCGGTGCGGTCAGGGCGGCTGAAGCGCGGTGCGGTCAGGGCGACTGAAGCCGCGGTGCGGTCAGCGCGACGCAGGCGCGTCAGCGCAGCGCGATCGCGGCCAGCGCGGCGTTGACGATGCTGCCGGGCAGGAGGTCGTGCAGCTCGTACAGCTCCCGGACGCTGCCGGACTGGCCGAACTCGTCCACGCCGAGCGGCACCGCCGGCGCGCCGACCGCCGAGCCCAGCCAGGCCATCGCGTGTGAGGCCGCGTCGTGCACGGTGACCACCGGCACCCGGTCGGCGAACGCCGACCGCAGCGCGCCGGGCACGCTCGGCACGGTCGCGGTCCGCACGCCCTGGCGCAGCGTCCGCTGCCACGCGCGGTACAGCCGGTCCAGGCTGGTCACGTCCACCACGTGCGCGGCCACGCCCTCCTCCGCCAGCTCCGCGGCGGCCGCGAGCACCTCGGGCAGCACCGCGCCGGAGGCGGCGAGCTGCACGACCGGGGCGTCAGCCAGATCGGGGTACGCCTGGTGCGCGTCGACGAGCCGGTACGCCCCGGCCACCACCTGCCGCCGCAGCACGGCGTCCCCGAGTCGCGCCCGGGCGGCCTCGAACGGCGCCTGGTCGATCGGCCGGGTGCTGAGCCGGAAGTAGTACGCCCCGTCCTCGGCCGGCGCGGCGGTCGCGGCCGGAGCGGAGCCACCGGCGATCTGCCCCAGCGCGTCGCAGAGCAGCCAGTCGAGGCTGCCGGCGTACGCGGGCTCCAGGAACGTCACCCCGGGCAGCTCCAGGCCGACCGAGGCGGTGATGGTGGACTGGTGCGCCCCGCCCTCGGGCGCCAGCGTGATGCCGGACGGGGTGCCCGCCACCACGAACCGGGAGCCCGAGTAGGTGCCGTAGAGGAACGCGTCGAGACCGCGCAGCACGAACGGGTCGTAGACGGTGCCCACCGGCAGCAGCGGCTGGCCGGACAGGTCCCACGACAGGCCGAGCTGGCCCAGCAGCAGGAACAGGTTCATCTCCGAGATGCCCAGCTCGATGTGCTGCCCGGCGGGGCTCTCGGTCCAGCGCAGCATCCGGTCCTCGGTCCAGGAACGCTGCTCGGTCGGGGCGAAGACGCCCGTCTTGTTGATGAACCCGGCGAGGTTCGTCGAGGTGGCCACGTCCGGCGCGGTGGTCACCAGGTAGGGCGCCACCTGCGGATCGCGGGCCAGGTCGACGAGCACCCGGCCGAAGACCTCCTGGGTGGAGACCGGCTTGTTCGCGCGTACCCGCGTGGTCTCCGGAACGGTGACGCCCAGCGCCCGCTCGCGCGGCGGGCGGGACAGCGCCTCCCGGCGCTCGCCGGCCCGGATGCCGGCCGGGGACGCCGGGTCGAGGCGGTCCCACTCGGTCTCCGGGGTCAGGCCGTTCGCGGCGCGCAACGCGTCGACCTGCTCGGTGGTGAGCAGCGCCGAGTGGTTGCGCGGGTTGCCGGCGATCGGCAGGCCCCAGCCCTTCACTGTGTACGCGAACACGACGCTGGGCCGGTCGGTGACCGCGTCGCACTGGGCGTACGCGTCGAGCATGGCCTGCGCGTCGTGCCCGCCCAGGTCGGTGACGAGCGGGCCCAGCTCGTCGTCGCCGATGTCGGCGACGAACGCGGCCACCTCGGCCGGCGCGCCGTCCAGGAACTGCTTGCGCAGCGCCGGGCCGGCCAGTCCGAACAGCGACTGGTACTGCTCGTTGGGCATCCGGTCGATCCAGTCGCGCAGCGTCGCGCCACCCGGCCGGGCGTACGCCTCGGCGAGCTTCCGGCCGTACTTGACCTCCACGACGTGCCAGCCGGCCGCCTCGAACTGGCCGCGCCACTGGTTGATCCGGATGCCGGGGACGACCCGGTCCAGCGACTGGCGGTTGAAGTCGACGAGCCACATCACGTTGCCGAGCCCGGTGGTGGCCGGGTCGGCGACCGCCTCCCAGATGTTGCCCTCGTCCAGCTCGGCGTCGCCGATGAGGGCGACGAACCGGGAGTGCGGGCGCGCGCCGAAGTGCGCGTCGACGTAGCGGCGGGTGACGGCGGCGAACAGCGGCGCGGCGGCGCCCAGGCCGACCGAGCCGGTGGAGAAGTCCACCTCGTCCGGGTCCTTGGTGCGCGACGGGTACGACTGGAGCCCGCCGCGTGCCCGCAGCTTCGGCAGGTACGACTTGTCGAGGTTGCCCAGCAGGTACTGGATCGCGTGGAACACCGGCGAGGCGTGCGGCTTCACCGCGACCCGGTCCTCGGCGTCCAGGTGGTGGAACCAGAGCGCGGTCATCGCGGTGACGAGGGAGGCGCTGGACGCCTGGTGGCCGCCGACCTTCACCCCGTCACCGGTGTCGCGGTCGTGGTTGGCCGCGTCGACGATGCGGGTGGCGAGCCAGAGCACCCGACGCTGGATCTCGTCGAGGACGTCGAGGTCGTGCTGGTTCACGGTGACTCCATCCGGGCGTCGCCGTTGACGCCCTCTGCGGGGTGAGGAGCGGACGAAGGGCCCCTCCCCTGCCGGGAAAGGGCCCACACGACCGGATCAGGCGCCGAGGCGCGCCAGGATCAGCTCGCGGACGGTCTTCGCGTCCGCCTGGCCACGGGTGGTCTTCATGACCGCGCCGACGAGCGCGCCGGCCGCCGCGACCTTGCCGCTGCGGACCTTGTCGGCGACGTCCGGGTTGGCGGCGATCGCCTCGTCCACGGCGGCGGTGAGCGCGCCGGTGTCCGAGACGACCTCCAGGTTGCGGTTGGTCATGATCTCGGTCGGCGAGCCCTCGCCGGCCACCACGCCCTCCAGCACGGTACGGGCCAGCTTGTCGTTGAGCTTGCCGGCGTCGACCAGGCCCTGGAGCTCGGCGACCTGGGCCGGGGTCGCGCCCACGTCGGCCAGCTCCACGCCGGTCTCGTTGGCGCGGCGGGACAGCTCACCCAGCCACCACTTGCGGGCGGCGGCCGGGGTGGCGCCGGCGGCCACCGTCGCCTCGATCAGCTCGACCGCGCCGGCGTTGACCACCGACTGCATGTCGAGGTCGGACAGGCCCCACTCCTGCTGGATCCGCTTGCGGCGCAGCCGCGGCAGCTCCGGCAGGGCGGCCTTCAGCTCGGCCACCCACGCGGTGTCCGGGGCCAGCGGCACCAGGTCCGGCTCCGGGAAGTACCGGTAGTCGGTGGCGGTCTCCTTGGACCGGCCCGGCGTGGTGTCGCCGGTGTCCTCGTGGAAGTGCCGGGTCTCCTGCGTGATCCGGCCGCCGGCCTCCAGCACCGACGCCTGGCGCAGCATCTCCGAGCGCACCGCCCGCTCGACCGAGCGCAGCGAGTTGACGTTCTTGGTCTCGGTGCGGGTGCCCCACTCCTCGCCCGGCCGGTTCAGCGACGTGTTGACGTCGCAGCGCAGCGACCCCTCCTCCATCCGCACGTCGGAGACGCCGAGCGAGCGGATCACGTCACGCAGCTCGGCGACGTACGCGCGGGCGACCTCGGGCGCGAGCGCGCCGGTGCCGGGGATGGGCTTGGTGACGATCTCGACGAGCGGGATGCCGGCCCGGTTGTAGTCGACGAGCGACTCGGTCGCGCCATGGATGCGGCCGGTGGCGCCGCCGACGTGCAGCGTCTTGCCGGTGTCCTCCTCCAGGTGCACCCGCTCGATGCCGATGCGCACCAGCTCGCCGTTGACCTCGACGTCCAGGTAGCCGTCGAAGCACAGCGGCTCGTCGTACTGGCTGATCTGGAAGTTCTTCGGCATGTCCGGGTAGAAGTAGTTCTTCCGGGCGAACCGGCACCACTGCGCGATAGAGCAGTTCAGCGCCAGCCCGATCCGGATGGTCGCCTCGATGGCGGCCTTGTTCGCCACCGGCAGCGAGCCGGGCAGGCCGAGGCAGACCGGGCAGACCCGGGTGTTCGGCTCGCCGCCGAAGTCGGTCGGGCAGCCGCACCACATCTTGGTGTTCGTGCCCAGCTCGACGTGGGTCTCCAGGCCGATCACCGGTTCGAAGCGCGCGACGACCTCGTCGTACGCGGGCAGCGTCGTGGTCATGAGAACTCCAGCTTTGCAGGCGGTAGCCGGCCCACGGCGGCATCCGGACACAACGCCGCCAAGCCTACCGCTCCGCCTACCCGGCCTCGGCCGGGCGTCACTCGGGCGTGGTGAAGCTCCGCCGACGGTTGTAGGCCAGCACGAGCAGGATGCCGCCGACGGAGAAGGCCACGACGCTCAACAGCAGCAGGACGAGCGGCGAACCCGGCCCGGTGATCGGCAGCCACGCGCCGCTCACCTTCGACGGCGACGGCGTCGGCTGGGGCGCCGCGGTGCTGCTCTCCGACGGCGTGGCGGCCGGATCGCTCGGCGTCGGCGTCGCCGTCGGGTCGGCCGGAGTGGGCGTGGCCGTGGGGTGGGCCGGGCTCGCCGTGGGGGTGCCCGGGGCCGGGGCGGCGACGGTCAGCGACACCTGCTTCGTGGCGCTGGTGCTGTACCCCTTCGCCGCGACGGTGAAGGCGAACGTGCCGGCGCTGGCCGGGGTGCCGCGGAGCCGGCCCTCCTCGTCGAGGGTGAGGCCGTCCGGCAGGGCCCCGGCGGCCAGTGCGAACGCGATGTCCGAGTCGCCGTCGGCGGTGAACCGGAAGGAGTAGGGCTTACCGACGGTGCCGGCGGGCGGTTCGCCGGAGGTGAACGCGGTCGCCGCCTCGGCGACGACGACTGTGGCGTTCTGCTCGTCGAAGCGGTCGTTCTTGTCGGTCATCCGCAGCGTGAACGTGTACGTGCCAGGGGTGGTCGGCGCGCCGCCGAGCGACGTCCCCACCACGAGCATCCCCGGCGGCAGAGCGCCCGAGACCACCGACAACCGGTACGGCCCGGTGCCACCGCTCGCCTCGACCGTGTGGATCGCGTACACCCGCCCGAGATACAGGGGCGACCGGGGCTTGCCCGACGTGATGACGACCTTCGGTTCGCGTACCTCGACTGTCGCCGTCTGCTCGTCGAAGAGGTCGTTCTGGTCGGTCATCCGCAGCGTGAAGGTGTAGGTGCCAGGCGTCGTGGGGGCACCGCCGAGCGAGTTCCCCACCACGAGCATGCCCGGCGGCAGAGCGCCCGAGACGACCGACAACCGGTACGGCCCCGTGCCACCGGTGGCCTCGACGGTGTGGATCGCGTAGACCTGCCCGATTTCCATGACCGACCGGGGCTTGCCCGAGGTGATGGTGACGGTCTCCGTGGCGGCGGCGGTGTCCGGTTGCGCGGTGGCCGGTTGCGCGGCGCCCAGCAGCAGAGCGGCAACCATCGTCAGGGCCATGACCGGGCGAAGTGTCCCCATCGCACATCCAGCTCTCGGTCGGAACCGCTCGCGTCCGCCAGCGGGCCACAGTCCAGTCGATCCAGCAGACTCGGAGTTTATTCGACCAGTGCCAGCGACCCCGGGCAATCCACTGATCGGTGATCACCGTGTCGTCGCGACGACAGCCGCGCCCGGCGCGGTCGTGATGACCGCACCGGGCGCGGGACGTTTCCCGGTACGGAGGCGGGCGACCCGCCTCCGTACCCCCGGGTTCAGAGCGCCGGCGGGGTCAGCGTGCCGACGGCGCTCTCCAGCGCGGCGGCGACCCGGTACATCCGGTCGTCGGCCATGGTCGGCGCCATGATCTGGAAGCCGACCGGGAGCCCCTCGGACAGGCCGCACGGCACCGAGATGGCCGGGCCGCCGTACAGGTTCGTCGGGATGGTGAACAGGTCCGCCAGGTACATCTGGTACGGGTCGGCGGTACGCGACCCGATCGGGAACGCCACGAACGGCGTGGTCGGCGAGATCAGCGCGTCGACCTGCTCGAACGCGCTGGTGAAGTCCCGCGTGATCAGCGTGCGGACCTTCTGCGCCTGACCGTAGTAGGCGTCGTAGTAGCCCGACGAGAGCGCGTACGTGCCGATCATGATGCGGCGCTTGACCTCGGGGCCGAAGCCGGCCTCGCGGGTCATCGACATGACCTCCTCCAGCGACCGGTTGCCGTCGTCGCCGACCCGCAGGCCGAACCGGACGCCGTCGAACCGGGCCAGGTTGGAGGAGCACTCGCTCGGTGCGATCAGATAGTAGGCCGGCAGCGCGTACTTGAAGTGCGGGCAGGAGATCTCGACGATCTCGGCGCCCAGCTTCGCCAGCGCCTCGGCCGACTCGCGGAACGCGGCCATCACGCCCGGCTCCGCGCCCTCGCCGGTGAACTCGGTGACCACGCCGAGCTTCACGCCGGTCAGGTCACCGGTGGCGCCGCGCCGCGCCGCGGCCACCACGTCCGGCACCGGGGCCGGGATCGAGGTGGAGTCGCGCGGGTCGTGACCGCCGATCGCCTCGTGCAGCAACGCGGCGTCGAGCACGGTACGCGCGCACGGGCCGGGCGTGTCCAGCGACGAGGAGAACGCGACCAGGCCGTAGCGGGAGGTGCCGCCGTAGGTGGGCTTCGCGCCGACGGTGCCGGTGACCGCGCCGGGCTGGCGGATCGAGCCGCCGGTGTCCGAGCCGATCGACAGCGGCGCCTCGTACGCGGCCAGCGCCGCCGCGCTGCCGCCGCCGGAGCCGCCCGGGATCCGGTCGGTGTCCCACGGGTTGCGGGTCGGACCGTACGCCGAGTATTCCGTGGAGGAGCCCATCGCGAACTCGTCCATGTTCGTCTTGCCGAGCATCACCGTGCCGGCCGCGCGCAGCCGCTCGACGATCGTCGAGTCGTACGGCGGGCGCCAGCCCTCCAGGATCTTCGACCCGACGGTGGTCGGCACGCCCTTGGTGGTCAGGACGTCCTTCACGGCGACCGGCACACCGGCGAGCGGGCCCAGTTCCTCACCGGCGGCGCGCCGCTCGTCCACGGCACGGGCGGCGGCGAGCGCTCCCTCGGTGTCGACGTGCAGGAACGCGTGCACCCGGTCGTCGACGGCGCCGATGCGGTCCAGGTGGGCCTGGGTGACCTCGACCGCGGAGGTCTCGCCGCTCGCCACCAGCCCGGCGATCTCGACGGCGGTCAACTTCGTCAGGTCGGTCATGCCGGCACTCCGCTTCGCTCCGTGCCGTCACGACCGACAACCACGCTGAGCCTGATGATTCGCTCGCTGCGCTCGCTCATGAGGCCACATCCTCGTCCAGGATCCGCGGGACGCGGAACCGCTGCTCCTCGGCGTCGGGGGCGCCCGACAGCGCCTCCTGCGGGGTCAGGCCCGGCCGCACCACGTCCTCGCGGAGCACGTTCGTCAGCGGCACGGAGTGGGACGTCGGCGGGATGTCCGCCGCGGCGACCTCGCCGACCTGCGCGACCGACTGGAGGATCACATCCAGCTGGCCGGCGAAGGTGTCCAGCTCCTCCTCCGTGACGGCGAGCCGCGACAGTCGCGCGAGGTGCGCGACCTCCTCGCGGGAGATGGCGGCCATCAGTGCCCCCTTCGTGGCTGTCCTGAGACGTCTGCGGTGGGCCGGCCGCGCGTACGGGCGTGCTCGATGACGCGCGGTGACCGGAGCGAGTCTATTGTCCCGCCGTCACGACGACGCCTTCGACTCCCCCTCCGGCGCCGGACCGCTGCGGCTCCCCGCCTCCGCCGGGCGCACCGGGCGGTAGCGGGACAGCCAGGCCACCAGGTCCTCGGCCGGCATCGGCCGGGCGTGGAACCAGCCCTGCGCCACGTCGCACCCGGCGGCGTGCAGCAGCCGCCAGGTGCGCTCGTCCTCCACGCCCTCGGCCACCACCCGCAGCCCGAGCGCGCCGGCCAGTTCGATCATCGAGCGGACGATCGCGGCGTCGTCCGGATCCTCGGCCATCCCGAGGACGAACGACCGGTCCACCTTCACCTCGGACAGCGGGAGCCGGCGCAGGTGCTGCAGCGACGAGTAGCCGGTGCCGAAGTCGTCGAGCGCGATGCCGACGCCGATGCGGTGCAGCTGGGTGATGCTGGCGAGCACCCGCCGCGGGTCGGCCATCAGCGCGCCTTCGGTGATCTCCACCTGGAGGCGCTCCGGCGGCACGCCGTACCGGGCCAGGCGGTCGGCGATCTGGTCGGCGATCTCGCCGGTGTGCAGGTCACGGACGCTGACGTTGAGCGCGGCCCGCAGCGTGAGCCCGGCCGCCGACCACTTGGCGAGCTGCTCCACCACGTCGTCCACCACGCGGCGGGTGAGCAGCCGCATCACCGCGCTCTGCTCGGCGACCTGGATCAGCTCGCCCGGGTCGACCATGCCCCGGCGCGGGTGCCGCCAGCGCAGCAGCGCCTCGACGCCCACCACCTCGCCGGTCGCGATGGCGATCTGCGGCTGGTAGTACATGGTGATCTCGCCCGGGTGCGCGGCCTGGTCGTCCGGCTCGGCGGTCGTGCTCCCGTCGGCGGTCGGGCCGATGACGCCCGGCGCGCCCGTACTCACGGTGGCCTCCGCGTCGTGGGTGACGTCCCCGTCGGCGGTCTCGGTAGCCGGCGTTAACTGCGTGTCGCCCACCACGAACGGGCCGGCGACCGAGCCGGCCCCGGCGTGGGCGGCGCGGCGGCGGATCGGGTCGGCGCCGGTGAGGATCCGCTCGATCAGGTCGTCGTCGTGCCGCTCCTCGGCCCGGTCCCGGCGACGCCGCAGCCACCGGTTCGGCCCGTCGCCGGACCGCCCGCGGCCGCCGTCGCGCGCCGGGCGCTGGTTGCGGGCCGGGCGGTCGGCCCGGACCGGCAGCGCCGGCTGGAGGGCGGCGCCGTCACCCCCGCGTACGCCGACCGTCTCGCCGCCCTGCGCGGACGGGCCGGACTCCAGCACCCGGCGAAGGTCGGCCAGCAGACTCAGCCGCTCGGCCGAGTTGTGGTCGGACTCCGGCGCGTAGACCGCCACCGTGTCGTTGCGGTGCTTCGCGTCGTACATGGCCACGTCGGCGTGACGCATCAGGGTGGCGAAGTCCTCGCCGTGGTCGGGGTAGAGCGCGATGCCGATGGCGCCGCCCACGTCCAGCGGCAGCCCGTCCAGCGGCACCGGCTCGGCGAGCGCGGCCACCACCCGGTCGGCCCGCTCGCGGGCCTGGTCGATGTCGGTGAGCCGGGGTACGACGATGGCGAACTCGTCGCCGCCGAGCCGCGCCACCATGTCACCGCCGTCCACAGCGCCCATCAGCCGGGCGCTCACCTCGACCAGCAGGCGGTCACCCACGGCGTGCCCGAGCGCGTCGTTGACGTGCTTGAACCGGTCCAGGTCGAGCAGCAGCAGCGCCAGGTGGGCGTCCGGCGCGCCCCGGGCGGCCCGGTCGCCGTGCAGGTGCACCTGCTCGGCCACCTCGGTCAGCAGCGCCTTGCGGTTGGGCAGCCCGGTGAGCGGGTCCACGTCGGCGAGCTGTTCCCGTTCGGCGGAGAGCCGGGCCATCCGGTAGACCGCGAACAGCGGCACCAGCACCAGCGGGATCAGCGCCGCGCTGGCCCGGGCGGCGGCCACCAGCACCGGCGCGAGCAGCAGCAGCGAACCGGTGGCGAGCAGCTCGTAGGCCAGGCCGCTGCGGACGCTGGGCCACCAGCGGTCGCCGAAGCGCAACCGGACCGCCGAGCTGACCAGCCCGTAGTTGACCACGAACCAGGCGACCGTCGCGCCGCCCACCGCCGCCACGTCGGTCCAGTGCAACCGGCCGCCGTCGAACAGCTCACCCGGGCCGATCCGGGTGACCGCGTACGCGGCGGCCAGCGCGCACGCGTACTGCGCCGCGTTGAAGCCGGTGCGCCAGGGCGCGTACCCGAGCCGCAAGCCGCTGACCGCGACCGCCACGGCCTGCACCGCGACGGCCGGACCGAAGCCCCAGCCGAGCAGGATGGCGAAGGTGAAGCAGGTCGACGGGAACACCGCCGAGGTCTGCCGCCGGCCGGGCGGGACGAACGGGCGGGCGTCGCAGGCGACGGCGAGCGCCGCCATGGTCCAGAACGCGGCCGGCAGTTCGCTCCACCTCTCGGCGAGCGCGACGAGCGGACCGGCCGAGACCGCCAGGGCGACGAGGCCGATCGCGCCGACGAAGCCGAAGAACGGCCCGCTCCGCCCGGGCGGGACGGAGTTACGCGGGTCGCCGGTCTCCATCGCACCTCCCGGGGAACGTCCTGGCGCGCGCCGTCACGCGTCGTACGCCAATGAAACGCCCTCCGAGGCGATTTCCCCGACACGACAGTCACGAATCGGTCGTAGTCGTAATTAACTTGGTATCCGCCGGACGGAAGCTGTGACCAGCCTGTCAGTCCTCCGCCCGGGCCACCTCGCGGGCCGCCTCCGGGCCGGAGTCCAGCAGGACGCGGAATCCGTCCTCGTCGAGGATCGGCAGTTTCAGGGTGGCGGCCTTGTCGGCCTTGGAGCCGGGATTGTCGCCGACCACCACGAAGCCGGTCTTCTTGGAGACCGAGCCGGTCACCTTGCCGCCCCGGGCTTGGATCGCCTCGGCCGCCTGGTCACGGCTGAACCCGCTGAGCGTGCCGGTGACCACCACAGTGACGCCGTCGAGCGGTCGCGGCCCCTCGTCGGCGGCCTCCTCGGCCATCCGTACGCCCGCCTCGGCCCACTTGCGCACCACGTCGCGGTGCCAGTCGACGGCGAACCACTCCTTCACGCTCGCCGCGATGGTCGGGCCGACGCCGTCCACCGAGGACAGCTCCTCCTCGCTCGCGGCCTCGATCGCGGCGACCGAGCGGAAGTGCCGGGCGAGCGCCTGGGCGGCGGTGGGGCCGACGTGCCGGATGGACAGCGCCACCAGCACGCGCCACAGGTCCCGTTCCTTGGCCTCGGCGAGGTTGTCGAGCAGCTTGGTGGCGTTGCTGCCCAGGCTGCCGTCCTTGTTGACGAAGAACGGCGACCGGCTCAGCTGCTCGGCGTCGAGCTGGAACAGGTCGCCCTCGTTGGTGATGATCTGGGCGTCGAGCAGCGCCGCGGCGCCCTTCTCGCCGAGCACCTCGATGTCGAGCACCTTGCGGCTGGCCAGGTAGAAGACCCGCTCGCGGATCTGACCGGGGCAGGCCCGCCCGTTGGGGCAGCGGATGTCGACGTCGCTCTCCTTGGCCGGCGCGAGCGGCGTGCCGCAGGCCGGGCAGGTGGTCGGCATGACGAACGGGCGGGCGTCGGCCGGGCGCAGCTCGACCACCGGGCCGAGCACCTCGGGGATCACGTCGCCGGCCTTGCGCAGCACCACCGTGTCACCGATGAGCACGCCCTTGCGCTCGACCTCGCGGGCGTTGTGCAGCGTGGCCAGCGCCACTGTGGAGCCGGCCACCCGGACCGGTTCGAGGACGGCGAACGGGGTGACCCGGCCGGTGCGCCCGACGTTGACGTCGATGTCGAGCAGCTTGGTGTTGACCTCTTCCGGCGGGTATTTGAAGGCGATCGCCCAGCGGGGCGCCCGGCTGGTCGAGCCGAGACGGCCCTGGATGGAGACCGGGTCGACCTTGACCACCACGCCGTCGATCTCGTGCTCGACGTCGTGCCGGTGCTTGCCGTAGTAGGCGATGTAGTCCGCGACCCCGGCCAGGTCGTCCACCACCCGCCACCGGTCGCTGGTGGGCAGCCCCCACGCCTTGAGCGCGGCGTACGACTCGGACTGCGCGGCCGGCCGGAACCCGGTGCGCGCGCCGATGCCGTGCACCACCAGGCGCAGCGGGCGGGAGGCGGTCACCCGGGGGTCCTTCTGCCGCAGGCTGCCGGCGGCGGCGTTGCGCGGGTTGGCGAACGGCGCCTTGCCCTGCTCGACCAGGCTCGCGTTCAGGTCGGCGAACGCGGCCACCGGGAAGTAGATCTCGCCGCGCACCTCGATCAGATCCGGCACGTCGGGGAAGTCGTCGGCCGGGGTCAGCCGGGCCGGCACCCCCTTGATGCTGCGCACGTTGGCGGTGACGTCCTCGCCGGTGCGGCCGTCGCCCCGGGTCGCGGCGCGCACCAGCCGGCCCTTCTCGTAGGTCAGGTTGATGGCGAGCCCGTCGACCTTCAGCTCGCACAGATAGGGCACCGGGCCGCCCGCGTCGCGCTCGACCCGCTCGGACCAGGCCGCCAGCTCCTCGTCGGCGAAGGCGTTGTCGAGCGAGAGCATCCGCTCGGCGTGCGCGACCGGCGTGAAGTCGGTGGAGAAGGTGCCGCCGACCCGCTGGGTGGGCGAGTCGGGCGTGCGCAGCGCCGGGTATTCGGCCTCCAGCGCCTCCAGTTCCCGCAGCTGCCTGTCGAACTCCGCGTCGGTGACGGTCGGCGCGTCGAGCACGTAGTAGCGGTACTGGTGCTCGGTCAGCTCCTGGCTGAGCGTGGCGTGCCGCTCCCGGGCCGCCGGGGTCGGCTCGGCACCCGCCGCCGCGTCCTGGGCCGCGTCGACCGCTGGGGGAACCGCTTCTTCGGACACGCCGCCGCCTTCGGACACCGCTGTCGACCTCCCGTGTTCGTGCTACCCGAGAACCGTAGCGGTCGGGGGTGACAGTCGTCCGGCCACCCGCGCCGAGCAGGGCGAACCGGCGCCGGTCGCGCCGCCGGGCGGGTGCGGCCCGGCCGTGCGACGATCGCGTCGGCGGTGCTGGGCGACAACGGTCGGGAAGGCGGGCGACGGATGCGCGACGGGGTGATCTGGGCGCTGGTGATCGTGGCCTGCGTCGCGGCCGGCTGGCTGTGGAACGACTGGCGCCGCCGCTCGGCCGAACGCGCCGCCGGGACGCGCGACCGGGCCGGTGGACGGCGGCCGGGCACCGGCCGTGGCAGCCGGAGCAGCGGGCCGGGCGGCGACCGGCCCGGCACCGACCGGACCGGCGGTGGACGCGGCGACGACCGGCCCGGTGGCGGGCGCCGCGGTGACCGGGCCGGCGGCGGGTCGCGAGGTGAGCGCGTCGGCGCGCCGCCGAGGCCACGGGGCGCCCGGACCGACCGGGACGAGCCCCGGCCCGGGGAGATCTGGTGGGCCGACGTGCCCTACGCCGACGGAACCGGTTCCAAGGTGCGCCCCTGCCTGGTGCTGCGCGTCGACGGCCGGGACGCCGAGGTGCTGAAGATCACCAGCCAGGACAAGTCGGACCGGGACGACCACCTGCCGATCCCGACGCGGGACTGGGATCCGGACGCCGACCACGACAGCTACCTGGACGTCAGCGAGCCGATCCCGGTGCCGCTGAGCGCGTTCGCCGACCGGGCCGGCACCTGCGACCCCGCCCTGTGGCGCGGCATCCGCCGCCTCGACCACCTCACCGGCTGACCCGTCCGCGGCAGCCGGCACCCGGACCCGTCCGCCCCGCGAGCCGAACCGGCGCCCGAAACCACCCGCGCGAGCCGGAAGCGGCGTCCGAACCACCCGCGCGAGCGGGAGCCGGTGCGGCTGTCCGGCCCTCAGCGCGCGGGCTGGGCTCCTCCGTCGAAGGCCGCGGCGAGCGCGGTGAGCTGACCGGCGTACTCGATCCGGCCGGCCCACCCGGCGGGCCAGGCGGCCATGCCGTACGCGGCGCCGACGAACGCGCCGGCCAGGGCGGCGATGGAGTCCGAGTCACCGGCCGTGGTGGCGCCCCGGGCCAGCGCGCCGACCGGGTCGTCGGTGTGGCGCAGCGCGCAGAGCAGCGCGGTGGCGAGAGCCTCCTCGGCGATCCACCCCTCGCCGGTGAACCGGCACGGGTCGCCGCCGTCGTCCGGGCGGGCCAGCGCCGCCTCCAGCCGGCCGAGCACGCGCAGGCAGTCGTCCCAGCCCCGGGCGACGAACTCGGCCGCGCTGCTCTCGCCGGGCCGCTGCCACAGGTCGCCCAGCCAGTCGTCCCGGTAGACGGTGCGCTGCTCCCGGGCCCGCTCGGTGAGCAGGCCGGGCAGCTCCGGCAGCGCCGCACCGTCGCGCAACAGCCGGACCGCGTACGCGGTCAGCTCGCTCGCCGCCAGCCCGGTCGGGTGGCCGTGGGTGAGACCGGCCTGGAGCTGGGCCAGCCCGGCCATCGTGTCCAGGTCGACGTCGAGCAGCCCGACCGGGGTGACCCGCATGTTCGCGCCGCAGCCCTTGGAACCGGCGACCGTGGCCTCCTGCCAGCGGGCGCCCCGGGCCAGCTCGGCGCAGGCCCGCAGGCAGGTCATGCCGGGGGCGCGGTTGTTCTCCGGGCTGACCGACCAGTCGACGAAGCGCTGCCGCAGCAGCGGCTCCACCGCCCCCGCCGTGTACGCGGGCGCGTCGTGCAGCGCCCACGCCACTGCGAGCGCCATCTGGGTGTCGTCGGTGACCAGGGCCGGGTCGCCGGTCAGCTCGCGCGGACCGCCCGGACCGTAGCGCCGGACGATCTCGGTGACGGTGAGGAACTCGGTCGGCTTGCCCAGGGCGTCGCCGTAGGCCAGGCCGAACAGCGAACCGGCGGCGCGGCCGGTGGCGGTGGAGGCGGTCACGGTGGCGATCATGCCCCCGCCGCGCAAGTCGCGGAAGATCAGTCCCAGCAGAGGCAGAACGGGTGGCCGGCCGGGTCGGCGTAGACCCGGAAGCCCTCCCCCTCACCCGGCAGCCGTCGCGCGCCGAGCGCCAGCGCCGCCTTCTCGGCCGCCTCGATGTCGTCGACAGTCACGTCGAGGTGGAACTGCTGCGGCCGGGCCGGGTCGGGCCAGTCGGGGGCGCGCAGGCCGGGCGCCCGCTGGAAGGCCACCCGCGGCTGGTGCCCGGGCGGGCCGCCGAGCACCACCCACTCGTCGCCGTCGGAGTCCTCCTCCACCAGGGGCAGGCCGAGCAGCTCGGAGTAGAAGGCGGCGAGCGCGTGCGGATCGGGGCAGTCGATCACTGTGGAACGCAGTCGTCCAATCATGCCGGTCATCGTGCCCGGCGGGTACGACGGAAAAACGTCAGTCCTCGGCGAGCCGCCGGCCGGCGTCGCGGCAGGCGGTGAGCACCGCGCGGGCGTACGCCGGGGTGGCGCCGGCCAGACCGCACGCGGGGGTGACCACCACCTGCTCGGCCAGCCGGCGACGGGGGAAGCCGAGGTGGTCCCAGACCCGCCGGATGCGGTCGGCGACCTCGGCCGACGTCGGCGCCCGGCCGGACGGCGGCGGCAGCGTCGGCGCGGCGCCGGCCAGCAGCCCGAGCCCGGCGTCGATCACCTCGCCGAGCGGGTCGAGGTCGGTGACGAGCGACAGGTCGAGCGCGACGCCCACGGCCCCGGCGGACCGGATCAGCTCCAGCGGGGCGTCCGGCGCGCAGCAGTGCACGAGCGCCGGGACGCCGGCCGCCTCCATCACGTCGTGCAGCAGCCCGCGCGCCACCTCGGTCTCCACCGGTCGGTGGGTGCCGAAGCCGCTCTCGGTGGGCACCCGGCCGGCCAGCACCGCCGGCAGGGACGGCTCGTCGAGCTGGAGCAGCACCGAGGCGCGGGGCAGCCGCCGGGTCACCGCCTCGACGTGCCCGCGCAGCCCTTCGCCGAGCGAGCCGGCGAGGTCGCGTACCGCGCCCGGGTCGCGCAGCATCCGGCCGCCGATCGGCAGCTCCAGCGCGGCGGCGAGGGTGAACGGGCCGGCGGCCTGGACCTTGACCGGTCCGGCGTACTCCTCGGCCTGCTCGGCGAGCTGGTCGAGGTCGCGTTCCATCAGGTCGCGAGCGCGGCGCAGGTCGCGGCCGGGGCGCGGGGCGATCCGCCAGCGGGCCGCGTACAGCTCGACCGGAAGTTCGACGAGCAGGCCGGCGGTGCGGCCGACGATGTCCGCGCCCGGCCCTCGCGCGGGCAGCTCGGGCAGGTGCGGCAGGGCGGGCAGCTCGCCGAGCACGATCCGCTGCGCCTCGGTGATGTCGGTTCCGGGCAGCGACCCGATCCCGGTCGCCGCGCCGGTGGGCCAGGGCCACGCCTGCTCAGTCACGGCCGCAGCCTATCCGCTGCCCGTCGCCGGTCAGGCAGCGGTGATGGTGGCGGAGCCGAGGACCACGTCGCCGGCCGGGTCCGGCCGGTAGGCCACGATCGCCTGACCGGCGGCGACACCCCGCACCGGGCGGCGCAGCGACGCGCGCAGCCCGTCGGCGTCGACCTCGACGGCGGCCGGCACCACGTCGCCGTGTGCCCGGAGCTGCACCTCGCACTCGACCGGCCCGTCCGGGCGCGGCCCGCCGGTCCACACCGGGCGGGTGGCCCGCACGTCGGAGACCTCCAGCGCCTCGGCCGGGCCGACCGTCACGGTGTTCGTGGTCGGGGTGATGGACAGGACGTAGCGGGGCCGGCCGTCCGGCGCCGGGCGGTCCAGGTGCAGGCCACGCCGCTGCCCGACGGTGTACTGGTAGGCGCCGCTGTGGCTGCCCACCACCGCGCCGGTGAGCGCGTCCACCACCTGGCCCGGCGCCTCGCCGAGCCGCTCGGCCAGGAAGCCGCGGGTGTCGCCGTCGGCGATGAAGCAGATGTCGTGCGAGTCCGGCTTGTCGGCCACGGCCAGGCCGCGCCGGGCGGCCTCCGCGCGCACCTCGGCCTTCGTCGAGTCGCCGAGCGGGAAGATCGACCGGTCGAGCTGCGCGCGGGTCAGCACCGCCAGCACGTACGACTGGTCCTTGGCCGCGTCCACGCTGCGGCGCAGCAGGCCGTCGGCGCCGAGCCGGGCGTGGTGGCCGGTGACCACCGCGTCGAAGCCCAGGGCCACGGCCCGGTCCAGCACCGCCGCGAACTTGATCTTCTCGTTGCAGCGCAGGCAGGGATTCGGGGTACGCCCGGCGGCGTACTCGGCCACGAAGTCGTCCACCACGTCGTCGTGGAACCGGTCGGCCATGTCCCACACGTAGAACGGGATGCCGAGCACGTCGGCGGCGCGCCGGGCGTCCCGGGAGTCCTCCAGCGTGCAGCAGCCCCGGGCGCCGGTGCGGTACGTCTGCGGGTTACGGGCCAGCGCCAGGTGCACGCCTGTCACGTCGTGCCCGGCCTCCACCGCCCGTGCCGCCGCGACGGCGGAGTCCACCCCGCCCGACATCGCCGCCAGAACCCTCACCGGCCCACTCCCCTCGTCCTCACCGAGGGTATCCGGGTCAGCGGGGAGTACGGAGGGCGGCCGCGCGGCGGGCCCGCTCCACCGCGGCCGGCAGCGCGGCGATCAGCGCGTCCACGTCCGCGCCGGTGCTCGTGTGCCCGAGCGTGAAGCGCAGCGAGGACCGGGCCCGGTCGTCGTCGGCGCCCATGGCCAGCAGCACGTGTGAGGGCTGGGCCACCCCGGCGGAGCAGGCCGACCCGGTCGAGCAGGCGATGCCCTGGGCGTCCAGGAGCAGCAGCAGCGCGTCCCCCTCGCAGCCGGGGAAGGAGAAGTGCGCGTTGCCCGGGAGCCGGTCGGCCGGGTCGCCGTTGAAGATCACCTCGGGGACGGCCTGCCGGACCCGCTCGACCAGCTCGTCGCGGAGCGCGGCGACGCGGGCGGCGTACTCCTGCTGGCCCTTGACCGCGCTCTCGACGGCGACCGCGAACGCGACGATGCCCGCGGTGTCGAGCGTCCCGGAGCGTACGTCGCGCTCCTGGCCGCCGCCGTGCAGCAGCGGGGTGGCCGCCACGTCGCGGGCCAGCAGCAGCGCGCCCACGCCGGCCGGGCCGCCGAGCTTGTGCCCGGTCACGGTGAGCGCTGACACGCCGCTGGCGGCGAAGTCGACCGGGACCTGCCCGACCGCCTGGATGGCGTCGGTGTGGAACGGCACCCCGTGCTCGGCGGCGACGGCGGCCAGCTCGGCCACCGGCTGGACGGTGCCCACCTCGTTGTTCGCCCACATGGCGGTGACCACCGCGACGCGCTCGCTGTGCTCGGCCAGCTCGGCGCGCAGTCGCTCCGGATCGAGCCGCCCGGCCGCGTCGACCGGAAGCCAGCCGGCCTGCGCGCCCTCGTGCTCGACCAGCCAGTCCACCGCGTCGAGGACGGCGTGGTGCTCGACCGCGCTGGAGACCACCCGGACCCGGTCGGCGCGGGCGGCGCGACGGGCCCAGAAGACGCCCTTCACGGCGAGGTTGTCGCTCTCCGTGCCGCCGCCGGTGAAGATCACCTCGGAGGGGCGGGCGCCGAGCGCGGCGGCCACCCGCTCGCGGGACTCCTCCACCCGCCGCCGGGCCCGGCGACCCGCCGCGTGCAGCGACGAGGCGTTGCCGACCTCGCGGGCGACAGCGACGTACGCCTCGAGTGCCTCGTCCAGCATCGGGGTCGTCGCGGCGTGATCAAGGTATGCCATCACGGTTCAGCCTAACGGCCTGCGTACCCGGCCCCGGGGGCCGGACCGCCCCGTCCCACCCGGGGCGGTCCGGCCCGCTCACGCGGGCCCGTCATGATCACGCGGGAACGGCCGTGACCACGATGTTGTCCCGGTAGCTGCGGGTCTTCGCGTCGAACGGCCCGCCGCAGGTGATCAGCGTCAGGCGCGGCTTGCCGTCGCGCGCGAAGTACCGCTCCAGCGGGATCTTCGACTTCCGGTACTCCTCCCGGGCCACCACCCGGTACGAGCGCTCGCGGCCGTCCGCGCCGGTGGCGGTGAGCTCGTCCCCCCGGCCCAGCTCACGCAGCCGGAAGAACGCCCCCTTGCCCTGCTCGGCGCTGTCCACGTGCCCGGCGATCACCACCGAGCCGGCACCGGCCTCCAGGCCCGGGCCGTAGCGGTACCAGCCGACCTGGTCCACGCTGGGCGGCACCTCGAACTCGTCGGTGCGCTCGTTGACGCCCACCGGGTTGACGGTGGCGGTGACCCGGATCGGCGGGATGCTCAGCTTCACCGGCGGGACGATCTCGGCGCCGGCGGGCAGCGTGCCCGGGTTCACCGGGACCGAGCCGCCGCCGGTCGCCGAGGGCGCGGGCGTGGGCGTGGCACTGGCCAGCGCGGTCACCTCGTCGCCGCCGACGTCCTCGGCGGGCTCGGAGCCGCACGCCACCACTGTCGCCAGGGTGAGCGCGGCGGCGCCGGCGGCCATCGCCGCCAGCGCCCCGCGGTTGCGCACCGTCACCGGCGACCGGCCCGGGCGGTTGCCGCCACCCGCGCCCCGCCGCCGACCAGGAGCAGCACGCCGGCCCCGGCCAGCACGTACCACCAGGTGTCCACGCCGGTGCCGGCCTGGCCGCCGGTGCCGCTGGGCACGCCGCCCGGCGCCGAGTGCAGGCCGCTGATGGTCTGGGCGACCACGTTCAGGTTCTTCGCCTCGGCCGAGCCGATCGCGTAGACGATGGTGGCGGTGCCCTCCTTCAGGTTCAGGTCGGCCGGGCCGATGGCGACGGTGTCGGTGCCGGCGAGCACCACGTCCGCCTCGACCGAGCCGGCGGCCACGTCCGCCTTGGCCTCCTTCGGGTTGGTCAGGTTCTCGAAGACCGGCTTCCCGCCGGCCCGCACGTCGACGGCCGGGGCGGCGGCGGTGTGCCGGACGATCAGCCGGGCCTTGCCGGCGCCCACCTTGGACACGTCGTTGACGAACGGGGTGATCTGCGGCTCGCCGGCGGCGCTGAGGTGGGCGGCGAGGCTGATGTTCGCCCCGCCCGGCACCTCGGCGTCGTCCACCTTCAGGATCGCCTGGTCGATCGCCTCGCCGGGCTTGGTCAGGGCGATGTCGTACTCCCCCTCGGGCAGGGTGAGCGGGCCGGCGACGTCGCCGGGCTTGAAGTTGTTCAGCGTCTTCTCGCCGTTGACGTACACGTCGACCGGGGTGTCCGGGATGCCGTGGACCACGGAGACCTTCGACGAGGCGGCGTAGGCCGGGCTCATGGTGGCGGCGCCGACGCCGGCGAAGGTGAGGGTGGCCACCGCGCCGCCCGCGGCGACCCGACGGAACATCGCGTACTGCATTGTCTGCCTCCTGGTGGTTGATGCTGATTCGTCAGGCCTGGCTTGCAGAACGGGTTACGCCGGCTCCGTCGCCCCCGGATGCGCCCGGATCCGATTTCTTTTTCCCGTCTCCGGGCGCATCCGCCGGACCCTGCGGCGACGAAGGAGAGGTGACGAGGGTCGTGACGGACACACCGGGAGAGTGGGGCGGGGGCTGTGGGAGTTACAGTCGGGCATGCCCCACGGAAGGCGAGCCGCCCGGTGACGGCGGCCAGGCAGGGCCCCGAACCGCCGGGCGAGGACGACCTCGCCACCCGGTTCCGCGACGGCGACGAGGCGGCCCTGCGAGAGGCGTACGACAGGTACGGGCGAGCGGTGCTGCACCTGGCCACCACGACGCTCGTGAACCGCAGTGACGCCGAGGACGTGACCCAGGCGACGTTCGTCGCCGCCTGGCTCGGCCGGGAGACGTTCGACCCGGCGAAAGGCTCACTGGTCGGCTGGCTGCTCGGGATCGGGCGGCGCAAGGTGGTCGACCGGATCCGGGCCGCGGCCCGGGAGACCCGGGTGGTCGAGACGGTGAAGCAACTGCCGGAGCCGGTCTCCACCGGCCCCGACCCGGACACCGTTGTCGACCGGCTGGTGGTCGCCGACGAGCTGGCCCGACTCCCCGACGAACAACGCCGGATGCTGGAGCTGGCGTTCTACGACGACCTGACACACCAGCAGATCGCGGCGGTGACCGGAGTGCCGCTCGGCACCGTCAAGAGTCACATCAGACGCGGCATGCAGAGCCTGAAACGCAGATGGGAGGTGGACGGTGCAGCACCTGGACCACGACCGGCTGGTCTTTCTGGCGCTCGGTGAGAGCGAGGCGGCTGACGGCGAGGCCACCCATCTGGACACCTGCGACCACTGCCGGGGCGAGATGGAGTCGCTCCAGCACGTCGCCGGGCTCGGCGCCGGCACCCAGGGCCTGGCCAACCTGCCCGACCCGCCGGAGCACATCTGGCAGGGCATCGTGGCCGAGATCCGGGCCGCCGAGGAGCTGCCGGCGCTGACCGAACGGCGCCTGCCGCGCCCGGCCGACCCGGTGGAGCCGGCCGCCGTACCCGTCGTGGCACGTCGTCCGCGGCGGAGCCGGCGCTGGCCGGGGTGGGCGACCACGGCGGTCACCGCCACCGCCGCCGCGGTGATCGGCGTGGCCGGTACGGCCGCGGTGCTCGGCGGTGGCGGCGGCGAGCCGGCCGACCCCGAGCCGCCGGTGGTGGCCAGCGCGCCGCTCGCCGCGTTCGGCGCGACGCCGAAGGACGCCTCCGGCGACGCCCGGGTGCTCGGTGACAACCGGTTGCATCTGCACGTGGCGAATCTCCCGAGCGTTCCGGGGTACTACGAGGTCTGGCTGATCGATCCGAACACGATGGAGATGTTCTCCGTGGGTACGCTGAGCAACGGCTCGGGGGATGCGCTGCTGCCGATCCCCCCGAACGTCGACCTGCGCACCTACACCGTGGTCGACGTCAGCGCGGAGCAGTACGACAACAAGCCCGGCCACTCCGGCGACAGCCTGCTGAGGGGCACCCTGACGGGCTGATCGGCGGGCCGGCTCAGCTCCCCGGCCCGCCGATCAGCTCCCTACGAGAAAGGCCGCCGCCCGGTGCACCGGGCGGCGGCCTTTTCTCACGCGACGCTCACTTGCGCTTGCGGATCTCCTCGGCGGCCTGCGGGACGACCTTGAACAGGTCGCCGACCACGCCGTAGTCGGCCAGCTCGAAGATCGGCGCCTCGGCGTCCTTGTTCACCGCGACGATGGTCTTCGAGGTCTGCATGCCGGCCCGGTGCTGGATCGCGCCGGAGATGCCCAGCGCGACGTAGAGCTGCGGGGAGACCGTCTTGCCGGTCTGACCGACCTGGAACTGGTGCGGGTAGTAGCCGGAGTCGACGGCCGCGCGGGACGCGCCGACCGCGCCGCCGAGCAGGTCGGCCATCTCCTCGACCAGCTTGAAGTTGTCGGCGTTGCCGACACCGCGACCGCCGGAAACGACGACCGACGCCTCGGTCAGCTCGGGACGGGAGCCCTTCTGCTCGGCGACCCGCTCGACGACCTTGGCCAGCTTGTCCGCGTCGGTGACCGACACGGTGAGCTGCTCGACGGCCGGGGTGGCCGCGGCCGGGGCCGGGTTGAGCGAGTTCGGCCGGACGGTGACCAGCGGCAGGCCCTTGGTGACCTTGGACTTGACGATGGTGGAGCCGGCGAACGCGACCTGGGTGGCGGTGCCGTCGGCGGCCAGGCCGACCACGTCGGTCAGGATGCCGTTGTCCAGCTTGACCGCCAGGCGGGCGGCGATCTCCTTGCCCTCCTGGGAGGAGGCGAGCAGCACGGCGGCCGGCTGGACGCGCTTGACCAGCTCGGCGACAACTGTCGCCTTGGGGGCCACCAGGTAGCCGTCGATCTCCTCGCCCTCGGCGGCGTAGATCTTCTCCGCGCCGTACTCGCCGAGCTTGGCGCTCAGCGCCTCGGCGGCGCCGGCGCCACCGAGGACGACAGCGCTCGGGGTGCCCAGCTCGCGGGCGAGGGTGAGCATCTCCAGGGTGACCTTCTTGACGCCGAATTCCTTGGTGGCTTCGACGACGACGAGAACCTCAGACATGTCAGTGACCTCTCACACGAACTTCTCGGTGGCGAGGAACTCGACCAGCTTCACGCCGCCCTCGCCCTCGTCGGTGATCTTCTCGCCGCCGGAGCGCGGCGGGCGCTTGGAGTGCTCGACCACGGCGCTGGTGGCGCCGTCGAAGCCCACCTCGGCCGGGGCCACGCCCAGGTCGCCCAGGGAGAGCGTCTGCACCGGCTTCTTCTTGGCGGCCATGATGCCCTTGAAGGACGGGTAGCGCGGCTCGTTGATGGTGTCCCAGACGGAGACCACGGCCGGGGTGGAGGCGGTGACCACCTCGTAGCCCTCCTCGGTCTGCCGCTCGACGGTCAGGTTCGCGCCGTCGACGGTGAGCTTGCGGGCGCCGGTCAGGGCGGCCACGCCCAGCCGCTCGGCGATCATGTGCGGCATGACCTGGACCCGGCCGTCGGTCGACTCGGCGCCGCAGATGACCAGGTCGGCGTTGAGCTGACCGAGGGCGGCGGCGAGCACCTTCGAGGTGGCCACCGCGCAGGAGCCGTGCAGGGCGTCGTCGACGACGTGGACGGCCTTGTCCGGGCCCATGGAGAGCGCCTTGCGGATCGACTCGGTCGCCCGGTCCGGACCCATGGTCAGGATGGTGACCTCACCGCCGTGCGCCTCCTTGATCTTCAACGCCTCCTCGATGGCGTACTCGTCCATCTCGTTGATGACGTTGTTCGCCGAACCGCGGTCGACGGTGTTGTCGTCAGAACGCAGGTTGCGGTCCGCGCCCGAATCGGGCACCTGCTTGACGAGTACGACGATGTTCATCGCGCTTCGACGACCCTCCTGTTTGGTGTAGCGATCACTCGCCCGGTCACGGGCGCAGCCTCCCGCGTGACGCAACGTGGGTCAACCGCGGGCAGCTGTGCACTTCCCCACGAGGCAATGTTACCCGCAAGTAGCATGGCCACCCCGGCGGCCCGGAGTGACGCAACTCACCACCGTCATGCCGCCTCGGCCAGCGCCTGCCGGATCTTCTCGATCGCCGCCGCCTCGGCCGGCTCGATCCCCCGGTGCGCCTGCGCCACCCGCTCCGCCGCGGCCAGCACCACCGACCGGTACGTCTCGACGTCGTCCGGCGACTTGGCGCGCAGGATCTCCACCGACCGGCCCAGCGCGGGCAGCACCACCGACTCGATCTCCATGACCGAGTCCCGGGGGAGCTGCGGCAGCGGCCCGGTGGTCAGTGCCTCCTTGACCACACCTCCCACCTCGGCGAGCGCACCGGAGGCGGCGAAGCTCTCCCGCACCATGGCCAGCACGCCGGGCACGGCGTTGGAGACCAGGAACACGGCACCGAACGCGCCGGTCTTCAGGGTGAGCCGCTCGTCCGCCGTCAACCGTTCCATGATCACGGAGTGTAGACGTAGGGCGTGGAGGTGGTGACCGCAACGAGCCCGAGCCGCTCCAGGATGGGCCGGCTGTCCGGCGAGCAGTCCACCTGCAGCAGCGCCTTGCCGCGCTGCTGCGCCAGCCGCGCCCGGTACGCCACGAGCGCCCGGTAGATGCCCTTCTTCCGCCACTGCGGCAGCGTCGAGCCGCCCCAGAGGCTGGCGAAGCCGGTGCCGCGCTGGTAGCGGATCCAGCCCGCGCTGACCACCGTCTCCCCCGCCTCGGCCACCACCACCGTGATCGACTGCGGGTCCGCCTCGATCTCCCGGAGCAGGCCGATCACCAGGTGGCTGCGGTCGGTGCGCCAGACCTGCTCCTCCATCGCCGCGATCCGTTCCAGGTCGGCCCGGCTGGTGACCTCGCGCAGGCGTACCCCCTCGGGGAGCACCGGGACGGCGGCGGCCAGCGGCGCGACCGGGCCGACCACGACGGTCTCCTGGTCTTCCGGTACGAACCCGGCGGCGCGCAGCCGGTCACCCAGGTCGGCCGGCTCGTCGTGACCGGCGAGCTTCCACTCGACCGACTCGCCCCGGGCCCGGAAGACCGCGACCTGCCGGGCGATGAGCGCGTCCAGCTCGGCGCCGGCCAGGCCGTCGAGCGTCCGGTAGGTGAGGAAGCCCCGGTGGTCGAGGCCGAGCACGCGGAACAGCGGGCCGTCGCGCTCCACCGTCACCCCGTCCGGCAGCGGGTCCGGCAGCTCCGGTCGGATCTGGCTGTCGTAGGCGTCACGCAGCTCGCGCGCGTCAAGATCGGTCATCCCCCCAGGCTAGGCGCGGGGCAAAGCGGATAATCGGCAGCGTGTGGGAGTCGATCAAGAGCTGGTTCGACCCGCGTGAGCTGCGTTCGGTCGGCACCCCGCCGGACTACCGCTTCTCGCTGGCGAACGAACGGACCTTCCTGGCCTGGCTGCGGACAGGGCTCGCGCTGGTCGCGGGCGGGCTGGCCGCCGCCCAGTTCCTCCCGCCGCTGCGCCTGGCCCACCTGCGCGAGGCGCTCGCGGTCGCGTTGCTGCTGCTCGGCGCGGCCGTCTCGATCCGGGCGGTCGACCACTGGGCGCGCACCGAACGCGCCATGCGGCTGAACGAGGAGCTGCCCGCGTCCCGCTTCCCGGCCGTGCTGGCGCTCGTCGTCGCGGTCGGCGCGCTGCTGCTGGTGGCCGCCGTGCTGGTGGGCGGCGCGGGGTGACCCGAGATCCCGGGCTGCAGCCCGAGCGCACCCGGCTGGCCTGGCGGCGGACGCTGCTCACGCTGACCGCGGTGCTGCTGCTCCAGCTCCGGCCGGCATTCAGCGGCCGGGCCGCGGACGCGGCACCGGCCGGGGCCGCGGTCCTGGTCTGGCTCGCCGTGCTGGTGGTGACGTGGCACCGGGCCACCGGCACCGGGCCGCGGCGGTTCGACAGCTGGTCGGTGCCGCTGACCGCGCTCGGTGCGGCCGGACTGGCGGTGCTCGGTGTGGCGCACGTGCTCGGCGGGGTGCGCTGACGTGCGGCGGTGAGCCATCATGGGGCATGGCCCGCCTCTACGTGCTGCTCTTCCTGGTTCAGATCGTCCTCGCCGTGTGCGCGCTGATCAGCTGCCTCTCCGCCGACGAGGAGAAGGTCAAGGCGCTGCCCCGGATGATCTGGGTGTTGATCATTCTCTTCTTCCCGCTGGTCGGCTCGATCGCCTGGTTCCTGGTGGGCCGCGAGCGCCCGGCCGGGACCGCCGGCGTCACCGGCACGACCCGTCCCGCCGCCCCGGCGGCCCGCCGCCCGCTCGCACCGGACGACGACCCGGAGTTCCTCGCCTCGCTGGACGAGCGGTCCCGCCGCGAGGACCAGGAACGGCTGCGGCTGTGGGAGGAGGACCTGCGCCGCCGCGAGGAGGAACTGCGCGGCCGTCCGGACGACCGGGACCGCCCCGAGGTCTGACACGCGCCGCGGGCCGCCCGACGGTCACCCGGCGGACGGCCCGCACGCGCCGTGTCTCAGGCCAGGTTCGACGAACGGGGGTACGCGTCCGCGGGGTCGGTCAGCACGTTCACCAGGTACGGCACGCCCGAGTCGAACGCGCGCCCCAGCGCGGGCCCGAGGTCGGCGGCCTTCTCCACCGTCTCGCCCCCGCCGCCCAGCGCCTCGACCACCTTGTCGTAGCGCAGGCCGGGCTGGAGGTCGGCGGCCACGTCGTAGCCGTACATCGCCCGCATCGGGTGCTTCTCCAGCCCCCAGATGCCGTTGTTGCCGACCACGATCACCACCGGCAGCTTCTGCCGGACCAGCGACTCCACGTCCATCAGCGAGAAGCCGGCCGCGCCGTCGCCCATCAGCACGCAGATCTGCCGGTCCGGGTGGCTGACCCGGGCGCCCATCGCGTAGCCCATGCCGGTGCCGAGGCACCCGTACGGGCCGGGGTCGAGCCAGGTGCCCGGCTGGGCGGGCTCCAGGTACCGCCCGGCGTACGAGACGAAGTCGCCGCCGTCGCCGATGGTGATGGCGTCCGGGGCGAGCACCTTGCGCAGCTCGCCGTAGATCCGGGCCGGGCGGATCGGGTCGCTCTCGGCGGCCATCTCCTCCGCGTCGCGGGACTTCGCCGCGTCCTCGGCGGTCCGCAGCTCGGCGATCCAGTCGGCGTGGTCGGCCCGGTCACCGGTGTGGTCGGCGAACGCGCCGAGGATCAGCCGCAGGTCACCGGCCGGCGCGGCGGCCGGCTGCACGTGCCCGGCCCGCTGGCTCGGTGCGTCCACCACGTGCACCACCTGGGCGTCGCCGAAGTCGCCGAAGGAGAGCCGGAAGTCCAGCGGGGTGCCGATCACCACGACCACGTCGGCGCCCTTGAGCGCGACCCGGCGGGCCTTGGCGAAGGCGAGCGGGTGCTCCGGCGGCAGCGCGCCCCGGCCCATGCCGTTGGTGAACACCGGCACCCGCAGCGACTCGGCGGCGGCACGCAGCGCCTCGACGGCGTCGCCCGCGTACACGTCGGAACCGGCGATGATCACCGGCCGGGACGCGCCCGCGATCAGGCGGGCCGCCTTGGCCACCTCGTCCGGGTCCGGCTCGATCGGCGCCGGCGGCGTGACCGCCGGCAGGTCGGCGTCACCGACCGAGAAGACCGCCTCCAGCGGGAAGTCCAGGAAGACCGGGCCGCGGTGCGGGGTGAGCGCGGTGGTCAGCGCCGCCGACACCGCGCGCGGGATGTCGTCGGCGCTGAACACCGTCTCGGCGTGCTTGGTCACCGGCGCGACCAGCGGCAGGTGGTCCATCTCCTGGAGGCTGCCCGAGCCCCAGCGGAACTGCGGCGCCCGCCCGCCGAGCACCAGCACCGGCGAGGCGTTGAAGAACGCGCTGGTCAGGCCGGAGACCCCGTTGGTGACGCCGGGGCCGGCGGTGAGCACGGCCAGGCCGGGGCGGCGCTGGAGCTTGGCGACCGCCTCGGCGGCGAACACGGCGGACTGCTCGTGCCGCACGTCGTAGAGGGGGAAACCCGCCTTGTGCGCGGCGTCGTAGAGCGGGAAGACGTGCCCGCCGGACAGCGTGAACATCTCCCGTACGCCGTGCGCGCGTAGTGCCGCGAGTGCCAGATCGCCCCCGTGGCCCTCGATCCGCTCCGTCATGCCATTCCCCTTCGTCGACCGACCGGGGTCACGCTACTGGCCGGTATCGCGGATGTGAACAGCTCTCGCGTCAGCGACCGGTGAAGCCCGGCTTGCGCTTCTCCACGAACGCGGCCATGCCCTCGCGCCGGTCGTCGGTGGCGAACAGCGCCGCGAAGAGCTGGCTCTCCCAGGCCAGGCCCGAGGTGAGGTCCATGTCCAGACCGCCGTCGACAGCCGCCTTCGCCGCGCGCAGCGCCTGCACCGGCCCGGTCAGGAACGGCTTCACGTACGCCACCGCGGCGTCGTAGACCTCGGCGGCCGGGACCACCCGGTCGGCCAGGCCGATCCGCAGCGCCTCGGCGGCGTCGACCATCCGCCCGGTCATGACCAGATCCTTGGCGCGGGCCGGGCCGACCAGGCGGGCCAGCCGCTGCGTGCCGCCGGCGCCGGGGATGATGCCGAGCTTGATCTCCGGCTGGCCGAGCTTGGCGTCCTCGGCGACGATTCGCCAGTCGCAGGCCAGCGCCAGCTCGCAGCCGCCGCCGAGCGCGTACCCGGTGATCGCGGCGACGACCGGCTTCGGGATGCGGGCGATCGCGCCGAGCGCGCTGGACAGGTCGGCCGCGCGCTCCGCCATGTCCACGTAGGACATGTCGGCCATCTCCTTGATGTCCGCACCGGCCGCGAAGACCTTCTCGCCGCCGTACACGATCACGGCGCGGACCTCGGCGTCGGCGGTGGCCGCCGACGCGGCGGCGCGCAGCTCCTCCTGCACCTGGGTGTTGAGCGCGTTCATCGGCGGCCGCTCCAGCCGGATGGTGCCGATGCCGTCCTTCACTTCCAGCCTGACGAACTCGCCCACGCTGCCCTCACTTCCTCGTCGAAGTCGCGTGCCAACCTTACGACTCGCCTCGTTGGGGTAGACAGTGTGGTGTCGGCGACTCCCCAGGTCGCCGCCGGAGTCGCCGCCGCCCCGCCACCGGGAGTGAGGCCATGATCACCTACTACGACGACCGCTCCGTCCAGGTCACCTCCACCGCGGTACGGGTGGACGGGCGCAGCTACCCGCTGGCCGAACTGACCACCGTGTGGCACCGGCGGGGCGACCGCTCCTGGCGGGTGCTCGCCGGGCGCGGCGCGATCGGGGCCGCGCTCGCCGGACCGCTGGTCGCCGCCGTGCTGGGCATCGCGCTGGCCGTGTGGCTCCAGCGTTCGGCGGTGGTCACCATCGCGATCGTCGGGGTCTCGGTGCTGCTCGGCCTCGCCGTCGGTCCGCTCGCGGACTTCCTCTTCGAACACCTGGACCGCTCCTACGCCCGGGGCAGCCGGGAGATGGAGATGTGGGCGCAGTGGCGCGGCCGGCCGGTGCGGCTGCTGCACACCCGCGACGCGATGCGCTTCGGCCAGGTCTACCGGGCGGTGCAGCGGGCCATGGAGGCCCTGCCGTCCGCGCCGGGGCGTGCCGCGCCCGATCGTGCCGCGCGTCAGCCCGATCGTGCGTCGCGTCAGAACGTGATCGGCTCGTCCGGCAGCAGGCCGAGCCCGCGCAACAGGCCGTAGGTGTCCTGCTCGCCCCAGAACTGCACGATCCGGCCACCGGCCAGGCGGTACATCTTGCAGGCACTCTGCACCGTGGTCGCACCGGTCGCGTCCCGCCGGTACGTCTGCGCCATCGACACCACCACCCGGTCCCCGGCCGCGAAGATCTCCCGGATGTCCTGGTCGAGCACGGTCAGGCCGGGTGAGGAGACGGCCGCCTCGGGGTAGCGCCGGCCGCGTACCGCGGTGCCCGAGCCGTAGATCTGCACGTCCTCGTCGACCACCTCGGCCAGTTCGGCCAGGTCCTTCGTGACGAAGGTGCGCAGGTAACGCCGGACCACCTCGACGTTGCGCGCCTGCTCGTCACCGATCCCGGCCCCGTTCCGGTCCGCCATGCCCCACAGCCTACCGTCACCGGACGCGCCGACATCGACACGCGCGGTTAGGCTGATTCATGGTCCTCTATTACCGGGACGACGCGGTACAGGTCACCTCGGAGGCGATCCACGCGGGCGGGCAGGTCGTCGCGCTCGCCGACGTCACGTACGTCTGGCACGCGCGCGGCACCACCACGCTCGCCGTCCGGGGGCGGGTGCTGGGCCGCGGGGTGCTGGTCCTGCTGCTGTCGCTGCCACCACTGGTCGCGGTGGTCTGCGTGCTCTCGCTGGCCTGGTCCGCGCAGGACCGCGGCGAGTGGAAGCTCGCCCTGATCATCCTGGCCGCGTTCGTGGTGGCCGGGCTGGCGCTCACCCCGTTCCTGGAGGTGCCGCTCGGCTGGCTGGACCGCTCCTACGAGCGCGGCAACCGGGTGCACGAGCTGTGGGTGCAGCACCACGGCCGGGAGACGATGCTGGTCCGCACACCCGACGCGCTGCGGTTCGGGCAGATCTACCGGGCCGTGCAGCGGGCCGTCGAGCAGGGCGACCTGCGGTGAGCCGGCCCGGCGCGCGGCGGCCACCTCGTCGGGCGGCACTGGCCGCGACGCCGCACACTGGATGCCATGGCGATCCCTCTTCCCCGGCCCGGCGCCCTGCTCGGCCTCACCCGTACCGCAGTGGACCAGGCGCTCGGCTCGGCCGCCACGGTGGCCTCGGTGCCCGCTCGCGCCTTCGCCGTCCTCGACCAGGTGGAGGCGCTGGTCCGGCGGATCGACGGGGTGGTGGACCGGATCGAGGGCACGCTCGACCGCACCGACCGGGTGCTCACCGACGCGGAGACGGCGGTCCGCGAGGTGGCGGTGATCAGCGCCGCCGCCACCGCGGCGATCGACACGGCGACCGAGGTGGCCGCCGCGGCGACTGTGGTGGTCGGCGAGGCGCAGCGGGTCTCCGAGGCGGCGGCCACGGTGGTCGGCGAGGCCGACCGGGTGGCCCGGACGGCGGCCGGTGTGGTGACCGAGGCGGAGACGGTGACCGCCCGCGCGGCGGGCACGCTGGCGACCGCCGAGAAGGCGACGGGCGTCGCGACCGAGCTGCTGACCGCGTACGAGGCGACGCTGCGCCGGGCCGCGCCGATGGCGGCCCGTTTCGTGGAGCAGCTCAGCCCGGAGGAGGTGACCGCCGCGATCCGGCTGGTGGACGAGTTGCCGAAGCTCAAGGACCATCTCACCTCGGACGTGCTGCCGATCCTGGCCACGCTGGACCGGGTCGGCCCGGACCTGCACGACCTGCTGGACGTCACACGCGATCTCAAGCTCGCGGTCGCCGGCATCCCCGGGCTCGGCATGCTGCGCCGCCGCGGCGAGCGCCTCACCGACGAACCGGCCGGCTGAGGCTCAGCCGGCCGGGAACAGCTCGTCGATCTCCGCGCGGTGCGGCAGCGCCACCGAGGCGCCCAGCTTGCGCACGCACGCCGCACCGGCCGCCGCCGCCCAGCGCACCGCGTCGGCCAGGTCCCGGCCCTCGCCCCAGGCCACGGCGAGCGCGGCGGTGAACGCGTCCCCGGCGGCGGTCGAGTCGACCACGTCCACCGGCACGGCCGGCACGTGCGTCGGCGGCCGGTCCCGGTCGACGTACCAGGCGCCGTCGCCGCCGAGCGTGAGCACCGCCCGGGGCACCAGGTCGAGCAGCGCCGCCGGCTCGTCCCGGCCGCGGCCGGTCAGCGCCTGCGCCTCCGGCTCGTTCACCACGAGCAGGTCGGTGGCCGACAGCAGCTCGGCCGGCACCGGCCGGGCCGGCGCGGCGTTGAGCACCACCCGGGTGCCCGCGGAACGGGCCGCCAGCGCTGCCTCGGCCACCGTCTCGACCGGCACCTCCAGCTGCGCGACCAGCACGTCCGCATCGCGTACGGCGGAGAGCTCGTCGGCGGTCAGCGACGTGAACGCGGCGTTCGCCCCGGGGGTGACCAGGATGGCGTTCTCCCCCGCGCCACCGACCATGACCAGCGCGACGCCGGACGGGCCGTAGACCACCCGCAGGTGGCCGGTGTCCACGCCGGCCGCTGTCATCCGGGCCCGCAGCGTCACGCCGAACGAGTCCGAGCCGATCGCGCCGAGGAAGACGCAGGAAGCGCCGGCACGTACCGCGGCGACCGCCTGGTTGGCGCCCTTGCCGCCGGGCAGCATGACGAAGTCGTCGCCCAGCACCGTCTCGCCGGGCCGGGGCAGCGCGGCGCCGATGCCGACCAGGTCCATGTTGGCGCTGCCGACGACGGCGATCCGGGTCTGCGGCACTGTGTCGTCCCGTCGCTCAGGCGGCGCGGGCGGCCCAGCGGTCGCCGGACCGCGTGACCACCAGCGGCAGGCCGAACGTCTTCGACAGGTTGTCGGCGGTGAGCACGTCGGCGAGCAGGCCCTGCGCCACCACGCCGCCCTCGCGCAGCAGCAGCGCGTGGGTGAAGCCCGGCGGGATCTCCTCGACGTGGTGGGTGACCAGCACCATCGCGGGCGCGTCCGGGTCGTACGCCAGCTCGGCCAGCCGGGCCACCAGGTCCTCGCGCCCGCCCAGGTCGAGCCCGGCGGCGGGCTCGTCGAGCAGCAGCAGTTCCGGGTCGGTCATCAGGGCGCGGGCGATCTGGACGCGCTTGCGTTCGCCCTCGGACAGCGTGCCGTACGTGCGGTCGGTGAGGTGGCCGACGCCGAGCTGGCGCAGCAGCGCGGCGGCGCGTGCCACGTCGGTGCGGTCGTAGCTCTCCCGCCAGCGGCCGACCACGGACCAGGCGGCGGTCACCACCACGTCGACGACGCGCTCCTCGGCGGGGATCCGCTCGGCGAGCGTCGCGGTGGACAGGCCGATGCGGGTACGCAGCTCGTTGACGTCGGTACGGCCGATGCGCTCGCCGAGCACGTGCGCGACGCCGCTGGTCGGGTGCAGCCGGCCGGCGGCCAGGTTGAGCAGCGTGGTCTTGCCCGCGCCGTTCGGTCCGAGCACCACCCACCGCTCGTCCAGCTCGACCCGCCAGTCGACGTCGTGCACCAGCGCGGTGCCGGAACGCTTGACGACGACTCCGTCGAGGCTGACCACCAGATCCGCGTCCACGGTCGAGGGGGCGGGGGCGCCCGGGGCGCCGGGGATCAGGTCACCAGTCACCGCTCCATCCAATCACGCACCCGGCCCGGCGCCCCCCACGGGCGGCGCCACCGCCATAGGGTGGGGCGCCGTGTCGTTGGTCACCGCTTCCGGAAGGACACCCATGCCCGACCGCTGCCGGGAGGCGCGCGGATGAGCGCGGTCATCGAGATCGCCGGCCTCCGCAAGACGTTCCACACGCTGCGCCAGGGGCGCCGGATCGCCGTCGACGGTTTCGACATGCTGGTCGAGGCGGGCCAGGTGCACGGTTTCCTGGGGCCGAACGGGTCCGGGAAGACCACCACGCTGCGTGCGCTGCTGGGGCTGGTCCGGCCGGACGCCGGGCGGATGCGCGTGCTGGGCGCCGAGTCACCCGAGCATCTGGCGGACGTGGCCGGGCGGGTCGGCGCGATCGTGGAGAGCCCGCAGTTCTTCGCCAACTTCACCGCCCACCGGACGCTGCGGCTGCTGGCCCTGGCCGGTGGTGTGCCGACCGCCCGGGTGGACGAGGTGCTGGAGCAGGTCGGGCTGCGTGACCGGGGCGACGAGCGGGTCAAGGGCTACTCGCTGGGCATGAAGCAGCGGCTGGCGGTCGCGTCGGCCCTGCTGAAGAACCCGGAGCTGCTGATCCTGGACGAACCGGCGAACGGGCTGGACCCGGCCGGCATCCGGGAGATGCGTGACCTGACCCGGTCGCTGGCCGAGGCCGGGGTGACGGTGCTGCTGTCCAGTCACATCCTCGCCGAGATCCAGTTGATCTGCGACCACGTGACGATCGTCAGCCGGGGGCGGCGGGTCGCGTACGGGCCGGTGGAGGAGGTGCTGGCCGGTTTCGACCAGCACCAGTGGCGGGTCCGGGTGGCCGACCCGGAGCAGGCCGGGCAGTTGCTGGGCCGGGCCGGCCTGTCGGTGTCCGTCGCGCCGGACCACCTGGTGGTGACCGGCGTGCAGGATCCGGAGACGATCAGCCGGACGCTCGGCGAGCAGGGCATGTGGGTACGCGAGCTGGTCCCGCTGCGGCCGGACCTGGAGAGCGTCTTCCTGGAGCTGACCGGCGGCCACGAGCACGTGGCGGTGCCGCGACAGGTCGACGGCGCGCCGCCGAACGACGGTGTGATCGACCTCGACGTCCGGGAGAGCCGGGAGGTGGACGCGTGAACCTGGTCCGTGCCGAGCTGGAGCGGCTGGCCGCCCGGCGCTTCGTGCAGCTCATGGTGGTGCTGCTGGCTGCCGCCTTCGCGGTGACAGTGGTGACCACGCTCGCCGGTTCGCACCGGCCCGGCCCGGCGGAGCTGAGCCGGGCGCAGGCCCAGGCGGCGGAGAGCGTGCGCCAGATGGAGATGACGTACGACCGCTGCCTGCGGATCCGGGAGGGCTCGCTCCCGCCGGGCGAGAACGACTACCTGCCGCGCGACTGCGCCCAGATCGACCCGGCCCAGATCGAGGAGCTGCCGAGCGCGGCCGACTACCTCAGCGGCGTCTTCGTCTTCGCCAAGGAGGCCGAGCCGCTGCTCTACTTCCTGATCGCGTTCCTGACGCTGTTCGGGTTCCTGGTCGGCGCCTCCTACATCGGGGCCGACCTGAACTCGGGCGGGGTGGTCAACCTGCTGCTGTGGCGGCCACGGCGGCCCACTGTGCTCGCCGCGAAGCTGGGCACGCTGCTGGGCGGGCTGCTCGGCCTGTCGGTGCTGGCGTCGGCGGCGTATCTCGGGGCGTTCTGGTTGATCGGCCAGGCGTCCGGCCTGGTCGGGCGGACCGGCGGCGACTTCTGGCCGTCGCTGGCGGCGATCTGGGTACGCGGGCTGATGCTGGTGCTACTCGCCGCGGCGCTCGGGTTCGCCGTCGCCACGCTGGGCCGGCACACGTCGGCGGCGCTCGGCACGGTGGCCGCGTACGTGGTGGTGTGGGAGCTGGGGGCGCGGCTGGTGTTCCAGATCCTGGAGGTCGGCCGGCCGGACCGGTACATGCTGTCCAGCTATCTGGCGGCCTGGCTGTCCGGTGAGGTGCGGCTGTGGGACAGCAACGCCTGCGGCCCGGGGATCTCCGGCTACTGCGACGGCTCGTACACGTTGACCTGGACGTCGGGCCTGGTGGTGCTGCTCGGGCTCACCGGTGCGCTGGTGGCCGCCGCGTTCACGGTGTTCCGCCGCCGCGACCTGATCTGACCGGAGCGACGCTCGGGCAACTCCTTGCGAACCCTGGCGCCATGATGAAGGATTCCTTCACATGGTGCCAGGGTGCACGACGTGGTCAGCCGACGGTCGAGCCGAACACCTCGTCCCGTACGGCGTCCAGCGCGGTACGCAGCGCGCCGCGCAGGATCGGCTCCTCGGTCAGCCCGGTGGTCACCACCCGGGGCCGCACGAGCGTGATCGCGGCGACCTCGTGCTGCACCCGCTCGGCCAGCGCCGCCCCGCCCGCCTGCCCGACCGCGCCGGCGAGCACCACGAGCGGCGGGTCCAGCACCACGCAGGTGCTCGCCACACCGAGCGCCAGCCGCCGGGCCAGCTCGTCGAGCATCGGCCCGCCCGCGGTGCCGGCCGCGATCGCCGCGCGTACCACCTCGGCCGCCCGGGCCGCCGCGACGCCCTGCTCGGCCGCCTCCGGGCTGGCGAAGCCGTGCTCCGCGGCCACCGCGCGCACCGCGTCGGCGCCGACGAGCTGCTGGAACGCCGGCTTGGCCCGCTTGGACACGTCGCGCGGGATGGGCGCACCGGGCACCGGCAGGTAGCCGATCTCCCCCGCCGCGCCGCTGCTGCCGTGGTGCAGCCGGCCGCCCAGCATGATCGCCAGGCCGACGCCCGCGTCCACCCAGACCAGCACGAAGTCGGCGGTGCCACGGGCCGCGCCGGACTGCGCCTCGGCCACCGCGGCGAGGTTCACGTCGTTCTCGAACACCACAGGGGTGTCCAGGTCCTCGCGCAGCGCGGCGAGCAGGCCGCTGTGCCAGCGGGGCAGGTTGAACGCGAACGTGATGTCGCCGGTCTGCGGGTCGACCAGACCCGGGGTGCCGAGCACGACGCGCCGGACGGCGGACAGCTCCGCCCCGGCGCTGCTGGCCGCCTGGACCACGGCGTTGTGCACCACGCCGACCGGGTCGTCGGTGTCCCTGGTGGACTGCTCGACCCGGCCCGCCACGGTGCCGGTGATGTCGGCGCAGGCGGCCACCACCCGCTCCGCGCCCACCTCCACGCCCACCACGTACGCGCTGCTCGGCCGGACGGCGTAGAGCTGGGCGTTCGGGCCCCGCCCGCCGGCCTGCTCGCCGACCCGGGCGACCAGGCCGCGCTCCTCCAGCCGCTCGACGAGCTGGGACGCGGTGACCTTGGACAGCCCGGTCAGCTCACCGATCCGGGCCCGGGTCAGCGGGCCGCGTTCGAGCAGCAGCTCCAGCGCCGCACGGTCGTTGAGCGCCCGCAGGAGTCGGGGGGTGCCGGGCAGCCGGGTCGCACTCATGCCAACGTCCTCAATTTTCAGTAAAGTTTTCTAACCACAAAACGCCTGCCGAGGGGTGCCCGTTAGCGTATCGGCCACCCCCATCCGCAGAGGTCGGACGACCCGGCAGGGAAAGGGGATACTCGTGGGTCTGGATCCAGGACTGCGCCGGCTCGCGCTGGGCACGCTGCTGGCCGCGTACCCGGGACCGGTCCCGCCGGACTGGGCGGTCGACCTGCTCGCCGACGGGCTCGCCGGGCACACCCTGTTCGGCACCAACATCCACGACCCGGCCCAGGTGGCCGCGTCCACCGCGGCGCTGCGCGCCGGCCGCCCCGACGTGATCGTCGCGATCGACGAGGAGGGCGGCGACGTCACCCGGCTGGCGCACGCCACCGGCAGCCCGTACCCCGGAAACGCCGCGCTCGGCGCGGTGGACGACCCCGACCTCACCCGCCAGGTGTACGCGGCGATCGGCGCGGAGCTGGCCGCGCTCGGCATCACGGTCGACCTCGCCCCCACTGTCGACGTGAACACCGCCGACGAGAACCCGGTGATCGGCACCCGCTCGTTCGGGGCGGACCCGAAGCGGGTCGCCGTCCACTCGGCCGCAGCCGTCGCCGGCCTCCAGTCGACCGGCGTGGCGGCCTGCGCCAAGCACTTCCCCGGGCACGGCGCCACGGTCGCCGACTCGCACCACGAGCTGCCCACCGTCGACGTGCCGCCGGCGGTCCTGCGGGACCGCGACCTGCCGCCGTTCGCCGCCGTGGTCGACGCGGGCGTCCGCGCGGTGATGACCGCGCACATCCGGGTGCCGGCGCTGACCGGCGACGGCCCGGCCACGTTCAGCCGCGCGGTCCTGCACGACCTGCTGCGCGTCGAGTACGGCTTCACCGGCGCGATCATCACCGACGCGCTGGAGATGAAGGGCGCCGTGCTCGCCGCCGGCGGGGTCGGCGCGGGCGCGGTCCGGGCCCTGGCCGCCGGCGCGGACCTGCTCTGCATCGGCGCCCGGGTCGACGCCGAGCTGGTCGAGTCGGTCGCCGCCGAGATCGTCGCGGCCATCGGTGACGGCCGGCTGGCGCGCGCCCGGGTCGAGGAGGCCGCCGGCCGGACCGCCGCGCTCGCCGCCGCCACCGGCTCCGCCGACGTCCCGCCGCCGGCCGTCGACGGCCTCGGCTACGCCGCCGCGCTGCGGGCGGTACGCGTCGAGGGCGACCTCACCGGCGGCACCGCGCCCCTGGTGGTGCAGGTGCACGCCACCTCCACCATCGCCGAGGGGCGGGTGCCCTGGGGACTCGGCCCGCACCTGACCACCGGCGTCGAGCAGGCGCGTGCGGTGGCGGGCGAGACGGACCCGGAGCAGTTGCGGCGGCTCGCCGGGGACCGGCCGGTCGTGCTGGTCGGCCGGCACCTGCACCGGCTGCCCGGCGCGCGCGAGCTGGTCGAGGCGCTGGCCGTCACGCACCGCGTCGTCGTGGTCGAGATGGGCTGGCCGGGCGCCTGGCGGCCGGCGGGCGCGCGCGCCTTCGTCGCGACCCACGGCGCCAGCCACGCCAACGGCCGGGCCGCCGCCGAGGTGCTCGGCCTGACCGCCTGACCCACACCCTCCACCCGGCCGCCGCCCACAAGGGCGGCGGCCGCACTCTTGAACGCGTTCAAGTTTTGTCGTACGCTCAGGGCGCCCAGGATTTGAACACGTTCAAGAGAGGCGACGGGGATGGACGTGAAGGTCTGGATGTACCTGGCCTACCTGACGGTGAGCATCGGCCTCACCATCTGGGTGGCGCGGGCGCTGTCCCGCAACGGGCTGGTGTTCCTGCAGGACGTGTTCGCCGACAGCCGGCTGGCCGAGGCGGTCAACAGCCTGCTGGTGGTCGGCTTCTACCTGCTCAACCTCGGCTACGTCACGGTGGCGATGAAGGAGTCCGGCCCGGTCGGCGACACCAGCCAGGCGCTGGAGCAGCTCTCCATGAAGGTGGGACTCGTCCTGCTGGTGCTGGGCGCGCTGCACTTCTTCAACGTCTTCGCGCTCGGCCGCTACCGGCGCGGCCGCCTGCGCCAGCAGGCCGTCCACCCGCCGCTGCCGCCGGTCCGGATGCTCCCGCCGCAGGGCGGGCCCGTACCGGCGGCGGGCCCGAACCCGCCGGCCCGGTGACGTCCGCCGCGGGCGGGCACCAGCAGGATCCCACCGGGCACGGGGCCGGTGGGATCCGCGGGTTCACCGTCCTGTTCGACGCGGACTGCCCGATGTGCCGGGCCGCCCGGCGCTGGCTCGCCTCGCGCGCCCAGCTCGTACCGCTGGAGTTCGTGCCGGCCGGGTCCGCCGAGGCCCGGCGGCGCTTCCCTGGGCTCGACCACGACGCCACACTGCGCGACCTGACGGTGGTGGCCGACACCGGTGCGGTCTACCGCGGCGACGGCGCCTGGTTCGCCTGCCTCTGGGCGCTCGCCGAACATCGCGGCACGGCCGAGCGGCTGGCCCGCCCGCACCTGCTGCCGCTGGCCCGGCGGGTGGTGGCGGCGGCCTCCGCGGTCCGCGAACGGATCCGGGAACCGGGATACGGTGACGACGATGACCGAGCAGAGTGCGCCGACGACCGCTGCGGGTGGGCAGGGGTCGACGGCCCGGGGTGAGCAGACCCGCCAGCTGATCCTGGACACCGCGATGCGGCTGTTCCGCGAGCGCGGATACGCGCGGACGACGATGCGCGCCGTCGCCCAGGAGGCGGGCGTGGCGGTGGGCAACGCCTACTACTACTTCGGCTCCAAGGAGCACCTGGTCCAGGAGTTCTACGCGGGCACCCAGCGCGAGCACCGGGAGGCGGCCGCGCCGGTGCTCGCCCGGGAGCGGGACTTCGGCCCGCGACTGGCCGGGGTGCTGCACGCGGGCATCGACGTGCTGAGCCCGTACCACGCGTTCGCGGGCGCCTTCTTCAAGACGGCGGCCGAGCCGACCTCACCGCTCAGCCCGTTCTCCGCCGAGTCGTCGGCGCCCCGGGACATGTCGATCGCGCTGTTCCGCGAGGCGCTGACCGGGTCCACCGTCAAGCTCGACGACGAGCTGCGCGAGGCTCTGCCCGAGCTGCTCTGGCTCGGCTACATGGGTGTGGTGCTGTACTGGGTGCACGACCGCTCGGAGGGGCAGGTCAAGACCCGGCAGCTCATCGACGGCGTGGTGCCGCTCGCGGACCGGCTGGTGGGTCTGTCCCGGCTGCGCGTGCTGCGGCCGGTCACCCGACAGGCGCTCGCCCTGATCCACACGCTGCGTCACTGATCCCGCCGACGCGAAGGCGAGCGATTCCGCAGGTGAGAGTCCGTAACCGGACAGCAACGCACCCCTTGCTCCCGACAGGAACTGACACATAGCGTTACCGATGTCGGGCCCTGGGGGGAGAGCTGCGGACCGTGGATCCGGCCCGGGATCCACGGTCCGCGCCGGACTCGGCCAACGGGGCGGGTCAGCGGGGGAAGACGCCGAACGCGGTGAAGCCGCGCTCCGGGAACCCGGCCGCCTCGGCCACCCGCGCTGACGCGGCGTTGCCCGGGTCGTGCAGGTAGGTGGGGATCGCCCCCTCGTCCAGCACCCGGCGAGCCGCCTGCGCGACCAGCCGCCGGGCCAGGCCGCGCCCGCGCGCCGTCGGCACCGTGCCCACCGCCAGCTCGTGCCCGTACGCGTCGTGCCGCTTGATCCCCACGCCGGCCCGGTACGCGCCGTCGGCGCCCCGCACCACGAGCACCTCCCGGTCGAACAGCCGCAGCCACGGCGGCAGCCCGGGCAGCGTGGGCGGGACCCACTCCCCCACCTCGGGCAGCGGCGCCGGGTCGGTGCACCAGCGGAAGACCGAGGTGTGCGCGACGAACTCGGGCATGCCGACAGTGACCGGCAGGTCGGACAGCCACTCCCCGAGCGGCCGGTCGCGTACCAGCGTCCGGACCGCCTCCACCCGGTCGGCGGCCACCGAGAGGACGGTGCTGCCGCCCGCGGTCACCGCGACGGCCGGGCGCAGCCGCCCGTCCCAGGCCGGGCGGGCGCGGCGATAGGACCGGACCACGTGCAGCCCGGGGCCCGCCGGCCACTGCCCCAACCAGGTCGCCAGATGAAGGAAGACCCGCCGGTCGAGCACGTGATCATGGTACGCCCGGACGCCGCGCCCGTGCCCGCGGAATTCGCCGATCGCGGCGCGGTTGAGACGCGCGGCAGGAGGGTAGAGGGTCGGCACGCCAGCGACGGACGCCGATTCCTGGTCCCGCCACCGGCCGCAGGAAACCCGGCGCTTCGCGGAACCGAAGGCATCGCCCCTGCGTCATATTCATTTCCATACATGGACAAGTTTCTCTGGGACGGTAGTGGTCATGCCTCACGAACCGAATGACCGATTCCAGCAGGACGCGGAGCGCGGCTGGCGGGCCGCCGCAGACGCCCGACGGTTCCCGGCGCAGCCGGCGTACCGAGAGGCCCGCGACCGAGGGCTCTCCTGGGCCGAACTGAACGCGCAACCGGCCGGTGCCGCCGCCTGGCGTGGCCTCTCACCCCTCTAGGAACGCGGGCGGCGACACACCGGCCGGGCGCGCGTACCGGCCTTCGCACACCTGTGCGGTAGCGTCTTGTGGTCCGATTTCCGGCCTACGACAGGAGAAGCTCCGCGCATGGGCAAGAAGACGATCCACGTCTCCGACTTCACCGGTCAGGTGCTCAGCCCCGACGACGAGGTGGTCAAGGTCGTCGTCCTGGAGCACCCGGACCTGGTCGCCGGGCCCGTGCAGCTGGACGCCACCCCGGTCGACGTGGAGAGCATCGACGACGCGGCGCTCGACGTCGCGGTGGTGGAGATCCACGACCGGCACGGTCACGGTGAGCCGCGCCGGGTGGTGCTGACCGCCAGCGAGTTCGACGCGATGGCGACCGACGTGCCGATGGCGCAGCTGCTGCGTACCGCCGAGCGGGTCAAACCGCCCAAGGCCCGCCGCGCCACCGAGAAGATCGACTACGGCACCATCGAGCACGCCGGGCGCCCGCACCGCGGCCGGGTCACCGAGGAGGAGGCCCGGCTGGTCCGGGAGCACCTCGACGAGGTGAACAAGCGCCTCGCCGACGCCGGCATCCGCCAGGTCGACCCGGCCGACCCGGAGCACGCCGCCCGGTACGGCTTCCCCGTCGCCGGCTGAACACCCGCACACCGGGCACGCGCCCCCGTGACGCGTGCCCGGCGCGGTGTCAGTCCCCTTTCCGGGTGATCTCGGCGAGCGCCGCCTCGAACGCCGACTCCAGTTCGGACTTCTCCAGGCCGAGCCCGCGCAGCACGCCGTCGTCGCCCTCCTCCTCCAGCAGGGCGAGCAGGATGTGCTCCGTACCGATGTAGTTGTGCCCCATCCGCAACGCCTCCCGGAACGTCAGCTCCAGGACCTTCTTGGCCCGCGCGTCGTAGGGGATCAGGTCCGGGACCTGGCCGGCCTTCGCCGGCAGCGTCGCGGTGACGACCTCCCGCAGCCGTTCCAGGGGTACGCCCCGAGCCACGATCGCCGCGGCCGCGAGCCCTTCCGGCTCGGCGAGCAGCCCGAGCGCGACGTGTCCCGGCGTGATCTCGGCGTTACCGGCGGTCCGCGCCTCCTCCTGCGAGGCCAGCACCACGTTGCGGGCGCGCGGGGTGAACCGGCCGAACCCCGAGTTCGGGTCGAGCGCGGCGGCGGTCTCCGCCTTGGCGGCGGAGCGCTTCTGGGCGGCCTGCTTGGTCACGCCCATGCTGCGGCCGATCTCCGTCCACGAGGCGCCGGAGCGGCGCGCCTGGTCGACGAAGTGCCCGATCAGGTGGTCGGCGACGTCGCCCAGGTGGTCGGCGACGAGGACCGCGTCGGCCAGTTGGTCGAGCGCGTCGGTGTGTGCCTTCTTGATGCCGTCGATGAGGTCGTCGAGGCGTACCGGATGGGTCATCTTGAGCGGTTCGGTCTCCTCCATGCGTCAACCATAGGTTGACGCTCCTCCACCGTCAACCCTCGGTTGACGGTGTCGTCGGCGTCGCGCGATGATCTCGGCCCCGGTAGGGTCGGTCGGGGTGAGCACCCATTCGACACTGCTGTTCGTGCTCGCCGCCGTCGCGGTCGTCATCGCCGTGCGGTGGGTCGCCTCCCGTACCGGTCTGCCGGCGGCAGCGCTCCTGCCGCTCATCGGCATCGCGTACGCGCTGCTCCCCGGCCCCAACGTCGGCCTCGATCCCGAGCTGGTGCTCATGGTCGTGCTGCCGCCGCTGCTGTACAGCGCCGCGCTGGACTCGTCCCTGCTGGACATCCGCCGCAACCTGCGGATCGTGGTCATCCTCTCCGTGGTGCTGGTGCTGCTCACCGGGCTGCTCGTGGGCGTCGGGTTCCACCTGTTCGTCGCCGGCGCGACGCTGGCCGCAGGCATCGCTGTCGGCGCCGCCGTCGCCCCGCCCGACCCGGTCGCCGCCCTGGCCGTGGGCCGGCGGGTCAACCTGCCGCCGAAGATGGTCACGATCATCCAGGGCGAGGGACTGCTGAACGACGCCACCGCGCTGACCATGCTCAGCGTCGCCGTGGCCGCCGCCGTGGGCGGCGAGTTCTCGTTCCACGCCGCGATCGGGCAGTTCGTGCTGGCGGCCGCCGGCGGAATCGCGGTGGGCGTGGTCGTCGCCCGGGCGAAACGACTGGTCCGGCCGCTCACCGCGGACCCGCTGCTGTCGAACGCGATCTCGCTCGCGACACCGTTCGTGGCGTACCTGCTGGGCGAGGCGCTGCACGTCTCCGGTGTGCTGGCGGTGGTGGTCGCCGGCCTGATCGTCGGCCACCAGACGCCGGAGTTCGGGTCCGGCGCCGCCCGCCTCCAGACCAACGCCGTGTGGCGGCTCGTCGACTTCCTCCTCGAAGGCTTCGTCTTCCTGCTGATCGGCCAGCAGCTCCCCGCCGTCATGCGGGGCCTGCGCCAGTACGACACGTCGACCATCGTCATCGCCGTCGCCGTGTCGGTCGGCGTGGTGCTGCTCCTGCGCCCGGCCTGGCTGATCCTGACGCAGTGGCTCCCCCGGTCGCTGCACACCCGGCTCGGTGGCGTCGCCGAGCAGGACGACACCGACGGGCCGGACGCCGCGCGGCGGCTCGGCGGCGTCGACCGCAACGCCCGCGGGCTGACCTCCCGTGAGGTGGTGGCGCTGAGCTGGTCCGGTACGCGTGGTGTGATCAGCCTGGCCGCGATCTTCACGCTGCCGCTGACCACCCGCAGCGGCGACCCGTTCCCCGATCGTGACCTGCTGCTGTTCTGCACCTTCGTGGTCGTCCTGGTGACGCTGGTCGGGCAGGGCCTGACGTTCGCGCCGCTCGTGCGGATGCTCGGCCTGCGCGCCAACGAGGCCGACCAGGCCCGGGTACGCAACGAGGCCCGCTCGGCCGCTGTGGAGGCCGCGCTCGCCCGCCTCGACACCGTCGTCGCCGAGGAGCCGGACAGCAGGGTCGCCGTCGACACCACGCGGACCCAGTTGCAGACCCGGCTGGCCCGCTACCGGGGACGGCTCGACCTCATCCAGCAGAGCGGCTCGTCGGAGCTGCCCACCTCACCGGAGTACGAGACGGCGCTGCGGGTCCGCCGGACCGTCCTCGAAGCGCAGCGCGAGGAGTTGCTGCGGTGGCGCGACTCCGGCCGGCTGCCGGACGAGGAGCTGCGGGTGCTGGAACGCGAACTCGACCACGAGGAGCTGTTGCTGCCGAAGCGGGCGCCGGGCTGACCCTGGACCCGGCGCCCGCCGGCCGCCTCACAGCTGGCGCAGGATCACCGGATCCTTGATCTTCTTGTCGGCGGCCAGCAGCAACGCCTTGCTGATGATCTCGGCGAGCCGGCTGTCACCCTCGAAGGGCAGGTACATCTCCGGCTCCTTCGCCTTCGCCGAGTCCGGGATGATGCACAGGTACCGCTCGTCCGGGGCGATCAGGATGTTCCCGGAGCCGCAGTGGATGCGGTACGTGTGCAGGTCGCCGCGTACCTCCAGGAACCTGTCGGTGAGCGTGCAGCGACCGGCGATCGCCAGCCGGGGGATCAGGTCGGCCAGCACGTCCCGGCGCGTCCGAGCGGTCGGGGTCAGCTCGCCGAAGCTGCTCTGCGCCCAGTAGTCGCGATGCCGGCCCTGCGGCCCACCGTCGTACCAGTTCGGGTCGGCGCCCACCCCGGCCGCGGCCACGAACAGGTCGACGTCGCGCATCACCTCGCTCAGCACGACCGGCGGCACCTCCGCCAGCGGAACCGGCAGGCGCTCCCCCCGGATGAAGAACAGCTGGTCGGTCCCCATCGTGTCGAACACGAGGTCGTCGCCCCGGTCCTCGATCCCGGCGACACCCAGTTCGGCGCGCAGCCCCCAGTCCGGGAGGGCCAGCCAGGGCAGGTCGTACGAGGCCCCGTCGTTGCGGTGCTGGACGTACGACCAGCCGCGCCGGGACAACAGCGCGTTGAGCCGGTGCTGACGCACGATGTGCGCGGCGAACCGGTTGGAGTACATGCCCGTGGCCCGCTCCGCGTCGGTGAGCAGGTACTGCTCCCGGTGCGCCTGCTTGAACGGCTGGGTGATCGCGTGCCGGGTCAGGAAGTCCCGCCACGGCCCCACCGCGTCGGGGTCGAGCACCGGATGCCACAGCCGGACCGTCGCCTCGTCGGCCGGCTCGACCACTGTGTCGTCCACTGTTCGCAGCGCCTCACCGGCCCAGCAGCAGGCCACGCCGTCGACGGTCCAGATGAGACGCCGGGCCAGCGTACGGGCCAGCGGATGGTCCAGGAACCGCTCGCGCCACTGCTCGACGGTCCACGAACGGTCGCGCCGCAGGAGCCCTTCCAGCCGGTCGCGGGTGGCGACGAGCGTGGCGGCGACGTCGACGACAGTCGCCTTCAGCTCCTTCACCTCGTCGCCGTGATCCCTGCGCACCTGGGCCGGAGGCGTCTTGACCACCTTGCCGTCCGCGTTGCGCCACACCACTACGGCGTCGACACCGCGCACCTCCAGCTCGTACGAGCAGTCGCCCAGCTTGTCCGCGAGCGGCAGCCCGAAGCCGGGCAGCGCCATCTCCTCGACGTCCTCCCGGCTGACGCCACGCGCCTCGGCGTGCCGGGTCAGCCCCTTCTCCACCAGGCGCAGGGTGCTCTTGTAGGTCAGCCGCGAGGACAGCCGGGCCAGTTGTGCGAGGGCGGCGGGGTGATCGGTGTCGACGAGCGCCGCGACCGCGACGTTCGCCAGTTTCGGGCTCGCCGGGCCGTGGCCGGAGATCTTGCGGGCGGCCCGTTCCGCGATCTGGCCGAGGCTGCGCAGTGTCTGCTCGGACGGCGGGCACATCGTCCGCGTCCAGATCAGTCCCCACAGCAGCCCGACGTTGTAGCGGTCGATCATCCGTGGTGGCATGTCCTCGATGTGGCCGGGGCAGCATGTGGTCATGCGCAGCGGCAGGCTGCGCGCCTGCCCGACGAGCGGGAGCCAGTCGTCGAGCCGGGCGGTGAAATCGTCGACGCCCACCGCGTCGAGCAGCGACCGGGCCTGCTTGCGCCAACCGGCCGTCGGCTTCGCCTTGTCCACCTCGACCGGGCAGTGCGCCAGCAGCGCCTCCCACGCGGACCGGCGATCTGCCGGCATCGCCTCGATGTCCGCGACGGCGCGGTCGGCCCACTGCTCACCGACGTTGGGGATCGGCCACATCCGGTCGGCCTCGTCGCTCGTGTCGCTGGAGGAACGCTCGATCCGGGTCCGCCGCCAGGTCGCCAACGCCGCCGGGTCCACCCGCCCGGCCGACGCCTCCGCCTGGATGGCCTCCCAGGTGAACCGCTTGAGGTGCCAACTCCAGTAATTGAATCCCAGCCAGGCCTGAGTGCCCAGCCGGTCGAGCCAGGCCGAGCCGTCGAGCCCGCCGCCGGAGCGCGCGGCCCTGATCAGGCTGTTCGCCCCGTCCTTTCTGAACCCCGGCACCGCCAGCGCGTCGAACACCACCTGCCGTACCGGTGCCGGTTGCGCGGCCAGCAGTTCCTCCGTCCGGCGCCACGCCTCGCCCCGGGCCCGGTCCCACGGCTCCTCGTGCTGGTACGGCAGGTGCGGCAAGCTGTCGATCAGGGTGGAGACGGCGGCGACACGCCTGTCGCGATCCGCGTCGTCGCCGGTCAGGTCGGCCACGGCGGCGGCGACCGACTCGACCTTCCGGGTGGCCTCCGGCAGCAGCTCGACCAACGGCGCAGCGAGATCGTAGGGCCCGTGCGGGTCTTTGAGCGCAGCGAGCAGCGACGGAGCCGTCCCCGCCGGCGCCCAGCCGCACACCGTCACCACCCGGTCGACGAATTCCTGCTTGCCGGTCTCGTTGAGGTTCTCGGCGCTCGGGCCCCACCACTTCTCGGCGGTGGCGGCCACATCGCGCAGGGCCGACTCGGGGTCGTACGTCGTCATTCAGCCACCCACCAGCGGGACGAGCTTGAGGAAGGTGACGCGGGATCCCGCGTGCAGGCGGACCTTCTCGTCCAGGGCAGTGACCTGGCGGTCGTCGACGAGCACCACAAAGGCGTTGCGGCCGAAGGCGTCGAGCGTCGTCCGGGTGCGCTCCTCCGGATCGGCGTCCACGCCGGACTCGGCGATCTCCAGGAACACCCGGCGGCGGATCAGCTCGTCGAGGCGTACCTCGTCCTCGAAGACCTTCATGGTCCACACCGGCCCGCTCGGCGCCCCGGTCACTTCATCGGCGATTGTGATCATCGGCATGGCGGAGAAGATAGCGCTCTCCTCCGACAGCGCACGCATTTGTGTGACCTGAGCGCGTATCGGACAGTCTCCACGGTGTACGAGATCGTTCCGTGAAGGCGAGGTTGTGAGCGTGTCCTATCACGCGTACCCGAGCAGGGCCGGCATGTCGGCGGTGGTGGACGCGGCTCGCCGCGGCGACCGGGCGGCGATGGACGAGCTGGTCTCGCACTGTCTGCCGCTGGTCTACAACATCGTGGGCCGGGCGCTGAACCGGTCGGCCGACGTCGACGACGTGGTGCAGAACACGATGCTGAACGTCGTACGCGGGCTGGCGGGCGTACGCGAGCCGCGGCTTTTCCGGTCGTGGCTGGTCGCCGTCACCATGAACGAGATCCGCACCCACACGCAGCGCCGGCACACCGCACCGGCGCCGCCGGAGGACATCGACAACGTGATCGACCCGCGCGCGGACTTCGAGGACCTGACCCTGACCCAGCTCCGCCTCTCCGACCAGCGCCGGGAGGTCGTCCTGGCCACACGCTGGCTGGACGACGACCACCGTCACCTGCTGTCGCTCTGGTGGCTGGTCGAGGCCGGCCACCTCACCCGCGCCGACCTGGTCGACGCCCTGAACCTGGCGCCGCACCACGTGACCGTCCGGGTGTCCCGGATGAAGGCGCAACTGGACACCGCCCGGCTGGTGGTGCGGGCGCTCACCATCCGGCCCGGTTGCGCCGCCCTGGCCGACACGGCCGCCGGCTGGGACCGTCAGCCGGCGCCGGTGTGGCGCAAGCGGTTCGCCCGGCACGTCCGGGACTGCCCGCACTGCCCGGACGCGACGAACGACCTGGTACCCGCCGGGCGGCTGCTGGCCGGCCTGGCGCTCACGCCACCCCCGGCCGCACTCGCCTCGGACGTCACCCACACGATGCACACCGTCGCCGGCTCGCAGGCCGCCTCGCCCGGCCTCCACGCCGTGACCGCCGGAGCGCGGTCGGGGCTCTCGTTGTCCAAGGTCCTGGTCGGCGTCGTCGCCGCCGTCGCGGTGGCCGGAGGTGGCGCGCTCGTCCTCGCCAACCACAACAGCGAGCCGAAGACGCAGCCGGCGAGTGCGGCAGCCGCGCAGCCCTCGGCCGCGACCGCCGCACCGGCGCTCACGCCCTCGCCGGCCGCGGTGGAGCCGTCCCCGACCGCTGCCCGCCCGAGCCCCACCCCCAGCAGGTCGGCGAAGCCCAGCAAGTCGCCCAAGCCGACCCCGTCGTCGTCGCCCTCCAGGTCCGCCGCCACGTCCACCGGCCTGTCCGCAGCGGAACGCCGGCTGCTGGTGCTGCTCAACGAGCGGCGTCGCGCGCTCGGGCTGACCGAGGTCAAGCTCGGCGCGGCGCAGCACCGCGAGGCGGAGTCCTGCGTACGGCAGAACCTCAACGCGAGCGGCCTGCAGCACTGCGGGCACGAGGTGCTGTTCGCCTCGTCGGGCAACTCCTCGCCGGAGCAGATGATCGAGGCCTGGTTCAACAGCCCCGGGCACAAGACGGCGCTGACGTACGCCAGTTCCCGCTTCGCCGGCCCGGCCATCGTCTTCAACGGCAGCCGCCAGGTCGCCGCCATCAACATCGACTACTGAGGGCGGGCTCGGACCACCGTCGCGGGCGGTCGCTACGCTCCCCCGATGACGCACGAGAAGGAGATCGTCGAGCCGGTCGACCTGTGCATGCCGGACGGGCGGCTCAACCCCGCCGCGGTCGGCTGGACCCGCCGGCCGCTGCACCGGGCGAACCTGCGCGGCTGGGGAAGAGCCAAGCGCTGGGAGTACTGGGGGATCGTGACGCCGGCCCACATCGTCGGCCTCGTCGCGTCGTCGCTGGACTACGCCGGGGTGCACGGCGTCTACGTGCTCGACCGCGCCACGAAGGTCGAGACCGGCAAGGACGTCGTGGTCCCGTTCGCCCGTGGCGTCGTCATGCCGCCGCTCAGCGGCGTGGGCACCGTGTGCGCACGCGGGGACGGCCTGTCGATCGACATCGGCCAGACCGCCGAGGGCAGTACGATCCGTGCCACCGCACCGGGCATCGAGATCGACCTCGTGGTGCCGCTCCCGCCCGGCCACGAGTCGCTCGGCGTCGTGGTCCCGTGGAGCACCCGCCGGTTCCAGTACACGGTCAAGGACGTCGGCCGCCCGGTGCGCGGCTCGCTGCGGGTGAACGGCACGACGCACACCGTGGCCGAGGACGACTCGTTCGCCGTGCTCGACCACGGCCGGGGCAAGTGGCCGTACGCGATCACGTGGAACTGGGCGGCGGGCAGCGGACCGGACGTGTCGATCCAGCTCGGCGGCAAGTGGACCGACGGCACCGGCTCGACCGAGAACGCGCTGTTTCTCGGCGGCCGGCTGCACAAGCTCGGCGCCGAACTGCGCTGGAGCTACGACCGCCGCGACTGGCTGCGGCCATGGCGGATCAGCGGTGATCGGGTCGCTGTGGAGTTCCACCCGTTCCACGAGAAGGTCTCCCGCACCAACCTCGGCGTCGTGGCCAGCGAGACCCACCAGTGCTTCGGGCACTTCTCCGGCTGGGCCCAGGCGGACGACGGCGAGCGGGTGGCTCTGGACGGCCTGGTCGGCTGGGCGGAGGAAGCTCAGAACCGCTGGTGACGCAGCAGGGCGTTGACCTGCCGCACCACGTCCTCGGGAAGCTTGACCACGCGCCGGTCGTAGGTGAGCAGACCGTTGAGTTCGTCCTCCACGTCGGACAGCTGGGTGTAGACGGTCGCGCTCAGACCGGCCCGGATCGCGGGCACGATCTGCTCGGTGTGCAGCCGCGTGAACGCCTCCGCCAGTTCCTCGGCGCTGCGGCACCGCCGGTAGCCGAAATCCTTGCGGTTGAACGCGTGCCCGTCGACGCGCAGGTTGTAGCCGCCGTACTCCGACAGCACCAGCACCCGGCGGTCACCGCGTCGCCGCGGCACCCGGAAGCGGCGGAAGTAGACGTGCAGGCTGCGCAGGTCACCGCCGCCCTGGTCGTGCCAGCCGCTGGCGTGGTCGACAGTGCGGGTGGGGTCCAGTTCGGCGAGGTCGCGGGCGATCCGGGCCGCGTCGAACTGCCCCCAGCCCTCGTTGAAGGGCACCCACACGGCGAGGCTCACCACGTTGCGCAGATGCTCGACGGTGTCGCGCAGCTCGGCCCGGAAGCGGGCCCGTCCGCCCGCGTCGGCTCGGCCGAACCAGCGCCGCCACCGGCCCCGGTCGGGCAGCCGCAGCGGCGTCACCGCCGGCGCGGTGACGACCAGCGGGTGGTAACCGCTGCCGCCGTTGACCATGTCCTGCCAGACCAGCATCCCCAGCCGGTCGCAGTGGTGATACCAGCGCAGCGGCTCGATCTTGATGTGCTTGCGCAGCATGGTGAACCCGAGCCGCTTCATGGTGGCGATGTCGGCGATCATCGCCTCGTCGGAGGGCGCCGTGTACATGCCGTCCGACCAGTAGCCCTGGTCGAGGATCCCGGCGTGGAAGTACGGCCGGCCGTTGAGCAGCAGGCGGGGCACGCCGTCGGGGTCCGGTCCGACGCCGAACGAGCGCATGCCGAAGTAGCTGCGGACCCGGTCCGCGCCCAGTTCGGCGGTCACGTCGTAGAGGAAAGGATCCTCCGGGCTCCACTGCCGTACCTCGGGGATCGGGATGCGCACCGCCACGCCGACCGGCGCGGTGGCCTCGGCCACCGCGATCCCGTCGGCCAGGATCCGGATGCCGGCGTCGCCGGCATCCGCCGTCGCGTGCGCCGTCACCTCGACGCACCCCTCGTCGAGGAGCGGCGTCAGGGTGAGGTGCCGCAGGTGTACGGCGGGCACGCTCTCGGCCCACACCGTCTGCCAGATCCCGGACTGGGCGGTGTACCAGATGCCGCCGCGGCGCAGCCGCTGCTTGCCCCGGGAGTGGTGGCCGGTGTCGCTGTCGTCCTGGACCGCCACGACCAGGACGTTGCCGTCCTCGCGGAGCGCGTCGGTGATGTCGCAGGTGAACGGCAGATACCCGCCGGTGTGACCGCCGACCGGGACGTCGTTCAGGTAGACCTGGCAGGTCTGGTCGACCGCGCCGAAGTGCAGCAGCAGCCGAGAGCCGGCAGCGTGGAAGCCCGCCGGCAGGGTCAGCGGACGGCGGTACCAGAGCGTCTCGCCCGGCTGGAGCTGCCGCCCGACGCCGGAGAGCGCGGACTCCGGGGAGAACGGAACGATGATCTCCCCGTCGTAGCGTTCCGGCTCGGCGGGGGAACCGGTGATCGCGTACTCCCACCGGCCGTTGAGGTTGAGACAGCTGTCCCGGGCGAACTGCGGGCGGGGATACTCGGGCAGGACACGCTCCGCGTCGAGCGTGGCACCCCACGGGGTCAGCAGCGTCATGCCCGGGCCTCCCGCTCCCGCCGCCGCAGCGCCACGGCCGGCACCGCGATGAGGACCAGCACGGCCAGCGCCATGAGGAAGATGCCCGGCGTCGGAATCTGCTTCACCACGCCGAGATCCTCGTAGACCTCGCCGGCGCCGGTGATCACGGCGGCGCCGAGGTAGGGGCCGATGAGCATCGGGACGAGGATGGCGAAGACCATCCGCAGCCCTTGCACATGACCGGCCCGGTCCGGTGGCGAGTGGTCGCGCACGATGGCGCCGATCGGGGCGAGGACCAGCATGAAGCCCGACATCATCACGATCCCGGCGGCGATCACGGGAACCATGCCGCGGGCGAAGAACATCAGGGTCAGGCCGGTGCCGTAGACCACTACCGCCGGCAGCAGGAAGCGCACCTTGCCGACGCGGTCGATGAGCCGCCCGCCGACCACGCTCACCGCCGACGCCGTGACGAGGACGACGGCCAGGACGATCGCGTACCCCTCGATCCGCAGGTACCGCTGGAGGTAGATGATCAGATACGGCAGGAATACCTGCGTGGAGATCCCCCAGATCGACCAGGCCGCCAGGGCGAGATAGAGCCCCGGGTTGGCCCGGACGGCGGCCGGGCGCAGACCGTGGACGACGGCGCGCAGGTACCCGCCCTCGTGCCGCACGACTGACGGGCTGTCCTCGACCAGGAACCAGGCCAGCACCCCGGCCACCGCCATGATCGCGCCGATGATCACAAAGAACAGCTGCCAGTTCCCGGCGCGGGCCAGCCCGTCGAACCCGCCGAAGATCACCAGCATCGAGACCAGCGGCATGATGGCGAGCACCGACTCGACCCGGCCGCGGTTCGCCGGCTCGGTCACGTCGGTGACCCACGCCTGGAACGCCGCGTCGTTTGCGCCCGAGCCGAGGAAGGACATCAGGCAGTCCAGCGTGACGACCGCGATCGCCGTGACCAGCACGACGTTCGCCACGGGCGCGATGTCCTCCACGAAACCCACTGTCAGGAAACCGAAGGCGGCGGTGGAGACGCCCCACAGCAGGTAGCCGCCGGCGATGAACGACCGGCGCCGCCCCGTCCGGTCGGAGAGGGCGCCGAGCAGCAGGGTGGCGACAGTGGCGGTCACGGCGCTGGCGGCGACCATCGTGGCGATCACGTTGGGGTCGTCGGTGATCGTGTCGTACACGAACAGGTTCAGGTAGATGTTCTCGATGGTCCAGGCCATCTGCCCGACGAGGCCGAGCACGATCAGGGCGGTCCAGACCCGGGGGCGCAGGCCGGCCGGACCGGCCGAGGTGGCCGGGGTGAGCACGCTCCGGGTGGTGGACACGACGGCCTCCTTCGACGGATCAGAATATGATCTATTCCGTCCGGCCGTCGATGGGTCCGGGGTCGGCGAGGCTGCCGCGTCCGAGCAGGCACGACGAAAAGGCCCCGGTTCGGGGTGACCGAACCAGGGCCTTGCACGTTGGTGCGCCGCCAGGGACTCGAACCCCGAACCCGCGGATTAAGAGTCCGCTGCTCTGCCAGTTGAGCTAGCGGCGCTCGCTGACAACGGGACGAGACGTTAGCACGCCCGCCCACCACCCCGGGCGGACAGGGCGACCCGCCCGGGTCGCCAGGTGCGGAGCGGAACGCACCAGCCGGTTCCTTCGGGCTGATCGGCGTGGCCGGAATCCGTCGGACCCCGGCAGTTTCGCCTCTCGTTCCCCACGTCCGGCCTGCCTAGGCTGCCTTTCCGACACGCTTCCGGGGATGGGACAGGACTGGGATCATGCTTCGCTATGTCATGCCGATGGTGATCGGGCTGGTCTACGTCGGGCTCAACTCCGTGGTGCCCGAACCGCACCGACGGCGCCTCAACGCACTCGTGGTCACCGGCGCGGGGGCCGCCTACCTCAGCGGCGGTGGATTCGGCCTGTGGGAGCTGGCGTTCTGCGCCCTGCTGGTGGCGGTGGGCTACGCCGGGCTCACCTCGTACACCTTCATCGGTGTGGGCTGGCTCCTGCACACCGTCTGGGACGTCCTGCACCACCGTCGCGGCACCCCGATCATCCCGTCGCTGCACGACTCGTCGTTCGGCTGCGCCCTCTGCGACCCGGTGATCGCCCTCTGGTGTTTCGCCGGCGGCCCGTCAGTCACCGACCTGTACCACCGCCTCACCCGGCGGGTGCCCGACGCGGGCCGACCGGTGACCGCCGGGTCCTGACTGTTTGGATCTCCCCATGCACACCGTGGCCGTGCTCGCCCTCGACACCGTCGTACCGTTCGATCTGGCCACCCCGATCGAGGTCTTCGACCGCACCCGCCTGCCCGGCGGCCGTCCCGGCTACCGCGTCGTCGTCTGCGCCGAACGGCCGACGGTGACCACCGGCGTGTTCGACATCGCCGTACCGTGGCGCCTAGACGTCCTGGCCGACGCCGACACCGTCATCGTGCCCGGGGTGACCGACCCGGGGGCGGCGGCGCCCGGCCCGGTCCTGGACGCGCTGCGTGCCGCCGAGGCCCGCGGCACCCGGATCGCCTCGATCTGCGGCGGGGCGTTCACACTGGCCGCCGCCGGCCTGCTCGACGGGCGGCGCGCCACCACCCACTGGGTCGCCGCCGCGCAGCTCGCCGCCCGGTACCCAAGGGTCCAGGTGGACCCGAACGTCCTGTACGTCGACAACGGCCAGATCCTGACCTCGGCCGGCGCCGCCGCCGGGCTCGACCTGTGTCTGCATCTGGTCCGAACCGACCACGGTGCCGCCGTCGCCGCCGACGCGGCGAGGCTGTCCGTGATGCCGCTGGAACGCGCGGGCGGGCAGGCGCAGTTCATCGCACACGAACCGCCCGCCCCCGACGGAACCACACTGGAGCCGTTGCTGACCTGGATGCGCCAGAACGCGGGGCGGGACCTGGCGCTGGCCGACATCGCCCGTCACGCCGGTATGAGCGTCCGCACCCTGAACCGCCGGTTCCGGGACCAGGTGGGTACCACCCCGCTGCGGTGGCTGCACCGGATCCGCGTCCACCAGGCCCAGCACCTGCTGGAGACCACGGCGCATCCCGTGGACCGGGTGGCGACGCAGGTCGGATTCGGCTCCGTCACCGCTTTCCGGGACCGCTTCCGGCGGGTCACCGGCACCAGCCCGCAGGCGTACCGGCGCAGCTTCCGGAGCGGGTGAGCGTCCCCGCGGACCAGCGGCGGACCTAAACACGAAAAAGGCCCCGACCGGCGTGGAACGCCCGGTCAGAGCCTTGCTCGTTGGTGCGCCGCCAGGGACTCGAACCCCGAACCCGCGGATTAAGAGTCCGCTGCTCTGCCAGTTGAGCTAGCGGCGCTCACTGACAACGGGACGCGACGTTAGCACGCCCGAACACCACCCCGAAAACGCGGGGCCGGCCTCACCGCAATGCCGGCGTGACCCGCCCGGTCGCGGCCCCAGACGGGCCCACCACCAGGGTGTACGCCCCGGACGCCGGCCGGGGTTCGCCGGCACTGTCGATCAGGTGGCGGGAGGTGCGGCGTACCCGTGGAGTGGGCTGGAGAAGCGGACGCCGGCTTCCTCGCGGCCGGTCGGGAACCGATCGGAGCCGTATCGTGCTGGTGATGGAGCTCTTCGGCACGGTGGCCGACCTGTACGAGCGCGCGCGGCCCGGATATCCGCCGGAGATCGCCGAGTCGATACGCGCCTACCACGGCGGGGCACCGGCGTCGGTGGCCGAGGTCGGCGCGGGCACCGGCAAGGGCACCGAGGTGCTGGTCCGCCTCGGCGCGCCACTGACCTGCGTGGAGCCCGACGCACTGATGGCGGCCCGGCTGGCCGAGCGGTTCCCGGACGCCCGCGTCGAGGCGACGACGTTCGAGCGATGGTCGCCGCCCACCGGCGGGGTGGACGTGCTCGCCTGCGCGATGGCCTGGCACTGGCTGGACGCCGCCACCCGCAACGCCCTGGCCCGGCGCGCCCTGGCACCCGGCGGCACGCTCGCCGTCTTCGGGCACCGCTACGACTACGCCGACGCCGACCAGCAGGCCGCCGTCCGGGCCGCACTGCGATCCGTCGACCCGACCGTCCGGGAACGGCCCGTCGACTGGTTCCACAGGGACGTCCTCGACAGCGGGCAGTTCGACGACGTACGCCGCGACGTGTTCCGGCGGGAACTGCCGCTGGACAAGGAGCGGTACCTGGCGCTGATGCGCACGTTCGGGCCGTACCTGTCCCGCACCCCGGACCAGCAGCGACGCGGGATCGCCGCGCTGGACCGGCTGGTCGACGACTTCGGCGGCACCGTCGTGCTCGACCTGCGGACCACGCTGGTGCTGGGCCGGGCCGATGCTCGGTGACCGGTGGGGCGTGTCCGACGAAGAGACACGTCGCCGGTATCCGTGCGACGGCCTCGTCCCCGCGCCCACGTTGCGGGCGTGGCGCGGGGTGACCGTGGACGCCCCACCGGCCGCCGTGTGGCGGTGGGTCGCCCAGATCCGGCTCGCGCCCTACTCGTACGACTGGATCGACAACCTCGGCCGCCGCTCACCGCAACGGCTGGTGGACCTTACCGAGCCGGTGGTGGGCGAGGCGTTCACGACTGCCGGCGGGCGGCGACGGGGGCGGATCCTCGCGGTCGAGCCGGGGCACCACCTCACCGGCGAGATCATGGGCGCGGTGCTGTCGTACGTCCTGGTGCCGGACGCCGGGAACGGCACCCGCCTGCTGCTCAAGGTGGTGATGCGGACGAACCCGGTGATCGCCCTCGGTGGCTGCCTCGGTGATCTGGTGATGGCCCGCCGGCAGTTGCTGAACCTCAAGCGGCTCGCCGAGTCCGGCGACGGGCCCGCCCGCTGACCGTCGTGCCTAGCCCCTGGATCCGTTGACGGCTGGCACGGATTCCTGACCTACGCTCCGGCGATGGCCGGGGTGGTCAGTGGATTCTCCTGACCCTTCACGACGGTCATCGATCCATTGCTGTGGTGGATAGGCGTGGGCACCGCATCTGCGCCCTGCTCAGCATCTGACCGCAACGGGGCGCGCGACTCCGCACTTCACTGTCGCCCGGTTGGCGCTATCGAAACTCCCCCAGCCGGTTCATCAGCGTCATCCGTAGAGCTCGCGAAGAGCTCGACTCCGGTTGACGAGATTGCGTACGATGAGTCGCCGTCGAACTCAACCGGGAAACCGCGCTGAGTCAGCTCCTCCAGCACAGCCGCGAGAGGCCTTCCCGTTAATTGAGTTCCACCAAGTGACACGACTCTTTGGCCTCCGACCTCTATGAAGACCAGGCGGTCCAGCTCGTCGTAGGACAGCATGATCATTCCATCTGCATAGATGTCCGTCAGCCCCGCGCCCGGCACTCGCTCGAAGGCCTTGTAGCTTCCGAGCCGCTCACGGTGACTGGAACGGCTCTCCCCGAACCGGACACGATCAAGGCCGATCCCGGGCAGGACTTCCAACACGCTTGAACCCTTCGGCATGACCGAGCCCTTTTCGCTCTCCCATACTGCGATCAGCCCATTCTCCATGGCCGCACCATGCCGAACGAAGCATCAACATGGACTGAGACCGATCGGCAGCTGCCGATCATCCATATCACGTCATCATACTTCGGGCCAGGTTCTGCTCCGAATGTCGCCCACGTCCACAGCGCTGCTGGCTCTCGCCCACCGGCGCAAGGGGCGACGCCCACATCCGACTCTCCGGCTAGTTCGAGATCGGCGTCGTCGCCGTGCGGCGCTACCTGCAGAAGCGACAACCAACCTTGCGGCGGTAGCGAACAATCTGGCCGCCGTCATGCAACGGATCCGCCGGCTGCCTTCGCGGCCCTGGATGGCACCCCTGCCCCGATCGACCGGTCGCCAACATGCCTCCACGCTCTCCGGGAGGCGCCAGCACCACAGCGTGTACGTGCACGTCATCGCCGCCGCCGCTGACCGGCGGAGATGTGAACTTCGTCGACGTGGGCTACCCGACGCCGCCACCCGCGATGTTGTCGACCTTGGCGGTGGTCGTGTCCCTGCACACCGCTCTTCGGGCGCTGCTGCACCTCTGTCGTTGCCCGAGCAGCTGGTGCTCCGGAATGCGCGATTGATAGCTTTTGGCCCGAGACATCAACCCTGCAACTCAGGGCAGTTGAAGGTCGATTCCGAATCCGCCAGCCTTCGCCTCAGCCATTGCAGCTCATGGAACGACCGACTATATGGTTGGCGGGCGAAGCCCAGCATGAGTTCCTCGATCAACTGCAGGGCTTCGTGACCTCTGCCGTAGCTCACCAAGGCCAAGGGAAGCCGCCATTCGAAGTGCTTACCCCCACTGAACCGCCGCCGCCGCAACAGATCGTTGATCAGCAGATCGGGGGTCACATGGGAAACAATATCGACAAAAGAGTCGATGTGCCGTGCGATCGATATCGCAACAGCTTCAGGACCCGCATGGCCGGGCAAATGGATGCCGACGTCTCGCAGTCGGCCGACTGCGACGCTAACAGTGGCAGTGAAGAGTTCTGGCGGATCTGCACCGATCAATCGACAGTAGGCCCGCTCGACGGGAATAAGCAAAAAGTCGATCCACGGCCGGACGACCATCTGCTCAGCCGAAACTACCTGAAAGCGCAGCCGTCCAAGGACATCCCTCCCGCCGCTCAGACTGAATGTCAAGTGGTCGAAGGGGGCCAGACCTGCAGCACTCGCCTGCTGCCAGATCTCGGCAGCGGCTGCGGTTGCAGCGGTCGAACCGAGATCTGGCGCTTCTACAGGCGGAGGCGGAGCCGCGGACCACCACCATCGGGAAGAGATGGTTGACGCATCCCTGAGCCCACGGCGCTGCCTCTCATCGACCACGTACACCGCCGCAGCAAATCGATCTACAGACGGGTGACGCAGCCGGATAACAGATTCTATGCAATCGCGCGCCGCCAAACGCGACAGAGCCTCTCTTCGCCCTGTCAACTCGGAGGAAAAGCTCCTCCAACAATCCAGCAGCCTTCCCGGCGCGATGAACAACAGTCCTCCTACTTCCTGAGCTGCTTGAGGAATTCGGCTTCTGGATTATCCGCCTTGAAGTAGGTCACGATGCCATTGTCGCCCAAAACGCCGAGTTCCCGCGTTTTAGTGTTCACCCGCACGAGCGCGCCATCTGAATCTCGCCGCTGCTGCTGCGTGCCAGCGGTGGCGGCATCACAGAGAAAACGTTGTGCGCAGCTGGCGTAATCATCGAGAGCCAGGTCGACATCGCCATCGTTCCTATCCAAGATCTCCCTCATGTCACCGACGCCGCCAGGCTTATCCATGCCCATCACGTGCTTGTCGAAGTGCTCGAACAAGTTGGCGTCACTCGTCCAGTCGCAATTGTGCACCAACACCGAGGTGTTGCCTGCGAGCACATAGTACGTGTGGATGTCGTCGACGGTGAGGTTGTAGACCCGCGCCGGTTCCGTCCACTGCCGGGTCGCGCTGATCTGCACGTAGGTGCCGGCCGAGGTACGCAGCCACTGACCGGCCCGCAGATCGGCGGCATCGACCCACTCGTCGAGGCCGGGCACCCAGAACGGGTGGTTGTCGGTGGCGACTACGCGCTCCGTGGCGTTGCCGCTGTCACCGTCAGGATCGATGGTGACCTCGACCAGGTTCTTGCTGCCCTGACCGATGATGGTCGCCACCACCGGCTTGATCGTCGTCTTGCCGGTCACCGGATCGGTCACCAACACCATGTCGCCGGTCTTGACGTCCTCGATCGGCTTGCGCGACCCGTCGGCCATCACCACCAACGTGCCGGGCACGAAGCTGTTCTTGCACTTGATGAATGCCTTGGCGCTGCCGACCAGGTCGCCGAGCAGACCCTTGACCCGGCTGGTCAGGTTGGCGAGTTTCTTCCACTTCCATGGAGCGCCGTATCTGACGGCCAGCTTGCCCAGCGCACCGCCGATCGCCGCGCCCGCGACGTTGACTGCTGTGGCCAGGCAGCCGCCCATGTCGCCCTTGAGGAAGCAGTCCAGGGCATCGGTGATACCCAACTCGTCCATCAGGATCTTCGCCAGGGCCTTGGCGGCGTTGAGCATCTTCGCCTTGGCCGCGGCGATCCGCCGCTGCCTTTCCTTCTCCGCCGCCGCCCGCGCGGCCGCGGCCCGCTCCTCCGCTGATGCCCGCGGGTTGTTGTGGACGTTGATCGTGGGCTCGTCCGGGTCGTACGCGCCCGAGCAACCACCGCACCCGTCGTTGTGGCCCTTGACCTTGTGGTAGGTGCCGTACATGTCCTCGTAGTCGGCGCCCGGCCCGCAGGCGTCGTCGGAACAGGCCTTGAGGCCGTCCGGGTCGGAGAACGAGATCGGGTTGTTGTTGGCGTACGCGTACCCGTTCATCTGCTGCGGGTCGTTGACGTCGATGATCGGGTCGACCGAGATGAACCGGCCGGTGATCGTGTCGTACTCCCGCGCGCCGATGTTGACCAGGCCTGTCGTGGAATCGATGTTCCCGTTGACGAAGCCCTTCTCCGTCGGCCACTGACCTGGCGAGGCACCCCGGTTCTCGCCGTACGGGGTCATCCGCCGGTGCGTGACAGCGCCGCTCTGGTCCACCACTGCCTGGCCGGTGCCGTGGTGGTCGTTCGCGACGTACCGGAGGCCGTCCACCTTGCGGACCAGGCTCGCCCCGCCCGGAAGCGAGTAGTACCGGGTGGCGTCGGTGGACCGGGTCTGGTGGTTCAGCCGGATCTCCATGCCCAGCAGGTAGAGCGTGGTCGAGGCCGGCTCCTTGCGGAGCATCCGGGAGCCGTCGACGTCATAGAGGAAGCTGGTCTTCTTGCCGGCTTCGGTGACCGACTCGAGGTTGCCCTCGGCGTCCCAGACCAGGGTCTGGTCCTCGCCGGCCCTCGTCCGCTTCTTCGTGTTGCCGGCCGCGTCGTACTCGTACGAGTACAGCTGATCACCCTGCGGGGTCTTCTCCGTCATCTGGCGCAGCGTGTGCGGCTGCGCCTGGCCGACGGCGGGGTAGGTGTAGCTGCGTTCGATGAGCGGAGTGCCGTTGGTCCCGTACTGGACTTCGGTCTTCCGGTTGCCCGTGACGTCGAAGGTGTAGGCGTGGTGGTAAGGGGCCACACCGCCCACTCCGGTGACCGAGGGCCCACCGGCGCACGGGTCGGTCGCGGTGCTCGCCGACGTCCAGGCCCGCTCCATCCGGCGCAGGTAGTCGTACGTGAAGCACTGCGTGTCCTGCGTCCCGGACGGGTTGTTGGCGATCCGCAGGATGTTGCCGGACTGGTCGTACGTGTAGCGGGCGTCGATGTCCACGACCGGAGCCGACTCGCGGTCCAGCCGTAGCCGGGTGAGCCGCTTGGAGCCCTGCTCGTACTCGTAGGTCGACCAGACCTTCCGGGTGCCCACCCGGGCCTCGGTCTGCAGTACCTCGCCGGTGCCGGCGTACTCGACGTCGGTCAGGTAGGGGGCGTCACCGGTCGCCGCGGTCAGGCGCTCAAGACTGTCGTAGGTGTAAGCGACAGTCTCGAACGGCAGCCCACCGCCCTCCGACATGCTCAGCGACTGGACGGTGCCGTCCCGGTTGAACTCCGTGCCGAAGGTGTAGAAGCCAGCCAGTTCGGCACCGGCGTGCTCGGGCACGGAGTAGTAGGTGGCGTGCGGCCGGTAGAACTCGTCGTAGATCGAGAAGTACGTGGCGTACTCGTGTCCGTCGATCCAGCGGCTCGTCGAGGAGAGCTCACCGAGCATCTCCAGGTCGTACGTCCAGCTGCTCAGCAGTTCCCCGGTGTCGGCGGCCCCCTTGTAGACGGCGATCTTCCGGCCGATCTCGTCGTACTTCGTGCTGATCGTCTGGTTGAGGGCGTTCGTGGTGCTGGTGAGCCGGTCCAGGTCGTCGTAGCCGAACGTCGACGCGCCGGCGTCCGGGTCGGTCGACTTCGTCTTGCGGCCCAGCTGGTCGTACTCGTGGGACCAGACGTTGCCGGCCGGGTCCTTGACCGTCTTCAACTGGCCGGCGTGCGTGTAGGTGTACTCGGTCTTGTCGAAGTCGCCCGTCGGACCGCTGCCCTTGTACTGCCGCAGTTCGGTGGTCTTGCCCAGGGCGTTCGTGATCGAGGTCGTCGGGGTGCCGCCGGCCGGCGGGTCGACCGAAACGCGGTCGCCGCCGTAGGTGGTCGTGGTGCGCCACTTCTCGTTGCCCGCGACCGCGAAGATCTCCGCCTTGACCCGGTCCGCGCCGTCGTAGACGTACAGCGTCTGGCCGTTGACGTCACCGTTGACGGCCGGGTAGATCACGTCGGTGGGCGTGCCTGCCACCGTGTACGTCGCGTACGTCTTCGCCAGCTGGCCGGTGCCGGTGTAGAAGGTGTCGGCCACGGTACGGGTGCCGTCCGGGCCCTCCGACTGCACCTGGCGGGGCCGGAGCAGGCCGTCGTGCAGCTTGTACTCGACGCTGTAGGAGCCGTCGTTCTGCCGCCGCTCGGTCTTGATGGCGACCGGCTTGTCGGTGCGGACCAGGTAGCTGTAGCGGATGCTCGGCTCCAGGCCGCTGGCGCCCGTCCGGTCCGGCATCCAGACCTTCGCCAGCCGGCCCAGGGCGTCGTACTCCAGGACGCTCTTGAGGCCGTTCTGGTCCACCTGTCCGACCGGCACACCCCACGCCGGGGCGTAGTCGGTGGTGGTGACGAACTGCAGCGGGTTGGTCTCCTTGACCTTGGTGGTCAGGCCGTTGGTGTCCGTGTACACGGTCTTCGTGACCCGGCCCAGCGCGTCGACGGCGGTCAAGGGCCGGCCGTACGCGTCGAACGTGCCCTCCGACGCGCGGATGTAGGTGGCCGTCGTGCCGTTGTGGCTCTTCAGCCGCTCGGTCCGGGTCGGGTTGCCCAGCGTCGGCGCGACGCCGAACGCCTTGCCGTCGTAGAGCGTCCGGGTGTCGGAGATGACCTGCTTGCTGCGGTCGGGGGTGGCCGAGCACGCCACGGACACCGACTCGACCCGCGACACCAGGCTGTAGAGGTGGGCGGTCGCGTTGTCGGCGTACGTGGTCCGGCTGCATGCCTCGTCGCCGGTGACCGCCACGTCACCCTCGTTCTCGGTCTCGGTCACCCGGCCGAAGCCGGTCTCGAAGGTCGAGGTCTGCTTCGTCTCCCGCCACCCGCCGGCGGCCAGGGCGACCAGGCTCCGGGCGGTGGTGGTGTTGATGAACCAGGCCTTCTTGCTGCCCCAGCTGTGGGTCTCCGTCGCGGTGTTGTGCCGCCACGGGACGGCGATGCTCTTGCTGACCGCGTCGGCGCCGTCGTAGACGATGCTCTCCAACTGGTGGCCGGAGAACTCGTTGTGGTCGGTGTGGCTCCCGCCGGTCGAGTCGGCGACGCTGACGGTACGCGTGCCGCCGTCCGGATCCTTGTCGCCGTGCATGCCGCGCAGGTAGCGGTACTCCGTCTTGGTCGTCTGGACCTGACCGTCGCCGGCCGTGACGATCACGCGGCCGTAACCGCGCCAGTCGCTCCAGGTCAGGTCCTTCGGGTCGGAGATGCCGTCCGGGTCGGCGTGCCGCCAGGCCGCCCCGTCCAGGTACTGGTAGCGGGTCACCATGTCCGGCGCCCCGCCGGTGCGGTCGGTCTCGACGACCTGCTCGACCACGTACTTGTGGAACCAGTCGGTGATCGGGTCGCCGCTGCCGAGCGGGTTCCACTTCACCGGGTAGCAGCGCCTGGTGCTGTTGCCCGGCGTGGGCAGCGTGCTCTTGGTGCAGTCCGGGGTGGCGTAGTTGACGTCGATCTGACCGCCGGCGTCGGTCCACACGGTCGCCAGCCGGAAGCGGACCAGCGGAGCGATGTTGTCGCCGTCGCGGTCGATCCGGTTGGGCAGTTGCAGACCGCCCAGTTCGACGGACGGCATGGCGATGTCGGCGCCCGGCCCGTAGAGACCGGTGTGGGTGATCTTGTGGAGCCAGAGGGTCCGCGAGCCGTCACCGTTGTCGGTGAGCAGGTGGTCGAGCTTCCAGTTGTCCACCGGCGTCCAGCCGGTGCCCTCGCGGATCTCGGTGGTGATGCCGGTCAACCGGGCCCGGGTCCAGAACGTCGGGGTGATCTGGTCGAGCTTGCACTTGGTGTCCTTGGCGCAGTTGCGGTCGAACGGCACATCCGGCCAGTAGGGCGCGGTGGTGGTGTTCAGATCCTGCGGGTCGCAGTCGACGTTGCCGGACGGCAGGCACCGTTCCTTGGTCTCGAAGCGCACCCGGGCGGGAGCGTTGGTCGTGTAGACGGCCTCGTGCCGCTGGCCGTAGTCGACCCGCTTGAGCCAGCCGCCCCGGACGTACGGAACACCGTTGACGTCGGTCTTCTTGCCCCGGGCGTAGTAGTTGATCTCCTTCTCGTAGAAGTACGAGGTGACGTTGCCGTAGCGGTCCTTGACGTAGTCGAGGCTCCAGCGCCACGCCTGGTCGCAGTACGCCGACGTGAACGTCGCGTTGTAGCAGGGCTCGCCCGAGTCGTCGCCGTAGATCGGCACGGTCCAGGTCGAGCCGGTCTCCTCCTTGCCGGAGGTCCAGCCGGGGAGCCGGTTCAGGCCGAAGTGGTACTGGGTGCCGTCGGTGGTGGTGACCCGCCAGTACTCGCCGTCGTTGTCACCGTTCACCGCGCCGGTGAGCCGCTCGACCTTCGAGCCGTCGTCGGTCCCGAACCGCCAGGTGTCACCGGTCTTGACCAGCTCCGTCGACTTGCCGTTGAGCAGGATGGTCGCGTTGTCGTACGCCCAGCACTGGTCGGCGTACTGGTCGTGCCCGTCGTCCGAGCAGGGCTTGTAGCGGCGCTCGATGTGCCCGGGCTCGTAGTTGAAGCCCTCACCGATCCACGAGCCCTGGTTGTTGGTCGTCGCGGTCCGGCCGTCGACCGACTGCGACGAGTAGGCCAGCGCGATCGGCGGCGCACCACCACCCGGCACCGGCGGGCTCCGCAGCGGGTAGCTCCAGGAGAAGCCACCCGTGGAGGGGGCCACCGACCACTTGGACGACGGGGACAGCTTCGTGGCGCCGTAGTCGCCCTGCGAGGAGGAGTCGGTGGCGGTCATGGCGAAGAGCGCACCGGTGCCCGCCTCGGCGGAGAGCGTCTCGGCGGCGCTGTCGTTCGTCGTCGGCAGCGGAACCGGGGCACACTGGGCCTTCTCCGGCGTGGTCAGCGCGCACTCGGGCAGGCGGACCAGCCGCAGCCGGGCGCCGAAGTCGCCACCGAACGCACCGGCGACCCCGCCGTAGCCGAGGTCGAGGCGGACGGTCCCGGCAGCGGCCTGACCGTCGGCCCGCTTCAGCCGGACGATCGGGCCGTCGACCTTGGCCTTCTCCGAGGCCTTCCGGTCGAGCACCTCGATGCGTACCTTGCCGGGAGCGGAGGCCGCCGGACGGGCCGGGTCCGCCGCGGCGGACGCGGCGGACGCGGCGGCGGGTGCGGCCGACACCGCGACCGGCAGGCCACCGATCTTGGCGGTGGCCGCCGGGGCCTTGGAGCGGGCGGCCCCGGGCGCCGGCACGGTGACGTCCGCGGCGCCGGCGGCGGGCCAGGTGACCTTCGCCGGGGTGGTGGAGGCGGCAGCCACCGCCGGGTTGGCCGCCTTCGGCTTGGCCGGCAGCGGGTCGCGCTTGGGCAGGACCTTGGACGCGTCCGAGGTCGACGGACGGTTCGGCTTCGCCTCGGCCGAGGCGGGTGGGGTCGCGATCTGGATGAAGCCGGCGGCCATGACACCGGCCATCGCCCAGGAAACCGGTCGTACGGTGTGGCGGACGAAGCCGCCGGACCGGACCAGGAGTCGGGAGAACATCACCCCTCCAGGGGTTGCGGGACAAGAACGGGGAAAGGTCTCGCGTGCCGGTGGGGCCGCCCGGGAGCGGGCGGCCCCACCGCCTGTCACGTCAGAGCGAGAGTTGTTCGCGGACCTGGACGTTGAGCTTCTCGATCAGGACCTTGTCGGCGACGCCGTCGTAGACCCGGACGTCGTCGATGGCACCGGACAGGTGCTCCTTGAAGGCGCCGTCGAGCCAGGCGCGGCCGAGTTGCACCCCGCCGGTGGCGACGAACGGCGACACCAACTGGATCGCCTCGGTGAAGGACCCGTTGACGTACAGGGTCACTTCGCGGGCGTAGCCGTTGTAGACGAGGGTCAGGTGGTCACCCTTGCCGACCAGCTTCGGCGCCTCGTCGGTCGCCTTCCTGGTCCACTCCGGCGCGACCGTGTCGGCGCTCGCCATCGCCAGTTCCCACTGCCCGGCGTCGTTGCAGCGCACGACGACCGAACTGCCGTTGGTGCCCTTCTGCGAGAAGACCGTCATCGGCGTACCCGCACAGTTGCTGGTCAGCTTGACCCGGGCGCTGATCGAGAAACTGCCCGCCATGTCCGCGTTGGTCGACGTGCTGGCGTAGCTGTCCGCGCCACCGGTCAGCGCGAGGTGACCACCGCCGAGCAGGGACAGGACCGGGTGCTTGAAGACCGTCGCGCCGGCGCCCAGGGTGAGTCCCGCTCCGCCGCGCTCCTCGGGGCTGACCTTGTTGGTCTCCGCGTTCAACCGCCAGTACGCCTTACGGCTCGGAGCGGTCTTCTGCAGACCGGTGACCTCGTCGGCGATGATCAGCCGGTCGAAGACCGAGACGTCCGCCATCGCCCCTCCCCAGTTGTCGGCGTAACCGCTCTTGGTGAGCACACGGCCGATCTGGAGCGGACCGCGCGACTTGGTCAGCGACCTGCGCTGGGCGACGCGCGGGGCGTTGTTCCCGACCTGGAGCGACATCTCCTTCTTCGCACCGTCGAAGATGGCGGACACGTACGTCCAACCCGTGGTGGCCGCCGCACCGTCGACCTGCCAGCGGCCCAGTGAGTTGACGTCGTTGACCGGCATCCGGAAGAACCAGGTTCCTCCCTCGACCCCCAGCGCGAACCCGGGCTCACCGGTGCCGTCCTGGCTGACCGCCACCTGCCTGCGGCCGGCATCGTCGACCTTGAACCAGCCGGTGACGGCGAAGCTCGCCGACGTGTCGGTCAGGACCGGCTTGCTGGTCGTGAGGTGGGCGTTGGCCGTACCGTCGAACCGGGCGGCGGTGTCGGACGTCCCACCCGGACCCTCGACCCCGAACGTGACGCCACTTCCAGCCGTAGCGTCGTTGTCACCGAGCCCGTCGCTGGCGCCGTCCTCGCCCGCGACCTCGCCGAGCGACCACTGGGCGGTCGGCGGTCGCTTGCCCACCCGGAACGTGCACGAGGCGATGCTGCTCGAACGGCCGGCCCGGTCGACGGCCTGGACGTTGATCGTCCGCGGGCCCTCCTTGTCCGGGTACCAGTTCGGCAGGGTGACCGGTCCGCCGTCGGTGGTGGGCCGAAGCACGTTCACGCCCGGCGCCGGGTTGGTGTTGAAGCCGTACCGGTACTCCACCACGTCCGTGGCGGCGGAGTCGAAGACGAAGTTGCCGGGTACACCGATCGAACCCAGCCACTCGTCGCTCTCGATGCAGTTCGACGCGCTCGCCGTGCCGTTGTCGGCCGCGTCCTGCGGCAGGTACACCGCGGAGTCGACGTCGGGCGCGCTGGGGCTGGTCTTGTCGTAGAGGAACTGACAGACGTTGCGCGAGCCCTCACTGCTCCACGGACCCCAGCTGGTGTTGTCGCTGGCCCGTACCTCCCAGGAGATGGGGACGTTCTGCGCGATGTCACTCGGGACCGTGTACGAGAAGACCGATCCGCTGGCCTTCAGCGGAGTGGTGTACGAGCGTGTCTGCAACGTCCCGCCGGCCGGCGTCCAGGTCACCTTGAACTCGGCCTTGATCTGCTCGGTGTGGGCCGAGGAGTGGTCCGGGTCCCGCAGCACCGCGTTCAGCCGCGGCGGCACGTCCACGTAGGGCGCGCCGGAGCCGTAGACACACTGCCCGCCGGGGGACATGGTGAGTTCGTTGAGGTTGGCGATCACCGGCGCCCGGTTGTAGCGGACCGAGAGGACGCCGTTGTCGCAGAACCGCTTGGTGTGCGTCGAGTCGCTCTCACTGACCGACCGCAGGCCGAGGGTCACGTTGCTCCAGCCCTTGGTCACCGCCTGCTGCACCGCGGCCTTCGCGTTCCACTCCGTGTTCTGGTTCGTGGAGGTACAGGTGGCCTGCGTCTTGGTCGGTGAGCTGGTGGCGAGGTGCGTCGCCCCGGACCAGCCCGAGCCACCGGGCTGGTTGCTCCAGTTGGTGGAGGAGGTGATCCCGGCCGGCATCAGGTAGAGCGCCGCCGCCCGGGCGGTCGAGTTGTAGACGTGCTGCAGGGTGACCCGGAAGGTGGCCTCCAGGATCGTCTTGCCCGAGTACGGCGTGGCGAGCCGGTAGAACAGGCGCTTGACCTTCGAGTTGTTGCAGGAACTGGGGCAGAGGCCGATCCGTTCGTGCCGCTTGCCGTCGAACTTCCAGTACTCCTCGTTGGGGTAGCCGCTGTCCACCATCGCCCAGGCGCTGTTGGTGCTGCTCTGCCAGACCGGGTCGATGTACAGCGGGAACGAGGCCTCCGGATCGGTCAGCATGGACCGGTCCGGGGTGAGGGTGAGGGTGTTGTCCGAGTAGTCGAGGCCGACCGGAGCCACCTCCGACGTGTCGCCCGGTCCCTCGGCCGAGGCCGCGCCCGGGTCGGTCGACGAGGTGTCCAGCGACCGCGCCGCGGCCGCATCGCCCCCCTCCTGGCTTCCGCTGTCCCACATGGTCGGCGCGTCCGCCTCCAGGACCGGGTTGTTGGTGACCGGGTCCAGGGCCACCACGCCGCCCTCGGCCGTCTCCTCGATGGTCAGACCCACCGCGGCGACCCCGAGCCGGAGATTCTGGAGCTCCGGCAGATTGGCCGCCTCCGGCGTCTTGACCACCAGTACGTGCGAGAAGCCCTCGACGGTGACGTTCGTGACCAGGTCGACATCCTGGAAAACGTTCGGGTAGGTCGCCTTGCTCTCCTCGACCACGGGAGCGGGAAGCGGCCCGTGCGGCCAGGTCAGGGTCATGCTCTTCTGGTCCCGGGTGACCACCATCAGCGCCGCGGTGCCGCCCTGGGAGAGCTGCATGCCGAGCAGCGCGGCCGCCGGGCCGTAGGAGCCGTCGGGCTGGACCACCAGGGTCGAGTCCGCGGGTACCCAGGCGTCCCCCTGGGTGACCCGGACCGGCTGGGTGTGGCCGTTGGCGATGAGCGTGCCGTCCGGCTGCGCGAAGACGTCGCGGTACTCCGTTCGGTGCGCCAGCACCTCGACCGGCTGGTTGAGTGCCCTGGCGGCGACCAGCGCCTCGGCCTCGGTGTCCCGGACGAGGTCCTCCGAGGCCGCCGCGGTGCGCGGCGCCGGCTCCGGCGGCTGGACGAACACCGCTGTGGACATCAGGCCGGCGAGGCCGAGCGTGAGGCCGAGCGTGAACACCCGGCCCCGTTTTCTCGTACGACGGGCCACCCTCTGGTCCTCCCCCGCTGGATAACTGCTCATGTCGATGCTCTTCATCAGCTGATCGCCGCCCCGAACGCGCTGTGCCCGGTGGGGAGACCGCCCTGTCCCGGCTGCCAGGTGACGCTCGGGACCGTGTTGCCCGCCTTCAGGTCGGCCCAGGTGAACCCGTAGACGGCGTCGGCGCCGTAGGGAGTGCCGACGTAGAGCCGCTGCGAGGTGGCCGAGAGCGAGGTGCCGACCAGTTCCTGGACGCCGGCCGTCCCCGGCATGCTGCCCGATTCCCGGTGCAGCGTGGTCGGCGTGCCGATCGGATTCGCCAGCGCCGGGAAGATACGTACCCGTCCGGAGTCGGCCACCGACGTGCCCGCGTCCTCACCCGGCACGCCGATCGCGACGAACATCGTCGCGTTGGTGCCCTCGCTGCCCGGCGCGGTGTTCACCACCACGACCTTCTCGCCCAGGTAGTCACCGTCCTCCGAGGCGTACGTGATCGCGGGCAGTTCGGTGAAGGTGTTCGCGGCCGTGACGTGGAACCGGTGCACCAGCCCGGCATCCGGTGCCGGGGTGTTGGTTGCCGCGACGACCAGGTCCTCACCCGGCACGCCGACGACGACCAGCGAGTCGGCCTGGCCGGCGGGAGCACCGACGGGCCGGTACGGCGCGATCGAGATCGACTTGCCGAAGTTGTCGTTGGCCTCGGCGTCGTTCGAGACGTTGGCGACGTTCTGCTCCAGGCCGGCGGCGAGCGTCGGCAGCCCGTTGGTCAGCGTGTGGCTGAAGACGTTCACCGCTCCGGCGAAGGCCTCGGTGCCGATCGCCTCGCCCGGGGAACCGACCGCCCAGTGGTACGTGGAGGCGGCCACCGAATAGCCCGTGCGATCGTCGGTCTCGGCCGAGCCCGGGATGCCGCTGCCCTGGGACATCACCACGTTCACGGCGCCGCGCAGGTAGTGCACGACCCCGGTGAACGGGTTGCCCAGTCCTTCACCGGGAGCGCCGATGACGAGGTACGGCTCACCGCTGGCGGTGCGGCTGCCGGCGACGGCGTAGCCGAACCAGTCGTACGCCTCGGCCGCGTCCGGGACGTTGGCGCTGTCCTGGTGGTACCAGACGGCGGGCGGGCCCTGCGCGAGGCCTGCGGGTGAGCCGAACAGCACGTAGACGACACCGGCCTGGGCCTGGCCGCTGACGGCCTGGTTCGGCACGCCGACCGCCAGGTCCGTGCAGCCGTCGTTGTTGGCGTCGTACGCGGAGATCGACGTGCCGAAGCGGTCACCCGCCTCGGCCGCACCGGGCATGTTCGCCCCGCCCTCGTGCAGGGTGTGCACAGTCGTGCTGCCGCCGTACGTGACGTTGATCCGGCCGGCACGGATCTGGCCGTTGACGGTGGCCTCCGGGTCGGCGATCGCGATGTCGGCGACGCCGTCGCCGTTGAAGTCGCTGTCCGTTCCGGCGGTGCAACCGGTGACCGGAGTGGCCGTGGTGTACACCTGCATCTCACAGAACGACGACCATGCGTCGCTGCCGCTGACCCCGTCCGCGGCCTTCACCCGCCAGCGGTAGATGCCGCCGTCCACGAAGGCGCCGGCGGGAACGGTCGCCGCCACTGTGGCGCCGGAGGCGACGTTGCTGGACGACGCCGAACCGATCGCCTTCTCCGCGTTCATCGCCCACCACTCGAAGGTGACTGTCATCGCGGTGCCGTCACCGTCGGCGACTGTGGCTTTGAGCTGCGGCGTCAAGGTGTTGACAAGCGGGCGACCCGAGCCGGTCGCGCACGTGGAGGCAGGGACGGTCGACCGGGCCGTCACGGTCGGGTACGAGTTGTACGTGACGCTGGCCTTGGGCACCTCGGTACTGGTGGCCGCGTTGCGGGAGCGGAACTGTTTGAATGCCTTCGAATCGGTTTCGTCGGTGGCCCGCAGGCCCATGTCGGCGCGGGTGTCACCGGCGTTCGCCGCGCGCTGGAAGAACTTGGTACCGCTGATCCCGATCCAGGCGTCGTTGCAACTGGCGTCGTAGCCGGCAGTTGCCAGGGTGGTCGCCTCCTGGTTGTTCCACGCCGGCTGGGTGTCCCAGATCATGTCGTCGGCCACCGCCCCCACGGTCCAGAGCTCCCACGACCGGCCCTCGCACTGGGGCGACCACCAGTTCCAGAACGAGACGGTGGCGGAGGTGATCTGCTTGCCGACGAGGGCCGCGGTGTCCCAGCGCAGCAGGGACCGGGTGACGGGCCCGGTCGGACCGAGCCGGCCGAGTCGGAGGTCGTCGGTGCCGCCCCGGTTGACCGTGTCACCGGCCTGGATGAACGTGTCGAAGGTGGTGTACAGCGGGTTGATCGTCGGGTCGATGACGATCGGATACTCCCGCTCGGAGTCGGTCAGCCAGCGCATGTCCGGGGTCAGCGTCAGGTCGAGCCGGCCGGTTCCACGGGCCGCGGCGGCAGGGGCGATCGTGGATGCGACCGCCGTCTCGGTGACGGGATTCCCGAGCGCGTCGACCCGCGCGTCCCACATTCGCAGCGCGGGAGTGCGCGCGACCACCCGACCGGCGGTGTCCTGGATGGCGGTGTTGCCGCCGGCGTCGCGGACTGCCCGGGTGGCGTTCGGCCCGGTGATCGGCAGCGTGAGGCGGGCGACCTGCTTCACGGCGCTGCGGTCCTTGACGACGAAGAACGCCTCCATCCCGGCGCGGGTCGCCTCGACGATCAGGTCCACCCCGGGCAGCGTGTCCACATAGGTGGCCCGTCCGCCGTCCAGCTTCGGCTCGGGCAGCCGACCGGCCCAGCCGACCGCGAGCCGGTCGGCTCCGTGGCCGAGGACGGCCAGCTCCGTCGTGCCGTTCGGCTGCGCGCCGGAGACGACCAGATCGAACGGGTGGGCGACGGCGGCAATCCGCCCGTCCGCGCCCTTGCGCAGGGTCAGATCGACCGGAACCCACTGGTCGCCGCGCCGGATCCGGCTCGCGCCGACCGAGAGCTCGGCCCGGAACTGACCGTCCGGCAGGGCGAAGACCTCGGTCGTCTCCGATGTGAGGCTCTTGACCTGCACCGGCTTGCCGGACTCCCGGGCGGCCCGAAGGGACACCGCTTCATCGGTCCGGCTCTCCACGCCACCTGTCACGCCGTCCGGTCCAGCGGCGAGAAACTCCGCCGGTTCTCCCGGTACGCCCGCCAACGCGGCCGCCGTCAGTACGGCGACGCCCGCAGCCAGGCACGAACGGACAGTGGCCGTCACTCGACGTGCCACAAACCCTCCCCCGTGTGCTTTCAGTTGTGCGAGCGGGACTCTAAGGGCGTCCTGCCTCAGCGCACAAGGTCGGACACGTTGCGTCAGGACGGATCACGGCGAACTGGACATCCCATCGATCGCTCAACACTCTCGGTAACCAAATCCGCCCTCCACACTGGAAGGCTGAGCGACTGCCACACCCATGTGCGGCGACCTCGGGCGGCCGGACCGATCTTTAAAACCGCAGATCAGTAGATGGTTGCCGCAGTCAACTGACGCCGCGCGACTCGCTCCACCATTGCGAGCGATTTTCATGCATTGCCATCTTCGAATATGACACCGTGTAGTTGTCATTGATTGAACAATCAGCCGACGTCGTACTCGACCATCGGGGGACAGCGCCGGACCACTCAGACCGATTCACGCACCGAAATGGCGGCGGGCGGCATCACGCCAACCGCTCGGGCAGGTCATCGGTGCAGCACGCAGCGCCGAACAGGGACCGTGGAAAACCGATTCGTACCGTCAGAGATATTCGCCCCACGTGACAGATGCGGCGGCCGGGATCACCCTCGTCGGCGGGGTGACACGTGGTGATCATCTTGCCCATCTCAAGCGAGACAATCGGCACGACGCTCATCGGTCGAAATCACTGCGGTGCCGAGTTTCGTCCGGTCTTGGCCGACCTTCTGACATCCGGGCCGCGACGGTTCAGCGCCCATGGTCCTGGGCGGGTGCCTCCGGTCGTCGTTCGACCGGCGCGCTGCTCAGCACACCGTCGGGGCGGACCTCCTGACGAAGACGCGCCAGGTCGACGAACCGGTCGCCGTCGGGCGGGACGGCGTCGAGCAGGCGCAGTACCACGGTGCAGTACTTGGCCATGGTGTTCCGGCCCGGCATGAAGATCGACAGTTCGTCGTGGGCCTCGGCCGTCTGCACGATCAGGCCGGCGGGCAGGGGCGGCAGCGTCCCCGGTGTGTCCGCCACCGCGACCTTGACGATCCAGAACGGCCGGCGCCGTGGTGTCCCGCAGCAAGGTGATCAGCATGGCCCGTTCCACCTGGTCGAAGGCGTACGAGCGGTGGCCGGTCCGGTCGTCGACCTCGGCGGGTACGAGCAGCCCTTCGGCGTGGTAGAAGCGCAGCGCCTGCGGCGACAGGTGGCACATCTGGCTGAACTCGCTGATCGACAACATGACCCCAGACTGCCTCTTGCAGTAACTGCAAGGGCAAGTGACGCCGCCTAACCCCTGTCGTCGTCACGCCCGGTCTGGGGCAGCCCGGAGGCGGCCGCGATCGCCTCGACCGCCTCGGCCAGGCTGGTGGTCTCCGGGAGGACGAGTTCGCCGGGCCAGCCCAGGACGTCGCGCGCGGCGTACCAACCGCTCATCTGCTCGGCGGTGAACTCACCGGCCTGCGGGCGGGTCAGGTGCCGGCGCAGCGTCTCGGCCAGGGACACGTCGAGGTAGCAGAACAGCGACCGCCCCCGGTGGCCGTCCCGCAGCGAGGTCAGCACGTCGCGGTAGCGGCCGGTGTACAGGATGCCTTCCAGGACCACGTGGTAGCCGTGGTCGAGGGCGAACCGGGCGGTCTGCTCGATCAACGCGGGGGCCACGCCGCCGGCCTTGTCCCGTTCGCGCAGGACGATGCGGCGCAGGTAGTCCTGCTCGACGAGGGCGCAGCCCCGGCCGTGCCGGCGTCGTAGTTCGCGGGCGATGCTGCTCTTGCCCGAGCCGGAGTTGCCCCGGATGCAGACGAGGATCGTGTCCGAGCTGCCGGTGGCCTCAGCGGACACGATCCCTCCCTGGCGTCGGGTACCGCAGGCGGATGCCGATCAGGCCCGGGTGATCACCAGGAACGCGTACCCGATCACCTTCGTGCCGTCCCAGTTGTACATGGGGCGGCAGGCCTGCGGCTTCGTCCACGACGACTGGTACTTGGGCCGGGCCTCGTTGCAGGCCTTCAGGGTCGAGTAGGTCGGGCTCGAGTAGTCCGCGTACGCGGGCGCGCCCAGACCGAGCACCAGGGCGCCCGCGACCGAGGTGGCGGCGACGAGGCTGCGGATCCGCGGCCGTCGGAAGGCTTTCATGTCTTCTCCCATTCTCATCGTCGTCGCCCGACCGTCCATCATGGCCGCACGACCATGATCAGCTTAGGGCGGTGGCACAAGGCGCACCCCGGGCCGGGTTCCCGCCCCGCCTCACGGACGATCACCCGCCGCACCGGCACCCACGTACGCGAAAAAGGCCCCGACCGGCGTGGAACGCCTGGTCAGGGCCTTGCTCGTTGGTGCGCCGCCAGGGACTCGAACCCCGAACCCGCGGATTAAGAGTCCGCTGCTCTGCCAGTTGAGCTAGCGGCGCTCTCTGACAACGGGAAGAAGATTAGCACGCCCGCCGAGGCGGGTTCCAATCCGATACCGGGGTCCACCCTTCGGACGAGCTTAACCGGCGAAACCGGCCAAAACGGTCACCTGATCCGGCGCGGGGGCGGGTCCGACGGCGTCGATACGGCACGATGTCCGCCAGGCACGCGAGGACAGGGGTGGGCATGGGCAGGTTCGCGCGGGCCGGGGCGACGGTGGGCGCCCTGGTCCTGACGGCGTCGCTGGCACTGACCGGGTGCGGCGGCGGCGACGAGGGGAAGAAGCCGGAGTTCGTGCCCGGCCAGCAGCAGGTCGGCGGCGTCTCGTCCTCCGCGCCCGACCCGAGCGTCGCGCCCAGCGACAGCGCCGCCGCGCCGCCGCTGACGGTGAGCCCGGCCGACGGCGCGAACGCCCGGCCGGTCAGCACCGAGATCAGCGCCCGCATCCCCGGCGGCGGCACCGTGTCGAAGGTGGTGCTCGCCACCGCCGACGGAACGAGCGTCGCCGGGCGGATGCGGCGCGACGGCTCCAGCTGGGTGCCGTCGGCCGCGCTGAAGTACGGCACCAAGTACACCGCCACTCTCACCGGCGCCGGCAAGGACGGCCAGACCTACCAGGGCACCAGCACGTTCACCACGATGGCCAAGCCCAAGTCGATGATCGGCTCCGGCCTCTACATGTTCAGCGGCAAGACGTACGGGGTCGCCATGCCCGTGGTCGCCGAGTTCTCCCCGGGCATCCCGAAGAAGGACCGGGCCGCCGTGCAGAAGCGGATGTTCGTGCAGACCGACCCGCCGCAGCCCGGCGCCTGGCACTGGGTCGACAACGGCACCCAGGCGTACTACCGCGCGCCGGAGTACTGGAAGACCGGCACCACGATCACGGTGCGGCTGGCGCTGGCCGGGATCCCGCTGAGCAACGGCCGCTACGGCAACATCGACCGCAGCGCCACCGCCAAGATCGGCCGCGCGTTCGAGATGACCGTGGACAACGCGACCAAGCAGATGACGGTCTCCGAGAACGGCTCGGTCATCCGTACGCTGCCGGTCAGCCTGGGCAAGAAGAGCACCCCCTCCTCCAGCGGCACGATGGTGGTGATGGAGAAGAAGGAGTCCACCGTCTTCGACACCCGCAGCGAGCCGGACCCGGCCAACCGCTACGTCACCGAGATCGACTTCGCCCAGCGGATCACCTGGGGCGGCGAGTACATCCACGCCGCGCCCTGGTCCGAGGGTGTGCAGGGGCGCCGCAACGTCTCGCACGGCTGCGTGAACGTGTCGATGGCCAACGGCCGGTGGCTGTTCGGCAAGACGATGGTGGGCGACCCGATCACGGTGAAGGGCACCGAGCGCCGCCTGGCCCCTGGTAACGGCTGGACGGCGTGGAGCATGAGCTGGTCGCAGTTCGTCGCCGGCAGCGCGCTGCCCGTTCCGCAGGGCGGGCAGCCGGCGCCGTTCTGACCGGCGTAACGTGGTCGGACACGCCACCTCCGACGAAGCGCCGGACGGCACGGGAATCGTTACACCCGGGCGGGGTGTTCCGTTTCACGTCCGGCAACGCGTACCCGCTCCGGCGCGTCTGACCTGAGACGACGGGGAACGGCATCACCTTGTGAGGGAGTCATGCGAGCTGGCCAGGACGAACCGATCCGGGGCGTGAGCGCCCGACGCGTCGGCCGCCGCCGCGCGCTGGCAGCCGGGCTGCTCGCCGCTGCGATGGCCCTGACCGCCTGCACCAGCGGCGGCGGCGACAAGCCGTCGAGCTGGCAGGGCGGCGGCGACGGCGGCGAGAAGGCCCCGAAGGCGGCGGCCACCATCAGCGAGCCCGCCGCCGACGCCAAGGACGTGCCCGCGTCCACCGCCATCACCTTCACCACGAAGGAGGCACAGGACACCACCGTCGAGCTGAAGGACGCCGCCGGCAAGGTCGTCGACGGCACGCTCGCGGCGGACGGCGGGAGCTGGCTGCCGTCAGCGGCCCTGGAGTACGGGCAGACGTACACGGCGACCGTGACCGCGACCGGCGACGACGGCAAGCCCGCCACCGCCACCAGCACGTTCACCACGATGGCGAAGCCGGCCAAGCAGATCCGGGTCACCAGCTTCCTCGGCGACAACCAGGTCGTGGGCGTGGCCATGCCGCTGATCGTGAAGTTCGGCCGGGCCATCCCGGAGGACTACCGCGACGACATCCAGCGCCGGATGACAGTCACCTCGAAGCCGGCCCAGGAGGGCATCTGGCACTGGGTGAGCCCGACCGAGGTGCGCTACCGGCCCAAGACGTTCTGGAAGGCCAACAGCACCGTCAGCTACAAGGTGCAGGCGGGCGGGCTGCCGCTGGGCGGCGGCTGGTACGGCCGGGCCGACCTCAGCGTCGACATCAAGATCGGTCCGTCGTTCGTGATGACCGTCGACAACCGCACCAAGCGGATGACTGTCACCCGCGACGGCAAGGTGGTCAAGACCATCCCGGTGAGCCTGGGCAAGAAGAGCACCCCCTCCTCCAGCGGCACCATGGTGGTGATCGAGAAGCTCCGGCACACGGTCTTCGACACCATGGAGGAGCTGGGCCCGGAGGAGGGCTACCGCACCGAGATCGACTACGCCCAGCGGCTCACCTGGGGCGGCGAGTTCATCCACGCCGCGCCCTGGTCCGAGGGCGTGCAGGGCCGCACGAACGTGTCGCACGGCTGCGTCAACGTCTCGATGAAGGAAGGCAACTGGCTGTTCGCCAACACCCGCATCGGTGACCCGATCACCGTCAAGGGCACCGAGCGCAAGCTCCAGAACGGCAACGGCTGGACCGACTGGAACATGAGCTGGGACGAGTACGTCAAGGGCAGCGCCCTGCCGTACGAGCCGCCGTCGGACGACACCACGCCGGACGCCGGTACGCCGAGCGTCGAGCCCACCCCCTGACCCCCGCACACGACGAAGCCCCCTCCCGGAGGAGGGGGCTCCGTGTCTGGGGTGACTGATGGGAATTGAACCCACGACAACCGGGACCACAACCCGGTGCTCTGCCAACTGAGCTACAGCCACCATGCTCGCCGCTCCGGTCGCCCGGGGCGGTGCGCGGACTAATCATAGCCACACTCCGGCCGACCCCGTCCACCGGGTTCGGCGCGGGCGTCAGAGCTGGGCGGCGATCGCCTTCGCGGCCTCGACGTCCGGCCCCGGCAGCGGCACGAACACGGTCCGGCGGTAGTACTCCAGCTCGCGGATGCTCTCCCGGATGTCGGCGAGCGCCCGGTGGGCCAGGCCCTTCTGCGGCTGCCCGAAGTACACCCGCGGGTACCAGCGCCGGCACAGCTCCTTGATCGAGGACACGTCGATCATCCGGTAGTGCAGGTGCGCGTCCAGCCGGGTCATGTCGCGGGCCAGGAAGCCCCGGTCGGTGGCGATCGAGTTGCCGCACAGCGGCGCCGTACGCGGGTCCTTCACGTAGCTGGTCACGTAGTCGAGCACCATGTCCTCGGCCTCGGCCAGCGTCACCGTGGAGCGGCGTACCTCCTCGGTGAGGCCGGACTTGGCGTGCATGGTCCGCACGATCTCCGGCATGCCGTCGAGCGCCTCGTCGTCGGCGTGGATCACCACGTCGACGCCGTCACCGAGCACGTTGAGGTCGGGATCGGTGACGAGCGCGGCGACCTCGATCAGGGCGTCCCGCCGCAGGTCGAGCCCGGTCATCTCACAGTCGATCCAGACGAGAAGATCAGCCACCGGAACAGACTACGCGCCGCCGACGCGCCCGCGCCTCGGCCCGGCGGCCGAGGTGGACCGCTAGGGTTTCCTGCGTGCCAGCCGAACCCGTCGCCCCACCCGCCGTCCCCCGTGACGACGCGGGCGGGCGTACGGCTCTCCGGGTGGTCGTGGTGCTGGCGCTGATCGCGATCCTGCCGGCGCCCTACCTGCGCAACCTGCGTCACGACTACTACGACCAGAAGATCTACATGTCGGCGATGGACTGGTGGGCGGCCGGGCACCCGCTCTACGACTACGTCCAGCCGGACCGGGTGCAGGGCGCGCTCTACTTCACCTATCCGCCGTTCGCGGCGCTGCTCCTGGCGCCGTTCGGGTATCTGCGGCTCGGGGTGGCCATCGCCGCCTTCGCGGTGCTGACGGTGGCCGCGGTGGTGGTGACCACGCGCTGGCTGGTGCTGCCGGTGCTGCGGCGGCACGACCTGCCGCGGGGGTTCGGCCTCACCGTCGCCGTGCTGCTGGTGCTCGCCGTGGAGAGCACCCGGGAGACGATCACGCTCGGGCAGATCAACATGCTGCTCGTGGTGCTGATCCTCGGCGACCTGCTGTTCGCCGTACCGCAGGGCCGGCGCTGGGCCGGCGTGGGCGTGGGGCTGGCGGCGGCGCTCAAGCTCTTCCCCGGCATCTTCGTGCTCTACCTGCTAGCCGCCCGGAAGTGGCGGGCGGCGGCCGTGGCGGCGGTGACAGCGGCGGTGGCCACGCTGCTGGCGGCGGCGGTCGCGCCGGGCGACTCGTGGCGCTTCTGGACCCACGAGCTGTGGGTGACCGACCGGGTGGGCCGCCCCGACTACACCGGCAACCAGTCACTGTTCGGGCTGCTCAGCCGCCTGACCGCGCCGACCGAGCCGGACCGGCTGCTGTGGCTGCTGCTCGCGCTGGCGGTGGCCGCGTTCGGCCTGTGGCGGGCGGCGCGCGCGGCCCGCGCGGGGGACGCGCTGGTGGGTCTCACCCTGACCGGGCTGGTGGGCGGGCTGGTCAGCCCGATCACCTGGATCCACCACCTGTACTGGTTCATCCCCGCGGTGGTGGTGCTCGTCGACGCGGCACTGGACGCCGATCCGGCGACGCCCGGCGGGGCCCGCCGTCGCGGCGGCCTCTTCGCGCTGGCCGCCGTCGTCGGCCTGCCGATCGTGTACGGGTTGGTGACGTTCCAGGACTGGGGCACCGCCGTCGTGCACACGGACGACCCGGTCGACTTCGTGGTCCGCAACATGTACGTCCTGCTGAGCCTGCTGGTGCTCGCGGCGCTGCCGATCCGCCGGCATGCGGACGAGAAACCGATGACTCGGACTGAACGGACACACCTCGCAACAAACGGCGATCAGCGCTAATCTGGTACCAACTACCTCAGTTTTCTCCCAGGTAGCACCGATCCCCCGGTGAAAGGACGGCCCTCCGCGTCGGCAGCGCGGAGGGCCGTTCGGGTTCTCCTCGTCAGTCCTGGTCGTCGCGGCACCGGCTGGGCGGCGGGGCGATCGCCGCGCGGGTCCGTCCCCCGGACCCGGAGCCCACTGCCACCAGGTGCCGCTCGGGTCGCGACGCCGGGCCCGGCTGGCGGCCCAGCCCGCTCAGCGAGGTGACGCCGAGACGCCCGGCCAGCACCGGCACCTGGTCCGGCTCGACCACGAAGACCACCTCACGCGGCCGCAGCGGGCGCAGCAGCACCACCACGGCGAGGACGACCAGCAGCGTCCCGCCGGCCAGCAGCGCCCACGCCAGCCCGGGGAACCACCCGGCCCGCAACTCGGCACGCATCCGCAGGTCGAGCCCGTCCGCGCCGTCCACGCGCATCACGACCAGGCTCAACGACCGGCCGGACAGCTCCGCCGGGCTCCACTCCAGGGAGCCGACGCCCTCGCGTACCCAGAAGGGTGCCGACATCGGCGCGGCGGTGCCGGCGCCCGCGGTGGCCGGGTCGAGATCGACCGGCAGCGGGCCCCGGGTGACCGCGACGCGGCGCACGGTGCTGTGCGGGACGTCGGCCAGCCACCGTCGCACCTGGTCGGTCGGGGCGAGGCCGAGGAAGACCTCGCCGTCGTCGTCCCGCGCGCTCAGGTGCAGCCGGGCCTGCCCGGTGCGCGCCACCGGCAGGTCGGCGCGCAGCAACGCGTCCACGTCGGCCACCACCACCGCGCGGGCCGGCGTGCGGACCGGCTCGAACCGGGCGCCGAACCCGCCGTCCGGGTCGGCGTGCCGGGCGGCCAGCCAGAGACCTCCACCCGCCAAAAGCGCCGGAATCCCCAACGCCAGCAGCACCACACCGGCGATCGTGCGTACGAAACGCATTCGCGTCGTCCCTCTCGGTAGCCAACTACCCGGCCGACCTTACCGACGTGCGTCGGCCGATCGCCGGATATCGGCGGCACCCGGCCGGGACGGCGACCGGCCCGGCGGATCGTTCCGCCGGGCCGGTGAACCGCTCGCGTTCAGGACTTCGCGGCGGGCTCCCGCCGGGTACGCGCGAACGCCAGGCCGCCGAGGGCCAGGCCGCCCAGTCCGGCGACCAGGCCGGCCACCCCGAGGGCGGTGGCGGCACCGGAGCCGTCGTCGTCATCGTCGTCGTCCGCCGCGGCGGCCGGCGCGCTCGCGCCCGGCGACGCGGGCGCCGCGGCGGCGAGCTTGAGCACCGGCGCCGGGTTCTCCGGCTCCTCCGCGCCCGGCGTCGGCTCCTCGATCCACCGGGAGACGTTGCCGTCGGAGTACGTCTGGAGCACCTTGAACACCATCGTGTCGGCCTGCGGCAGCGGGCCCATCGACACCGGGAACTCCTGGAACTCGCCCGGCTTCACGCCGGCGTTCGGCGCGGCGGTGAAGGTCAGCTTGGAGACCGCCTCGGTGAGCTGGCTGCCGTGCACCTCGATCGGCGGGTCGACCTTGCGCTTCTCCACCGCGACCGTCCAGCCCGCCACCGGCATGGTGGAGACCGAGCCGACCGGGGCGTTCTCCGGCAGGTTCACCTCGACCTTGACCGTCGACGCCGTGTCGCTCTCGTTCGGCACCCGGAACGCGAACCGGCCGTAGCCGCCCTGCGTACCCTCGGCCGGGTTGATCGTGACGTGCGCCGAGGCCGGCCCGGCCACGCCGAGCACGGCCGTGGCGACGGCGGTGAGGGTCAGCGCGGCGACTGTCGCGGAGCGCCGGAGACGGATCATCAGATGGACCTTCCGTTACTTGATCGGCACGGTGGCGGTCACCGTGGCCTGGTCGATGTCGGTCGTGCGGACGGTGATGCGCAACTGCCAGTCGCCCCGGGCCGGCAGGTTGACCTCACCGGTGGCGTGGTTGTCGCTCAGCGGCAGCAGCGGGACGGTGATCGGCTCGATCCCGGCCGACGGCAGCGCGGCGGTGACCTTCCACTCCTGCACCGGCTGAGGGCGGCTGTCCTTGGTGTAGGCGTACAAATGCATCGAGTTGTTGCCGGTCTCGGCCGGGTCCAGCTGGACCTCCAGCGAGTAGATCGGGCTGCTCAGCGTGGTGGAGAAGTAGCCCTGCTCGGTGCCCGCGACGTCCGCGGCGGCGGTGCGCGCCGGAGTGGTCTGCACGAGCGTCGCCGACACGCCCAGCACCACCGCCGTGATCACCAGCTCGGCCACCACCGCGCGCCGCATCGCGCCCGGCCGGCCGGCGGCGACCCGCCGCCGCACCAGCGCCCGGGAGTACGCGGCCACGCCGATCACCAGCGCGAACAGCACGATCTTGGCGAGCAGGAGCCGGCCGTACGTGGTGTCGAACAGCGCCTGGATGCTGGCCACCTCGATCAGGCCCTGCACGGTGCCGGCCAGCAGCAGCGCGGCCACCGCGAGCGCTGCCCAGCGGGACCAGATCGGCAGGATCGCGTCCAGCTCGCGCTCGTCGGCCCGGCGCAGCAGGAACACCGCGAGCATGACCAGGCCGCCCAGCCACACCGCCATGCCGCCCAGGTGCACCGCGTCCACCACCACCGACACCGCGGGCGCGGGCGAGGCCGCCGCGTGCCCGGCCAGCGGCCAGGTGAACAGCGCCGCGCCGCCGAGGACGGCCAGGATGATCCCGTCGGTACGGCCGATCGGACCGGCGAACAGCGGCCGGAGCAGGAACGCCGCCGCGGCGAGCAGGCCCAGCCGGACCAGGTGCGTGGTGCCGTAGGCGCTGCCCAGCACGTCACCCAGGCCGGAACCGGTCACGTCGAACAGGCCGCCGCCGTTGACGTACGGCACCTGGAGCCACACCTCGGCGAGCGTCGCCGCCGCCAGCAGACCCAGCCCGGTCCAGGCCAGCCGTGCCGGCCCCCGGCGGGACAGCCGGCGCGGCCAGAGCGCGGCCAGCACCAGCGCCGGGCCGACGAGCAGCAGCAGACCGGTGTAGCCGGCGTACTTCGCCACCTTCACCGCGTTCTCGGTGACCGGGTTCGCCCGGTTGTCCGTACCGCTGTCGGTGGGCGGCTCCGACGGCGCGCCGACGGAGTAGGTGAAGGCGCCGGAGACCGGGTGGCTGTCGGCCGAGATGACCCGGTAGCTCACCAGGTAGGTGCCGCGCCCGGCGGAGGGGTCCACCGGGATGGTGACCTCGGCGCCCTGGAACGTCGGCTCGCCCCGGTCGGCCCGCGAGCCGTCGGGGGCGATCACCCGCACCTTCCCGGGCACCTTGCGGACGCCCTCACTGAACGTGATCACCACCTGCGCGGGCGCCTCGGGCACCACGGCGGAGGCGGCCGGGCTGCTGCTCACCAGCACCGCGTGGGCAGCGGCCGGGGTGGCCGGGACGAGCAGCAGGGCGACCAGCAGGAGCAGCAGCCCGGCGACGGCCCCGGAACGGGCGGCGACGGCCCGGGACGGGCGGCGTACGGCAGCAGTCATGACCGCCATGGTTCCCGAACCGGGGCGGGTCCGGCGAGCCGGTCTCCGGCGGGCGTGACCGAGCGCCCACCCGGTGCGGCGGCGCGCGCCACGCCGGGCCTGCTCGGAGGTCATGGGAAGGTAGTCGGACGGCGGGCGGAAAAAGTTCCCGGCGTGTGCGGGACCACGGAATGGGTCGAAGGACCCTGTCCCCTCCAGGTACGCCGCGTAACCTCGGGTGACGTGATCCCCGGCCCGCGCGACACCGCCGCCGACCGCCCCGAGTCGGCGCCCGACGCTGCCCGGGACGCGGCCACCGGCTGGGCGCTGGCCGCCCGCGACGGGAACCGCGACGCGCAGGCCGCATTCGTCCGGGCCACCCAGGCCGAGGTGTGGCGCTTCGCCGCCGCGCTCGTCGACCCGGACAGTGCGGACGACCTGACCCAGGAGACGTACCTGCGGGCGTTCCGGGCGCTGTCCGGCTTCGAGGGGCGCTCCAGCGTGCGTACCTGGCTGCTCGGGATCGCCCGGCGGGCCTGCGCCGACCACCTGCGGACTGTGGTGCGCCGCCGCCGGCTCGACGCGCGGCTCGCCGCCCAGGCCGCCACCGACCGCCCGTACCCGGACCCGGCCGGCCAGCTCGGCGCCACCGACCTGGTCCGCCGGCTGCCCGCCGAGCGGCGCTCCGCGTTCGTGCTCACCCAGCTGCTCGGCCTGTCGTACGCCGAGGCCGCCGACGTGGAGGGGGTGCCGGTGGGCACGATCCGCTCCCGGGTGGCCCGAGCCCGCGACGAACTGGTCGACGCCGTCGGCGACACGCTGGCCGGATAGCGGGAACCTTTCGTGGCGCTCGGACGACGAATGACTGTGACCCCCTCCCCCTCCCGGGCCGGCCGCTGGCAGGCCCTGCGGCCCTGGCTCGGCGTCGCGGCCCGCCTCGGGCTCGCCGCCGTGTGGCTGATCGCCGGCGGCACCAAGGTCGGTGACCTGGCCGCCTCCGGCCGGGCCGTGAACGCCTACCAGGTCATGCCGTACGACGTGGCCACCGTGATCGGCGCGGCGCTGCCGTTCGTCGAGCTGGCCCTGGGCCTGCTCCTGCTCGCCGGGCTCGCCACCCGGATCAGCGCCGGCGTGTCCGCGGCGCTGCTCGTGGTCTTCATCGCCGGCATCGCCTCGGCCTGGGCCCGGGGCCTGGCCATCGACTGCGGGTGTTTCGGCAGCGGCGGGCAGCTCGCCGCCGGCCAGACACCCAGCTACCTCCCGGAGATCCTCCGGGACCTCGGGTTCCTGGTACTCGCCGGGTTCCTGCTGATCTGGCCCCGCACCCCGTTCTCCGTGGACGGGTGGCTGGCGGGCGACGACACCGTGGAGGACACCGATGAGTAGTCGCAAGGGGCGCCGGGACGCGGCCCGCGTCGTACGCGAGCAGATCGCCCGGGAGAAGCGGCGCAAGCGCACGCTCTGGACCTCGATCGCCGCGGTGCTGGTGCTCGTCATCGCCGGTGGCATCGGCTGGGCCGTCTACTCCAGCCAGAAGTCCGACGAGTTCACCGCCCCGCCCGGGGCCAACGACGCCGGCACCGGCATCGTGCTCGGCACCGGACCGGTGACCATCGACCTGTACGAGGACTACCTCTGCCCGGCCTGCAAGCAGTTCCAGCAGATCAACGGCGAGACGCTCAACCAGCTCGTCAACGAGGGCAAGGCGAAGCTGGTGTTCCACCCGGTCGCGTTCCTGAACCGCTTCTCCACCACCGAATACTCCACCCGCTCCTCGGCCGCCTCCGGCTGCGCCGCCCAGGGCGGCAAGTTCCGCGAGTTCACCGACCAGCTCTTCGCCAAGCAGCCGGCGGAGGGCGGCGCCGGGCTCAGCAACGACGAACTCGTCGACATCGGCGCGGGCGTCGGGCTCAACCGCGACGAGTTCGCCTCCTGCGTCTCCGACGGCACGTACCGGTCGTGGACCGAGCACGTCACCGACGAGGCGAGCAAGTCCGGCGTGACCGGCACCCCGACCATCAAGGTCAACGGCAGCGAGCTCCAGGACCGCAGCCCTGAGGGGATCAAGTCGGCGGTGGAGGCGGCCGGCAAGTGATCGCACCCCTACGCCGGGCCGCGCTGGTGCTCGCCGTCGCGGCCACCGCCCTGCTCACGCTCGCCGCGCCGGCCGCCGCACACGGCGCGGACGCGCCCGACGGCACCGACTACCGCGCCACCATCAGCGGCGTCGACCCGGACCGCCCCGGGCTCACCGCCCGCATGGTGGAGGCCGGCGCGCGGCTGGAGCTGACGAACGACACCGGCGTCGACGTCACGGTGCTCGGCTACTCCGGTGAGCCGTACCTGCGCATCGGCCCCGGCGGCGTGTACGAGAACACCCGCTCCCCCGCCACGTACCTGAACCGGACGCTGGCCGGGGAGACCCGGCTGCCCGCCGAGGCGAACCCGGCCGCCGCGCCCGACTGGCGGCGGATCGACGACGGACCCACCGCCCGCTGGCACGACCAGCGCACGCTGTGGCGGGAGGACGCTCCGCCGGCCGCCGTCGCCGCCGCCCCGGACCGGGAACACCGGGTACGCGACTGGGCGGTGCCGCTGCGCGCCGGTGACACCACCGGAGCCGTACGCGGCACGCTGGACTGGGTGCCGCCACCCGACCCGTACCCCTGGTGGGTGGCCGCCACGCTGGGCTTCCTGCTGATCGGCGCGGCGGGGCTGGCGCCGGGCGGCACCGCCGCCGGGGTGCGGGCGCTGCGCGCGGTGGGCGCGCTGCTCGCCCTGGGCGGCGCCGCCACGGTGGTGCTCACCGTCGCCCGCGCGCTGGACACCGGCTCCCCCGGCGTCGGCGGAACGCTCGCCGAGCTGGTCACCGGCCAGGTGTGGACGCTGCTCACCGGGCTCGGCGCGCTCGCCGCCGGCGGGTACGCGCTGGCCCGCCGCCCGGCCGCCGACTTCGTGCTGGCGCTCGCCGGCGCCTGCCTCACGCTGTTCGCCGGAGTGACGAACCTGGCCGCGCTGTCCCGCTCGATCCCGCCGGCCGCCGGCCCGGCCGTGCTGGTCCGGGTGCTCGTGGTGGTCGGCCTGGCGACAGGCGCCGGCGCGGTGGCGGCAGGACTGCTGCGCCTGCGCACCGCCGCGAGGGCAGCCCGCACCACCCCCCACCCCCACGCCCACCCAACCCCGACCTCCTGAGCACCACCTCCCCCGGCCTCGGCGCGTGCTCGCCTTCGCCCCGGCGATCTTGCAGTTGCTGCCCCGGGCCTGCGGTTTTTGCCCGGGTTCGCCCGGGCCGGAAATGCAAGATCGCCGCAGAGGAGGGCGGGGACGGGGACGGGACGGGGGCGGGGTCAGCTCGGGCGGGGGGCGAAGCCGTACGGGAGTTCCAGGCGGTGGGCGGTCAGCAGCGCCTCGTCGGACAGGAGGTCTGCGGTGGGGGCGTCGGCGACGATGCGGCCGCCGTCCAGGATCACCGAGCGGGGGCACAGCTCGGCCGCGTACGGCAGGTCGTGGGTGACCATCAGCAGCGTCACCGGCAGGGAGCGCAGGATCTCCGCCAGCTCGCGGCGGGCGGCCGGGTCGAGGTTCGACGACGGCTCGTCCAGCACCAGGATCTCCGGGCGCATGGCCAGCACCGTCGCCACCGCCACCCGGCGCCGCTGCCCGAACGACAGGTGATGCGGCGCCCGGTCCCGGTGCTCGCCCATCCCGACGGCCGCGAGCGCCTCGTCGACGCGGGCGGCCAGCTCGGCCCCGCGCAGGCCCAGGTTGGCCGGGCCGAACGCCACGTCCTCGGCGACTGTGGGCAGGAACAGCTGGTCGTCCGGGTCCTGGAAGACGATGCCGACGCGGCGGCGTACCTCGGCCAGCGTCTCCCGGTCGCGGCTGACCGTCAGGCCGCCGACGCTCACCGTGCCCTCGGTCGGGGTGAGGATGCCGTTGAGGTGCAGCACGAGCGTGGTCTTGCCGGCGCCGTTGGGCCCGAGCAGCGCCACCCGCTCGCCGCGCGGCACGGTCAGGTCCACCCCGTGCAGGGCGACGTGACCGTCCGGGTACGCGTACCGGACGCCGCTGATGTCGAGGGAGGGCGGCTGCTGCACGTACCCGATCATTGCAGGACGAGTGCGACGGCGGCGATGGTGGCCGCGATCGCCGGCACCGTCGCGGCGGCCGCCCACTGGCCGGCGGTGGCCGCGCCGGCCCCCTGCCACACCGCCGGCATCCGGCCGGTGTAGCCGCGGGAGAGCATCGCCAGGTAGACCCGCTCGCCGCGCTCGAACGCGCGCAGGAACAGCGCGCCGACCCCGGCCGCGAAGCCGCGCAACTGCCACAGGAACCGCGGGTCGTCGCCCCGGGACACCCGCGCCACCCGCATCCGCCGGGCCTCGCCGACGAGCACCTCCAGGTAGCGCAGCATGAACGTGGCGATCTGGGTGAGGATCTGCGGGCACCGCAGCCGGTCCAGGCCGACCAGCAGGTCACGCGTCGTCGTGGTCGCGGCGAGCAGGAGCGACGCGAGTACGCCGAGCGTGCCCTTGGCGAGGATGTTGAACGCGCCGTGCAGCCCGTCGACGGACAGGGCGAGCCCGGCCACCTCGACCCGCTCCCCGGCGCCGAGGAACGGCAGCGCGAACGCGAACAGCACGAACGGCAGCTCGATCAGCGCCCGGCTGAGCAGCCAGCGCGGGCCGACCCGGGCCAGCGCGGCCACCACGGCGACCAGGAGGGCGTACCCGCCGAAGGCCCAGTACGCCTCCCGGGGCGTGGCCACCACCGCGACTGTGAACAGCACCATGGCGGCGATCTTCACCTCCGGCGGGAGGCGGTGCACCGGCGAGCCGGACTCGCGGTAGAGCACGTGCGCGTGCCCGGCACCCATGGTCAGCGTGTGCCGGTGGACGGGGTCGCGGCCTCGTCCGCCGGGTCGGCGCTCGTGGTGGGCGCGCCGGATCCGGTGGGCTTCGCCGGGCCGCGGCGGCGGGCCAGCCAGAACAGGCCCCCGCCGAGCGCGAAGGTGAGCAGCACACCGAGTACGCCGGACAGGCCGGTGGAGACGAAGTCGTTGCCGATCCCGCGTACGCCGTAGTCGGCCAGCGGGCTGTCCGCCAGCTCGTGGTCCTTGGCCTGCTGGGCCGGGCAGCTACCGCCGGTGATCTCGTCGTCGGCGTTCACGGTGCAGCCCTTGAGCAGCGACGAGTCGAGCCCGTCCGGGTGCGAGGAGGCGTAGTTGCTGACCACGCCGGCCAGCAGCAGGGCCACCAGCAGGCCGCCGAGCAGGAACGGCCAGTGACGCTTGCTCATCGGGCACCTCCGGCGACCGGGACGGCGGGAGCCGGCGTGGCCGGCTTGAGGGCGCGCAGCGCGTACACCAGGTCGGGCCGGACCTTCGCGACGGTGACCACAGTGGTCGCGGTGATCAGGCCCTCGCCGATGCCGATGAGCAGGTGGGCGACGGCCATGGTGCCGGCCAGGCCGGCGAGGTTGCCGCCGAGGTCGGTGGTGCCGCCCAGCCAGTACTGAAGGACGAAGCCCTGGGACGCGACCACCACGCTGACCAGCGCGGAGACGAAGGCGGTGACGGCCAGCCCGGCCGGGGTACGCGGCAGCACGCGCAGCAGGAGCGCGATCAGCAGGTACGCGGCGGCGGTGCCGAGGAGCGCCATGTTGGTGACGTTGAGGCCGAGCATGGCGACCCCGCCGTCACCGAAGACCAGCGCCTGCACGATCAGCACCACGGCGACACAGAGCGCGCCGACCCAGGGGCCGACGAGCAGCGCGGCCAGCGCGCCGCCGAGCAGGTGACCGCTGACCCCGGCGGTGAAGATCGGGAAGTTGAGCATCTGCACGGCGAAGATGAACGCCGCCACCAGCCCGGCCATCGGAGCCAGCCGGTCGTCGAGGTCGGCTCGGCCCCGCAGCACGCAGAAGGCGAGCGCGGCGAGGGCGAGAACCGCGAAGATCGCGGCGACCGGACCGTTGATGATCCCGTTGGAGATGTGCATCGCCAGGGTGTCCACGCGCTCAGCGTATTTCCAGGAAGGCACTGTTGCCAATATCTGGCAACAACCTCATGATGGCCGTCACCGCGCCGGCGGGTCGCCGTCGGCCGACCGCACCGGCCCGGCGGTATCGTCACCGCCATGACCGACCGCCTCAAGCCCGGCGACCCCGCCCCCGAGTTCACCCTCCCCACCGACGACGGCGGCACGCTGTCCCTGGCCGGCCTGCGTGGCCGCAAGGTCATCCTGTACGCGTACCCGGCCGCCATGACGCCCGGCTGCACGAAGCAGGCGTGTGACTTCCGGGACTCGCTCGCCTCCCTCCAGGCCGCCGGCTACGAGGTGGTGGGCATCTCGCCGGACAAGCCGGCGAAGCTCGCCAAGTTCCGCGACCGGGACGCCATCACGTTCCCGCTGGTCTCCGACGAGGACAAGGCGGTGCTGACCGCGTACGGCGCGTTCGGCGAGAAGCAGATGTACGGCCGTACCGTCACCGGCGTGATCCGCTCGACGTTCGTGGTGGACGAGGACGGCAAGATCGAGCAGGCGTTCTACAACGTGCGGGCCACCGGTCACGTCGCCAAGCTGCGGCGGGACCTCGGCCTCGACTGAGGCCGCCGGACGGGCATGCCACGTCGCGTCGCGGCCCGTCGCGTCGCGGCTCGTCGCGGCCCGGAGTACACACGGCTCCGGCGCGACACTCTAAACTCGGCGGGTCGGGCGGGAGTGGCGGAACGGCAGACGCGCAGGCCTTAGGAGCCTGTGTCCGAGAGGACGTGGGGGTTCGAAACCCCCCTCCCGCACCATCAGCGCTGTCACGCGCATCACGAACGCAGGTTCGGGCCGGGTCGCCGCGCGCAGGATGGCGTCGTGGACCTGCGTTGCGTACTCGACCCCGACCTGACCCCCGAGCTGCGCGAACAGGTCATCGCGCTCTGGGTGGACGTGACGAACGCCGGCGGCGCCGTCGGCTTCGTCGCCCCCGTGACCGCTGACGAGGTACGCCCGCTCGCCACCTCGACGCTCGACGAGGTGGCGGACGGGCCGGACCGGCTCCTCGCCGGCTACGAGGGTGAACGCCTGGTCGCCGTCCTCGTCATCGCCGACAACCGGTTCCACCTCAAGACGCACTGGCGGGTGCTCAAGCGCGTGATGGTGCACCCCGACACCCAAGGGCGCGGGTACGGCGCGGCGCTGATGCGCGAGGCCGAACGGATCGCCCGACGGCTGGGTTTGGCGGCGCTGCACGTGACGGTCCGCGACGGTCTGGGACTGGACCGCTTCTACAAGCGCCTCGGTTATCGCGAGATCGGCCGCCTCCCCGCCGCGCTGCGCCTGTCCCCCACCGACGCCCGAGACGAGATCCTCATGTGGCTGGACCTCCCCACCCCGACCTGACCCCTCCCGCCCCCGCACTCCCCCCGACCCTCGGCGATCTTGCACTCATGGCCCCGACAAATGCCGCATCCAGGACACCTGGAGGGCAGCAAGTGCAAGATCGCCGAGGGCTGGCATCGCCCGCTCCCCCCTCCCGGCGATCTTGCGGTTGGGGCCTGGGCGAAAGGTGCTTATGCGGCAGCAGAGGGGCCACGAGTGCAAGATCGACGGGGCAGGAGGGAGCAGTCCCCGGGGGCAGGAGCGGCGGGCGAGGGTCAGGAGCAGGGAGGTGGGGTCGGTGGGGCGGCGGCTGCCTGCACTACCGGCTCCGTGAGCCCTGGGGTGGGGGTGGGCGGCGGCGCGGGGGTGGAAGGGCTGGGGGTGGGGCTCGGG